>NZ_JTHP01000054.1 GCF_000943545.1 Paenibacillus terrae
TGATTAATTTTTTCAATCTTTTCCTGCTGAATTGACACTAAGTATTCGGATAAATATTCCGAAGCCTTTATATAAATATTTTGAAAAATACTACTCCAAGAAATATCTTCAGCGAGCAGACTTGGATCGTCATTTTTGTAATCAATAAAATCTGTTCTTTCAGCATTTACATTTCTATCAAAGAAATCACTTGTAACATACGCTGTATATAGAACAACCTCTCCATCTTCAGTAATTATTTTTTTTGGCAAACCAGAAATTTGGTTAGTGATTTTTTCGTCACGAACAACACGATTATTAGCACAAAGATATACTTTATGATCTTTTGCAAACAACAGCTTTATATGCTTAATATTAAAGTGAAGCCCATTGATTTCGAATGTGTCTGATGTAACATTGTGATCCACATGATTTTTAAAATGTTCATTAAGATTAATAGAATCTGTATCATCAAACAACATAATGTTGGGACACTTATTTAGAATAAAGAAAGAGAGACAATGTTCTACGATTCTATTTGCTATAATACTAAGGGATTTAGGTGCTTTATTGGAATATGGAGTTTTATAATCTAAAAGTTTTACTGTCGTAGATCGTTTTGTTTCATTTGTTAAGTGTATATCTTCTACTTGTGTAACACCATCTTCAATAGTAAAAGAAAATGCTCGCCCCTTAAGTTCAACAATATCAGAAAATGAACTTTCAATTTCAACTGTATCGAATGCTTTTAGCCAAGTTAATCTCCCGACCCCTTTTCCACCAATAATGCTTTTATAAGTAGAATCTGAAGTTCTAAAAGAATTAAAATTATCTTCATTAAACCCTATTCCAGAATCGGTAACTACAAAGCCCGAGATTGGATGTATATTGGAATTCTCTTGGAAGTCCATAGCTGCTTGCCTAGTATCTCTTAGGACTTGAATACGAATAAAGTTATTCCTTAAATCTTCCCCAGTCGCCTCAACTGCTTGAATAGAATTTACAATCGCTTCGAAAAGAGGAATCAGCGGTGTATATGCAGGTAGATTAATATTTTTTATGCGTCCTTGTAAATCAATTTTCAAACATATCACCTCTATGCTAATTAGTTTCTCTTCATAAGTTTATTCGCCTGCCTAATGATTGATAATTCTATGCATTAAGGCAATAATCCTTCATTGAAAATACTTATCCATTTGGAAAAAGAAGCTTAGTGGTCTGACCTCGCCTTTCTCATGCTAATAGCCATAGACTACACCATATTTGGAAAAATGGAAAATACGCCCTTAAACATCTTTATATCAATAGATATTTCATGCCGCCGCTTTACCACTATTTGTGATACGGTTCAGCTTTACTTCATGGTAAATACAAAAAAAACGACTTAAATACATAGTCGCTTAAAACTACAAACACCAAATATCATTTTGAAAAGCAATCTTTGCTTTTTCCATCTTTATTTTGTCTCTTTCGTCCTGATGTGCAAAACACCACATTGCGTATGCTTCTTTTCTTGATAAACCTTTTTCCTTCATACCCACAATAAAGTCTCTAAGACGAACCACTATAATATCTTTATCAGTCCCACTATTCAGTTCTTTATCT
Source organism: Paenibacillus terrae (assembly GCF_000943545.1). Classification (GTDB taxonomy): domain Bacteria; phylum Bacillota; class Bacilli; order Paenibacillales; family Paenibacillaceae; genus Paenibacillus; species Paenibacillus terrae_A. The sequence continues at coordinate 1,585 of NZ_JTHP01000054.1, forward strand.
AACAACTCTTGAAGTTCTCGTTCATCCGAAAGTATATATGGAATTCCACTTGCAAAAGCGTAGGCAGTTGAGACAATTTCCCCCCAGTTTTTTCCGCCAGTTCTTGTCTCGGGATCAAGCTTCTCCAAGTGCTGTATCGTTTGAAGATAAATCATAGGTTTATAAACGTCGTGTCGTAGAACTTCAGCATCCACAATAACAGCATTATCGTTCTCTATTAATTTGTCGATTTGATCTTTCGTTCTTTTCGGCATTAAGATTTCATTCTCGTATACGTAACGATGAATATATAGTTTTTTTACTAATAGGGGGATGTATTTCTCTATTGCATTAAACTTTTGGACTTTCCCTAGTTTAAGAGCGAAATCTGTGTCTAGTATCGCTTCTTCCCAAATCCAATCAGTCATCCCCGTCGTAATCCCCCATAATACTATCCCAGTCGCCTTCTGTTCCTAGTTCAATAATCTGCATTGATTCAGGAGATTGATTTACTAGAGATAGAATATTCCGAAGTTTTTGTTCATTAATGATTTCTTCATTATACGCTGAAATCGCATTCTCAACCAGATTTTCAAAAAAAACCTCGTTTGTTCTGTCTTGTGTAGAATCGTTTAACTGTAACCTCTTTCTAACTAGAATTACACCCGCCTGTGAGTCCCGATCTGGTACAGTCAAGAATTCACGCATCTTCTTCTCATCGATAAATTCAATTTCAAACAAACGCCTCACAATAGTCTTAAATGGCACATAAAACAAAGCCATTAACCTAACTATATCTTCAATCTTTAAAGAATCTTTTTGTATTCCACGAGATTTTATTTCGTTAGATAAAACCTCTGTAGGGACAAGTAAAAGAGCTGCAAATAGATTAGCTTTTAACTCATTAACATCCTCGGTGTAATTCTCTAACACCTGATCGTGTAATAATTCAGTTTGATTTAGCTTATCCTGATCATACCAGATATGATATAATTCATGAGCTGCTGCAAACACTTGTTTTTCTCTAGGAATAAATGTGTTTATATAGACGAAAACCCTGTCTTTTTTCTTGCAAACAAAAGCACATAACTCATTATCTTTTATAGGGTATTTAAGCAAGGTTGCTTCCTGTTGGATTAATTCTAATACTTCTTCTCTCAACACCCTGTGTGTTTTTAACTTTTCTCCAAGCTTAGCCCGAACTTTTGCTTCAATTTCATCAAATTCCTTTGGACTTAAAGAAGGAAATTCTCTCATACTGCCTCCTTATTTCAAATGAAGAATTTCTTCTAGTTCAATCATCTCATTCATTACATGATTTAGAAACTGAAGTCCTTCTTTTGTGTTTTCGTTTTCTAATTTTCCAATCATGAACAAAATCGGTTCTTGAATCACTTGTGGTATTTCCTTTGGTCTTACAAGTTCATCCACCGTTACTCCAATGATACTTGCTATTTTTGTAATTTCATCAATATTAATTGCCTTTTTTCCATTGACTATTTTACTCATCACTTGTTTAGAGATGCCCATTCTCTCTGCAAAAAAAGACTGCGTCTCACCTTGCGATTCAAGCCAACTAGCAACCTTCTCTCCTATTTGCTCGAAGATTGTTTTCATTTTTACACATCCCCTTGGTTTTATATTATTAAGTATATGCTCAGTGCAACTAAAAAGTCAATGAATCATTGACGATCAATAATTTTAAGTAAACATATTGAATACAACATTGAACTATCTAAGCACTTTATAGTTCCCTCTACTTGCTAATAAATATCCACTGCAGTTAAAATTATCTCCACCCTTTGCTTTACCACTATTTATGATACGGTTCACCTCGATTGATCTTCACCGCTCGGTAAATCTGTTCCACCAGCACCAGCCGCATTAGTTGATGAGGCAAAGTCATCCTTCCGAAGCTTAGCTTCTGCTGAGCACGGCGGAGGACTTCGTCAGAGAGACCATGACTGCCGCCAATGACGAAGACGACATGGCTTGTACCGTAGGTACCGAGCTTGTCTAATTCCTCTGCGAGTTCTTCCGAGCTCCAGAGTTTGCCGTCGATGGCGAGTACAATGACGTGTGCTTCGCTTTTCACATGAGCAAGGATACGCTCTCCCTCTCGCTCCTTGACCTGTCGAACCTCCGCTTCGCTCAGTGTGTCAGGAGCCTTTTCATCGGCTACTTCGATCATTTGAAACTTGATGTATGGTCCCAGCCGTTTAGCGTATTCCTGAATTCCCATGACCAAATACTTCTCTTTTAACTTGCCAACACCTATAAGCTGAATAAACAAATCCCTACCCCTATCTATGTCGAATGATAATGTAAAAACGTATTTACCGTTCCTAACATGAAAAGATACTTTAACATAGCTATTTTAGCACCAGATACGCCTCTTACCTATCTATTTCCTCTCCGCTACGAGCATATTCTCTATTCAGAGCATATCCAATCATTCATTTACTATCTTCAAAATGTATGACTACCCGTTTCGTATTCATCAAGACACTGCATTAGCACCTTTCGATATTCGCTGATTTGTTCAGCTGTCGCAGACTCACGTAGTGATTCGAACAATGCTGTACATCTCTTAAAATTACAATCGTTACCTAACTGATTCGCTATATGCATCGCCTGCACGGTAAGTCCCACTGCTTCCCGTAATCTATCGTACTTCCGATAGTACAAAGCCAAATGAAAGCAGTAGCTATAATAGTAAGATATGTTCTCTGCGTCTTCATAACTCTCGAATTCATCAATCTGCTCTGCAAACGTATGTAAAATATCTGCCACATCCAAATGATACATAAGCGCTGCCTGTAATATGGTATTTAGCCCCGGTAATATTTCCTCTAGATTATCCTGTAAAAAGGCCACGTATTCCTCGAGCAACTCTATATTTCCAGACAAAATATCTACTGCATATAAATTAGTTTTGGCTAAAAACCTGAATTCATCGACAACCAGTAGACCTTCTCCCTCTAAATCCTCCATCCAACCCAACTCAGCATACTTATAGATGCAATCCCTTGCCTGCTCATATGCACCCAGGTTCTGGTGAGCCATTCCACACATCAGGTGACTGAGCCCAAAATAATATACCAACGGACGTTCTAAATTGACATGCGGAATAGGTAATTCCATTGCTTTATGATACTGCCGTTCTTCGTAGATGCGCTGAACACATTGGTACAAAATATCTGCCGTCTCCATCACCTTTTTCCAATTCTCAAAAGCCACAGCCATCCCCAACATTTCAACAATGATGTCCGGTTTGAGTGATTTTAGGATAGAAGTTCTCAAGAAAAGTCCCTCCTTTCATTTCCATTTACAACCAATTGTATAGAAAATGAGAACCAAGGTCAATATAAAAAGTACTTATAAGTACTTTTTTAAATAATTTTATTTTGTATAAGATGGTCTGTAACGATATTCTATCCTCTTCTAACCTTAAGTGGAGGTGATTACATGAGTTTACCAGAAAGCGTCGGAAATCGGATACGGGAGCTAAGAAAAGCTAAAGGATGGACACAGGAACAACTGGCAGAAGCAGCAGGACTTCATTACAGTTATATTGGTGGAGTAGAACGTGGAGATCGAAATATTTCATTGGAGACGTTGGAAAAAATAATTTTAGCGTTAAAGGTTCCACCCTTTGAACTTTTCCAATTCGATGAAACTTCGGATCGAAAACAAATCATAAATGAACTTATGGTACTCATAAATTCAAGAGAAACAACAGAGCTCGAAATTCTTACTACTATAACAAAAAATATTGTTGGTTTAGTTGAGTTACAACAAAAAAAGAATTGAGCAATTCTCTTCTACCTGACTTTTACACTTCATCTTCCATAAGCTTGTTATGAGGTGGTTAATATGACAAAATTACGGAATTCGGTTGGAGAAAGAATTAGAACGATTCGGAAGGCTAAGGGATTAACACAGCAACAACTTGCGGAACTTTCAGAATTAGATGATGCATATATCGGATCGGTAGAGCGTGGCGAAAGAAACTTTTCGATTGATACCTTGGAGAAAGTGTTAACTGCCTTAAACGTGTCTATCAGTGAGTTAATGTTTTCCAAAGAACATATGACTAAAGACGAAACTATTCGGCAAGAGGCGGTAGATGAATTTGTTGCGTTGACCAGCAGATTGAATGAAGGGCAAATCGGGATTCTCAGACGAGTTAATAAAGAGGTTTCGCGCGCGTTCGAGTAAGTCATTCCACCCTAAAAAGCCTTGAATACAACAAAAAAAGGCACCGCACAGGTGCCCTCCATAAGTCTTTAAAAAATACTCAAGCATACAACATAAAAAAGCTCACTTCATGCCCCAACTGCTTCAAATAATTATATATTTGCGAACGGTGATGGAACACGTGTGTCATGGTCTCAATCTGCCATTGGACCTGCAAATGTCCATGCTCCATATAAAAAGCTTTGGTCGAACGATTCAGATAATCCTCTTCGCTAAGCGAAAGAATGTAAGCCTTATACGCCTCGAAATTCTCTCTGAAACTTGCAGCCAAGCGTTCGGGATCGTCTACCTCGGACAGGCTGTTTTCAATATTCCCTACTTCTTCCTCGGACTTCTCTTGATGCATAATGGCAAGATCCGAAGCAGGAATGAGTACAAAATGATGCACTAGCTCCAAAAGTGAGCGGAAATTGTCCTGTGGACGAAAGCTCCAATCCTCTGGACGTATTTTGCGGATCAGGGCTTCACCTGTTCGTACTCCAGTCTCCAGCTCATTCAGCAGATGTTCCCGAATTTGCAGCGTTCCACTCATGTTCTCATCTCTCCTTTGTCATTCTTCTTCATGTTTTGAGTATAACGGAAGCCTCAGGACGTGTATTGTAGAAATCGGACAACCTGCGAAAATCCTTTGCGGCAGTAAGCGGAGAGTCTCCATAGAACCTGCGAAAATCACGAATCAGGTGGGCCTGATCGAAAAAGCTGTGCTCCAACGCAAGTTCCGTCCAATCCAGAGGGTTACCGCTTTGAATACTTTGCAGAACGCTCTGGAAGCGGACGACTTCACTGAATTTTTTGGGGCTGATCCCGATCCATTGCCCGAACTTGCGGTTGATCTGTCTTTCACTGATCGCTTCGCGCTCTGCTAGCTCTTTAACACTCATACTCCCACTACTTACAAAAATACGATGCAGCAGATTTTTCATCAGATCACAATCGTTCGTCCCTTGGCGCAGCAAAAGCTGGTTTAGATACTCATCCATTATGCGCACTCGTTCATTAAAATCCTGTGCCTCCAGAATACGCTCACCTATGACCGCGATGCTTTCGGGCCAGATATCTTCCAGGCGGAAGTGTCCACCTGTAAACAGATGAGTTGGCATGCCGTGAAAATAATGTGCCCCGCCCGGAAAAAATCGCACAGCAAACATGCGTGTCTCGGTACCTGCTTGTCTGGCAGACACGAACGGATGTGTAAACGTCCCGCAGTACGAGATATCCTGACGCTTACTCACCGGGTTGTATTTTAATAGAATATCCGTACAGCCGTCAGGCAATACCCGCTCCATCGCTTCCTCCTCCAGCCAGCCTAATGAGGCTGCGTTTTCACACGAAGCCGCCAGATTCCCCTCCAAAACCTCTCCAGTAACCGGACCGGACTCCCAATAGCAAGCGACATAAGCTCTCAGCGGAGCAGACGGCCTTTTTTCGATATAGGTTGTGGAAGAATCACTTCCATTGACCTGAATCGGACGAAACAGTGAATGCAGCAAAGGGTCCATCCATCGTTCACTCCTGTCTCAGCACCTGTTGGGAATAAGTATAGCTATATGTATGAGGATTTTGCAAAATCCTAGTATACAAAAAGGACGTTTCTGCCCGAAACGCCCGTGCTTGTTTTTTAGACGACTAAAAATTCCGCTTTCTGCTCACATTCCTTGCACTTCACTGGAGGGTCCCAATCCGAAAATTTCGTTTCCTTGAGATCGACGACATCCGGTGCATCCTCGTATTCATCGACGAACATATCAATTGCCAGTTCCACATGCTCTTTACATACCACGTACATCCCAGTTGCATCCCTTTCCGTATGAAGCTCTTCCAGTTGTTTGGTGTCTGTTACAAACACCTTCTTTTGTTCTACCACACTTGACGCGGAAAGAAAAGGGCTTGATTCCTATCCCCGACGCTTGGTTTTAAAAATGAGAAAATGACTGACGTTCAGGTCCTCGTGGAAATCGGGATATCGCTCCAGCATCTCTGCGGACGGCTTCGGTTCGATCATTGCTTCCAGCAGTAGACCTGCTCCAGTAATAGCCTGTACGTAGCTGCCCAGCGTACGGTGGAAGTACAGAAGCTTTTCCTCCTGATCATAAGGCATATCTTGCTCCAATGCGCCTTCGCTGAAATAGCGATTTACTTTCCAGTGCAGCTTTTTCCCTGCCTCATCCTTCACCCATCCACTATCTGGCGTCTGAAAGCACGGATGCAATATAGAAAAAATAAAGCTGCCCCCTGGCACCAGCAACCGCCGCATTTCCGCAATCGCTTGCTCATAATCCTCCAAGTCCTGTATGACCATATTGGATACGATCTGGTCAAAGCTCTGATCCCCGAACATCTCCAGCTTCTCCAGATTACCGTGATGATACGTAATCCCCAAGTCTGACGGTGTCCGCTTTCTTGCAAGCTCCAGCATTTCCGGCGAATAATCGACACCTTCCACCAGTGCACCCGCCCTGACCATTTTACGGCTCAGATAACCTTCACCACACCCGGCATCCAGCACTTTTTTACCCGCGAGGGTGCCCATGCATTCTTGTAATGCAGGATTCAACAGCACTTCGCGAGAGCGATCCCCTTCTTCAGTGTATCTCGCGGTAAAATTCTCTGCATGCATATTCCAGCGCCGAATGGCCTCTTCCGTGTCCCACTTGTTCATATTCATCTCCTTCTTTCTCCTGTATTTACTATTCAATGCTGCTCTGCTTTCTGCGTAGGGCCATAGATTTTACACTCATTCTTACATTTTGGCAATCATAACGTTTACAATCACAAAATAACTAATTATCGCATGATTTTTCCACTAATTATATAGGTATTCTATTATGGAATAGTATGGTAGTATCTCAATGGAAAGCGCTTTCAAAAATAACTTTGTAAAGGGGCCTGCCTGTTATGTTCAAACGAAGACCCGTTTCATTGCTGTCGCTGACCCTTGCCATTACTCTGTTGTTATCCACGTTCGCGTCCGTTGCCACCGCTGCTGAATCTGACGGACAAGCACCACAAGCCACCGCAGTAAGCAATATGCAATCGTATGTCGAAGCCATGCAGCCCGGATGGAATTTAGGAAATTCTCTGGATGCTGTCGGGGCAGATGAGACTGCCTGGGGCAATCCACGCATTACTCAGGCACTGATCAAGCAAATTGCTGCCCAAGGATACAAAAGCATTCGTATTCCCGTCACCTGGGATAAACACATAGGAGCAGCACCGAATTATACCGTTGACGCTGCCTACATGAACCGTGTAGAAGAAGTCGTCCGCTGGGCACTGGATGCCAATCTGTACGTCATGCTCAATGTCCATCATGATTCGTGGTTATGGGTAAGCAGTATGGAGCCCAAGCATGACGAAGTGCTGGCTCGTTATAACTCACTTTGGACACAAATTGCCAATCGCTTTAAAGATCAGCCGAACAAGCTGATGTTCGAGAGCATTAACGAACCCCGTTTCTCCGAAGGAGGAACGACGGATGAAGCGAAAATGAACCAGATGCTCCAAGAACTGAATGTTTCCTTCCACAAAATCGTCCGCGCCTCTGGCGGTAATAATGCAACCCGCCCACTTGTTCTGCCCGGCTTGGATACTTCACCTGCCCAGAACAAAATCAACGAGCTGTACAACACGATAACCAAGCTGAACGATCCCAACCTGATTGCGACTGTCCACTATTACGGCTATTGGCCTTTTAGTGTGAATATTGCCGGATATACTACATTTGAGAAGGATACCAAAAACGATATTATTCAAACCTTTGATAACGCCTATAACACATTTGTAGCCAAGGGTATCCCGGTCATCGTCGGTGAATACGGCCTGCTCGGCTTCGATAAAAATACAGGCGTTATTGAACAAGGCGAAAAGCTGAAATTCTTTGAGTTTTTGACCTATTATATGAAAGAGAAAAAATTAACAGGCATCCTCTGGGATAATGGCCAGCATTTTAACCGCACAACATACAAGTGGTCCGATCCTGAACTCTTTAATGTCATGAAATCCAGCTTAAAAGGACGTTCCTCCAATGCAGTCAGTGACCTCATTCACTTGAAGAAAGGCACTTCCGTTCAGGATGCCATGGTCACTTTAAACCTGAACGGCAATCAGTTGAGCACACTAAGCGCCAACAACAAGCAACTGAAACAGGGCACCGACTACACACTGAGCGGAGATACATTAACCTTGAAGGCCAGCTTGCTTACCAGCCTAACCACCTCCGGTAAATATGGTGAGAATGCAGTCATTAACGCCAAGTTTAATAAGGGAGCAGACTGGAATTTTAAAGTAGTCGTGTATGATACACCAAAATTAAGCGCAACCGAGGGTACTACGCAAACCTTTGCCATTCCAACGGACTTCCGTGGCAGCCAGCTTGCCACGATGGAAGCTGTTTATACCAATGGCGGCAATGCCGGTCCGCAGGATTGGACACCGTATAAGGAATTTGGCAACACCTTTGCCCCTGCGTATGATGCGAATGGCATCAAGCTGCTGCCTGAATTTTTTAACAGTGTGAAGGATGGTGAAGTCACGCTGAAGTTCCATTTCTGGAGCGGCGATGTCGTAACATACAAGATTACCAAGAGCGGAACCCGTGTGACGGGAACGGCATCCTAACCTAAAATACAACTGACAAACTGAAAAGGCGTTCCCGGAAAATGAGCCGGAGGACGCCTTTTTTATAGTTATGCCTATACATTAAACCTTAGCCTTCCGGCTTATCCGTTAATTTCAACGTCACGGATTCTTCCTTGCCTGCCCGGTAAAAGATAACTTTCAGCTCATCGCCAATCTTCTTGTTATCGTACAAATAGCGTCGCAAATCAAGCGTCGAGTTAATCGGTTCACTATCGAACGCGGTAATGACATCGTTCAGCTTCAAGCCTGCCTCCTCGGCAGGGCCGTGCGCCTCCAGAACAACCGCCCCGTCCTTTACGGTGTCAGGCAACTTGAGTTCCTTGCGCTGTGTTTCATCCAGCGGAGCATACTCATTATTAAGGTCGACCGTGTATACTCCCAGATAAGGGCGGGTAATCTTGCCATCCTCAACTAGTTCATTCACCGTCTTCATGACCTCATTGGCCGGAATCGCGAAGCCGAGTCCTTCAACACCGGTATCGGCAATTTTCATCGTATTGATGCCTATCACACGTCCGTCCAGATCGACCAGCGCACCGCCGCTGTTTCCTTCATTAATCGCTGCATCGGTCTGGATGACATGCTGTTCCCAGTCATATACGCCATCCTGATTAATGGAAATGGGAATGATCCGATTCGTATAGCTCACAATGCCGGAGGTGAGCGTATCACCCAAGCCAAGCGGATTACCAATGGCAATCACGGTCTCGCCCAGACGAAGCTTACTGGAATCACCGATATCCGCTATTGTGCTAATGCCCTTATCGTCTACCGCCAGCACTGCGATATCGCTAATGCGGTCCTTGCCGATCAGCTTCGCCTCTTTTTTGACACCATCCACAGTTACAATCTCCAGATCATCCGAGCCTTCAATCACATGATTGTTAGTCATAATGAAGGCTTTGCCGGAAGTTATCCGGAAAATAACACCCGATCCAAGCGCCGACGGCTCCGTGCTATGACCGTCTTCCCCTTTCAGGTTCACGATGCTGACGACGGCCGGACGTACCTTGGCTGCCGCCTGCACAATCCGGTCATACGGGTCACCCGCCGCTTGGCGCATGGGATAATGACTTGCTCCGGTTACTGCTGTCGTGGAGGGCAGACCTGTAATAAAGCTGAACAGCAGCACCGCAACCACCGCACTGACTGCACCGCTAATGACAGCAGCCTGCACCGGACTCACGCTCCGGTTCCTGTGCCGCCAACGTTCCTGTCCTCCGCGACGTGCCTTGAATGCCTTTTTTTTAGCCGCACGCGTGGATACCCTCGTTGAATAAAAATCGTCATCAAACAAGCCCATGTTCATCCTCTCCCCTTCGTTGTCATGCACCGACACTCACTAAAAAATTAGGGCTATTCGGGCTTGCGCCAACCTATGCTACAGAGACTCGCTCCGTTTGAACGCCAAAATGGATTGAATATCCCCCATGACCGAAACAGCAGATCATTTCAGCCTACTTATTAATCACCACAAATGGGGCCTCCCTAAGCACCCTGATCTCATTAACCAGCATACACGCCGCAATCCACTCCGAATAGAGGAAAAAGGAGGAATGATTTCCAAATCATTTGACTACAATAGTAACAAGTCTTCTATTCTATTACAAAATGATCGTCTCATAGAGACGTTCTGGCCTGTTCCCGTTCGCTCGTAACAGCTTATGCTTCTGATACGAGCTTTCTTTCAGAAAGCTTTCAGTTGTTAGCTTTATTGTATCACAGCACCCGGCAAAACCAAGCCGATCACACGCCATTTTTCAAATATTTTAACAGGAGGAATGTATGATGAACCAACATCGCTCAGCTATGGATGAAGTTCGTATGGCTGCCAAGCTTGCGGATCTGAAAAACGAGCATTACCGCAACACTCTGGCGTTAAGTACACTCATTGAGCTACTGGTGGACAAAGGCATTGTGACCCGCGAAGAGGTAGAACGCAAAGCCGCCGAGCTGGACAGCTTTATGGCTCACTTACCTTATCCCACGGTGTAGGACGATCATAATACGTATCGCACAATCGGAACTCACTGTCCTTGTAAAAGCAGCCACGGTCCTCCATCGCCCCGCGCACCGTCAGCTTTGCCAGCTCCATCATATTGTGGTCGCGGCTCAAATGTGCCAAATACGTTCGCTTCGTCCGTCCCGTCAGCAGCTCGCTAAGAATCGCACCCGCCATCTCATTGGATAAGTGACCGATATCACTGAGAATACGGCGTTTGATGTTCCAAGGATAACGCCCCATGCGCAGCATTTCCACATCATGATTAGACTCCAATACCAATACGTCTGCGTCGGAAATAGCCTGCTTCACCTTGTCACTGACATAGCCGAGATCAGTGGCTACACTGAGCTTCTCTGCCCCATCGTAAAAGCTATAGCCTACCGGCTCAGCCGCATCATGGGATATGCCAAAAGACTCTACGCGCAACGATTCAAATTCGCGTGTTGCGCCTGTCTCCAATATTCTGCGGTTATCGTCCGCAATCTGCCCAACAGCATTGCTGATGGCAAACCACGTCTTCTCATTCGCATACACAGGTAAATTATATTTACGCGCCATGGCGCCTAGTCCTTTAACATGATCGGAATGCTCATGTGTGACCAAAATACCATCCAACTCTTCTCCGCTCAGATCGCGTTCTTTTAGCAATTCATCAATACGCTTCGCGCTGAGACCTGCGTCGATGAGTAATGTCGTGTCTTCGTTCCGGACAACGGTGGCGTTGCCGGTCGAACCGCTCGACAGCACGGTAAATGAAATCCCCATATTTGTTCAAGACCCTTCTGTTTGTTCTGTCTTTGGACTTATGACATCTCCATTCATCTGCACGTAATACACGCCTTGCCCGTTATCCAGCATAAACCGCCATACAGGCGCAGCCACCTGGCTATCCGAATTAAAGGTTTGTCCGTAATAACCCAGCCGGATATCCTTCACAATCGCATCACGCGGCAAATAACTGTCAATCAACCTTGCCAGCGCCTTGGATGCGGGCAGCATTTTCTTCGCTTCATCCGAGGGCTGGAGATCAACCTGAATTTTGCGATATCCGGTAATTTTCTGATTACTGTAAAACAGGGCCAGCTTCACATTAAATAAAGGCCACTTTCCCTGTACCAACGGGTGTAGCACAAAAGCATCTGCCTGTCCGGATGCCGGCTCCTCCTGTACATCCAGCGGATCATACTGGTAGTTGTCGATGTCCCTGATTTGCGGCTGCAATGCCTCAACCAGCGAATCGTGAGTGAATACAAGCTTGCTGTCTACCGGCTTTACCAGTTGCACGCGATCATCCTTTTTCCCACTATGAACATACGTGTAGGAAAGCTTGGGCAGCTGCGGGGTATCCCCGGGAATCGGAGCCAGCACCTGAATGCTCTTCTCTTCCATTAAACGCTGCGTATTTTCATCCAATGAAGTAAAATCCAAATTCGGCCCTGCCGTTTCCTGCGCATCATTCCACAACTGGCGCCCCAGCACTACATTGAGCAGCAAAAACGTGCAGATCAGTACGTTTTTGGCGCGGCTCCAATCCATTCCCGTTCCCCCTTTCTGTCATAACCCTGGCCATGCTTTATCCCTTTGCTGGTGCTATGCTGTGTGAGCAGCACGAAATCTGAATCAGTCACTTCTTTACCGCCTGAGATTGCTGCGTTTGCGGTGTACTCGATGTTGTCGCCGTCACTGCCACAGCGTGAATCTCTGCCACAGAACCGTCGCCCAACGTAACCCGCCACTCGGGAACGAGCTTTAACCCATCATTGATCAGCTCCGGCTGATATACAGGGGTCAGATCTCTAATCGTTTTTCCTTCAGCTACAGCTTCCAGCTGCTTCTTCAGGGTTTCGCCACCCGGAAGCATAACCTTCTTCGAGGATTGTTCGCCGCCCTTGAGATACAACAGCGAACGATCATAGACGGATGCCGTTTCCTGCTGGATTTCCAACAAAATCGTGCCAAACCGGAAGGATGGCGTATCCAGCACCGGATAAGATCCGTAATACTGCTGGAACAGCACATTGGTACGGCTCTCGTCGCTGCTTCTCATTTTCAACTGATACGAAGCATCCCAACCGCCATGCTGATTCACAAAATCAACCGCCGCCAGTACATCCCTCACCGAACTGCTTCCGCCCGCCCCCGGTGCACTCGGATCGGTATAGCTCATCCAACGCTGCTCCTGCTTAATTTGCAGACTGCGCTTGCTGTCCGTATAAATTTGGGAACCGTCCTTCTCCTGAATATTTCGCGTAATCCCTGGATCGAAAAACAAATTCCGCTGCATCTGCTCTGTCGTGAATAGCCCGGCATATACCACGGGCTGCACCGTCTCCAGGTCATCTGCCGGAATATAGTACTGATTATCCACCAGCTCGTACAACGGGGCATTTTTACCGAAATTCACATGCTGCCGGATATCCTCCACCGTCATATCGAACTGATTCGCCTCATACACCACATCACCTCTGGCACTGAAAAAGAGAGCGTGCGGCTTGGCATTTTTCTCATCTATATAGATCCAGATACGGTTAATCGTCTCTCCCTGAAACACGGAATCCGGCGTCAGACGCATAACTCGCTCCAGTAATGAAACCGGGACACCGCCTGAAAAGGATAATTCCATGCCCTCATTCTCGCTGCGAATCCGCGCCCAATCTGCCGACTGGATACTCCGACGTTGAAAACTGTTAAAGCTCCGGCTCTCCAGCCGTGTAAAAATCAAATCATAGAAAGCAACGCCCGGATAAAAAACGGTATGCTTGTTTTGCCCTTGATGAATCAGCATTTTATCGGGAAACACGAGCTTTTCAATCTTTTTCTCCTGTCCCATGCTCTCGGTTTTGACATAGTTCGTCTCCGAAGTAAGTACAGAATCACTGCCCGGAAGACGATAAATCAGAAAATAACTCTGTACGAGGCTGGAAGCAACCAGCAAAATAAGCGCCCATGATTTCAAACGTTCCTTCACTGTGCCTCCCTCCCTTCACCCAACATGGGGAGCGTAAAGGTTGTGCAGGTCCCTTGACCATATTCTGACTCCAGAAAAATCTGGCCTCCATGCGCCTTTACAATTTCCCGGGCAATCGACAGCCCTAATCCCGTACCGCCCATATTGCGCGATCTGGCCTTGTCCACACGGTAAAACCGTTCAAAAATCCGGTCCAAATCCTTTTTGGGAATCCCTATCCCGGTATCCTGTACCGAAATAGACAGCATCCCCTCACTATTGCGGCGAGCTTCAATCCGAATATTTCCGCCCTCCGGTGTATATTTCAAAGCATTGGACATCAGATTGTCCAACACCTGCTCAATTTGATCCCGGTCAATCACGACCTTGCCGATCCCCTGCTCCACGAACATTCCAGACCGGATATGCTTTTGCTTCATTTGAAAAGAAAATCGATCCGCGACTTCGTCCAGCATTTCCATCACATCCGCAGGCTGCATCCGCAAGGGCGCTTCATTGGAATCCAGCCGCGACAGATGCAGTAAATCCGTAACTAACCGGATCATACGCTCCGTCTCGTTGCGGATTACGCCTACGAAACGCTCCGCGAGCTGCGGTTCACCCATTGCCCCGTCATCCAGCGCTTCGGCATAGCTGCGGATCGTCGTCAACGGGGTGCGCAGCTCATGCGATACATTCGCTACGAACTCCCGACGTGTCGTCTCCATTTCCTCCTGCTCCGTCACGTCCTGGAGCACCGCAATCGTTCCCGTGATGCCGAATTCACGCCGATGAATCGGCGTGAACGTCACGCGGATAACGATCGGCTCGTCCTGACCCGCTGGCTCCAGCTGCAAGAGCGTGGAAGCCGAAGAACCGCTGTACAGGGCCTCGGTTTCCTCCGGGTCGATACCGAGCAGCACCGCGATATGTCTGCCGGTCATTTCGTTCTCGTTCACGCCCAGCATCGCGCTGGCTCGGCGGTTGACCAGAATAACCCGGCCATTGTCATCTGTAGCGACCACACCGTCACTCATGTTGGTCAAGATGGAGGAGAGCTTTTCCTTCTCCTCTTCATTTTGTGACAACGCCTCGCGCAAGCGACCTGTCATATAGTTAAAGGCCACACTGAGCCTGCCGATCTCATCGTCGCCAAACACAGGCATCTGCTGGTCGAATTTGCCCTCGGCAACCTCTGTCGCATGACGCGTCATCACCTTGATCGGGTGTGTAATCGTATGCGCCAGCACCACGCCCAACACAGCCGTCAACGCCAATGCAATGAGCATACCCGAGAGAAATACATTGTTAATGCGTTTCATCGTATCGTACAACTCCGTCATCGAGGCGGCGATATACACCGCACCGACAATCTTGCCTTGGCTGATGACGGGCTTGGCGACGACCTTCTTGCGGACATTATCCTCGTCCACCATGTACTCCTCATTGTCACGGATACCCTGGAGTGCACGGCTGACCACTGTCTGCGTATTTTTGCGTCCGACATAATCGGCGTGTGAGCCTTGAGAAGTAATCAGCACCTTGCCGCTGGCATCCAATACCTGAATTTCTGCGCCGCTAAAATCAAACAGATTATTCACGCGTGCGCGCAGACTTTCCACGCTGTCTTCCTCCATTTTACCGTCACTGCCGTTCAGATCCTGCTCTGCCAGCACGGACAGCATTTCCGCCCGCGCCTGCAAGTCCTGTGTAAAGTTGCTCGTCAAAGAGTTCTTCATGGAGCTGACAAAATAGACCCCGATCAGCTGCATCGCCACTAAAATCAATAGCACATAAATAATGATCAGCTTCGCATGAATAGTGCGAAAGAAAGACAGCCATCTCATGCCCGCAGGCCACCTTTGCCCCCGCTAATAATGTATCCGAGTCCACGGCGCGTCAGGATCGTCTCCGGCTTGCTCGGGTTTTCCTCAATCTTCTCGCGCAGCCGCCGGATCGTCACATCCACCGTCCGCACATCCCCGTAGTATTCGAAGCCCCACACCGCCTGGAGCAAATGCTCCCTTGTCATGACCTTCCCGGCATTTTTAGCCATATAATACAGAAGCTCATACTCCCGGTGCGTCAGATCGAGCGGTGTACCGTTTTTGTAAGCTGTATACATATCCGTATCAAAAAAGAGGTCAGCCACGCGCAGCCCCTGCTTCTCTTCCTGCGAGCGGCTTTCCGACGTGCCTGCCCCGCCGCGCTGCTGTCTGCGCATCTGTGCCTTCACCCGCGCCAGCAATTCCCGTGTGCTGAACGGCTTCGTCACATAATCATCTGCGCCCAGCTCCAACCCCAGCACCTTGTCGATTTCCCCATCTTTGGCGGTCAGCATAATAATCGGCGTCTGGAGCTGATGCCCGCGCACCTCGCGGCACACGTCCATGCCGTCCATCCCAGGCAGCATCAGGTCCAGCAAGATCAGGTCAGGCTGCTGCTTGACTGCGATATCCACCGCGCTGATTCCATCGAAGGCGCAAATCACCTGATAGCCCTCTTTTTCCAAATTAAATTTCAAAATATCAGCGATAGGCTGTTCATCATCCACCACCAGAATCGTTCCCTGCATACAGCGCTCACCTCTTCCTACGGATCATGTTATATATTAACTTTCGTTTGTCAGTGTCCATAAGCTGCTTATTCTATTCTACCATACCCGCACGCCATTCCATTACTTGTCCAGCCCCTTTTTCTTACACAAAAAAAGCCATGCCTGCACTACTGTTAAGCATGCAGAAAAACATGGCCTTCCCCCGTAACCTCATGAATCATCAATAACTCATCGTTATAAACGATCCATCTATCTTAAATACGTCATTGGATTGCGTGGCGTATTCTCTTTACGAATTTCAAAATGCAGATGTGTTCCTGTTGAGCGTCCCGTGTTACCCATAACTCCGATCGACTCGCCTTGCTGAACCACTTGTCCTACTTGAACGCCAATGCTGCTCAAATGCCCGTACACCGTCTGGTAGCCGTTACGATGGTCGATCATAATGACATTGCCGTAGCCATTCTGCTGACCTGCAAATGTAACTACACCTTCATCCGATGCGTGAATGTCAGCACTGCCAACCAAATCGACACCCTCATGCATACGTCCCCAGCGTGCGCCAAAGCTGCTCGACATCGTTGCGCCGGACACCGGCCAAGCGAACTGTCCCGAGCCTTCACCTACGACCTTTGTTCCTTTCAAAACCACCTCGGAAACAGACGGCTGCAACACCTTTTGACCGAGCCATTCCTCTTGCACGACCTCGCCGTTCTCCTTGGTCAGACGGTAATCCATTTCCTTCAACCCTGCTTGTCCCGGTCTGACAACCTTGGTAACTCCTGCTTTCAGTTCATCACTTTGGCGAACCTCAATCTCAGGCTCAATGGCAATCTGCTCGACGACCTTCTCCACCGTCCGGACCGTAACCGGAGCCTTTGGAGCCGTGAGCTTCAGTTCATCCCCGATTTGCAGATACCGCTCACGCGAGCCGGGGTTGTTCTGCTTAATCTCCCAAGCGGTCATATTAAATTTATTCGCAATCGACGACAAGGAATCGCCTTCCTGTACCGTATAAGTTACAGGTGCCTCACGCGCCTCAGTCAGCGCTTTAACCGCTTCTTCCTCTGTCAGCACCTTATTCGGGTCCGCTTTTACAGGCTCATATGCAATTTTCTCACGAATACTGGCAGACTCCAGCCATGCTTTAGGGGCTTTGCTACTGGTACTTGCATGACTGCTGCCCACGGATGTTTTGCGAACCAGTCCCTTGATGCCTGGAGCTGTGGCCTCACCCGCAGGTGTGTATTTCTTCTGCACCTGCTTCAAAGCAGCTTGTGCAGTCGCTTTATCCTTTACAATACCGACCGTCTGGCCGTTAACCTTTACTTCTACTCCTTTGGCATACGCGGTCAGCATCCCGTCCAGCTTCTTCAGTGTTGCTCCGCTATCAATATCCACTTTATACGCCTTTTCAATGCCTGTCGTTACCGCGCTTGTATTGAGCACCATGTCCACACCGGGATACTTGTCCTTATATTGCTTGCTCTTCGTTGCATACAGTTGCTTTAGCTGTTGCTCATTGAGAATACTTCCAACCTCAACACCCTTTACATACACTTTATAATAAGGGACCGTATTGGCACCGACATATTGATTGCCAGCAAAAATAAGACTGCCTGCAATCACCACACCGCCTGCGATCCAGCTCAACCATTTTCTCCGTCCGTTCCACCACATTGCTATTTTTCCTGCTGCTCCAGCAGGCTTGTCTTCAACGCTTGAATCTTCTTTCCTGCTGTCTGGTGAATGCTTCCCCTTAAAAAACTCCATGATTCTCTCCTTTTCAGCATATCTTATCTCTATCAGCATTTTGCATCATTCGATTCCCAACGCTCAAAAGTACAATATATAGACGAACTAAACCGTTTCGATCTATATATTGCTAATTTGAAGTTACTCTTGGGATTTATGCAAAATACTCCTGTATAAATGCGTTCGTTATTGGTTTTTCTCGCTATGAATCCAGCCTGTATTTACAAGTATCTATGATATTAGTCGCTATCTATCATTGCATAGTTGCGTAAAAGGTTTCAAAATTTTAACCTTTTCGCGACACTGTTTACTTTAACATAGCTTTTACAAAGAATTCAACTCCACTCCAATTTCTGCCTGACACGCAAAAAAATCCGCGCCCGGCGCGGATTCCACAGTCCTATTGTGAGCATGAGCATTCCCCATAGTCGAATCGTTATTATTTAAGCATACCCATCAGCTTGTTATACTCTTCTTTCGTTAGATACTTCGCAAGCACCTGCTGAATATCCTGCAGCTCCTGCTCGGTCAGGCCGCCTTCCATCGCGGCAGATATTTTCTGCATTTCCTCAGGCGGCAATTTATTCATCAGAATCGCAAAAATTTCCTGCTTCTGCTCGGCGGGTAAACTGTTCTTCTTTTCCGTCAAATTATCGGGCGTGATGACCAGGTCATGACCTTCAATACTCGTTTCAGGTGTAGCGGTACCTTCCGCCTGCTTCCGTGACGCGCTACCTGATGCACCAGCCGACGAAGAACCACCCTCCTGTGGGCTTTTCCCATTCGTTGCCCCACTGGTACCCGCACCTCCTGCGCCGCTCCCACTCTCATCTAATCCCTGTCCCATGACAGATAAAGCATCATCAGGCGGTGTTACACTTTCCGAACCACCGCCCGTAGCTTTGTTTTTCCCCGTATCTGTACTTTTATCGGTTCCAGAGCTTCCCTTCAGCCAACCCAATCCCCATACCGGCTGATGATCCAGCTGAATGTTAAACTGCCGCAGCAGCGATTGAACATAGGCATTCACGACCACACCTGTTACCGCCAGCGTTAAAGCACTGACCAGCACCACTGTTATTCCTTTTTTAAGCAGCCATCCAAGCCACCTCATATCCCGTTACCTCCTTATACGCATCTTGCCATGTGTATCATCATGAAGTGCATATAGATCAGTATTGACGAGATATGACGATTTTTAACCCTTGGAATATGTAAAACTAGCACGATTGGATAGTAGATGTAATTCTTACATGAATCAGCGCGTACGGCGCACCCAAAAATGGAAAATGTCGCTGCGGACATAATCCAGTGAATACAACACCTGTCTGTTCAGCTCATCATAATGAAGCTGCTTGAGCAGTAACACGGTAGCCTGCGGATGCTTCAACAGACGCGTCATATGGGCATCATCATGACTCGGGACAGTAAGCTCCGAATACGCACCAACAATTCGTACCCCGGCTTTAAGTTCCAGACTTTGAAAAAGCGAACCCGAAAAAGACCCTTCGTCCAAAATCGAACCTGCTAATGTCTCCGGCATCCAATTGATAGAATGGGCTACCGCTTCTCCATCGGCTGTGCGAGTCCGCTCCAGAACGATCATGGGCTCATTCTCGGAAAACCTCATTCGTTCGGCAATATCAGGGGGACATACCGTCATCCTCTTGATAGATTCCAGCTGCTCGTCTTCTCGCAACCCTGCCGAACGGATCATGTCACCGATGCTGTACAGGCGGTCCAGCGAGCTTGGAATGCTCGGCAGCGGGCAAGTAGCGAACGTACCACTCCCGTGCTTCACCAACAGCTTGCCTTCCGTTTCCAACTGGCGGACGGCTCCCCGTAGCGTCGCACGCGAGACGCAGAACAATCGGGAAAGTTCAGCTTCCGAAGGCAGCCTCTCGCCCGGCTCAATTTGGTTGACCTCTATATATTCCTCTATAAGCTGCTTAATGTTCTCTTGTTTTGTTGACACCGTCCAAAGCCCAGCCTTTCTATTATAGTGACCTGAGTTCAAGTGATATACATCGGATTTGTAAAGGCAATCATCGTGACGCAATCTTCCATATATCCATATAATTCGGCTCGCACCCAGCCTTTTCCTGCGGGATCTTGTAATGATAGCGTATATTCACCTGATTGAGCAGGGATATAAGTTTCGGAGCATACCCCCTGGCCGCTTGTCAGCAGAAGGCGAAGGTTCTGAGGCTCAAGGTTGTAATGGGCTGCTCTCGTTTCCACATCCAATTGAACCGTCACGGACAGTGAATCCTCCACAGCCAGCTCTACACATTCGCCGATACCATACCGCTTATCGCTGTCATTAATTTGTGCCGACATTGTCAGTAACGGTCCCATCGTAACCGACACCGAACCGAGGCGGATCGCCTCAACTGCCCGGTTAACTAAGCTCTCCTGCTCTTCTGCTTCACCATGAATACCCAGATACGTGACAGCCGGAAGCGCATCATCCGGTTTGGATACATGCCAGTCCCGACCGCTTACCGCCGTGATGCGATACCCCTGATTCAATAAATCCGTCCACATGGCAAACGCCCGCTGGCTATCCCGCTTAATAGACGGCATAAGCGTTGACCAGACCTCAATATAATCGACCTCATGCCAGTCCTGAATGGTGTATTCCCAAAAGCATCCCGTACAGATCGGACTTCCGATCCTGAATGGATGGGCAAGCCCTGCAATGCCTCCCTGCTCATGCACCTGCCGGATTCCCTCATGAATGTCATCCGGTCCCAACACACGCCAGTCAATAAAGCGGTCTACCCCCAGCGTCAGCATATGCCCGTAAAAGGTCGTCCACTCCATCCCTGAAATGATCGGGACACCGAACTGCTGCTGAACCCGTTCCTGATCCACAAGTGCCGACTGGGTATTGTGATCCGTCATAGCGATGCATTCAAGCCCGAGGTCCGCTGCGCTTTGGGCAAGCTCCTCAAGCGTTTGCTTTCCGTCACTGTGAAGCGTATGGGTGTGAAGCTCAGACGGAATCCATTTAAGCATATATGGCTTCCTCCCCCAATACGTGAATTTGGTAAACAAGCGTCTCGGTCACAACGGCATGCAGACTGACGGTAATCCGCCACATGCCCGCCGGATTATCTCCTGCGAGGAATCCCGGCGAAGCCGCAGACGAACCGAGCCAATGCTCCTGCTGCCTCTCGGGACGGTGTGCATTTCCCCGGTGGCGGAGAGGGTCATCGACAGACAGCGTCAATAGATTTTGCAGCGGCATATACTTCTTCCACAGATCTGATGAATGTCCCGGTTCGTCGTATCCGTATTTGCTCATGCTTTCCTCAATAATTTCTCGCGCTTGCTCTTGATCCTCCAATAACTTGGGGGTGTAAGAGAAGTGAATGCGGATCGTGTCAGTCGGCTGTGGGATGTGAAAAGAGTACGTAATATGGCTCTGGGTGCAGGTTCTATCGACCGTTCCTTCCACGTACAGTAGCCTGCTCATGACTCCCCATCCTGGCTTGTCGGGTCATCCACAGCATGGTTCACAGTACGATTTACAGTATGGTCGCCAGCACCCGCTCCGTTTTTGTCTGCTGCCCATAAAATACCCGCTGGATGATGCCGCGTTAGCTCAATCACCCGGTCCGTACGAATACCAGGAAACTGCGGCAGGTTTTCCTCGTTTAGCGTAAAAGCATACAGTCCAGCCACTTCCATGCTGTCCGCACCGCCCTCCAGCAATACGGCTCTGATTTCAGCTATATCCTCAAGCACAGCCTCTCCAGATAGCTTGATCGTGGTAGAAAAATGCGACTCTGCACCCTCATAAGCAGCCCTGAAATCACCCAGTCGCAGATCATGATAGCACGATGAATACCACTGCTCCGAGCCGTGAAGGCGAAGCTCTATATCCACACAGGCATCTTCCTCGCGTCGGTTAAAGCCCGGCTTGGACGCTGGAGACAATTCACTGCTGGAATCCCTTAAGGGGCGTTTTGAAGTCTGGATAAATACATAGCTGCGCTGGTGGGCAAGCATAATGGAAGACGCATTTGACGGCATTTCCAGCTCCTGTTGACGCTCCATCTCCCACCCGGTGACCTGATAAGCAAAAGGAAAACGGCTCATGACTGCTTCACGCGGCTCTTCCTCTGGCTTCCACTGGAAAGCAGGCGGCAGCATAAAACGATAGTCCGATGAAATGTCATCCTTAAAGTTTCCATTGGTTGTTGCGGATTGGAGAACAGGATGCCCGCCCAGATCATAGTTGCCATTAAACGCAGTCGTAATATGATGTGCCCCCTGGAAAACAGCATCCAGAACATTGCCCCCGGCATCCAGCTCGACGCGGTACATCCATTCGATATCGGTGGTTCTCCCCCATTTACTCATGAGCAGCGGTGCGGGCGTTCCTTCATCCTCATGGCTGTACATCATCTGGTATTCAATGACCGTTTTCCCCTCATTCTCTTCCACGGAGTAGAACAGAACAAGCGGTGTATCCGTAAAGCGGTTCTCATAGGGATGCGCCAGATTGCGACCGTATAAAAGCGGGGTGTGGCGATAAATCAGCGACCTTGGAGACGAATCGGCCACGCAGCGCATTTCAACCCCGTCGATCCATGCTCTGGATACAAGCGGAGCCGACTCCAGTTCTCGAAATTCGGCATAGACCTCATAATCGCCTTCTTTTAGATACCCCAACAAACGGGTGTACACACCCTGACTGCTGCCATAATACAAAATAACATCCTGATTATAGGCTTCGTTCAGGTAGAGGCGCACGAAGGCGGATTCCCGATCTGTCGCAGCCCAGTCACTGTCCGATCTGGCGAGCAGATCAAGCTCCGCGAACCCGTCTTCGGGCATGGAAAACGTGAACCGGAATCCGTTCCCCGGACTGAGTTCAACCTCCGCTTTGTGTAAGGCAATCCGATACCCGCAATCCAGCAGGTCCCTTTCCCACACTCGCCCACTAAACCCGGTAATCTGCACCTCTGCTTGGCTGTTCATCCCTGTAACCTCCTTAGTGTATAGCGGCTGTCTAGCTCGCATCCGCATCCTTCACCATTGTCCGAATATAAAAGTATCCCATAAAAGAACACAGTAAAAACATAAACACTGCCATAGCGCTGGCTGTATGCGTCTCCTGATAGCTGGAAAATACCTGCTGCATTGCGACACCCAGCACCTGCGGCGAGTTGGCGCCAATCAGGAACGGAGCTGTGAAGCTGCCCATAATCCCCATAAAGATGAAGGTCACCGCAACCCACATCGTTTTGTAGGAAAGGGGTAAAATAAAGCGCCCAAACAGTTGCAGCGTGCTGGCTCCCGCGTCTCTGGCACTCTCCACAACAGCGTTTGGAATGCTGGCAAGGGCCGAGCTTAGCAGCATGGTGGCGAATGGAATGTTAAACCACAGATTAGCCAGCACCAGACCTTTGTAGTCGTAAATAATCCTCGGAATGGTTTCAATACCCAGCGGCAACAAAAGGCGTGCAGCCCAGCCATGATTGCCGTACATCGTAATGATCGCATAGGTTGCAATTACGCCAGGAACGAACATCGGGACAAAATACAATCGGCCGATCCATTTGACAACAAAACCTTTTCCAAATCGCAGATAAATCGCCAAAGCGTAGCTGATGACCAATGTGAGGGCTGTCGAGACCAGTGTGACATTGATCGTATATATAATGTTTTTTCGCATCGCAGGCTCCGTAAACAGGCGGATATAGTTCGCCAGCCCGTAGCCCGTTCCATGCTGATCTATCAGGCTTTCCTTTACGGCATAGAGAATCGGAATAATGACGACGACCAGCAAAATGAGAAAAGACGGGATGACCAGGGCAAGCCCCAGCATCCCCCTTTTGGACGATGAACTCATGATTAACCGCCCGCTACTTCACTCTGCCAGCGTTTGTAGATTTCCTGCTGGAGCTCGCCGCTGTTAAAGCTACGGTATCCAGAAGATACACTGTTGAATTTTTCTTGCAATTCACTTGGCATCAGACTCCACTTAATCCCCGGATAGCCATACATTTTGTTGATGACCACCGTTTGCGCTTCTGGCGTCAGCACATAATTCAGGAATTCTTGTGTTGCTTCTTTTTTGGAGGAAAGCGAAGGAACCATCAGATAAGACGGACCGCCTGTAAAAGCAGGGTCGATCTGTGTCAGCTTCACCGTGTCTGGAAGCAGACCTTTAGCCAGTTGTTCGAGCGCCATATCGGACCAGGCCGGAACCATGTCCACCTCTTCACTTGCCAAAATATCAAGCGTGCCTTGGTTCTTTTTCGGATAGACTCCCTTTTGGTACATCGAAGGACCCAGTTCCTTGAGCAACGAGAAGCCTTGATCCCATTTCTTCATATTTGCCGGATCATCACTGTTCATCGCCTCTGGAGGAAGGAAATTATAGATAACCGTGTTCACAAACGAGCTACCCGATCCACCCGTGGACGGGTCGTTATAAGCAAATTTTCCCGGGTGCTGACGAATCCACGTATACAGCTCATCCGCTGTTTTCGGAGGTGTCGCTACTTTTGCACTGTTGTAGGCGAGAACAACCGAAGAGGCACGGTATGGAATGGCCTGATTGTTTACTTGCTTGAGATACGTTTCATCGACATTCGCCAAGTTCGGAACTTTGGCGGTGTCTACCGTTTCCCACAGTTTTTCGCCTACCCCTTTGGTGATGTCATCCAGACTGCCTTCGTACAGGTCGATATCTGTATCGGTTTGCCCGCTCTTCTTGGCTGCGATCAGACGATCCAGTGTAGATGCGCCCCCGGTTCCCGCTGGCAAATACACCAGTTTGACCTTAACGTGATCATTTTTAGCTTCAAAGTCCTTGATTAACGTTTCCCACAGCTCTTTGACGTTCAAAGAACCGCCAGTGTACAAGGAGATTTCTGTCGTTCCCGTAGCTGCTCCCGCTTTCGTATCCTTGGCTTCCCCTGTAGCTGTAGCGGCATTACCACTGTTTCCACATCCAGCCAACAACGATAAGCTAAGCACCCCAGACAAAATCAGACCCATCTTCTTTTTCCCAAACACGTTGTTGCCTCCTTTAGATAGTTGCACAAGTTCGCAGCATCACCAGATGATGCGTTCATGATGGACATTGATGCGATGTAGAGGTTGATCGTGAATCTTCACTGTGCTGCTGGAAAAGTAACAATTTTACTGAAGCTGAACCTGATTTGCTCTCCACTGCGCAGATCGGCCGCCCGTTCACGCGGCACAAACATTTTCAGATGATCGGTACCGCTATCCAGCGAAACCTCCGCATAATGCCCGAGAATCATCACTTGCCTGATCGTTCCGGCTAGAGAGCCGTTTTCTTCCGTCGTCAGAACAATATCCTCTGGCCTTACACCGACCATGGATTCACCGCTGTATTCATGCTCCTGCGCGAACGCAATTCCGCTCACGGACACACTGCGACCTGTACTCACCCCCTTTAATAAATTGATGCGACCAATAAAGCCCGCTACAAAAAGCGACTGTGGCTTGTCATAAATCTCCTGCGGCGAAGAGAGCTGCTCAATCCGTCCCGCATTCATAACGACAATCCGGTCGGAAATGGACAGTGCCTCCTCCTGATCGTGGGTGACGAACACCATCGTCATTCCCGTCTGGGTCTGGATGTCGCGCAGCTCTTCCCTCATCTCCATGCGCAGCTTGGCATCGAGCGCGGAAAAAGGCTCGTCCAGCAGCAATACATCCGGCTTTAGCAGCAGAGCCCGAGCGAGCGCTACCCGCTGCTGCTGACCGCCCGAGAGCTGCCCCGGCGTTTTACGCTCTGCTGTCTCCAGCCGAACCAGTGCCAGCGCTTCCTTCACCTGGCGGTCAATCTCTGCCTTTTTCACCTTGCGAATCTTCAACCCGAAAGCAAGGTTGTCATACACCGTCATATGCGGCCACAAATTATAGCTTTGGAACACCATAGCGGTTGGGCGTTTTTCGGGTGGCAGCTTGAGCACACTTTTACCCTGAATCTGAATGTCGCCACTGTCCGGGTCCAGAAAGCCGCCAATGGAGCGAAGCACGGTTGTTTTACCACAGCCGGAAGGACCGAGCAGGGTCACAAGTTCCCCTTTCATCACGTCAAGTGAAATGCCTTTGACCCCGTCTCCCGTCTTAAAGCGCTTGGTTAACTCACGAATGGATAATTGAATGGACATTAGCTTAGGCTCCTTTTTCAGGATTTTTCAAACTCCTCTTTTACCAATTGCGTTATTTCACCTGGAATCCGCCAGCCAGCACGTCCGCGCTTACGAAACGCCTTGCGGCCAGCAGCAAGATCACCGTGGGCAGAGTCAAAATGACGGAGAATACAGCACCCGTAGTACTCGGATAATCCGCAATAATGGAATACATAATGACAGGCATCGTTTTATAGTCCGGTGTCCCGACGAGCAGCGTTCCCTGCGCCTCATCTAATGAAGCGAGAAATGTAAAGATGGAAGCGACCACAATACCGGGCAGCGCCATGGGGAATGTAATTTTCCAGAAAACCCGTAACGGTCCTGCCCCGGCATCCCGGGCAGATTCCTCTTGAGCACGATGGACGCTGCGGAACGCAGAGGAAGGAATCCAGGTCATGTACATCAGCGTGTTCACCATGTGGATCAATACAATGCCCGTAAAGGTGTTCATCAGCCCGAACTTGTAGAACAACACTGCGATAGACACGTACAATCCCATTTTCGGAAAAGCATGCGTGAGCAAAAATGAAAACAAAAACCACTTGCTAAGCGGAAACGAAATCCGCGCGAAGGCGTAGGCAGCGGGAACACATACGATAATCGAGCACACGGTAACCGTAATGGCGATCAGGAAGGATAGAGATATGGAGCTGAGCACATCATCCTGGGTCAATACAAATTTCCACCATTCCAGTGACAAGCTCTGTGGCAGCGGTGCAGGATACTGCCATTTTCCTGAAACCGCTAATAGTAGCAGGTTGGTCAGAGGCCCCAGGAAAAAAATGACGAAAATAACGAGCACGATGAACTCCATAATTTTGCGTGTGCCAAGTGAGCGAAGATACCAGTTCATAATTCATCCCTCTCAAGACGTCTAGACGTCCGAATCTCTTTCTATCTGGATTATAGAGAGGGTTTGTTATCACAAATCAACATGGGCGATAAGATTTTGTAAAGGGGACGGAAATCAGAGGAACGCTTTTTACATAAAAAAAAGGAGAGGGGGGCTTTTAACAGCCTCTCTCTCCTTGGTCGTGCAGGAATAGCTATGCATAACGCCTTAACAGATGAAAACAATTCTGCTAGTTTACAGGTAAATCGGAAGCACCTGGTTCGTTTGGTCACGGTTACGACCAACAGAGAAGATTGCAATTGGAATACCTGTCAGCTCAGATACGCGTTGTACGTAATTGCGAGTAGTCTCAGGCAGTTCCTCCAGCGTTTTCACGCCAGTAATGTCTTCGCTCCAGCCTGGCAGTTCCTCGTATACGGCCTCGCACTCCGCCAGCATTTTCAAACTAGCCGGATAATGCGTAATCACCTCACCGCGATACTTGTAGCCTGTGCAAATTTTCACCGTTTTCAGACCTGTCAATACGTCCAGCGAGTTCAAGGACAAACCTGTAAGTCCGCTGACACGACGGGCATGACGTACAACCACACTATCAAACCAGCCAACACGACGAGCACGACCTGTAACGGTACCATACTCATGACCTGTTTCACGGATGTAATCGCCGATTTCATCATTCAGTTCCGTTGGGAACGGACCGTCACCGACACGAGTTGTGTAGGATTTAGCTACACCGATGACTTGTTGAATCTTGGACGGGCCTACACCGGAACCGATACATACGCCGCCAGCCGATGGGTTCGAGGACGTAACGTACGGATACGTACCTTGGTCGATATCGAGCATAACGCCTTGCGCGCCCTCGAACAGTACCTTTTGATTCGCATCAATCGCATCATTCAGCACAACAGACGTATCCCCTACATAAGGACGAACAAATTCTGCATACTCCAGGTATTGTTTCAGTATTTCTTCTACATCCAGCGGCTTGCCGCCGTATACTTGTTCAATCATTTGATTCTTTTCTTTTGTTTGATGGCGCAGCTTCTTTTCGAATTCCTCTGCATCCAGCAAATCAGCAATACGAATACCGTTACGAGCAGCTTTATCCATATAAGCAGGGCCGATCCCTTTACGCGTAGTACCGATTTGGTTAGGTCCTTTGCGGTCTTCTTCCAGCACATCCAACGTGATGTGGTATGGCATAATAACATGTGCACGGTCACTAATGACCAGATTTTTCGTAGAGAAGCCATTATCGTGAATGTAAGTAATTTCTTCAATAAGAGCGGCCGGATTAACTACCATGCCGTTGCCAATGACACACTTTTTATCTTCATAAAAAACGCCGGATGGAATCAGGCTCAGCTTGTACTTTTTACCGTCAATGAGAATCGTATGACCAGCATTGTTTCCGCCTTGGTAACGGGCCACCACTTCAGCGCTTTCCGCCAGATAGTCCGTAATTTTACCTTTGCCTTCGTCTCCCCATTGTGTTCCCACAACGACTACAGTTGACATGTTTCATTCCTCCGTGGAGTGCCCACAGACACTCTGATTTTGAGCTGACGCGCTGCGCATATCCGATTTCAACCGCCTGAGCGGACAGATAGGGAGCGTTCTCGGACAGCAGGAAAAAACGTCCGTCGCAGACATTCCGTAGGTACGGAAAGCCCCGGGCGTAATGATCTCCCCACTGCGTTGAAGCAGCACTATAAGTGTAACAGCACCATTTTTCAAAGTCAAATAAAAAGCGAACATTATATCACATGAAAATAGTATTGTTCGTAATTGAGAGTTTCGGCCCTTATATAAAAACTTATGAATATCGTATGTAAAAGGCCCCTTCGACATCACGAAAACCGCGTCGAAAGAGCCTTTTTTCAAATATATCATTCCGTTATCCAGCGAACACATCCGAATGGGCACGCTCATAATTGGCGAATTTATTATAATTTTTGAGAAACACCAGCTCTACCGTACCGACCGGGCCGTTACGTTGCTTGGCAATGATAATCTCAATAATATTTTTCTTTTCCGTTTCCTGATTATAGTAATCATCCCGGTACAGAAACGCGACGATATCAGCATCCTGCTCAATGGAACCGGATTCCCGCAAGTCACTCATCATCGGACGCTTGTCCTGACGCTGCTCTACACCCCGGCTCAACTGGGAGAGGGCGATTACAGGCACTTCAAGCTCACGGGCAATTTGCTTCAAGGTCCGTGAAATTTCGGATACCTCCTGCTGCCGATTCTCGCCCGATTTCCCGCGCCCATGAATGAGCTGCAAGTAGTCGATCACGATCATGCCGAGTCCTTTTTCCGTCTTGAGACGGCGGCACTTGGCACGGATATCCGCAACCGTAATACCCGGCGTATCGTCAATATAGATCTCGGCCTCTGACAAGGCAGCAATGCCCATCGTCAGCTTCGCCCAATCGTCGTCGCCTTTAAAATCACCTGTCCGCATGACGTTCGCGTCCAGATTGGCCTCGGCGCAGATCATCCGCTGAACGAGCTGGGCCGCCGACATTTCCAGACTGAAGATGGCTACCGTCTCCTTCGCCCGAACCGCAACGTTTTGCGCAATATTCAGGGCGAACGCCGTTTTACCCACGGATGGACGAGCTGCCACAATGATTAGATCATTGCGCTGGAAACCCGCCGTCATCTTGTCCAAATCAACAAAGCCGGACGGAATCCCGGTCGTATTGCCCTTGTTCTGATGCAGCAATTCGACCCGATCGAACACTTCCATCACGACATCGCGGATGGCAATAAAGCCGCTGCCCGAGCGCCCGTTGGATATCTCCATAATCTTGCGCTCGGCATCGCTCAGCATACCAGCGACGTCCTCGCCACCGCTATAGCCTTCGCTCACAATCTGCGTGGCTGCACGAATCAATCGGCGGAGCATCGCCTTTTCTTCAATAATCTGAGCGTAGTAATCCACGTTAGCCGCTGTCGGCACCCCGTGAGCCAGCTTTGCCAGATAGCTGACGCCCCCGATATCCTCCAGCTGACCCTTGTCCTGAATTTTCGAGGTCAGTGTAACCAAGTCTATCGGCTGTCCGGATTCACCCAGCTCAATCATCGCTTCGTAAATCATCTGGTGAGCCTTATCGTAAAAATCCTCGGTCTGCACCCGCTCCATCGCTGTAATCAGTGCTTCGGACTGGAGCAAAATGGACCCGATAACCGCCTGTTCTGCCTCCAGATTTTGCGGAGGAATCCGATCGAAAAATTCGCCGCCCATAATTATTCTTCGGTCACCTGTACCTTCAGCGTAGCTTTGACCTCAGGATGAAGCTTAACGGTCATTTGAGTCACGCCCAACGTACGAATCGGTTCTTCCAGCTCGATTTTGCGTTTGTCCAGCTTAATCCCCGTTGCAGCGACCGCTTCCGCGATTTGCTTGCTTGTAATTGCGCCGAACAGTCGACCGCCTTCACCAGCTTTTGCTTTCAGCTGAACGGTTGTGGATTCCAGCTTTTTGCCGAGTGCCTGCGCCTCTTCCTTTTCCTCTTGCTTGCGCTTTTCCTCAGCAGCGTTCTGGTTCTCCAGCGTCTTCATATTCCCTTCCGTCGCCGGGCGGGCAATACCGCGCGGCAGCAGGAAATTCGCTGCGTAACCGTCCGATACTTCCTTAATTTGACCCTTCTTGCCTTGGCCCTTCATATCTTTAATAAAAATCACTCTCATTCAAATAACCCCTCTTCCCCATCAATTTCGGCCAGCACGTCGACCACTCTGCGTTTGGCTTCCTCCAGCGGACAATCCAGCTGAACAGCCGCATTCGTCAGATGTCCTCCGCCGCCCAGCCGTTCCATGACGACCTGTACATTCATGCGTCCGAGTGAACGGGCGCTGATCCCCACCAGGCCGTCAGGACGTTCACTGACCACAAAAGAGGCCAGTACATCCGTCATATTGAGTAATGAATCCGCCACCTGAGCAATCAGGAGCTGCGGTATCTTCTGTCCAGGCTCTGTCACCGCAAGCGCGATGTGCCCATATATCATTTTAGCATGCTTAATAATTTCCGCCTTAGCAATATATTCATCCAGGTCCTCTTTTAACAAGCGCTGGATCATCACTGTATCCGCCCCGCTACGCCGCAAAAAACCGGCAGCCTCAAACGTCCGCGAGCCTGTATGCAAGGAAAAATGCTTGGTATCCACCGTAATCCCTGCAAGCAACGATGTCGCCTCCAGCGGCGTCAGTTGAACCTTCTCATGAATATATTGCAGCAGCTCTGTCACCAGCTCACAAGCCGACGACGCATATGGCTCCAGATAAATCAAAACAGAGTCGTTAATAAACTCCTCGCCCCGACGATGATGATCTACAACGACCACCCTGCTCGCCGTCTGCACCAATTTTGGCTCAATCGTCATCGAAGCCTTGTGCGTATCCACCACGACCAGCAGGCTGTGCTCGGTCATCAACTGGAGCGATTGCTCCGGTGTCATGAGCGCTGCTGACAGATTCTCGTCCTTGTTCACCTGTTCCATCATCCGGTCGATGGACGGATTGGATTTATCCAGCACGATGTGCGCCTCTACGTTGTAGAGCGCTGCCGCCTTCCACACCCCGATGGCTGCTCCCAGTGCATCCATGTCCGGTATTTTGTGCCCCATGATCAGCACGCGGTCGCTCTCCTGCATCAGGTCACGCAGCGCATGCGCAATGACCCGCGCGCGCACCCGTGTACGCTTTTCGACAGCATTGGACTTGCCGCCGTAAAAAGATAGACGCTGTCCGGCCTTCACCGCCGCCTGGTCGCCACCCCGTCCGAGCGCCATATCCAGACTGGACTGAGCCAGCTCACCCAGCTCCTTGATGCTCTCCGCGCCGAAGGACAAACCGATGCTCAGTGTCATCGGCACTTTCAAATCGGCCGTCATTTCCCGCACCGTATCCAGAATGACGAATCGACTTTGCTCCAGCTCCTGTAGCGCCTTGTGATTCAGCATGATGAGATAGCGCTCAGATGACAAACGGCGCAAATAAATATTGTACTGGTTCGCCCATGCTGTGATCTCGCTCGACACCTTCGCAATAAGCGCGGTCCGCTGCTGATCGTCCATTCCCTGAGCGGCTTCATCCATATTATCAAGCATAACGATGCCGAGCGCCAGCCGCTCGTTCTCATACTGCTTGCGCAGCACCGCCAACTCCGTTACTTCATACAAATAAATCAGACGCTCATCCAGCACGATGAGGAACTGATAATAGCGCTCATCATGCTGTAGCTCTACCTTTAGCTCACGAACAGGCTCCTTCGTTTCCTTTTTGGCACCCAAAGCTCCTGCCAGCTGGGGAAAGAGGTCCTGGAGCGGCTCGCCTATCAGTGACTGGTCCTCAAACATTTCCCCAGCGAACCGATTGTGCCATTCTACCGTTCGATTTTCGCTGTATAAAATGATGCCAAACGGCAGTGAGCTGACCGCTTCCCCTTCCACCCGCTTGATGCGAAAGGAAAGGCCGCTGATATATTGATTCAGTTCCCGACGGAAATCCAATTCCGTCTTCAGCATCAGCCCGCCGAGCAAGAATGACAGCACCAGTCCCATCACACCCAGTTCCCAGTTATACATGGAAATACATATGACAAGCACCAGCAGCAGTAAAAACGCCCAGACAGTCTGATAGCCGTGCCAGCGTTTTTGTAGAAATTTAGGCATGACTGTTCACCCTATTTCTTTGATCTTGTAATAGCTTCACGCAGCGGAAAGGCCAAATCAATAATACCGATAATGCGGAGCGGCTGGAACACCAGAACGACGAGCGATAGCAGCACCGCGATCACAGGGCTCATGTTACGGCTATGCGTCCAGAAGTAAATAAATCCGATCGTCTGGATAATAAAGCACGCATGAATCAGCGGCAACATACTAACAGAAACCGCCTGAACCCAACTGCTGTCAGAGGACATGGCCACC
Organism: Paenibacillus terrae; assembly: GCF_000943545.1. Lineage (GTDB taxonomy): Bacteria > Bacillota > Bacilli > Paenibacillales > Paenibacillaceae > Paenibacillus > Paenibacillus terrae_A. Next base: position 34,719 of record NZ_JTHP01000054.1, read on the forward strand.
CACTCAAACACAATCGCCAGCAGGTAATACCAGATGAGCGCGCGTGGCAGCCTCCATTCTCGAGCAGGCTTCATTTTGCGTACAGGCACATCAAGGCTACTCAATGCCGGACGCGTCAGAGCGTGCGTGATCACAGCCAGTAAAAACGAGGTCAGGATTAGCACATATGGAACTTTGCCGATCATCATCGTACCGAGTCTCTGTGTATCTTCTGCTGTCCAATTCATGCCTGGAAGCATCGGATTTCCATTTAGGATTTGCTGTACCAGATTTGCCGATATAGCAGCCTGATCACGAAGATACTGCGAAAGATCAAACCCGAAGGTATACGTAGCGATGAGCAATACAACCAACAACTCGGCTAAAATCACACCCGTTCCGGTCATCAACGCCTGAAAAGCAGGTGCTCCCTTTTTATATACCCGTCCCATTAACAAGGCGGGGATCAGAAAATAAATCGCGGGAAGCAGCAAATATACATCTTGTAGCGCTATAATCAACAGCACCGGTATGACATGAATCAGAAATCCCTTGAAAGGCAGCGATGAAAATAATACAACGCCAGGCACAATCAGCAAAAATACGGTAAAGATTCTTAAGGGTGTCAATAGAGACAGCAGCAGAAGCAAATAAATAACGCTCCATGCTACAGTTGCCAAGCGGAATTTCAAAGTTTTCACCTCTTACGCATATGTTCTTCCAGTGCGGATATGTCCTGATACCAATCCTCCAGCTGGTGTCCTTCTTTTTTGTGCTTTCTTAGCTTGTCGATGAGGAGATCATCCAATTCACGGTAAGACACTCCAAGACGTCTTCCCAAAATATAACTGCTCATCATCAGACTCGCCAGACAATCGCCAATGCGGGCTGTACTACCTTCCCACATCGCTTTAAACAGACGGGAAACCTGGTCAAGCACCTCTGTTTTGAGCCATTCAATTACCTTGGCCCGTTTAACTACATCCAGTTCTTTAGGCATATGATGAAGAGTCACACCCCTCTGAAAAAGCTTTATTCTCCATTATAGCATATCCTATTTTGAAAATAACTGTTACCCCATAGGGTAAATAGTTATTTTCAAAGCAGCTATGCTGCTTGCTTTAAGATGACGAGTTAAGCGATTCTCTCGACACAAATTTTTCACAATATTCAATAATCTGGCTACGGCGGACAATGCCGATAAACCGTTCCATATCATCCACAACAGGTACAAAGTTCTGAACCTTAGCCAAATTAATTAAATCCTCCATATTGGCATCAATGGACACCGGCTTTATCGAAACCCGAAGCGGGACGTCCTTGAGCATAAACTTCGAAGCGTTTTCAAAGGTGATTTTCCCCTCAGATTCCTTCATATGCCACAGCAGATCACCCTCTGTAACCGTGCCGGTATATCTACCTTCCTTATCCAAAATCGGAACCGCCGTGAAGCGGTGATACTCCATTCGCTCCAACGTTTGCCGTAAAGTTGCATCCGCCGTGACAAAAGCAACCTCTTGTTTGGGAAGCAAGAAAAAAGCGATATTCATGAGAAAAGAATCCCCCTCAAAATCAATTGTAAAATCAAATGATTACTCACTGAATGTCCTGCTTGTCGGGAAGCTTCAGCGTCTGCGGGGTTGTGCCGGAATCCAGCCAGTTTGCGATCATAAGTCTGGCGTATTCGAGTTCCTGTTCATTGGCCCGGTCATAATACAGGCCCTTCTTCTTGAAACCTTCCCCCGTAATTGTAAAGCTCGAAATTTGTGGTTGACCCTGCGAAATGGCCTGCTTGCCAAGCCCGGTAATAAAAGTAGGCTCCATATCCGTCTTGAAATTGGCTCCCATAATATCGAGTAGCTCCGGAATCTTGGAAATCCCGTTGATATTCAGCAGCTTATCCGCCATTGCATTCAGAAAAATTTGCTGCCGTTTGGTACGGTTAAAGTCGCTGTCTTCCCTATATCTAACATAATACATCGCTTCTTCACCATTATAAAGCGGCTTGCCCGCCTCGATGCGGAACTTGATATGCAGCGGATTTTTATTCTCAATCGGCTTATCGATGGGAAGCTCAACCCCGCCCACCGTATTTACAGCATCCTGAATACCCTGGAAATTAATCGTAGCATAATAATCGGCCTTATGCTCCATCAGCTTCTCTACCGTAGCTATGGACATATCCTCGCCTCCGAACGCATAAGCATGCCCCAACTTATCAAAATCATCCTCACCGTCATGATTTGGATCATGTCCGACAATCTGGACATACGTATCCCTTGGAAGGGAAACCAGAAGCACACGCGATTCCGCAGGCCGTACAGCCGCATAAATAACCGTATCCGAGCGGCCACGCGCCTTCTCGTTCGGCCTTTGGTCCGTACCGAGCAGCAGCACCGAAAACGGCTCTTTCCGATAAGCAACCGGCTCCGGCTGCTTCTGTCCCTCCGACTGGCGCGGCTGAAAGGACTTCTCCAGCTTGCTCTCCAACGTCGGAGATACGAACCAGTCAAAGGCCACCAGCGTTAGCTGTTTACGGAACAGATATCCTCCCGCCGCAATCAGAAACAAAACAATACATGAAATATATAGAGCGGTAAACCTTTTTTTATTCTTAGGCTTGCCGCCTGTCCTTCTCCTATGTCTTCTCTCCATAACAGGTTCCTTCCTTCTTTACTTCGATAAATCCCATCTCTTCATTAAACCGAATTTGGCTCTTATGAAGCGAAAACTTCCCCACCACAGCATAAAAGGTCTGCTACCTTGTTGTCAAAAGTGCCATGTCGTAGTCAGCCCCTCGTCACCACATCCACGCCAAAAAAAGGCTTCGCCCTCACGGTCAAAGCCTTGCTTGATGTTTATAGCCTGTATCCTATCTTAGCCAAATTTTGCAGCCGTACCGGGAAAGAGGTAGACAGAGCGAAACCATAGTCGAACAGCTTCCGTGTCTGCTCGAAGCGTTCCTCCTTGCTCGGTGCCCCCAGCACTACAGCAACCAGCCTTCTGCCATGCTGTTCGGCTGTGCCAGTGAAGCAATATCCCGCATCGCTGGTGTATCCCGCTTTCAGCCCATCCGTTCCTGCGTAAGAGTAGGGTCCCGCCAAGGAAGGCAGCATCCAGTTCGTATTACTAATATAGATGCCCTTATCCTTCAATTCCATCTGCGTACGGCTGGACGTTCTCAAAATCTCCGGATGCGACGTAATAAGGTAGGAGGCCAGCTTCGCCGTATCGCTTGCCGTCATTTGCGTTTCTCCCCGAATATTCTCGGGATGGTTAGGACCCAGCTCACTCTGCCCCGCTCCTGACGCATTGCTGAATCGGCTGTAGGACGTCAATCCAATCTTAGCCGCTTTATCGTTCATGCGCTTCACAAAAGTCGGTTCACTGCCTGCTGAGCGCTCCGCCAGTGCCACAGCCGCGTCATTAGCTGAATACACAACCATGCTCTGGAACAGTTCGGACACCGTCAGCCTTTCACCATATCGGAGTGACAGATTTACACCACCTACTGTACTTGCGTAACGGCTGATTTTCACTTCATCATTCCAGCCCAACCGCCCGGCACGAATATCCTCCAGCACCAGCAGCTCAGTCATGAGCTTGGACATATTTGCGGAAGGCATAGGCGTATCGCCATTCACATCCATCAACAATTCTCCCGTCTGCATGTCCATCAGCACCGCGGCTCCTGCATCCACATCCGGCTTACCGACCAGCAGCCTTGGTCCAAGTGTAATAAAAATCAATATAATAAGTACCGGGACCACAATAGCCCAACGTAACCAGTATTTTTTCATCATCGTAATAACCCCCATACTTTATTAGACGATGAAAAATCCATTTTGTCTGCAACTTTTCGAAAAAAAGATGTAATTTTTTTGTCTTTTCCACTCCACAGCAAAAAACCCGCCAATTCCTGCTTGCAGGCTGACAGATTTTTATAAGTCAAATGATTCAAAAAGGCTTTCTACTATGGTTCTAGGCAAAATGACAGGCCACAAAATGCTGATCGCCCGCATCCCGATACGCCGGAATTTCCGTTTTACAACGGGCCTCCGCCATAGGACAGCGCGTATGGAACTTGCAGCCTGACGGCGGATTCGCCGGGGAAGGAATGTCCCCTTTTAGTACAATTCGTTGTCTCTTGATCGTAGGATCGGGAATGGGAACCGCCGACAGCAGCGCCTTCGTATACGGATGAAGCGGATTGCGGAAGAGCTCCTCTTTGGAAGTTAACTCCACCATCGAGCCTAGATACATCACACCGATACGGCTGCATAGATGCTCGACCACACTCAGATCATGCGAGATGAACAGATAAGTCAACTGCCGTTCCTGCTGCAAATCACTTAACAAGTTAATGATCTGAGCCTGAATAGACACATCAAGTGCAGATACCGGCTCGTCAGCCACGATAAAATCAGGATTTAAAATCAAAGCCCGCGCAATCCCAATCCGCTGACGCTGACCGCCAGAGAACTCATGTGGATACCGATCATAGTGATAGGAGGATAGTCCGCAGATATCCAGCGTCTCGTTCACCTTTTTCCGCAGCTTGCTACGGTCAATCAATCCGTGATCCAGCAGTGCTTCCCCGATGGCTTCGCCTACCTTAATTCTCGGGTTCAATGAGCTAAATGGGTCCTGAAAGACAATTTGCAGCTTCGGACGAAGCGCACGAATCTGCTCCTTGCTTAACGCATGCAAATCCTCTCCCTTGTATCGCACCGATCCCTCTGTCTTATCCATCAGTCTGAGAATCGTACGCCCAATCGTGCTTTTGCCACAACCGGATTCTCCTACCAGACCGAAGGACTCTCCCTTATGGATGTTAAAAGACACATCGTCGACCGCTTTCACATGTCCCACGGTACGCTGAAAAATCCCGCCTGTGATCGGGAAATATTTTTTCAGACCTTCCACTTGAATTAAAGGCTCGCTCATCCCCGTTGCCCTCCTTCTTCCTCATATAGCCAGCAGGCAACCTTATGACCGCTCTTCTTTTCGTGCAGGGGAGGGGCCTGATCCTTACAGATTTGCATACAATGCGCACACCGATCATGAAAATGACAGTTTTCCTCCAGCTCAATCGGGTTGGGAACCTGACCAGGGATCGAATACAGCCGATCAATCTTCTGATTAATGACGGGCTTCGCCTTCAATAACCCTTGCGTATATGGATGCTGCGGATTCTTGAACAACTCAATGACGGGGGCCTCTTCAATCACGTTCCCGGCATACATGACGACCACATAATCGGCCATTTCAGCCACTACACCTAGATCATGCGTAATCAGCATAATAGACGTTTTGAGTTTATCCTTTAAATCCCGCATCAGATCGAGAATTTGCGCCTGAATCGTAACGTCCAGTGCCGTTGTCGGTTCATCCGCAATCAGCAGCTTCGGATTACAACTCAGTGCGATAGCAATCATGATCCGCTGGCGCATACCACCGCTCAGTTCATGCGGATACGAATGAAATATTTCCTTCGGACGCGAAATACCCACCAGATTGATCAGCTCAATCGCTCGGGTATGTGCTTCCTTTTTACTCATTAATGTATGCATCAGCAGCGGCTCGGTAATCTGTTCTCCAATGGTAAGCACTGGATTCAGCGAAGACATCGGCTCCTGAAAAATAATTGAAATGTCATTGCCGCGAATTTGTTGCATCTGACCTTTATTCAGCGTTAACAGGTTTTTGCCCTCAAACCAGATTTCACCGTCTGAGGTGTGTGGGGAATCAATCAGCCGCATCATCGTCATGGCCGTTACACTTTTGCCGCAGCCGGATTCGCCTACCACACAGAGCGTTTCACCCTCACGTATTTTAAAACTGACGTCATTGACCGCTTTGACAGTTCCGCTAGAGGTATGAAAGTGGGTTTTCAGGTTACGAAATTCAATCAAAGCATTTTCCATAAACGTTCGTCTCCTACTTCTTCATTTTAGGATCCAGTGCATCGCGCAAACCGTCACCAATCAGGTTAATCGCTACAACCGTAATTAAAATACACATTCCCGGTGGAACCCATATCCAAGGCCGTTTGCGGAAGTCGATCAGATTGTTCGCAGCCGAAATCATATTTCCCCACGAAGGTGTGGGCGGCACAACGCCGATCCCCAGATAACTGAGCGCTGACTCCGTGATAATCGCCCCGGCCACCCCGAGCGTAGCTGTAACTATAATAGTAGGAATCGTATTCGGCAGCAGATGACGGAATATTTTGCGGCGGTCTCTCAAGCCGAGCGCTTCCGTCGCTTGCATGAACTCCTGTTCACGCAGCGTAAGAATCTGTCCCCTGACCAGACGGGACAAGCTCGTCCAGCTCAAGATCCCGATAATGAGCATTAGAAAATAAATCCGGTTCGCTGGATCAACCTTCAAATCGGACAGAACGGCACCTAAAATAATCAACAGCGGCAATGTAGGCAATGCCATAAAAATATCGGCAATCCGCATAATGATCGTATCCACGCCTTTACGATAGAATCCTGCCAGTGCACCCAACGTCGCACCGATCACGACCGAAATAAACGTGGCCACCAACCCCACCGTCAAAGAAATACGGCCAGCCAGCATTGTACGCAGCAAAATATCTCTGCCAAACTTATCCGTACCGAGCCAGTATTGGGCATTCGGGGCTAAATTTTTGTCAGATAGCTTGTAATCATCCAGATGATAAGGTGAAATCATCGGCCCAAATATGCAAATGATCACCATAAGGATCAATATAATGAGTCCAGCTAAAGCCAAATGGTTCTGGTTAAAACGGCGAACGGCGATTCTCCATGGAGACGCTTCAGGACGGATCGCCGCCTTTTGATTGGTTTCAATCGTGACTGTTTCTGCGGGCAATAGTATCCCTCCTACTTCAAGCGAATTCTTGGATCTGCCATGCCATACAATACATCCGAGAGCAAATTACCAATGAGCGTAAGGACCGCCAGGAAAATAGTGAAGCCCAGCATAAACGGATAATCACGCATACTGATCGACTCCAGATAAACCTGACCCACACCCGGCCACACAAACACCTTCTCCAAAATCATCGCCCCGCCAAATAAGGCGGGAAGCTCAAAGCCGAGCAGCGTGATAGCCGGAATCAGTGCGTTGCGCAAAGCATGCTTGAAAATAACCGTCCGTTCCTTCAAGCCTTTAGCACGTGCGGTACGAATATAATCCTGACGAATAACCTCCAGCATACCTGTACGGAAATACCGGGTTAGACTGCCTGTGCTCAGCATCGTAAGGACGAGCGTTGGCAGGAACATGTGCTTGAGAACATCCACGATATAAGCCCATGAGCCCGGCTCCATCCCTGCTGTTGTCATGCCGCCAACCGGGAAAATACCCCATTCCAGTGCAAATATTTTGATCACCAAAAGACCGATAAAGAAAGACGGCAGCGACATACACAAAAATATGAATAGCGTGACGAATTTATCGAATAACGAGTATTGGAACTTGGCTGAAAATACCCCGGCAACAACTGCAATCAGCCAGCTAAAAATAAGACTGAAAAAAGCGATAATAAAAGAGTTCCATACATAATTGCCAATGACCTTCGTTACCGGCTGCTTATGCTGTAATGAATCCCCCATATTACCCTTCAGCATATTACCCGCCCATATAAAATAGCGTTGGTACTCCGGCTTATCCAACCCGTAGATATGTCGTAGCTGCTGTGCCTTTTCGGCGGTCATATTCGGGTTCTGCTTGGCTGTAATATAATCACCCGGCACCATGGCTGAAATCGCAAATACGATAATGGATATGCCAATGAGTGTGGGGATGAGTTGCAGCAGTCTTCGAATAATATACTGCTTCATAATCATTCCTCCAGACAAATAAAGAAGTGATATGCCCAGCCCGTGAGAGCTGAGCATACGATTGGCAACCCTTATTGAGCGAGCTGAGCGTTATACAGACTGAATTCAAAATCTTTGTATGGTGTAATTTCTAAGCCGGATACACGTCCATTGACTGGCCACATATCTCTGCGCTGATACATAAAAATGGCTGGCAAATCCTTGTTCAGCTCTTGATAGAGCTCCTTATAAATCACTTTACGCTTCTCTTGATCCAATTCCTTTTTACCCGCAATCGTCAACTCATCGACCTTTTTGTTGGAGTAGCCAACATCATTTTGTGAGCCGTTCGTAAGATAGACCGTTGTATCCGGATCAGGTGTCAATCCCCAGGCGGCAAAGAACATATCGAACTTGCCCGTATCTTTTTTATCCATAATCGCGTTAAAATCCAGTGTTTCAGAATTCAGCTTAATGCCCAGTTCCTTGTAGTTGTTGGACATAATCGGCAGCAAGGCCTCTACTACTGGATTATCCGCAGTCGCTGAGAAGTTAATGGTAAACTTTTCACCATCCTTCTCACGGATACCGTCCGCTCCAACCTTCCAGCCAGCCTCATCCAGCAAAGCCTTTGCTTTAGTGGTATCAAACTCATATTTGTTAATGCCTTCATCTGTATAAGACCAAGCTTCTGTAGACTGTGGAATGTTAATGACATTCGCATACGGACCGTACACCCCTTCCACAATCTCCTTCCGGTTCAAACCGATGGTCAGAGCTTGGCGTACCTTAGGGTCCTGAAATTTCTTTTCTTTGTGATTAAATGCAATATATCCGTAGCCATTGGTCGGCATAATATTCACGTCCAGGAAGCCCAGAGACTTCAATTCCTCTACGTTATCTTCTGTAACCGTAACATTATCTATATCGGTCTCACCCGTTTGCAGCATAGACAAGTTGGTTTCGTCTGTCGTGGTTTTGAAAATAACCGATTTTACCTTCGGTGCGCCCTTGAAGTAGTTTGGATTGGCTTCAAGTACGACTTGTTGACCCGGGGAGAAGCTTTTCAACACATACTGCCCGGAGCCGATTGGCTTATTATTAAGCGCCTTGATGCTGTCCAGGTTGCCCTTTTTGAAACCTTTTCCGTAATAAGCTTCTGGCATGAAGTATTGCTCACCCAGAAAATCCTTTGTATAAGCTGTTGCTTCTGTAACGGTTACCTCTACCGTATTATCATCAATGACCTTGATACCGGAGATATCATTCGCCTTGCCATCATGATATTCCTTGCCGCCTTTAATTTTGAAGGACAGAATATCGGTTTCTCCATCATAATTCGGATCATGCAGTACCTTCAGGACAAAAGCATAATCCTTCACCGTTACTGGTGTCCCGTCACTATACTTCACACCTGGCTTCAGGTGGAACGTGTATTTCAAGCCATCCTGAGATACATCAATCTTGTCAGCCAAGCTATTTTCGTATGTACCATCCGCTTTCACCTGTAAAAAAGAATCAAATACGGTTCTGACTACATATAGATCGTAGGTCGTTTGCCAGAACAACGGGTTAAATACCCCTTTAGGTGATACCATACCTACCACAATGTTATCCTTCCGGTTCGTAGCACCAGGCGGATTTTGCGTCAGATCACTTGCTTTAATAACACCCTCCGTGACTTGTGCACTGCTTTCTTTACCCTCTGTTTTATTATCCGTATTGCCCGGCTGTGCTTCATTAGCACCTCCGCTACATCCTGCAAACAGAACACCAACGATCGTAAGCGCCATAAGCAAAGAAACCCATTTCTTCGTTTGCACCATTCTATTCATCCCCCTTAGTCGGTTCTTTTATTTAACAGCCTGTCTCTTTCCTGCGTTGATTCGTTAAAGCTTGAGGCTTGAAAATGAACTCTGTGCATCCTCCTTACCGTTACCAATGATAGCGTAAACACGTGTTTTAGACCTTTGGTCAATTTAGGGCTCTGATAACCATTATATTTTTATTAAGGCTTATCTTAAGTGTAAATTAATATCACGTCAATATCTTTTTTTGTGTAATGTAAAAATGCAAACTATCTATTTTTGTAAAGTTTATGAATTTTATTTCGAAAAATTACCTGTATTATTAGTTTTCATGTAATATAAAATAACATTTCATAAATCTAAATGTATGCTCTGGCGAGTTGGGGGAACATGCGATCACAAATGCGACTAGAAAAGCTGAGCTAAGCATAATGGTTAAACATGGATTGTATTATTAGTAAGTTACAATACATGGGACTTGTTGTCAATAAGAAAAATCATAAAAGAGACGCTCCCGATTTCGGGAGCGCCTCTTTTTCTCTTCCATAAAACTACTATTCAGTAGTGTAAGGAAGCAATGCGATTTGACGGGAACGTTTAACCGCGATTGTCAACATACGTTGATATTTCGCGCTTGTTCCAGTCACACGACGAGGAAGAATTTTTCCACGTTCGCTGATGAATTTTTTAAGCAGGTCTGTATCTTTATAGTCAATGTGAGTAATTTTGTTCACAGTGAAGAAACATACTTTACGACGTTTGTTGCGACCACCACGACGAGCTGGTCTTTTGTTATCGTCTCCGCCTTCTCTTTGTCTGAAGCCCATTCTTTGTCAGTCCTTTCCCAATTAAAATGGTAGATCATCATCCGAAATATCGATCGGTTTTCCGTCATCGGAAAAAGGATCCTGATTGTTTCGCGAGTTATTATTCCCGCGTCCACTATTGCTGTTACCGCCTCCGAAAGGAGACTCCTCACGCGCAGCTCCACCGCTATTGCCGCCACCGTTACCGCCATCGCGGTTAGATTCCAGGAAACGCACATTATCAGCTACAATTTCAGTCACGTATACACGTTTTCCTTCATTGTTCTCATAATTACGTACCTGAACACGGCCTTCAACAGCCGTTAAACGACCTTTGCGAAGATAGTTAGCACATGTTTCAGCAAGCTGACGCCAGGTTACGATCGGCAAGAAATCCGCTTCCCGTTCGCCGCCTTGACTCGTAAACGGACGGTCTACAGCCAGGGTGAACTGGGTTACTGCTACACCAGACGGTGTATAGCGCAGCTCCGGATCTTTGGTCAAACGACCGATCAAAATGACACGGTTCAACAATCCAATCCCCTCCTTTGAGCGTTGTTCATTACATAATCACGTACAATAATTAAGCTACGTCGTTCGTAATGAGATAACGAATTACTTCGTCAGAAATTTTCATGAGACGCTCAAGCTCAGCAACTACAGCAGGTTCTGCTGTGAAGTTTACCAGAACGAAAGAACCATCACGGAATTTCTTAATCTCATACGCAAGACGGCGTTTAGTTACATCGTGACTCGTAATTTCGCCACCGCCGTTGGAGATGATACCTTGGAATTTATCGACTGCCGCTTGAACAGCTTCTTGTTCAATGTCAGGACGAATAATGTACATCACTTCATATTTGCGCATTCTTTACACCTCCTTATGGACATAAGGCCCTCAATCTCGGTTGAGAGCAAGGAACGAGCCTAAACTCGCACTAAAACAGTTTACCAAATCGAGCAGCTGATTGCAACCTGCAATTGAGTTCATGTGTTGTACATCAGCTAAATCATCTTCATACATTCCATTCCTCACGATTTTATATGTACACTAATATTTATCTATATATAGGAAAGAACTCGATTTTCTGACATTCAGTGTGCTTGTTCCCGGATGTTTTTGCTCATATCGGCGCACAATAACCGTTGCAGTTCAAATCCATGTAGTAAAGGAGGAAATTTTTCATGGGTGAAAAAACCGAATTTGAGCCAGGTGACAAAGCACCAAATGACGGCGTATATATGGAAGTCGGAGAAAGAAGCTTTCATACGGAAATTCAAAACCCGCAGCAAGTGACACTGGAAAGAGGCGAATCTTTTCCGGAGACGACCAACCATAATCGCAAATGGAAGAAAAAAACGAAAGCCCGCGTTCATTAATGTATATTTCTTCGGAATCCGGGCCATATTATGATTAGGCGGTACAACAGAGAGGTGTGGTTCCGTTGGATTACGTAGCCGGACAAACTGTTAGGAGATCCATTCCGGGCATTAGAAGCGTTAGGTTTGTGTAAGAGGACACTGTCTTTTCAACACTGGTATTGCTTGTCAGTACACCGAGTTTCGTGATGTGATTGGACAGATCGTATCCTGTTAAAAATGTATCGCCTACGATGGAGGACCTTTGAGGTCCTCCTTTGTTGCATTATCGGACTTTTTGCATATACTGGTAAAATGCAGATTAATCCAGCTCCTTCTGCTAGAATATATCCAAGTACAAAGACCTACTATCTACGGAGGTTTAAAGATGAGCTATTCTCGAATATTAAAGTGGATATCAGGTATATTCGAATTGGTGCTTGCCGTACCGATTGTGGGAGGAGCTATTGTCATGGGGACCGGTTACTCGGCGCTGGGATTCATGCTTGTCCTGCATGCAGTGACACTTATCCTGTCGTTACGTAATCAGGAAGCGATCTACGGCTCTGTATGGGGAGTACTCACTTCTTTGCTGGCTTGGATTCCCGTAGTGGGCTGGATACTACATTTGATCGCAGCCATCCTACTGATGATCTCCGGCTCAAAAAAAACAAAACGCTATAACTACCCGCCAAACCAGCTATAGCAATAAAGGGGTGTTCTTTAACAGCTGATACCTGTCACTGTTGAAGGGCATCTTCTTTATTTTATTCGCACCTCAACACTCATCCCTTGTTCCTCAAAAGGTCCAGCTCCATATCTCCCCTCCCCGGCAGACTGGATCGGCTAC
>NZ_JTHP01000055.1 GCF_000943545.1 Paenibacillus terrae
TAGCATCTCTCGAAATAATCGAAAAATGCTATTCAATGTACGAAAGACAACCACCCCTATAAAGCTATCCTGCCCGGTTGTCGTTGACCAGCAGCAAATATTCTTCTCTGCCACTGTGAATCAATACCTGCATCACAGATCGGTTCAGGTCTACATCAATATACCGATCGGCCTCAATATCCTTGGCATCCCACTGATTGAGACGGATGATGTAGCCGATCCGCCGCACATGAGGAGCCACTTGAATACGCGCTACTGCGCGACCGTCATCCAATTCACTCAATTCTACATGTCCGTCCCGGCATCCGGTGCCCCATACCCACACATTCCAACCGGAATATTGTCGATCCGCACGCTCGTAAATCAACTCAATGGTGCGATACAACGCCGCTTCTTCGTAATGACCTGCGATTTCTTGGTCTGTTCCCTCATCCGAACCTTCCAATCCGTTCTCCGCCAGCTCGTTAGTCTGATCCTGTCCGGTCAAAAAGGATGGCTGAGCGGGTTCCTCCTGATCATACAGTACCATCATCGACCAGCGCGAAACGGTCACACGATGGCCTGCTACTTCATACCGTATCTCATTTCCAGCCCCGTGAGCATCCACAACGACATGCCAGCGATCCGATTCCGCAGGCAGCAGTATCGTCTGCTCCGTATCCGAGCCGTTATAAATCACCACAATATGATTCCAGGCATCGCCGTTAGCATGGTGCCTCAATGCAAAAGCTACCACATGCCCGCTGCTGTGCAGCACTTCCATATGCTGCTCCACCAGCTCCCGGTGATCCATCCGGAATGCCGGATGACTGTGCCGTAAAGCGATTAACCCCTGATAGTAATCAAATACGGGACGAAATCTCGCCTTGTTCTCCCAGCGAATAGCATTCACCACATCCACACTACGGTAGCTATTATGGTTTCCATATTTGGAACGCAACAGTTCATCACCTGCATGGATAAAGGGAATGCCCTGGGAGGTCAGCACCATGCCGTTTGCCAGCAAGGATTTGCGTACGGTTTCATTCTCCAGTAAGTCATGCTCATTCACTTCCCGGTACGGGTCTGCTTCCGCCACGGCTTGTTCGGCCGCTCTCCCATCCTGCGGCTGACCCTGCTCCCATTGAGGAAAACCGCAGCGTTCCCGCAAATGTCGCACCGTCAAAATTTTATCCCACAGATTGAGATTATCGTGAGCCGTGACATAATTGACCGTTTCCGAAGGTTGGGCTGTAAAATCATGAATAGCTCCAAAAACACCTTTAAGCACCAGTTCCTCCTGATCCCATGCCCCCGTGGCAAAGCCACTTGCGGTACCATCACTGTCACCCTTAATAGCAGAACGATAGTTGTCATTGAAGACGGCAAAGCCTTTGTCCCGTTGTGTTCCTTTTAACGTCAGCAGAGGCTGCGGGGATTCTCCCCCCGTCCAAGGCTCTCCATAGATAAGCAGATCAGGACGAACCTCAGAGCGAAGCTCCTGTGTAAGCTGCTCTACAGTCGGCGTATCTATCAGTCCCATCAGATCAAAACGGAAGCCGTCTATATGATATTCCTCTGCCCAATAGCGCAGCGAATCCTTGATATACTTGCGAACCATCGGGCGTTCGCTTGCCACCTCATTACCCACACCCGAGCCGTTGGAAAGCTGCCCATGCTCATCCGTACGGTAATAGTAACCCGGTACAACAGGGTCGAACGGCCCTTTTTCCACCGAGAAAGTATGGTTGTACACGACGTCCATAATGACACCGATGCCAGCAGTATGCAGGGATTGCACCAGCAGCTTCAACTCCCGTATACGTGCCTCCGGGTCAGCCGGATTGGAAGAATAAGATCCCTCCGGCACATTATAGTGCTGCGGATCATAGCCCCAGTTATATTCCTTGCCCTGTTCTGCAAAATCATTCACCGTATGGAAGTCAGCCACCGGAAGCAGATGAACATGTGTAATGCCCAGCTCCAGCAAATGATCCAGTCCGATGCTGTTGCCTGCCGTATCTTTTAGTCCCGTATACGTAAAGGCTGTAAACCGTCCCTGGGCGGCAGACAGGTCTTTTTCTCCAGTATTAAAATGTGTACCCATTGAAAAATCACGCACATGAAGCTCATATATAATGGCATCCGTAGCCCGAACAAGTGTGGGGCCGGCATCCTCTTTCCATCCATCCGGATGGGTTTGAGCCAAATCAACGATTGCCGTACGCTGTCCATTGGCTGATACCGCTGTCGCATAAGGGTCGGCTGCATAATGAAGTGTGCGGTCTGCCCATTCCAGCCTGTACATGTAATAATACTTGTTCCAGTCGCCTTCCAGCTCTACGGACCATACACCACGCTCATCACGGCTCATCGGAAATTCCCGGCCACCGCTATGGTCCTGAACGTTACCTTCCTGGTCGTACAATCCAGCGTTGTCATACATCGCTACATGGACCTGCTTCGCAGTCGGTGCCCATACTTTAAACATGCTGCCCGCAGGAGTATAAGTAAGACCCAAATCATGGCCTTCATATGTGGGATATGTTGTGTGCTCAAGCTCCTTGAGTTGATTGAAATCAGACATTCCTGTTCACCACCCATTTCTGTACATCGGCTTTCAGCCTCTGTTCATCCATCATTTATGATGTATACGACTTGTCAATATACCTCAGGATTTTGCAAAAATCCTTACCTACTAGGCTATCAAAATAAGACAAGCTTGAAAAGTCGGATGATTTCAAATACGGATGCTGCTTTCATTTCACACGCACACTCCATTTTATGACAAAACCATGAACAGGCTACAGCAGCAGCCCTCCAAGCACCATAAATAATTCCCTTTAACCCTTCACATACACGCTAAAAACGGCCAAAAAATCAGGACAGCCTGCGGTTATCCATCTGAAACAGATCGTCTGCGATCCGCATGGTGGAGCTTCGGTGGGAAACAAGGACAATTGTTTTATCCTGCTGCTGTTCCTTTAACGATTTTAAAATGATCGCTTCGTTCAGGCTGTCCAAATTGCTGGTAGGCTCATCGAGCAGCAGGAGCGGAGCATCATGAACAAAGGCTCTGGCCAGCCCCAGCCGCTGACGTTCACCACCGGACAGCCTGTCCCCTAATTCTCCAACACGGCTGTCATATCCTTGAGGCAAGGTCATAATAAAATCATGTACCGACGCCCTGCGGGCTGCTTCCACAACCTGCTCATGCGTAGCATCAGGTTTTCCAATTTTAATATTGGCCGCAATCGTGTCATCAAACAGGAACGTATCCTGATCCACATAGCTTTGCAGACCTCTCAAATGCTTCGTTCCGATTTCCTTCAAATCATGTCCAGATAGCAAAATCCCGCCCTGCTGTGGGTCCCTGAACCGCATCAACAGCTTGAGCAAGGTGGACTTGCCAGAGCCGCTTTTACCCTGAATACCTGTAATCCGCTTGTGCGGTATCGTGAGACTTACATCATCCAACACCGTCTGACCATCATATGCAAAAGTAACCCTGTCCACCTTCGCCCCGGAAAAAGCAACGCTCATTCCCCCGATATTTTCCTCGACCTCCGGGGTTTCCTCCAGCAGACTCAGCACGCGTTCCCCGCTCGCCAGCGTTTGCAGCAGATTGTTGGACAAATTGCTAAGCGCAACTACCGGGCCAAACGAGCTAAACAGGGCAATGACGGAAACAAGCATCCCTGTAAAGCTGACCTGCCCCTTGGACATGCCATACAATCCAGCCAGCAGCATCAGAAATGAAAAACCCACGACCGCTGCATCCGTTATCGCTCTTGTGATGCCTTCATGATGCTTCAAGCTCTTCTGCTTGGCATCCAATTGATCCGTGCGACGGTTAATCTCCGCGAGCCGTTGTTCTCCGCGCCCGTATTGCACGATTTCTTTCATGCCACGCAGGCTGTCCAGAAAATAACTGCTCAGCTTACCGAAGCTGCTCCGGTATTCCATACCCTGCCGTCTGCCCATACGTGACGTTAACAAGGGAATGAACAGGCCGACTGTTATGTAAGCAAGCGCAGCGAGCCAGCCTAATAGAGGCTCATAAGAACCGATAAAGAATACCATTAGCAGTGAAGTGATGATGCCGATCATAACAGGCGCTATCGTATGTGCATAAAACACTTCCAGTAGCTCGATATCACTCGTAATCAGCGAGATCAGATTCCCTTTGTCCTTGCCTTCGAGCTTAGCTGGCGCCAGTCTGCGCAGGGCTTGAAGCACCTTGTCACGCAGCACAGCCAGCAGCTTGAAGGCGAGGTAATGACCACTCATTTGCTCGCCATAACGGAACACCCCACGCAGTACAGCACAAACCACGATGAGCATGAGCAGGAACGTCATGCTGTAGCCCGTCGTGATGCCCGTTGCTGTAAGCAGGGCAAGGGCTCCATAGACAATAATACCAATAGCACAAGCAAATCCAAGCACTCCTGTAACAATCGTTATGAGTAGCACTGGTAAAAGAGGCCCGGCCAGTACCAGTAATTGGGCCATAATCCGCATTCCGTGTCTACGCATATACAGCACCTCCTTTTACAAACTGCTCTACCTGGTGTTGACTGAGATACATCTCCGCATAATGTCCCTGCTGGCTCAACAGCTCATGATGCGTTCCCGATTCTGCCACCAAGCCGTTTTGCAGCACATAAATACGGTCGGATTGGACAACATTTTCCAGTCTATGCGAGATGAGAATAACGGTTTTGCTGCCTGCCAGCGCATGTATAACCTCCATAATGCCTGCCTCGCTCTCACTATCTATGTTAGAGGTAGCCTCGTCAAAAATGTACACGCTACTATCATGCAGCAGCGCTCTTGCCAGCGCTAGCCGTTGGCGTTGTCCCCCTGACAGGTTCGCTCCCTGCTCCTCCAGCTCTACTTCCAGCCCTCCCTGTGAGAGAATGAAGTCATACAGCTTCACCTGCCGCAACACTTCCAGCATTTGTTCCTCATTCGCGTGCTCATTGCCCATTTTCAAATTAGCTTCGACCGTACCCTTGAAAATATAGCTGTTGAAGCCGATCCAGGTCATATAACGCATACGGCTTTCTTCCGAAATGGCGGCAAGTTCGGTTCCTCCAACGGTCAGACTTCCCCGATAACCCTCGTGATGACCCACGATTAATCCGGCTACCGTGCTTTTACCAGAGCCTGATTCCCCGACAATGGAAATGAAGCTGCCCTGAGGAATATCCATAGATATATTTCGCAGAGTGTCCCTTTCGTCATAGGCAAAGTTCACTTGATCCAGTCGAATATCGGTAGTCTCGATGCTTTTTTTTCCTTGTACTAGCTCCTCTGTACTCAGAATTTGAAATATTTTGTCACTCGCTGCCATCCCGTTCATGGCGATATGAAAGTAAGAGCCCAGCAGGCGCAACGGGATGAAAAACTCCGCCGATAGCAGCACAATAATCAGCGCTCCCGCCAAGCCGATATGACCAGCCGAATATTCGCTCACTGCGACCAGAACACCCGCAGCGGCACCGCCAAATGCGATAAGGTCCATGACTGCCACCGAGTTAAGTTGCATGGTCAGTACTTTCATTGTCATTTTGCGAAAATCCTCAGCCGCTGTGTTCATTTCCTGGTGCTTCTCCTGGTCTGTTCCATATATTTTAAGCGTGGTCAGGCCCTGTACATTTTCCAAAAAGCTGTGACCCAGATTGACATAGCTGCCCCAATATTTTCGAAACAGCTTTTTAGCCATCCTCATAATGACTATAATCGACACCGGAATCAGCGGAACGCAGACCAACAAGATAATGGCAGCCTTGAAGCTGACAAAGGATAATGTGATGAACAATGTTACGGGTGCAAGCAGACTGTAAAATAATTGGGGCATGTATCTGCCAAAATAGGTTTCAAGCTGCTCCACTCCTTCTACAGCAACCTGAATAACCCCCGACGTGGAGGTATGATCCGTATACGCTGGCCCCAGCTTCAGCAGCTTGCCGTAAATTTGCGAGCGCAGCGTTTTTTTGGCATTCACGGAGGCCCGATAGGACAGCATACTGGCTGCATAATTGCACAAGCATCGGACTGCAATGGCAGCAATGACAATGGCCGTCACAGATAGAATCAGCTTACGGGTAACTTGTCCCGCCCATGCCTGCTGCAAAACAAAAGACATGGACAAAACAGCGGCTATACTGCCTAAAAGACCGATCCACTGCACAAGCACACCCAGAACGATATATTTTCGGGAATGCTCCACCAGACCGAGCAGACGGCTGTCGACCATTTTAGACCTTTTCTTCGTGGTATCAGCAAGCTCAGCTACAGATGAGGTTGAGGACGGAGTTTCCGCTGTAGTGCCTCTCACCGTTCCGATCCTGAATATAAAGTAATAATATTTGAAGAGGATGACCAACGCGATAATCACTTTGGCCCACACTGGCGGGGTTAAAATAAAGCCGGTAATGAGCATGGCTGACGCCAATCCCAGAGTGGTGATTTTCGTGGACAGCTTCAACGATCTCGTTTGGACGAAGCTTTCCAGATGCTTATGGTACAAAGAGGTATTCGAAAACCATTGGTGAATCCGTTCAGACCCCCGCATAAAGAAAAAGGCTGCCAGCAGCAAAAACGGCGTAGTCGGCAGCAACGGTACCACCACGCCAATGACTCCAAGCGCCAAAAATAGAAACCCTAAGGTAACATAGATCGGTTTCACTGTAATCCTCCCTAAAAAGATATGATGATGACCCATATGATGGATAATGATAATCATTATCAATATAAACAATTTAGACAGGTTGTTATGTGATGTAAATCACGCATAAAAAAATCCTCTTGAAGCACATCTCTACAGAACACGCTTTTGTGGGTGTTGGTGTAGATGTATTGGCTTCAAGAGGATTATCGAAAATAAGCGCGATATTACGTTGTTTTATGAATTTATAATATCATATTGCTCCAATACCTGCCGATGTAGCGGGTGGTCTGCGGGTATGAATGTATAGCGAGTCAGCGCCACACCCAGTCCTTCGCTGCGGATCACCTGCTGAAGCTCGACTGCCTCAGGGTCCTCCGCAATATCAAATTTACAGGCAGCAGCCATTCCTAGCGCCAGATGATCCGTCGGGATGCCATACTCCTCCGCTTGCAGTGCCGGACGTACAAGACGGTCATTGGGAGACAGCTTCCGTAACGGTGAACGTCCGACCCGAGTGACCTCGTCTGTCAGATTAGGGTTGCGGAAGCGATCCAAAATTTTGGAGATGTACTTCTTATGCTCTCCCTGATCCAAACCGAAGCGCTTCACAAGCACCGCCCCTGTTTCCTCCAGTGCCCCTTGTATCGAATCCACCACCTTGTCATCCTTCATCGCTTCCTGAATGGTAGCATAACCCGCGGCATAACCAAGGTAGGCCGCCACGCAATGTCCCGTATTCACCGTGAACAGCTTGCGTTCAATGTAAGGCTCCAACTCCTGCACGTAAAGGATGCCTTCGATCTCTTTATGGTCAGAAGCCATTTGCGATCGATCCACCACCCACTCGTAAAAAGGCTCTACCTGCACGTGCAACGGGTCCTCATGATGCTGGATCGGCACAATCCGGTCTACAGCAGCATTCGGAAAATACACCGCAGTCTCTGCCTTGGCACGAGTCGCCTCATCCAGTAGCGCAAAAACATGCTCTTTCAGTTGGGCGCTGCCTCCAATTGCATTTTCGCAGGCGATCACATGTAGCGGCGCTGCCCCGCGCTCTACCCGCCTCTTAATTCCCTCTGCAATGCCTGCTGCAATATGCTTGAGGATGCTGACACCCACTGCGGTCGTTACCAAATCAGCGTGGTCTACCGCGTCTGCTACAGCCCCTGCATCTTTGCCGTCAATCGCGGTTACATTCGTGACCATCTCCGTATCCTTGGTATCATTCGCCAACTCTACAGTGTATTGCTTGCGCCGGCGCAACTCGGATACAAGGGTGTCGTTAACATCCGAAAAGACAACCTCATAGCCTGCACGCGACAGAATTAATCCGATAAAGCCGCGACCGATATTTCCTGCTCCAAAGTGGACGGCTCTCATAGTTCCATCTCGCTTTCGAACAGATCCATAATTTCCTGAGGGGTCACCGCGTTGCGAAGTTTCTCCATATTTTCTTCCTCCGCACACACCACAGCGATACTCGTCAAAATCTCCATATGATCGCCGCCTTGTGCTGCGATGCCGATCACCATGTATGCTTTTTCTTCCCCAAAATCTACACCTTGCGGGAACTGAATGATCGAGATGCCTGTCGATTGAATGAACGTCTTGGATTCCTTCGTGCCATGTGGAATAGCCAACCCGTTCCCGATATAGGTAGACACGATCTCCTCACGTTCCAGCATCTTGTCAATGTACTCACCTGTAATATGTCCCGCATCCAGCAGAATTTGTCCAGCCATGCGAATCGCCTCATATTTGTCTTTGGCGGTTGCGTTCATTTTTACTTTGTCTATCGTCATAATGCTCACGGTAGGTTCCTCCCTGTCCCTAATTTACTGTGAAAAAATTCAGCCAGTTCACTCGATATATAATTGGCGATATGCTCACGGCTACCGTGTTTCAGTAGCGTAACCATGTCTTCCCGAAGTAGTAATGCACTAATCTCGCTCAATACCTCCAGGCTTTCTCTCGGCAGCTCGCGAGGTCCCAACATAAGCAACACGCAATCTACCTGTTCGCCTGTATCCGCTAGCAGCGGCTCTGCCAGCTTATACAGCGTTAGCGAAGGCTCGCGAATATAGTGGCTGCGCGTATGAAACAAAGCAATGGAGGTATCAGGGATAACCTGACTCCCCTGGCGCTCTCTTTCCATGAGCTGTGCAGCAATGGTAGTAGGCTCTGTGACGTTCCCCCGCCCCGCCTCCAGCATGCAGATAGCCTGTACGGTAGCGCGCATATCCATCCCCTGATTTTCCAGCGTATACACTTGAAATTGCTGTACAATGTGTACAATTTCCTCAAGACTTTTTCGCAGCCCGGTGAGCCACTCCATGCCCTGACCGGGCTGAACGGCCTGCTCCTGCTGCTGATCATTGGGATCCTTGAGTGTAATATGCTGGATAAAATGTCGCAGACGGTCACTCTCCTCCTGCGTCAGCAGCGGGCTGATCTTGAGATAGCGATCCGGTTCAAGCGGTAGCTCCACCGTCGAAATGATCAGATCATAATCTTCTTTCGGAATCCGCGCCGCCTCGTACCATGAGGCCCTATCCACGATTTTGATCTGTGGCAGCTCCTTGGCGAGCCTTGTTGCCAGTAGCCTGGATGATCCAATGCCGCTCGTGCAGACGACGATGGCCCGCACCTCCCGCCGCAATTGTCGCAGCCGCTCCAGCGAAGCCCCGAAATGCATGACGAGAAATCCGATCTCTTCATCCGGCACTTCCATTTCTGTCATGTCCGCCGCAGCCTTCTTCACCGAGTCGAACAAGCTGCCGTAATCCTTGCGGATTTGCTGGAGCAGGGGATTACGGATGGATCTGCCTTCCTTCAAGCGTTTGAGTACCGGAGCCATATGGGCAATCAGCCCTTCACGCAGAACACGATCCTCTGCCAATGGCGTGTCTGTCTCTTCCTCTACACGACGAATCAACTCATGAACCGACTCCAGCAGTACGAGATCATCCAACGGCAGCAGCCGGGTAGAATGATCCTCGGCATCACGGAACAGCAGTCTGAAATAAGATCGTTCCGGCTCCGGAAAATCAATATCCAGCGCCTCTGACAATTCCGTGCATATGCGTTCCACCATAGCTGTGCGCAGCATGATATTCTCATCCGAATCTGTTTTGGAATACGAGAGACGATGGTCCACAACGTATCCGAGTCGCAGACGTGCCAGCGAAACGCAAATTTGAATCAACAGCTCCATATATTTGCTTTCCACCATGTTTTTCAGCCATTTCTCATGGGGCTGCCAGAGGGCATTTTCCACGGTCAGCAGGTTCTCTCTGCCAATCATCTCCAGCAACTTGTTAGCGACACGTGTCACAGGACGAAGCTCCTCCCGGCTGGAAAACAGATCCGATTCATCCAAATACTCTAGAGCCAGCTCGGAAATCGCCCGTCTTTTGTCCGTCTCCCGGCCTGTAATCTCGACGCCGTACCCGCGTCTGCGCACAAGCACGAGTCCCCGTTCCCCGATCCAGTCTTGCAATTCGTCCAGATCATGACTGACAGTAGTTACCGTGACCTTCAAATCAGCAGCCAGCGCCAGCAGCTTGATCGGCTCCTGTGTATCCAGCAGCATACAGAGAACCACGATCTTTCTTTCCTCAGCCGAATATTCGTCCGACTTCGTATGCATCAATTGCTCCCGCAGACATACAAGCTGATCTGAGTCGGCATCCACATAGATTCCAATCCCTGATTTTTTCTCCAGCTTTACCTCATGAGCCGCTAACCAATGCTCGACTGCACTGAGTTCCCGGTGAACCGTCCTTGTGCTGACATTGATCTTCTCGGCAATTTCCCCGGCAGTTACCTCTTTGGACTGCTCCAGAAGATATTCCACGATGTCACGTTGTCGTTTCGTAATATTCATAAGCGCATACCGTTCCTTCCCAAGCTCATCCCCTCCGCAGAATACCTACTGCACACAGGCGGCCTGACTACTACGGTGGATTAAGAATCGGATTTCAGACGTTCCACCAGCGCTTCGTATTCAGGGCTCTTCAGGAAATTGTCAATGGAAATGTGCTCGGCATTCGGAGCTACCGTTTTAGCCCGGTCTGTCAACGTTTTTTGCGTAATGACAATATCTGTATCCTGCGGAATCTCACTGATTGCCGTGTTCGTTACCGTAACGTCCACACCCGCCTGCTTCATTTTTTTGCGTAAAATCGAGGCGCCCATAGCGCTTGAGCCCATACCTGCATCACAGGAAAAGACGATCTTGTTCACATCTGATTTATCCTTGACCGTTTGAACTTCGGCAATCTTCGCAGCAATATCAGCTTCGCGGTTATCTTCCGTTACAGCGACGTTTTCGCTTGCACCTTTGCTTTGAGTTTTCATATCCTTCATGCGGGATGCCGCTTCCTCAAGCCCCTCTTCTTTTTGCTTACCTGTCTTGAGTAATACAGCAGCCACAGCAAACGATACGACCGCAGCAGCAATCACACCGCTCAGCATTGGCAAATATCCGCCTTTTGGCGTCATCAGGAAATAAGCGATGATACTACCCGGTGATGGTGCTGCAACCAGTCCGGCACCTGTCAGCATGAAACAGAACGTTCCCACCATGCCTCCTGCTATAGCAGCAAGAATCAGAATCGGCTTCATCAAAATATAAGGGAAATAAATTTCATGAATCCCGCCGAAAAAGTGAATGATAACCGCGCCAGGAGCCGACGACCTCGCAGAACCTTTACCAAACAGGCAGTAGGCCAGCAAAATACCGAGCCCCGGTCCAGGGTTGGATTCCAGCATGAACAAAATGGATTTGCCTGTTCTTGAAGCTTCCTCCAGCGCAATCGGACTCAATACTCCGTGGTTCAGCGCGTTGTTTAAAAACAATACTTTTCCGGGCTCAATAATGAGATTGACGAGCGGCAACAGCCCTGCGTTCACGAGGAACTGTACCCCTGCTGACAACACTTGACTGATAATTTGTACAAACGGGCCGATTGCCACATGGGCAAGCAACGCTAAAATCGCCCCGATAATCCCTGCCGAGAAGTTATTGACCAGCATTTCAAAGCCTGATTTAACTTTGCCGTCAATCGCTTTGTCGAATTTCTTCAATATCCATGCAGCCAGCGGACCAGCTACCATCGCGCCGAGGAACATCGGAATGTCCGCCCCGACAATGACACCCATCGTCATAATGGCCCCGATCACACCTCCGCGCTGTCCGTGAATCATCGTGCCACCCGTATAACCGATCAGCAGCGGCAGCAAATAATTTTTCATTGGATCAACCAGTTGTGCAAAACCCTCATTCGGGAACCATCCGGTCGGAATAAAAAGTGCCGTGATCAATCCCCACGCGATAAAGGCCCCCATATTGGGCATAACCATACCACTGAGAAAACGGCCAAAACGCTGTACGGCAACGCGCGCGCCACCGTTTGAATTGGACTTTGCGTCCACTGTGCTCATATTCATATCCTCCTTATAGGTCAGCATTTTGCATCATTCGATTCCCAACGCTCGAAAGTACAATAGATAGACGAACTAAACCGTTTCGATCTATTTATTGCTGATTTGAAATCGCTCTTGGGATTGTTGCAAAATACTCAGGTAAAAGCATCACTACCTTTTCTTAAAATTTATACTAAATGACAACGCTATCTTCATCAACGAAATGAAAACGTACTTTCGTCATGAACGTTGATGACAACATTTAAATTTAAGATAAACAGGCGCGAAATCATTCTGCATAATTCCTCTTAATTTGGTCTGTAACATGAGTATTTAGTCGAAAAACCATCCTGTCATAATTTATGTATGAGATCTATCCTCTAAAAAAGAGAAAAGAACGTAATTACGCTTGCCAAAAAAGACAGCAAAAAATAGCCGCTGTACCAATTCATCGCGACTATTTTTATACAAAATCAAGCGGACAAACGCCGCTATTATTCAGTTATCCAACCTACATTGCCCCATTATTACTCATTGGCAGTCAAGTGCTCGTACTGATCCGCAGACAGCAGTTTGCTTAGTGCTTTCTCTACATCTTCTCCAATCTCCACTTCGATCATCCAGCCTTTTTCATAGGGAGACTCGTTCACCAGCTCAGGCGTACTTTCCAGCGCTTCATTCACCTTCAACACCGTTCCCGTCACCGGAGCGAACAGGTCGGATACTGTCTTTACCGATTCAATAGTACCAATCTCTGCCCCCTGCTCAATCGTTGCTCCTTCCCCAGGCAGCTCCACAAAAACGATATCCCCCAGTTGATGCTGTGCAAAGTCCGTAATACCGATTCGTACCGTTCCATCCTCTGTGCGCTGAACCCATTCATGTTCTTCCGTGTACCACAATTGCTGCTTCACTTCACTCATCCTGCTCCGCCTCGCTTTCATATGGATTACATCGTTTCGCCTTCCCGTCTGTGACAGGTTAAGATTATGACAACAAGAACTCTCATGTCAATAATACTAACAAAAATATTTCACATTTCTCCATATATCGTTCTAACTAAAAATACGGCAGGATATAATAAACGCTTACATATCCTTATTTATGAATAAAATGTTTTATAAAATGATATTGATGACATTTTTGTTGACATTTCGAATAAATTTGCGTATTAATGGGTTATAACAAGTGCTTTTGGAAATACCCGATAACTGTAAACGCGGATGAACGTGGAGGGAGAGACTGCCAAAACTCGCATAGCTGTTGCCGCCTGTAAAACAAGGCAGCAAGCGAGTCGGATCAAGCTATAACCAACCGGCAGGACCGGATGACGTATAGCTGTTCCAGAGGCAGCGCCGAAGGAGTAAACCTGCACCGCAGGTGAATCTCTCAGGCAAAAGGACCTCTGCCGGACGCATCTCTGGAGAGCATTCGCCATACAGGCGGATCACCCAAGGGGAAACCTGGTACGCACCGGGGTAACTCTCAGGTATCAAGGACAGAGCTGAAAAAAAGTGTGTGGACTGCCGTCCATACGTTTTTTTCGGCCTGTCTTTTTTGTTTAGCTGATCACACTGGATAGGAGTGAAAAAATGACTAACTTGCGAAAAACGCCGCTGTATTCCTCCTACGGCACGCTGTCGGGGGTTCGTTGCATTGATTTTGGCGGCTGGGAGCTACCTGTACAGTTCAGTGGCATTCAAAAGGAGCATGAGGCCGTCCGACAACGTGCGGGATTGTTCGATGTATCGCATATGGGTGAATTCTTGGTCGAAGGCCAGGAAGCCGAAGCATTCCTGCAACAGGTGACGACGAACGATGTCAGTCAGTTGGAGCCAGGTCAGGCCCAATACTCGCTCCTGTGTTACCCGGATGGAGGTGTAGTAGACGACTTGCTTGTTTACTGTAAAGGGTCGGAGCGTTACATGCTCGTTGTGAATGCCTCCAATATCGACAAAGATTGGGATTGGCTGCTTCGCCATGCTCCTGCATCCGTTCATCTGGAAAACGTATCAGATGCGGTAGCACTGCTGGCATTGCAAGGACCTGAAGCTGCGCGTATTGCCGCAGCCGTGACAGACACGGACATTACGAAGCTGGCATCCTTCCGATTCAATGAGGATGTGCAATTGTTCGGGGCAAAAGCGCTCGTCTCCCGCACCGGATACACGGGGGAAGACGGCTTTGAATTTTATGTGCCCACGGCGGATGCACCGGCAGTGTGGGACGGATTGCTTCGCATCGGTGAGCCGTATGGTCTGGTTCCCGCCGGACTTGGAGCCAGGGATACGCTGCGCTTCGAGGCGCGGCTACCGCTGTACGGACAGGAGTTGTCCGCTACCATTTCGCCACTGGAAGCTGGTTTAGGTTTCTTCGTCAAGCTGAATAAGGGAGATTTTATCGGCAGAGAGGCCCTGCAACGTCAGAAAGAACAAGGTATTCCACGCAAGCTGATCGGACTGGAAATGCTCGACCGCGGCATCCCGCGTGCCCATTATCCCGTTTTTACGGAAGGACAGCAAATTGGCGAGGTCACAACGGGAACCCAGTCGCCCACCTTAAAGCGTAATCTGGGTTTGGCTCTGGTGGACAGTCGTTTCAGTTCCCTATCCACACCGCTGGAGGTCGAGATTCGTGGCAAGCGCCTGCGCGCCGAGGTGGTAGCAGCGCCCTTTTATAAACGTCCACGCTGATTTAAATGCTCGGCTTACTATAACTATCGTGATCCATTACTAACGCTGCCCAGTTGGCAATCGTTTATTAATCATTTGTTAATCGTTCTACGTTTTTACGATTTTGTTGGTTGAAAGGAGCCAGACCCAATGAAACAACATCGCTATCTTCCCATGACTGAACAGGATCAAGCCGAAATGCTACGCGCGGTCGGCGCATCGTCTATCGACGATCTATTCAGCGATATTCCTGAGGCTATCCGGTATAAAGGGGAGCTTCCTCTGTCTTCTCGGCTAGACGAAAGAGCCTTAACCCGCCACTTATCAGGACTGGCCGGGCAAAATGCCAATACCGACACGCACGCCAGCTTTCTCGGCGCAGGGATTTACGATCATCATATTCCGTCTGTCATCCAGCATATCACTTCGCGCTCGGAATTTTATACGGCCTACACTCCTTATCAGCCGGAGGTAAGCCAGGGCGAGCTGCAAGCCATCTTCGAATTCCAATCGTATATATGCGAATTAACAGGCATGGCTGTAGCCAATGCCAGTATGTATGATGGAGCGACTGCGCTGGCAGAAGCGGGCTCATTGGCCGCCGCTGCCACCCGCCGCAAGCAGCTCATCGTATCGCGGACCGTACATCCGGAGGCACGTCAGGTGTTGGCTGCCTATGCGCGCGGGCTGGATTTGGATATCGTGGAGATCGACTGTGCAGACGGTGTAACCGACGTGAAAGCATTAGCGGCAGCCGTATCGGAACAGACGGCGGCTGTTTTGGTCCAAAGCCCTAATTTTTTCGGGGCCGTGGAAAACCTAAAGCCGATGGCTGACCTGATCCATGCGCACAAGGGGCTTATGGTCGTCAGCGCCAATCCGCTGGCGTTAGGCCTGCTGGAAGCACCCGGCAAGCAGGGCGCGGATATTGTCGTAGGAGACGCGCAGCCGCTTGGCATCTCCTCCTCCCTCGGCGGCCCGACCTGCGGCTACTTTGCCGTTTCTCAGGCTCATATGCGTCGTATCCCCGGCCGTATTGTGGGCCAGACCACAGACCGCAACGGCAAACGCGGCTTCGTGCTGACCTTGCAGGCACGGGAGCAGCATATCCGCCGGGAAAAGGCCACCTCTAATATATGCTCCAATCAGGCGCTGCTCGCTTTATCTGCCTCTGTGTATTTGTCCGTCATGGGTAGACAGGGCATCGCGGAAGTAGCCGAGCTAAACTTGCACAAAAGCCGCTACGCATTGGAGCAATTACTCGGCTTGAAGGGCGTAACCGCCTCTTTTACCGCACCCACCTTTAACGAGTTTGCCCTTCGGTTACCTGAGGGTACGGATATAAATAAACTGCAAGCCGGATTGCTTGCTGCCGGATTTATCGGTGGCTACGATTTAGGGCGGGATTATGAGGAATATGCAGGTCACATACTAATTGCCGTGACAGAGCAACGGACAAAGGAAGAGATCGACCAATTCGTGCACATCTTGGGGGGATTGCTATGACGCATACTACAGGACAAGATCAGGGTACACCGAATCCGGAAGTCGAGTCCAGTCGAAATCAGATGAAAAAGCATGAGCAGGCGCTCATTTTTGAATTGAGCAGACCGGGCCGTATCGCCTATTCCCTGCCTGAATGCGATGTTCCCCGCCGTCCGGTAGCAGAGCTTTTGCCGGATTATGCGCAGCGTAGCGAGCCTGCGGCATTGCCCGAGGTATACGAAGTAGACGTAATTCGACATTATACCGCCCTGTCACGGCGCAATTTTGGCGTGGACAACGGATTTTATCCGCTCGGCTCCTGTACGATGAAATACAACCCCAAGGTAAACGAGGATGTCGCCCGTTATGCAGGCTTCGCCAAAATCCATCCGTACCAGCCGGAGGACAGCATCCAGGGGGCCATGGCGCTGCTCCATACGCTTCAAAACGATCTGGCCGCGTTAACCGGCATGGATGCCGTCACCCTTCAACCCGCCGCGGGCGCCCATGGCGAATGGACCGGGCTGATGATGATCCGCTCCTACCACGAAGCACGTGGTGAGCGGCGTACCAAAGTGCTCGTGCCGGATTCCTCGCACGGAACGAACCCCGCCAGCGCCGCTGTGGCAGGCTTCGAAACGGTCACCCTCCCCTCCACACCGCAGGGGCTGGTGGATCTGGACGCGCTGCGTCAAGCCGTAGGCAACGACACCGCTGCGCTTATGCTGACCAACCCGAACACGCTCGGGCTGTTCGAGAAGCAAATCGCTGACATTGCCGCGATTGTGCATGAAGCAGGTGGCCTGCTCTACTATGACGGCGCGAACTCCAACGCCATTATGGGGATCACCCGCCCCGGGGATATGGGCTTTGACGTGGTGCATCTCAATTTGCACAAAACGATGAGTACCCCACATGGCGGAGGCGGTCCCGGCGCGGGACCTGTGGGGGTAAAGCAGCGGCTCATTCCGTATTTGCCCAAGCCGCTTGTCGTGCGTGATCCACAGGGCACGTACCATTGGGACCGAGAGCAGGGAGATTCCATCGGACGGGTCAAAGCCTTTTACGGCAACTTCGGTATTCTCGTACGTGCCTATGCCTATATCCGCAGCTATGGCCCCGACGGCTTGAAGCGGGTATCCGAATGTGCCGTACTGAATGCCAATTATATGATGCATCGGCTGGCTCCGCATTTTGACATCCCTTATCCAGGCTATTGCAAACACGAATTTGTGATGTCCGGACGGGGCTTAAAGAAATTCGGAGTGCGTACACTTGATGTTGCCAAGCGATTGCTCGATTTCGGCTACCATCCGCCTACGATTTATTTCCCGCTGAATGTAGAGGAATGTATCATGATCGAGCCGACAGAAACGGAAAGCAAGGAGACGCTTGATGCCTTCATTGACACCATGATCCAAATTGCGCGGGAAGCGGAGGAAACGCCTGAATTGGTGCTGAATGCTCCATATACCACTCCAGTCACGCGACTGGACGAAGCAACCGCAGCTCGCAAGCCTATATTGAATTGCTCATGCAGCTAAAAGCAAACTCCAATTTTGGGCATACAAAAAAGCCGGTATCTGTTAGATACCGGCCGCTGTATGTAGACAGCAATTTTTGTTGGAAAAAGATATACCTTGAAAATGTGATACCCTTCCTTAGCCTTCAATGCTTTGAACCAATTCAACAACCTGCTCGGCTGTTTGCATGTCCAAAGCTTTTGCAGCCAGTTTCTCCATGTCCGCGCGGGACAATTTCGAAATTTGACTGCGTGCTGGCAGAATGGAAGTAGCACTCATGCTGAACTCATCGAGTCCCAGACCCAGCAGCAATGGAATTGCTGTTGTATCCCCTGCCATTTCGCCGCACATACCAACCCAACGTCCTTCACGGTGAGCGGCATCAATAACCATTTTCACCAGACGCAGAATGGATGGGTTATATGGTTGATACAAATAAGATACCCGTTCGTTCATGCGATCCGCTGCCATCGTGTACTGAATCAGATCGTTCGTACCGATACTGAAGAAATCAACTTCTTTCGCGAATTGGTCAGCCAATACCGCTGTAGAAGGAATTTCTACCATGATGCCCAACTGAATTTCTTCAGATACGGCTACACCCTCGGCTACCAGCTTTTCCTTTTCCTCCAGCAACACAGCTTTGGATTCACGGAATTCGTTCAGCGTAGCAATCATCGGGAACATGACCCGCAGGTTACCATGTACACTTGCCCGCAGCAAAGCACGCAATTGAGTACGGAAAATGTCCTGACGGTCCAGACACAGACGAATAGCACGGAATCCGAGGAACGGATTCATTTCCTTCGGCAGATCCAGATAAGGAAGCTCTTTGTCGCCACCGATGTCCAACGTGCGGACTACAACTGGTTTGCCTTCCATTCTTTCCAGAACGGTTTTGTATGCTGTGTACTGTACTTCTTCGGATGGAAGCTTATCGCGTCCCATGTACAAGAATTCAGTACGATACAGGCCGACGCCTTCGCCACCGTTATCCAGTACACCAGCTACATCGTTAGGCGTACCGATATTGGCTGCCAGTTCGACATGAACACCATCGACGGAAACCGTAGCTTCGCCGCGCAGCTTCCGCCACTCTTCGCGTTGCTTGTCGTATGCCACCTGTTTAGCCCGGTATTCAGCAACGATCTCTTCGGAAGGGTTCACGAATACGTGACCATCCAGACCGTCGACGATAATCAAATCGCCGCTTTTAGCTTGGGACAGTATATTTTTAGTTCCTACAACCGCAGGAATTTCAAGTGAACGAGCCATAATAGCCGAGTGCGAAGTACGTCCGCCGATGTTGGTTGCAAAACCTTTAACAAATTCGCGATTCAGCTGAGCTGTGTCGGAAGGTGTCAAATCTTCTGCAAGTACAATCGTTTCTTCGGCAATTTCTGCAGGACTGACAAAATGAACACCAAGCAGGTGATTCAGGATCCGCTTGGTTACATCACGCATGTCCGATGCGCGTTCTTGCAAATAAGCACTTTTCATGTTTTCGAACATGGAAATAAACTGTGAAGCTACTTCGTTCAGAGCATAGTCAGCATTAAGCTGCTCGTCTCTGATCTTAGCTTTAACTGGATCGATCAGTTCAGGATCATTCAGGATCAACAGGTGAGAAGCAAAAATTTCTGCTTTTTTCTCGCCCAGCTCCTGTAAAGTTTTCTCCTTAATCGCTTCCAATTCGGTTTGAGATTCTACTAAAGCCGCATCCAATCTTGCAATTTCAGCTTCAGCATCACCAACCGCGCGTCTCTCTACAGCGTATTTCGGATGCTCCAAGATAAACGCCCGGGCAATGGCGATGCCTGCCGAAGCGGCAATCCCGGAAATTTTAAGCATGAATTTCGCCCAGCCCTTCGTTAACGATTACATTTTCAAGAGCTTTCAGAGCGTCAGCAGCTTCAGCGCCTTCACAGATGATGTTGATGGTATCGCCTTGTTCCAGACCGAGAGACAATACACCCAGAATGGATTTCAAAGTTACTTTTTTACCGTTAGCTTCGGCAAAAGATTCAGCACCGCTGAATTTGTTAGCTGTATTTACCAGCGCTGTTGCAGGACGTGCATGGATACCGTCTTCATCTGTAATTCTAAAAGTTGTTTGCATAATTGTTCCTCCCACTTTCCTAATGGATAATATTTGTTTACACGCAGTATACGTGTAGTGAAACCGGGTCGATGTGAGGCGACCTAAGCCGCCTCATCACGAATCCGAAACACATAGAGTTTATTTTATCGTAATTATACCATCTTCGCCAGCCTTCAATACTCCAGTTTTGTTTAAAGTTACCGAAGAGCCTTCTGGAAGGTTGGTAAAAATGACTGGTGAGATGATGGATTTTGCGTTAAGCTTCACGTATTCCAGGTCTACTTTCATAATAGGCTGACCGGCTGACACAAGATCGCCTTCGTTCACCAAAACGTCAAATCCTTGGCCTTTAAGCTTTACTGTGTTCACCCCGATATGAACAAGCACTTCTTTACCGCCATCAGATTGGATACCAATGGCATGCTTGCTTGGGAATACATTGAATACTTTACCATATACAGGTGACACAATCGTTCCATCATTTGGCACGACAGCAAAACCGTCTCCTGTCATACGTTCTGCAAATACCGGATCGGGAACAGTCGAAATATCAACCAATTCTCCGTTAACAGGCATCACGATATCTTCAACGATGATGGTCTGTTTTTGTTCACCAGCTTCCTTCTCTTCTTGCGGAGCAGGTTGAGCCGGGGCCGGAGCAGGTGTACGTCCCGCCATGATATCAGCCATTTGCGTTTTAATCGTATCGGAGCGTGTACCGAAAATGGCTTGTACGTTGTTGCCGACTTCGAGTACACCCGCTGCGCCAAGCTGTTTTAGACGAGCCTTGTCAACGTTGGACTTCTCGTTAACTTCAATACGAAGACGTGTGATACAAGCATCCAAATGCTTGATATTGGACGCCCCGCCGAAAGCTGCCAAAATATTGCCTGGAAGCTCGTCTGTGGTACCGACTGCGGCTCCTTCAACATTTTCTGTAGCTTCTTCACGCCCTGGTGTTTTCAGGTTAAACTTCCGTATGATGAATCGGAATCCGAAGTAATAAATAACCGCCAAAATCAGACCGACGATGATGACGTACCACCAAGACGTACGATTCGGAATAATCCCGAAGATCAGGAAGTCGATAAATCCACCGGAGAAGGTCATACCGATTTTAACATTCAAAATTTGCATGGTCATAAACGACAGCCCTGCAAACACAGCATGCACCGCGAACAGCAGTGGAGCTACGAACAGGAAGGAAAATTCCAGTGGCTCCGTAATCCCTGTCAAGAACGAGGTCAAAGCTGCTGAACCCATAATACCTGCTACATATTTTTTGTGTTCCGGTCTTGCTTCATGATACATTGCAAGCGCTGCGGCTGGCAAACCGAACATCATGAACGGGAATTTACCCACTTGGAACGTACTTGCTGTCAATGTAACTCCATCACGAAGCTGGTTAAAGAAGATTTGCTGGTCACCATGAATCGTTTGACCTGCCTTGTTCACATACTCGCCGAACTCAAACCAGAACGGTGAATACCAAATGTGATGCAATCCGAAAGGAATAAGTGAGCGTTCAATGACCCCAAAAATGAAAGCGGCCAGTGTCGGGTTGGAATCAACCATGAAGTGAGACACGACGTTCAGTCCAGATTGTACGGGAGGCCATACAATGACCAGCAATAGTCCAATCAACAACGAAGATACTGCTGTTACAATCGGAACGAAGCGCTTACCTGCGAAAAAGCCCAGATACGAAGGAAGCTCGATTTTGAAAAAGCGATTGTACATGGCCGCGGCCAGTATACCGATGATAATCCCGCCGAACACCCCGGTTTGCAGCGTTGGAATCCCCAGCACGTTCGCATAGCCCGGGATTTTTTGAGCAATCAGACCCGGTGTAACACCTACAGCTGTACCCAATGTAATATTCATGACGAGGTAACCGATGATCGCAGCCAAACCTGCTACACCTTCACCGCCTGCCAGACCGACGGCTACGCCGACTGCAAACAACAGTGCCAGATTATCAAAAACAATTTGTCCGGCATTCATCATGATCGTCGCTACCGATTGAACCCAGCCCGCATTTAATGCCGGAATGTACTGGAGAAAATCGGGATTGACCAGCATGTTGCCGATTCCCAATAATAGTCCCGCAGCCGGCAAAATGGCTACAGGAAGCATTAAAGCTTTGCCGACACGCTGTAAAACACCGAAAAGCTTTTTAAACATACATTCCACTTCCTTCTCTGAAAATTAGAATACAGAGGCAAAACAACAAAAAAGGCATGAGCCGAATTAAGTATGTTTGAACACAACCTTGGGATATAGCTTACCCCGGTAGGCTGTAAACAATCATAATTTAAAACAACTCATGCCTGATCGAATCAGTAACACGTTAGATATTCATTTGTTGTCTTGCTTATTACAAAATTTATTATAGCATTCTGCCAAAAGTGAGGCAATACTTTTTTCGATTCTAGCTGTTCTAACGTTGCTCTCCCTGCTCTTTACGTTGGGACAACCGCTGTAAATGCATCGTCAAATAGCTGACCTCAGCCGGATATACGGATTTGCGAAGCCTTTTCTCCATAATCTTCGTAAGCTTCCAGGCTAACATATACATTTCCGGATACTCTTCATTCAACAGCTTGTCCAATCGGTAAATCTCCTGCACAATCTCTCCCCGACGTACACGTTCAATCGCAAACCTCAGATGAGTCAGCAGACGTGAGTAATCCAGGGATTGGAGAGGAATGCGATATTCCAGCGTAGTCTCTACTACCTGTACCATATCAGCAATCAATCGGGAATCCTTCCTGACCTCGGAAATATGCTGATTCGTCATGGCACTGTAAATATGCAAGGCTACGAATCCGATTTCATCTTCTCCCAGATCCACACCCATCTTGTCCTTGATCAAAGAGACTGCCTGTTCAGCCATCTTGTATTCCTGAGGGTATATTTCTCTCGTTTCATACAAAAACGGATTATGGATCGTAATGCCCTGTTTCTGACGATTAATGGAAAAGGCGATGTGATCGGTTAAAGCAATCAATATGTGCTCATTCAGAGGCTTCTTCGCTTGAAGCTGAACATGGTGAAGCACCTCACCAATGACCTCAATGAGCTTTTCATCCAGCTTGGGAAGCAATCGCTTGTATTGCTCCTGCTCCTCATGGCTTTTTAATATAAATAATTTTTCAACTGAATCCAACGGTATAAGATCGCCGTTTTTGCGATTGAAACCGATTCCTTTTCCAATCACAACAACCTCATCATGCTCGGGATGCATCCCGATAATCACATTGTTATTCAGCGCTTTCGCCACTTGTAGGCTGCTCACATCCGCACCTCTTTTTATCTGAACCTTGATCCTAAGAATTAGAGCATGAAGCTCAGAGGAATCCACGTTAAAGTACCAAATATTCCGCTAAAGGTCAATAAAAAGAAAACGCTTTTCATCACAATAACCGGGAAAACCTGTGATGAAAAGCATTCTTTCTGTTAAGGGGTATCCGCTCCTGAAAGCCCTGCGGCTATTCTTTATCCCGCGGCGCAACCTCAACCGGGGCATGAATGTGCAGCTTTTCCGTTTCACCGGAGGACGGTACGGAGTGAAGGCCCTTTTTCCCCGTGGTCAGCCCCTTAATTAACTGCTCCACATCAATACCAGACACACTCTTGAGCATCTCTGGAGCCGTAGCCATTAGCTCTGTGACATAATTGCTGACACGCGCTGCTCCTTCTCCCTTGCCTGTATCCACAACCGTTAATTTATCAATGGACGCAATCGGCTCGGCAATCCGGCCGGCCAGCTCAGGCAGCATTTTCACGATAATATCGAGTACGGCTGCCTCGCCAAATTTCTGGAACGCCTCCGCCAGCTTTTCCTTGGCCTCGGCCTCCGCCAGACCACGTAAACGGATGACATCAGCATCCGCCGTACCTTTGGCGCGTTCCGCATCCGCTTCTGCTTGCCCATTCAGCCGTTTTTGTTCAGCTGACGCTTTAGCCTGTGTCTCAATCGAGTATTGCAGCGATTCCGCCTCACGCATCTTACGCGATTTATCCGCCTCCGCGGCTTGTTCTACCGCATACCGATCCGCTTCCGCCTTCTTCTTCACTTCCGCATCATATTGCTTTTCACGCACCTGAATTTCCTTGGTTTGAAGATCAATTTCGCGCTCCTTGCGCACCAGCTCGACCTTCATCTGCTCCTCGACGGCAGTCTGCTTGGCACGAGCCTCCTGAATGTGATAAGCCTGATCGGCTTCCGCCTTGGCTGTATCCTGCTCCTTCTTAAACGAAGCCACTTTCAGTTCCTTCTCCTTGGCTGCCTCGGCAATGTTTGTATCACGCAACAGTTCAGCCTTCTGCCCTTCCTGCTCCGCACGCGCCTTTTGAATCCGGGCATCCCGAACCGCCTCGGCTTCGGCAATTTCCGCATCCCGTTTCACAGCGGCAATTCTCGGCTTACCAAGCGCCTCCAGATATCCGTGCTTATCACGCACATCCTTAATCGTGAACGAGACAATTTGCAGCCCCATCTTTTTCAGATCGCGAGCCGCCACGCCCTGTACTTCCTGCGCAAACCGATCCCGATTACGATATACTTCCTCCACCGTCATCGAGCCGAGGATCGCACGCAAATGGCCCTCCAGCACTTCCTGAGCTTCTCCTCTAAGGGCCTCCAGCGGCTTCCCGATGAACTGCTCCGCTGCTGTTGCTACATCCTCAATGGAGCTACCGACCTTGATGATCGCCACACCGTCCGCAATCACGGGAACTCCTTGCTCCGTATACACTTCTGGTGTTGTTACATCCAGCTTGTGGGACAATAAAGAAATAAATTCGGACTGCTGAAAAATAGGCCATATAAAGGCGCCACCGCCGCGCACAATTTTGATTTTGCGACCGGAATCATCCTCGGAAATATTTTTATTTCCCAAAAATGAACCCGTCACGATCATCCCTTCATCCGGTCCTACCGTTTTGTAACGGGCCCAAAAGGCGATCCCTAATATGACGATAACGATGACGACAATCCCCGGGACCAACACAATATCCTGCAAACTTGACACTCCCGTTCACGCTCCCTTCAAGTTAAGCGAATGCGCCGTCTATGTGTCCAGATACGCTACGCGGACGACACCCTCTGCGACCTCAACCACGACGATACGGGTTCCCGCAGCCAGCGGTTTGTGATCAAAGCTCGATGCTGTATGTATGGTGTTGCCTGCACCCAAGCGGATCATAACCTCCCCGTAACCAACCTCAGGTACTGGAACGGTGACCTCACCGATTCTGCCAGTCAGCTCACGCATCGAGAAGCCGCTGGATACCTCAGAGTTCGCCATTGGCTTGATAAACGCAAAAAACACAAGCACTCCGATCACAAACGCAATCGCAAGGGCAAGCAGAACAACCCGGCTCATGCTCAACCCGGTATATTTCGTCAGCAACACACCCGCCCCGCCAAAAGCGGTCATCGCTCCAAGTAAAACGACGGGTCTGAACCAATCGAGGCCAGGCAGCTCCAATCCATCCAGCCAACCACCAAGTACATCCCCGATCAACACACTGACCACGGTAAAGATAGCTCCCCCTGCCAATAACCACCAAAATATAGTTTCCATGCGGCTCCTCCTTCCATGTACCTTTTCAGTCTAGTTTCCAGCCTATAACTATGTTTACGTATTCAACCTTAAAAAGTTTCAAAATTTTCCTCTAAAATTCCAAATCAAGCCCAAAAAAGCACGTCCATACGTCTAATGACGTACAAACGTGCTTGCAATTATCCAATGACTAAATGACTGGATTACAGGGATGCTTTGTAAATTTCCACTACATCTTCGCGATTCAGCTTGTTAAAACCACCAAAAGAACCGAATTTCACAGCTTTATCAGCCATAACGTCGATTTTGGAATCATCAATATCGTAATCAGCCAGACGGCTTGGCGCACCAATCGAGTTCCAGAAATCACGCAACGCCTGAATACCTTCCAGCGCTACTTCTTCATCACTCTTGCCTTCCGGGTTCACATGGAACACATTCACAGCCAGTTGCTTGAAGCGTTCAGGCTTCACATGCAGATTGTGCTTCATCCAGTTCGGGAACAAAATCGCCAGTCCTCCGCCATGTGGAATATCATAAACAGCAGACACCGCATGCTCGATATTATGAGTCGCCCAGTCACCTGTCAGCCCCATGTTCAGGAAGCCGTTCAGCGCCATCGTACCACAGTACATCATCGTTTCACGCAGCTCGTAGTTTTCTAGATCGTTGACCAGGCCCGGAGCCGCATCCATAACTGTACGCAAAATCGTTTCACACCAGCCAAGCTGAATCGGAGTGTTAGATTCCAGATGGAAGTAATGCTCCAGCGTATGTGACATCATATCCACGATTCCGTACACCGTTTGATTTTGTGGCAGAGAATACGTGTTCACCGGATCAAGAATGGAAAACGCAGGGAACGCAAATACGCTGCCCCAGCCCAGTTTTTCCTGTGTTTCTTCGTTCGTAATGACAGAACCTGCGTTCATTTCGGAACCGGTAGCTGCCATCGTCAGAACTGTACCTAAAGGCAATGCTGCCTGTGGAGCCGCTTTACGCTCTGCAAAATCCCACATGTCGCCATCATATTTCGCCCCGACAGCAATCGCTTTGGAGCAATCCAGCACACTACCGCCGCCAACAGCCAGTACGAGGTCAATTTGATGTGTTTTACACAATTCCACGCCTTTATGTACTGTGGACAAGCGAGGATTTGGTTCTACACCTGCCAGTTCCGTTACCTCTGCTCCAATCTCTTTAAGCAGACTTATTACATTATCATACAAGCCGCTGCGCTTAATACTGCCGCCGCCATATACAAGCAGTACACGTTTACCGTATTTAGGAACTTCACGCTTGAGAGCCTCTAATTGCCCTTTACCGAAGATCAATTGAGTAGGATTATAAAATTCGAATGCTTTCATCGCAAACGTTCGCCTCCAATATTTTTCAAAGTTTAATGTTAAGAAACTACTCTATTATAACCTTCTCAGTTACAGGAAACAAATTTGCTTCTTTTTCAGAAAAAAACCATGCTCCTTAAGGAGCATGGTTCCATGTCATATCTTGGGAGGGTTCTCGCACAGTATTATGCGCTGCCTACATTTATTTTATTCCCCTGTTGTATAACCCAGTTGCTTTATAAAACGTCCAAACGCTTGCTGACCTTCCGAATCACGCTTGTACACTCCTGCATGCTCCAAAATTTCACTGAACTTCAGTCCAACTTCATTTTGTACAGTGCGAACAGCCGTCTCCTTGTCAGGCAGACGACCAAATCGGGTGTTCAACTGGTAAATCCAGTCCGCATGCTTGAATAGCGGATGCCCTTCCTGCTGCATAGCTACAGCCAGCTCGTCGTTACCGCATAAAATATCTGCAATACCATCCAGTTCATCCTTAAGCCGCCCCGGCAAAATCGCAAGTCCCATAACCTCGATCAGACCGATATTTTCCTTCTTGATATGATGCATCTCGCGATGAGGATGAAAAATACCTTCCGGGTACTCATCACTCGTCCGGTTGTTGCGCAGCACCAGATCCATCTGGTACTTTCCTTCCGCATCCCGGCGTACAATCGGTGTCACCGTATTATGCGGCACCGCTTCTCCGTCCTGCTCCGTATGAGAGAGAACATCGGCTGCGGGATCGCTGTAAGCCTTCCAGGCTTCAAAAGCGGCATTCCCCGCCTCCAGCAATGCTTCGGCATCCGTTGATGTAAAGCGGATCACCGACATTGGCCAGTTCACAATCCCTGCTGTGACCTGCGGGAAGGCTTCATTGCGGTACAAGACGTCCACACCCGATTTTTCAATCGGGAACGTATGACGTCCACCTTGAAAGTGATCGTGAGTCAGAATAGATCCTCCGACAATCGGCAGATCGGCATTGGAACCGATAAAATAGTGCGGGAACGCTTTCGTAAATGCCAGCAACCGCCGCAGCGTATCCTTCGTAAGCTTCATCGGCACATGATCGTGATGGAACACAATACAATGCTCATTGTAGTACACGTAAGGAGAATATTGAAAAAACCACGGTTCCCCGTTCAATTCCAACGGAATGATGCGCAGGTTTTGGCGGGACGGATGATTCACCCTTCCGGCATACCCAACGTTTTCACGGCATAATTGACATTTTGGATAAACAGGCGGCGGAAGAAACTTCGCCATTGCGATTTCCTTCGGACTTTTCTCCGGCTTGGACAGATTAATCGTGATTTCCATATCTCCGTACGGTGTCTGCTGGTTCCAGTACACATTGCTGGCAACTCGGTCCATTCGGATATAATTTGAGTCGATAGACAATTGATAAAAAGCATTTGTCGCCGCCTCTATGCCGCGTTCAGCCTCCGTTTGGCGAAAGTCACGGATGACTTCAGACGGTCTTGCCATCAGGAGACCCATGATTTTGGAATCCAGCAAATCACGGTACGTAGCTGTGTTTTCCGATATGAGTCCAATCGTATAGCCATAATCAATCAATACATTAAGCACAGGCTGGAGAACTTCGGGGGCTGTAATGCCCCCTGCCTCCCCGCCAGAATAAGGCTCCGAAAACCCGAACTGCTCCAGCAGCAGATTACGGCTGTAATCTGTGTCTTGCGGACCGATCAATCCCCGGTTTTGTGCGAATGCAACCAGCTGCTCAATCGCATACAGAGCGGATTGCTGTACAGTTTCGTCGATGTCATGGGCCGCAGGCCGGGAATGGTCCCGGTCTTGGCCTCTAGCTGCGGATTGACTCTCGCTCATTATGTCATCGTCTCCCGTCTATTCGTCGCCGTAGCCCTGAGGGTGCGACTGATGCCAGCCCCAAGCTCCGCTGATAATGTCCTCCAGTTGGGTACGCGCCGGACTCCAGCCCAGCACCGAGCGTGCCTTTTCAGAAGAGGCAACCAATACTGCCGGATCACCCGAGCGCCGTGGCTCTGTAACGACCGGAATGTCGAGTCCAGTGACCTTGCGCGCCGTCTCGATAACTTCCTTCACCGAGAAGCCCTGTCCGTTACCCAGATTAAACACGTTGCTGTCATGGCCTTCGCGCAAATAATTCACCGCACGCACATGGGCATCTGCCAGATCGCTCACATGAATGTAATCCCGGATGCACGTTCCATCTGGCGTGGCATAATCCTCACCAAACACCGCAATGTGCGGGCGCTGTTTCAGTGCTGTCTGGAGTACCAGCGGAATCAGATGACTTTCCGGACGATGATCCTCACCGATTTTGCCGCTCTCATGCGCACCAGCCGCATTAAAGTACCGCAAGGACACATATTTGATGCCCAATACTTTATCAAACCACGACATCATGCGCTCCATCATTAGCTTCGTTTCACCATATACATTCGTTGGCTCTGTACGGTCTCCCTCTTCAATCGGCACCTTTTCCGGTTCGCCGTAGGTAGCCGCAGTGGAGGAAAATACGATCCTGCGCACACCAGCATCCTTCATGGCCTCCAGCAAGCTCAACGCGCCGAATACGTTGTTGTCATAATATTTACCCGGATTTTGCATACTTTCCCCAACCAGCGAGTTGGCTGCAAAATGGATAACCGCGTCGATACTATTTTCGGAAAACAGTCTGGACAGCAGTTCTTTATCTCTCAGATCACCTTCATACAGCTTGCCTCCGAGCAGTGCTGCCTTGTGCCCGGTCTGCAAATTGTCCAGCACCACAACTTCTTCTCCCCGATCCAACAGTTCTGCTACGGTATGTGAACCGATATATCCAGCTCCGCCTGTTACTAAAATGGCCATGTTATTCGTCCTCCTTCTGTTCTTTAACTCCGTCTCCCGCCTTACATACATAAAAGCTGGCTTCCAGCCCTGTCCGGGTCTGATAAGCTTCGCCGACTTCCTTCACAAACCGTTCCACATCGTCCTCATGGACAAGTGAAACCGTACAGCCCCCAAATCCGGCTCCCGTCATACGCGCACCCAGTGTGCCAGGAATGCGCCGTGCTTCCTCGACCATCACATCCAGCTCCGTGCAGCTAACCTCATACAAATCGCGTAGCGAATCATGTGAAGCGTTCATCAATTGCCCAAAAGCTTCGAGATCATTCGCCGCAAGAGCATCGACAGAGGCCAGCACGCGAGCGTTTTCCTCTACCACATGCTGTGCCCGGCGTCGTACCGTTTCATCCGCAATATAATGCTGGAGTTCACCGAAACGGGCCTCATCCAGCTGAGCGAGGTATTCCAGCGTCGGCTCCTGCTGCTGCAAAATGGACAGTGCTTCGGCACATTGGCTACGGCGCTCGTTATAAGCTGAATCCACCAGCCCGCGGCGCTTATTCGTATTGCCGATCACCAGCTTATAAACGCCCGTACGAAAAGGCACCTTGCGGTACTCCAGCGTATCGCACATCAGCAGAATCGCATGATCAGCCGCACCGTTCGCTACAGCGAACTGATCCATAATACCGCAATTGACACCAACGTAATTATTTTCTGCCCGCTGGGACAATAAAGCAATTTCGACTGTGTTCGTTTCCTGTTTTTCGGTAGTGAGGAACGCATATCCCGTTACAACCTCAATGGAGGCAGAGGAGGATAATCCGGCACCATTTGGTATTTCTCCATGATAGAGCAGGTCGTATCCGCTAGACGGATAAACTTCCTTTTCAGCCAGTTCCACCAGCACACCGACTGGATAGTCCACCCATTCGTCCGTTTTGTTGTTACCTATTTCTCCACGCGGTATGGACACTTCATATGACAGGTTTGTCGAAGCAAAATGAATTTCATCATCATTACGCGCACGAAGAATCAGCGTTGTACCGAATTCCAGTGCAGCCGGGAGTACATAACCACCGTTGTAGTCGATATGCTCCCCAATCAAATTAACACGCCCGGGAGCATGAAATATCCGCAGCTCATGGCTGCTCTCACCATATTTGTCGATAAAACGTTTCTTTATTTCAGTAGTGTTCATATCCACATCCACCTCATCACCGTTAGTAAAGGCCCCCTGAATTCCCTGTAACAAACTTAATCAGGTTGGCGCTTCTTATGATTTCAGTATAAATGAAAGCGTTAAATAATGTAATGCATCCATGTGTTAAAGCTATGGATAAATGTGACTTGGATATGTACAATGTAAGTATACCGTATCTAATAAACCATTCACAAATCTAGGAAGGATGACCCTATTTGCAAACGCATTCATATAGCTATGCTGTGGCCTCCAATCCGGTGTTTTATGAAAATAGCCCGCTGCACGTGCTTTTTGCCGGCGAGAGCCAAACCAAATCCGGTCATGCCGTCGGGCCGAAGCTCTATGATTACTATTTGCTTCATTTTGTAGAATCTGGAAAAGGCATCTTCCGAACAGAGCAGCACTCATATCAGCTTGAGAAAAACGATTTTTTCCTGATCCATCCCGGTCAGCTCGTAAGCTACACCTCCGATGAAGAGGAGCCATGGCGGTATCGCTGGTCTGCGTTTACAGGGCAGCATACCGAAACCATGGTGCAGGAAGCAGGACTGCGCGTGCACCAGCCTGTCTTTCACGCTTCCAGTGAAAGCCTGATCCCCAGCTATCTGGAGCAGATGCAGTTAGCCTTTTACAGCCGAAAATCCAGCTCGCATCTTGCAGCCCTCGGTTACCTGTATCTGATCATGGGGGAAGCGGGTAATCATTTAAGCGACTGGTCTGACCCGACCGGGGCGGATTCGCAAATTCGGCGGACGGTCAAGCAGATGGTCCAATATATGTCCACTCAATATGCGCATCCCGTTTCTATCGAACAAATGTCCGAAGGACTTGGTTATAACCGTGCGTATTTGTCACGCATATT
Organism: Paenibacillus terrae; assembly: GCF_000943545.1. Classification (GTDB taxonomy): domain Bacteria; phylum Bacillota; class Bacilli; order Paenibacillales; family Paenibacillaceae; genus Paenibacillus; species Paenibacillus terrae_A. Next base: position 31,684 of record NZ_JTHP01000055.1, read on the forward strand.
CAAGAAGGAAACAGGCGTCTCCCCTGTTACCTATCTGCTCAAGCTACGAATTGACAAGTCTCGTCAACTGCTACGCGAGCGTCCCGAGCTTTCGGTGGAGCAGGTGGCCGCTTCGGTGGGATTGACAGACGCTTTGTATTTCTCGCGTCAATTCAAGCGCTTCTGCGGTCAGTCGCCAACCCAGTATCGAAGCAAGGTTCAGCAATATTCGCAACCTTAGCAGACTTTGATCGTTCATTTATTCTGACCTGCCCCGTTCGGGGATTGATCTTCCGTTGCAGCATGAGCAACGACCAATCCGTATGGTTCGGAACATGGCAAACAGCCCGCATCCTTCAACGATGCGGGCTGTTGCGTGTATTTCGGATATGAGAACATGCACGTTATACCGATGATAATGGAATATTTTTGGGGGGCTTTAGGCTGTGCCGCCGTCCTGTCCGTTCCCGGCATTCAGAATCGAATCAATCCGATCCAGTTCTTCCTGTGAAAAGTCCAGATTGGACAAGGCAGCAACGTTTTCTTCAATTTGGCTCACACGGCTGGCCCCAATCAGGACGGAGGTCAGACGCTCACCACGCAGAGCCCAGGCCAACGAGAATTGAGCCAAGCTTTGTCCGCGCGCAGCTGCCATTTGATTGAGCGCCCGCACCTTACGAAGTGTTTCCGGTGTCACATTGTTTTCATTCAAGAAGACAGATGTACTCGCTGCACGCGAATCCTCGGGAATTCCGTTCAAATATTTGTTGGTCAACAGTCCCTGAGCCAGCGGGCAAAAGGCAATACTGCCGATCCCGTTTTCATCCAGTACATCCTGCAACCCGTTCTCAATCCAGCGGTCGAGCAGAGAATATTTTGGCTGATGAATCAGCAGCGGTGTTCCCAGTTCCTTTAGAATACGAGCCGCTTCTGCCGTTTGCTCCGCACTATAATTAGACACGCCCACATACAACGCTTTACCGGAACGTACGATATGATCCAGAGCCTGCATTGTTTCTTCCAGCGGCGTATCAGGATCAAAGCGGTGGGAGTAAAATATGTCGACGTAATCCATACCCAATCTCTTCAAGCTCTGATCCAGACTGGATATCAGATACTTGCGCGAGCCCCAATCACCATAAGGTCCTGGCCACATATAGTAGCCCGCCTTGGTCGAAATGACCATCTCATCCCGGTATGGCTTCAAATCACTAGCCAACACTTGTCCGAAAAATTCCTCTGCTGAACCCGCTGGAGGACCATAGTTATTAGCTAGATCAAAATGCGTAATCCCCAGATCAAAGGAACGAGTAACCATGTTACGGCCGTTCTCTGCATTGTTGATCCCGCCAAAATTGTGCCACAAGCCCAGTGAAATGGCAGGAAGCTTAAGGCCCGATCTCCCTGTGCGGTTGTATTTCATATTTTCATAACGATCATCGCCAGCCAAATAAACCATGCTATCCCAGCCTCTCTCGAAACATTGTTATGTCCATTACAACAACATCATAGCGCCTTTATCCGGCTGTTGACAAGAAAACGATTACAAACCCAATTGATTGCCGAGTTCTCCCATAACCCTGCCGATGGGATCGGTCATCAGGAGATCCGCCTTGTGATCATATGAAGTGGGGTCTGTATTAAGCAGTACGGTATGTTTACCGTGAAAATAAGTAATCAGCCCCGCCGCAGGATGCACCGTCAGTGAGGTTCCTCCAATTAATAGCAGATCGGCCTGCGAGATAGCCTGAATGGATCGGACAAGCGTATCCTGATCCAGCTCTTCCTCGTATAAAACGACATCCGGTTTGATAATTCCCCCGTCTACTGGACATTTGGGCACCACCTCGGAGCTGTCCATCACTTCGTTCAAACTGTAAAAGCGCCCGCATTCCATACAATGATTGCGGTGCACCGAGCCGTGAAGTTCCAGCACATTCACACTGCCTGCGGCCTGATGCAGGCCGTCAATGTTTTGCGTCACGACCGCTTTGAGTCGCCCTTGCTGTTCCAGTGATGCAAGGAAACGATGGCAGCCATTCGGCTCCGCATCCGGATGCAGCATTTTGCTGCGATAGAAGCCAAAAAACACTTCAGGATGCCTTACAAAAAAAGAACGGCTAAGCATAACCTCCGGGGGATAAGGCAATTTTTCCTCACTCTGATACAGACCAGCCGCCGAACGAAAATCCGGGATACCACTCTCCGTCGACGTACCCGCCCCGCCGAAAAAAACAATGTTTTGGGATTGCTGTATCCAATCAGCCAACGTTTTTATTTTGTCCATGTTTCACGCACCTCCAGCTCTTCATATCCGCGGACGATGATGTCCGCATCCAGCAAATGACCGGAACGTTCCGGCTCTGGCGCAAATCCGATGGCCAGCCGCACCCCGGCACGCTTGCCCATCTGCATATCCCCGTTGCTGTCTCCGATGACAACTACATCCGCTGGCGACAGTCCTAGCAAATCGCAGGCTTTTTCAGCCATTTCCGGGTCCGGTTTGCCGTATGTAACCCTGTCGTGTCCGATGACCTCGTCAAAATATGACGTCAACCCCATCCACTCCAGATGCTCCTGCGCGGCCTCTGTACTGTCAGAGGTCACGACCGCCAGCTTCAATCCGGCACGGCGGCTTTGCTCCAGTAGCGTCCGTAAGCCCGGAAACACCTTCGCGGCCCGATGTCGCCGTACATCAGCCATCGCCGTTTTGTTAAAATCCCGAACCAGCCTCACTGCTTCATTCCATGGTACACCGGCAGTATAAAGCTGCCAAGCCAGTACGCCCGTACTTTCATCCACTGTCCCCATCGCCAGCGGGCCGGAAGGATCATAGCCGATCACGCGCCCCTCAGGGTCGTGGATGGTACCCAGAATGCTGCCTTTTTCCACCGTAAAATCTGTACCTGCCACGGCAAGATGCTGTTCCAGCATATCCAGTATAGAACGGGCCCAGGGACCCCACAACTGAATAAAATCCAGCAGCGTGCCATCCTTGTCCAATAAAATGCCACGGCATGGAAACCGCTGTCCCTGAACGACTAACTCAGACATGCAGCCCGCCTCCTCATTACTGGTTTTTTGGAGCTGAATCTACACTCTCTTTCATCCAGTCCTGCAAAGCTGAAACCGTCTGATTCCATTGCTCGGCTGGGCTAATTTTCGCTGGGTTATCCCCCTTTTGGGCTCCGTAGCTGCCAAATTGGGCATGATTGCCGCCCTCAACTGTAAAATACAGCGTATCGGCTGGTAGATAAGCCCTTCCACTTTGAACACTATCCATTTTAATAACTCCATCATCACTTCCAAGCAGGGAAATGACCGGCAGATTTTTATCCTTCAAATTCCCCTTACTGTCCGGGTAGGAAGCAAGGAAAAATACGCCCTTGACCTGATCGGGATGTGTAGCGGCATAGCGGGCAGCCATAACACCGCCTAATGAATGGCCTCCGATCACAAAAGTTTCTTTTGGATATGCCTTCAACACCTCACCCGCCAAATCCGGGGAAGTCAATGCAAGGTTCAGCGGCATTTTTGCAATGATCACATGATGACCCTTTTCCGCCAGACGGCGGGCCAAAGGAGCGTAGCTTTCGGGCTTCACCAACGCACCCGGGTACAAAATAACTCCGATACCATTTCTTTTTGCAGGCTCAAAACCAACCCAATGCTGTTGTTCGTTCACCTTCACAGCATCGGCTACTTCTGCTAATGCGGCAGTAGCTGTGCTGTCAGGCTGATAGGGCGTAAATACCTTCCATGCTCCCCAGCCTGCGATAAGCACAATGACAATCAGGATACCCAAAAGAATTTTCCATATTTTCCGGGGACCGCGTGTCCCATATGAGCTGTATGATCTTCTCGTTCTTCTTCTCATTTTAAAGGTTCCTTTCGTAATTCGTACCTCATGTTTGATGATTTGTGTATGAAATCTTTTTCTGCGCAAATCAGCTTATCTATAGCCTAGTTAGGGTACCATCGTTGCGCACACAGGGTCAAATAAGAAGACATTTCCAGACATTAGCCTGCTCTTTTTCCCCTGTTCAAGCTTCCGCCACATAATAAGGACATGATAGCGCTTACCATTGTGAATAAAATCACAATGGTAAGGCTCAGAGTATCGTACCTTGTTCCTTGTAAGGATTATTTTATACAGAGTTTACTCGGCTAAGTGCCGTTCGGAGGGAATTACATGACGACAAGCCATGACATACAAGGAGAAAGCTTCTTTCTCAATTTGCGCTTTATGCTGATCATATGCGTATTTGCAGGCAATGCTCTGGAGCCCTTGGTTGGCTCGCTTCACATCGCCCAACAATGGTTTAGCTGGATATTCATGTTTCATATGCCGTTGTTCGTGCTCGTTACTGGGTACTTTGCCAAAACATCGTTAGCTGGGTACGCGGGCCGGAAAGTCTTGCTTCAGATCGGTATGCAATATCTTATTTTCCAAACCCTCTATTCGATATTGGATGCTGCACTCTTCCATGTTCCCCATATTCATCATTCTTTTTTTGCACCTTATCTGCTGCTATGGTTCCTCGCCAGCCATATCTGCTGGAGACTGCTGATGCTTGCTTTCCAGGGAATGTCGCCTGTTGTCCAATTAGGTATCTCCGTGCTGCTGGGTATCCTTGTCGGATATCTCCCGGTGGATGGCGTCTGGCTCAGCATAAGCAGAACCTTTGTTTATTTGCCCTTTTTCGTAGCAGGGTATCATCTGCATTATGCAGATGTTCGACGCTTCTTCACGACTCCAGTTCGTGTGATCGCAGGCGTAGTGTCCCTTCTGCTTATGGTACTGGCGGGAACGTCGTACTACGGCATTCCGGCAGGCTGGCTGTATGGCAGCATGACTTATGGTGAGCTGGGCCATACCGAATGGTATGCGGGGATTTACCGCATTGGCATTTACGGAGTGCAATTCATAGCGGCTATCGCGTTTCTGAGCTTTGTTCCAGCCGTCACTGGACGTATAACTGAAATGGGGCGGCGGACATTATACGTCTTTTTACTTCATGGTCTGATTGTCCGTACCACTGTTGCCAAGGGAATTTACGATTATATAGACACTCCGGTAGAAGTGATGCTGATTGTAGCGTGTGCTGCGGGTCTGTGCTGTCTGCTGACTCTGCCTTGGGTGCGGAATGCAACACATCCTTTAATCGAGCCACGGGTTGACTGGATGCTTAAACCGTCTCCGTATCTTTTTAAACGATCCGCATAACTTTTTATGTCCATTCTGATTCAAGTATCTGCACGCGACAATCCGCTATCAGAAGAAAAATCAGGCGGACCCTGACCCTCTTTACTTAGCAAAGGGCCTGTTTCATCAAGGCGTGATGTGGTAAGTAATGGATGCGCGCAACAAAAAACAACTTTTCATAAAGGAGTGATTTGTAATGGCACGTAATCAGGATCAGGGTAAAATGAGTCGCGAAGAGGCAGGTCGTATGGGTGGAGAAGCTACATCCAAGAAGCACAACAAGGAATTTTATCAGGAGATTGGTAAAAAAGGCGGGCAAGCTACCGCTAACTCCCACGATAAAGAATTTTATCAAGAAATTGGTAAACGTGGCGGCGATGCTACGGCTGAGTCCCATGACAAAGATTTCTACAGGGACATTGGACGCAAAGGCGGCAGAAATTAATGTGCAGTACCACATAAAACACCCTTCGTAAACTATAAAAGCAAGCTCAAGCCCCTCCCGCTTTATTGCGGAGTGGGCTTTTTCATATTTTGCCGACATCACAAAAATCCAATTGATTACTTTCTATCATCAGGATTTTGCACAAAATTCGATTCCAGCCGCTCCAAGGTGCAATATATAGACGAACCAAACCATTTTGATCTATATATTGTCGATTACAGTCGCTCTTGGATTTTTGCAAAATCCTTATATATGTAGAAATATGCGCACATGTATGATAGACTCTTTAGAAAACATCTGCGCTAATTCGGCGTCATTCGAACGCCATACCATTTTTTTACTTTGGGGGGAAACCAGCATCATGACAGCTAAGACGAAAATGCGTTCCGATATGATTAAAAAAGGCTTTGACCGCGCTCCTCACCGCAGCTTGCTGCGCGCAGCGGGCGTTAAAGAAGAAGATTTTGACAAACCATTTATCGCGGTGTGTAACTCGTATATCGACATCGTACCGGGCCACGTCCATTTGCAGGAATTCGGCAAAATTGTCAAGCAAGCCATTCGTGAGGCAGGCGGAGTACCTTTCGAGTTTAACACCATTGGTGTAGATGACGGCATTGCCATGGGACACATTGGTATGCGTTATTCTCTGCCAAGCCGCGAAATTATTGCCGACTCTCTGGAAACTGTTGTTTCCGCTCACTGGTTTGACGGCATGGTCTGCATTCCAAACTGTGATAAAATCACACCTGGCATGATGATGGGCGCATTGCGCGTGAACATCCCGACTATTTTCGTCAGCGGTGGCCCCATGAAAGCTGGTAAAGACAAGAACGGGCGCTCCATCTCCCTGACCTCCGTCTTCGAAGGCGTAGGTGCATATCAGGCTGGTAAAATCGACGATCAAAGCCTGCTGGAATTAGAACAATACGGCTGTCCAACTTGTGGCTCTTGCTCAGGTATGTTCACAGCGAACTCCATGAACTGTCTCGCTGAAGCAATGGGTCTGGCTATGCCTGGTAACGGCACCATTCTCGCAGTAGCGGAAGAACGTAAAGAATTCGTTAAACAATCTGCACGTCAATTGATGGAATTGATCAAGCTGGACCTGAAACCACGTGATATCGTGACTAAAGAAGCTATTGATAACGCATTTGCGCTGGATATGGCAATGGGTGGTTCCACCAATACGGTATTGCACACATTGGCACTGGCTCATGAAGCTGAAGTAGACTACCCTATCGAACGGATCAATGAAGTGGCGAACCGCGTACCTCATTTGTCCAAATTGGCACCTGCTTCCGACTATCATATCGAGGATGTTCATAATGCAGGCGGCGTCAGCGCAGTGCTGAATGAATTGTTGAAGAAGCCGGGCGCCCTGCATGGTGACTGTATTACCGTAACCGGAAAAACGATCCGTGAAAACGTAGAGGGTCAGGAAATTCTAGATACCAATGTTATCCACAAGCTGGACAACCCTTATTCCGAACGCGGCGGTTTGGCTGTATTATTCGGTAATCTGGCACCGCAAGGCTCCATCATTAAAGTCGGTGCAGTTGATCCGTCTGTTGGTGGTTATCACAAAGGCCCTGCCATCTGCTTTGATTCACAGGAAGATGCGCTGGCTGGTATTGCCAATGGTAAAATCGCAGAAGGCCACGTTGTTGTTATCCGTTATGAAGGTCCTAAGGGTGGACCGGGTATGCCTGAAATGCTCGCTCCAACTTCGCAAATCGTCGGTATGGGACTTGGTGCCAAGGTCGGCCTGATTACAGACGGACGCTTCTCAGGCGCATCCCGTGGTATCTCCATCGGTCACATTTCCCCCGAAGCAGCAGAAGGCGGCCCTATCGCTTTTGTTGAGGACGGCGATATTATCGAGCTGGATCTGAACAATCGTACGATTGAGCTGCAAATTAGTGACGAAGAATTTGAACGTCGTCGCGCAAACTGGAAAGGCTTCGAGCCTAAGGTTAAAACAGGTTACCTGGCACGTTACTCCAAGCTGGTGACCAATGCAAGCAACGGCGGTATTATGAAAATCTAATCTTTATCATGATATGTTTTAAAAACGAATAAACAAAAGCCTCCCGGACACCCTGATCACAGGGGTTGGGAGGCTTTTTAGCATTAATTTCAACTACTTGATCTCGTATCCGCAGCTTGTGAGGCTCTGACTGTTTCCTGAATAGCGTTAGCATCCTGGGTCACTCCGCTGTGGAGAACAGGAGCAGCATCCCTTGAGTCTGTTGTGCTTTGGCCTTGACTCGTATGGTATGAATCTCCTATCCAAAAACGGTCAAACAGAGTATCAATCGGCATCACAATCATCTTCGGCACCATCTCGTCCCTTTTTTCATTCAACCGCTCTGGGCCGGAAGGATGGATAACACTAAATAACAGCTTTAAATATAAGGTTGACACTATCCTGAACAGTCCCTTGGGAAGCTCTCGTATCTGAAAACCCAGCTTCTCCGGTCCCCGATTAATCATACTCACTGCATAGATGGCCTTAATACCGTTCATTTTCGGGTCATCCGCAATTCGATAGGCGAGATCAGGAAGTTGTCGTTTTACAATCCGAATCAGTTGAATGGCCAAATGCACCATAGACTTGGCGGTTGTGCCTAACTGAAACAGCATTTTATTATCAAAATGCAGCTCAACCACGGCGTCCCCTTTTTCCAGCCACCTACCGTTCTCCATGTTCACATTTGGCCCGTGATAGGTACTACGCTTGTAGTAAAAGATCGTGTCCTCCTTACGCACCGGACGTAGACGGAACAGAACGTGAAATAGCCGCTCATACAGCAACCATCCGAATACTAACGTTCTTTTAAACCAACTCGTATTGGATCTTTCGGTAGTAGCAGGTCTGCTGGCAGACTCACGACAAAATAAGGTATCAACACGTACGCTGCGCAGCTTCCGTTCTTGGGCAACCACCAACAGCTTCTCCAGCGCAATCAGCATGTTTTGCGGAGCGCCTGCGTCTGCCCCCAGTGTTGTACCGCAGTCATGGAGCAGCATCACCTCTCCACCCCTCAGCTTTTTGAGCATCCGCTCAGCCAACTGTTTTGCTCCGATGCTTGCCTTCCAATCCCCAAACATGGAGGACCATAATACGATTCGGCGACCATTCGAGTTGGAAATATCAAAGAAATTCACAATTCCCCATGGTGGGCGGTAAAAGGTCGTTCCTTCCCCGGTTACCCGGCGAATAACAGCCTCTGTCCGGGCAATTTGTCTTCTGACCGTGACGGGCCGCATAAGCCAATTCGATTTGTGCACATAATTATGAATACCGATCAAGTGACCTTCGTCATGCATGCGTTTCAAAAGCTCCGGGTGTTTTTCCGCATGTATGCCTACGACAAAAAAAGTAGCCTTGGCATCAAAACGCTTCAGCAAATCAAGCAACTGCGGCGTATACACTGGATCAGGACCATCATCGAAGGTGAGCGCATACTCTTGCTTACTTTTGCCCCGCCGAAACACCCGGAATCCAAACATTCGACTGACCAGCGCCGGAATAAAAGCATAAAAAGTTGAAATGTAAAACATCCATAACAGTAAAGTCTGCACGTTTTATCCCCACTTTTCTATTTCTGGACTACCAAGCAGGCTTCCTGAGGAAAACTCACTTACTTATATGTTATCACAAAGACGTAAGCGTGCCGAGATTTTGCTGCATTCTTTCTTGAGCATAACGATCAACTACTGGGCTAACCCGTTGCTGCTTTAGGCGGTTATACTGTTGGTTTTGATTCTGTATTTTAGCACTGTGTAAGCACCATAGAGATCCAATTTAGTGTACAATAGGTGAAAATCTTAAAGGAGTCGTTGTATACATATGCTTCCATTGTACAAAAAATATTGGCGGACCGTTTTTGATATCGGCCTGATTGTATTAACCGTGTATTTAATTATGTTCGTATCCAGTAAGCTGTATCAGCTCGCGGCCCCTGTGTTCCTGTCGTTCGTTGTGTTTTGGTGCATTGAACCTGTGGCCCGTTATTTCCACCGTAAAGGTATGAAGAAGCCCTTCGCTTCCGCACTCTCTGTTTTGCTGTTTATCATCCTTTTACTCGCTATTTTTTTTGGATTAGGTCTGATTCTGGTTACGCAATTTACGAAAGTGGCGCAAAATCTCCCACAGTATACCCAGATTATCCAAACGGAATTCACGCGGTATCTTCATCTTTCCCAAGATAAAATTGCCGCTTTACCGCCGGGGATTACCGAACGTGTTAACGATTATTTTGAAACTGCGACCGCCATTGCCACCAAATGGGCGCAACTGGGACTCTCCTTTTTCATACAGTTTCTCAGCTCCTTCACTGTCTTTATGGGCAACTTTGCAGTTGCCATTATTTTAGCTTTCTTTTTAAGTATGGAGATCAATCTTTGGAAAGGCATTGCCCGTAGTAAAACACCCAAGACGCTTAAAACCGCTTATCTTTTTCTTAAAAATCATGTACTCAAAGCAATTTCGGCCTTTTTAAAGGCACAAGCCATGCTGGTAAGCATTACCTTTGTTCTCGTATTTATAGGTTTACTCATTTTGCAGGTGGATAATGCCCTGTCGTTGGCTCTTGTGGCGGCTTTGTTCGATATTTTACCCTTACTGGGTGTACCTGTTATTTTTATTCCGTGGGCAGTCTATTTGTTCATCACAGGCAACACCAGCCTTGCTGTAGGGCTGCTCATTGTCATGGCTGTTACGGTAATCGTCCGCCAGCTGGCAGAGCCTAAAATCACCGGTAATTCCATCGGTGTTTCATCCGCTTATCTGATGCTTTCTTTTGCCATCATCTCGTTGTCTATCTTCGGATTGGCCGGGTTGATGCTGTCTCCAATCCTGATCATTTTACTGAAGGAATTATGGCAGCAAGGCTATTTGCAGCAATGGATTCGATTTCCGACAGAAGAATTCGAGGAGCCTCCCTTTATCGTCAAAATTCAGGAGGAAGAGCGTGTAGCTTCTCGTGGGACCGAGGAAAATTGAGCTAACAGGTCCATCACTTGACCGAACAGTGCTGTTGCCTGATTTGCAGAATGCTGTGGCGCATTTTGTACCAAGACGGCAACGGCATAACGAGGGTGCTCCACCGGGCCATACCCGATAAACCATTGGTGATTCACGGGTTGACCATCCTTTAGAGCCTGGGCTGTGCCCGATTTTCCAGCCAGATGCCACGACTTGCCACGCAAGGATGCACCTGTACCATGGGCTACGACCTTTTCCATCGCTTCGCGAAGCGTACGAGCTGTAGAAGCGTGAATCGGATGGCTTCCTTCGGGTGATGGAGAAGCGTGAGCTGGCAGATCCAGCAACGTACCTCCGTCCGCATAGCCGATGTGCTTCACCAGCCGTGGAGCATGCACCTGACCATTATGCAGCAATGTCACGATGAGATTGGCGGCTTGGAGGGGTGTGACCAGTACGTCTCGCTGGCCGATAGCTGTTTGAACGCGCACACCCGGATCAGTCGCATGCGTATGGGAGCCGAAAATGGCTCCCTTTTCTTCGTGATCCAACGGACTGAACTGCGCCATGCCTGCAAGATTCCGCTCCTGCCAGCCGACGGTCCGGCTCAATCCGAGCGCAGAGGCTGTGGCCTCAATTTGGGCAGGGCTAAGCCGTTCACCCAGATGAGCGAACACGATATTACAGGATACGGCGAGCCCTTCCTCCAGGTTCAGGGTACCGTGTCCTTCTTTTTTCCAGCATGCCAAACCATACTTCCCATAGGTCCCATGACAATGGAATTGCTCCTTCGGTTGAGCTACCCCCGATTCAAGCGCAGCAGCAGCCGTAACAAGCTTGAAGATAGAGCCGGGCGTCACCGCCTTAAGAGCACGATTAGACCAGCCTGTTGTCTGCTGCGGATCGACGCGACCAGGGTTATAAAAGGGACGAGACACCATCGCCAGTACATCAGCGTTCCCTGCATCCAGCACAACCACCGCCCCTTCTGCCAGATGATTGGTTTCCGTCAGCTTTTCAAGCTGCTGCTGTAATGGAAGATCAATGGTCGTCTGGACCTGTAGAGGATAGTGATCATTGGATGGCGCACTGACCCGTAACGGCGCATGAGCCAGCGGACGGCGCTGCGCATCCACAAATCGGGAAACGAAGGTTTCACCCACACCACTCAGGAGTGGCTCCAGCGTTCTTTCCAGCCCGGCTGCCCCGATTGGCAATTGCCCCGGTCGATCTGGTCGTTCGTACAGAAATCCAAGCCACTGCTTGTCATTGGGTACATTATTGTAGCGTATCGAATACGGTACAAGCTCTACCAGAGAAGGTGCGAGGCTAAGCAGTTGGTCCACTTCATCAGGCTTGATATGCAGGGGTTCTCCACGCCCATCTCGCCATAACAACGGGGATTGCAGCCTCTTCCATCGAGACAGCAGCTCGTTCTTGTTTGTCCGCAGCAGCTTGGCAAGCTGTTCTCCGTGCAGGGCTGTTTTACCATCCACATCAGGAAAAAGCACTGGTGTCCATGCCACGCTCCCAGTTAACGGGCGTCCGTACCGATCCGTAAATTGCCCCCGCCCCGAGTCGATTGCAATTCCCTCCTGTCGCTGTCGTACAGACATTTCCTTGAGCGAATGCCCTCCGTAAGCGGACATGTGGATACCTGCCGTCCCCTGTATCCAGGCCAGCCGTAATAGCAAAAGGAGTAGCAATGCCGTAATGCCTACAGCCATATATGCAATTCGACGTTTTCGAATGAAACTGCTGCCACGCCTCGGCACACGCATCCTTCTTTCATCTTTTTTCCAGTAGTATGTCCTGTAATTGTTTTTTCCAATCTGTATGCTATATGGCATGTCGTTTTGTTGAAAAGCAAAACCACCCAGCTTGGGAAGCCGAGTGGTTAGTTATTAAACATTGCCTTCACGATTATTTACGAACTAAATCCAAATTGCTTTAGTGATGATAACCAACAGAATAAAGAGTACCAAAATTGCACCAGTAGAAGTCCAACCGCCGTAACCACCTTCAAATCCACCCATGGCTCGATCCCTCCTTTGATGTGTAGTACACTTCAGCATATGTAGGAGATTACTCAAGGGCAGGGCATTCAGGCAAACAAATAAGGCTCTACCAGTACAACGCAGTAGAGCCCACAATGTTATAAGAGAAATGTTTTCAAGATGATCACTAACAAAATAAACAGTGTCAGGATAGCAGCTATTGATGTCCACACTCCTCCGAAGCCTCTTTCCATTTCCCCCACAAGAACGCCTCCTTTGTTTTAACGTACTGTATAGGCTATGCAAGGTCTTGGCTAAGGAAAGGGCTTCTGGGTAAACAATAAATTCATATAACAAGATAATCCTGTAAACGAGAGCAAGCTCCTACAATTTATGAAGACCCATGCTTTACACGGTAAACCGTGAAAGCTGCTCCTTCAAATTGACAGATACCCCTTCCAGCTTATCAGACAATCCTACCAGCTGATTCCCGATATTCGCCTGCTCGGTGCTGAGAGAAGCGACTTCCTGCGAAGTGGCGGAGGACTGCTCGGCTACCGCACTCACATTGGTCATCGCCTCCGACAAGATCGCCTGCGATTCACTCAGCTCCTGAATGGATGAGGTAACCGTACCCAATCGAAGCGCAAATTCTCCCATTTGCTGCTGTACCGATTGGAAAATGTCCGTCGTCTCCTGTACCGCTCCCATCTGCTGTCGGAACAGTGGGTACACCTCCGATAACGCCTGAACCGTCTCATTCATCTCACCGACGATGTTATTAATAATTCCCGTCGCCGTGCGAATGGCTTGACGTGATTGTTCAGCCAGCTGCCGAACCTCATTTGCCACCACCATAAATCCACGCCCTGCCGTTCCAGCCCTTGCCGCTTCAATCGTAGCATTCAACGATAAAATATTTGTTTGCTTCGCAATATCTTGTAGCACGTCCAGCACCTTGAAGACATCGGATGTCGTCTCCTTCAACTTGTCTACTTTGCTCACAAGCGCATGCGTCGTTTCTTCGGTGACCTGGGTCTTACTCAGGAGGTTTTTCAGTTGAACCGTTCCTTGTTCACTGGATTGCTCGACCTCGTGTGCAACCTTACTCATTTCATGATTGGAAGCTATAACCGTATCCATTTGCTGTGATATGTTTCCTGTCAGTCCGCTGCCACGTTCAGCCTCTGTCGCCAAACTGGCAGATCCGTGAGCAATCTCCTCAGTAGCCGCTGCAATTTCCTTAGCTGAGATGGCCGTTTTCTTCGAGGCATTACTGAGTTCCGTCGCTGTATCCAGCACTTCTTGAGCTGAAACGTTCGTCTGCTCTACCAGCAAAGTGATCTGCTCCATCATCGTATCAAAGCTTACAGACAACTGTCCGATTTCATCCTGCGCGTTATAGTTGGTACGAACTTGCAGATTGCCTTTGGCTCCTTCCAGCATCAGATCTTTTAAATGCGTTAAAGGGAGCGCCACAAGTCGCACCATCCACAAGCCGATGAACAACGCAATCAGTGCGGCCACTATAGCAAAAATCCAGGTCGCCGTTAAAATCCCTTCGGCATCTTTAACCAGCACTGATACAGGTACGACACCCAGGAGAATCCACTTGGAGGTGCCCAGTGTATTATGCACGGCCAGCACATTTTGCACTTTCCCATCTGCAGACTGCTCCAAAATTTGATTTCCTTCAACACCCTGGAGCTGTGAAACGTAATCCAGCTTTTGTTTTCCTCCTGCCAGAGCATCAATGTTGGAGCCTATAAAAACGCCATCCTGTGTAATAAGGCTAATCATACTGCCCGCGCCCAAATCAATACTCTTCAACTGATCATCCACGGCACTGGACTTCAAATCCATGACCAAGACGTAAGTCCCGCCCAAGCCCGACATGCTGTTCATAGAACGAGCCAGACGAAAGGTCTTACTGCCGTTTTCATTTACCTGTGTAGGCAACCAGACAATCCCTTTATTTTTTAAAATATCCTTGAACCATGCTTCCTGCCGCACATCTTTTTGTGTTCCTGTGCCCATAGCAGCCAGATTTGTTTGTTCAGGATACAGATAAAGCGAGTCAATTTCCTTGTTTGTAAATGCAATATTCGTTAACTTCTTGTTTACTTCCCCCATAGCGACAAAGGAATCAAACGAATTTTTCTCCTGCTTTGCCGCCTTTTGTAGCTGATCACTTAATTCAGTATCAAAAAACACCTGCGTCGAGGTATCTTGAAAGCGCTCCAAAATGATATCCAACTTCTCTGCCGTTTGTTGAACCGTTTGCTGATAAGCCGTAGCCGCATTTTGCTCAATTGTGTTTTTGGCTTTAAAATATGAAATCATTCCCAGACTGATCACAAACAACATAATCGCTGTAAAAAAGATCAAAAACAGCTTCATGCCAACTGAACGGACCGGATTATAATTTTTAACCAAATGCATAAAATCCTTACTGTATTTTTCCGGCTTGAGTAAGCGCTTTAAATTGTATGCGCCTACACGAGTAGCCTTAGACAACCAGGGAGCGACCTTCGAAGACCCCCCAACTGTTTTGTCTCCTTTAGCCGTTGTCGCCTTACTGCCCTTGATTCCTTTAATGATAGCCGTTTTTTTTGCTTGCTTCTTCGTTGTATTCCCCTCTTTTTTCCAAAAAGCCATCTCTCTCACCTACCACCCTATAATTAGTTTCCTGATCCACGTATCCGTTATGTATCTATTATCTATATCATATCTATCGGAACTATTCGACAAGGAATGTAGCTTTCCTTTCAACTCCCACTAAATTTTGTGAAACTTTTTTCCTAGAAAAGTATTCAAAAAAAAGCCCCTCCAACCGATAGG
>NZ_JTHP01000056.1 GCF_000943545.1 Paenibacillus terrae
TACCCAATGATGTGATTTCAGCCAAAAAGGATGCGCCGGCGCGATTAACGATTAAAGAGGTACAAGCCAGCACCTCCGGCATATTGTGAATATAGGGAAGCACATGCAGATGATTGGGCAATGATCCGATCTGATTCCGTATGCTGTCCAATGTCTGCTCATAGTAAGATTCACCAGTCACATATACAAAATGGACGTCTTTCAGTTGGGAAAGTTGCGGAGCCATTGCAATCATGGCATCATTAATGGCCTTTGCTCCCCTGCTGCCACCGACCACAAGCACGACCGAGCTGTTCATTGGAACCCCGATGGTAGCAAAGCCCCGGTCCCGGTTAGCCTGACGAACTGTTGTAGCGCGTGGATTCCCGGTGTACAGTACATTTTTGGCTTTGGGGAAAGCTCCTTCCGAGCCCTCAAAGCTGACGGCCACCGTATCCACGTAACGGCTCAGAAACGCATTGGTCAATCCCGGGATTGCATTTTGCTCATGAATAATACTGGGTATCCCCAACTTGGAAGCAGCATAGACGACAGGGCCGCATACATAACCCCCGGTGCCAATGACGATATCTGGCTTGAATTTTTTCAATAATGCTTTGGATCTGCGAACCCCTTTGAAGAAACGCATGATCGTTTTTATATTTTCCACAGACAAGCTGCGACGAAATCCTGTAATATCAATAGCCTCAAACGGAATTTTTTCCTGAGGAACCAGTTTGCTTTCCAGTCCCCGCTGACCGCCAATGTATAAAAATTCAGCGTCCGGATCAATCTCTTCGCACTGTCTGGCTACGGCCAACGCCGGATAAATGTGCCCTCCGGTACCGCCGCCGCTCAACACGACGCGCATAAACGTTCACCTCGCATAACGTGATAAATTTAGTAAAATGCCCAGCGCTGTCAGCATCAACGTCAGAGAAGAGCCTCCGTAGCTGATTAAGGGCAGTGTTATTCCTGTCACCGGCATTAAGCCGATTACGACACCTATGTTAATGACCACCTGTACGGCAACCATTCCCACAATGCCTACAGCAAGTAAACTGCCGTAAGTATCCGGGATGGTAATAGCGATGCGCATTCCTCTCCACACGAGAACCAGAAAGAGCGCCAGCACCGTCATTCCACCGATAAAGCCAAGCTCCTCCGCCAAAATCGAAAAAATAAAGTCCGTCTGCGGCTCGGGAACATAGCTGTATTTCTGGCGGCTCATGCCAAACCCCAAGCCTGCCAGCCCACCAGGTCCAATGGCATACAGCGATTGAATAATTTGATAGCCTGCGCCAAGCGGATCGGACCATGGGTCCAAAAACGCAGTGATCCGCTGGAGCCGATAAGGGGCTGCCGCAATCAGGGCCGCAAATCCCGCCGCTCCCGTTAATGCCAGCAAGCCCAGATGCTTCATGCGTGCGCCTGCCGTAAATACGATTAGCATGGACGCCCCCATCATCACCGTGCCTGTACCCAAATCGGGCTGGAGCATAATCAGGCCAAAGGCCAGTCCCATGAGTCCAAGCGGGGGCAACAGGCCGCGAGTAAAGGAATTAATATCATAATCCGGGCGGCTGAGCCAGCGGGCGAGAAAAAGTATCATGCCCAGCTTCATAAACTCGGATGGCTGAATGCCAAAAGAGCTGATACCGAGCCAGCTTCGTGCCCCGCCTCTTACTACACCAATGCCTGGAATGAGTACGGCAACCAGCAACGCGAGACAAATCAGCAGCACGACCTTGGCATACTTCTGCCAGATCCGATAGTCTGTTCGGGCAGTGAAGTACATGGCCACAAGACCTAACCCGGCGAACAGCAACTGCCGCTTTACAAAATAGTAGGAGTCCCCGTACTCGTGAAAAGCGAGGACGGCGCCCGCACTGTATACCATAACCATGCCGATGGCTAACAAGCTCAAAATACAGACGAAAAGCCATATATCCGGCGCCGGACGAGATTGCTTCATCAGGAGGCCACCCCTTGCATAAAAGTAGGGGCTTATCCAACCCCCCTACTTACAATTTATGCGCCGCCTCTTTAAAAATACGTCCACGCTCTTCATAGGACCGGAACATATCCCAGCTTGCACACGCGGGTGAGAGCAATACAACATCTCCCAGCTCAGCAAGTTTAGCTGCCTTGTTCACAGCCTCCACGAGCGTAGCGGCGGCGTCCTCCCCATTATCGACGACCTCCACACGCTCTATTCCGGCCTGGCGTGCCCGGTCTGCAAGCTTATGCCGAGTCTCGCCCAGCAGCACAACAGCCTTTACGCCCTCCTGCAAGGACGGTACGAGCTCGGCATAATCCGAACCACGATCCAGTCCTCCAGCTATTAGTACAATAGGTTGTTTGAAGGAAGACAACGCCATCATCGTCGCTTTGGAATTGGTGGCTTTGGAATTGTTGTAATAAGCCGCTCCGGCATGTTCTCCAACATATTCGAGCCGATGTTCCACTCCACGAAAAGCGCTTAGCGGTTCAGCCAATCCAGACGGTTCCGCTCCTGCGGCAATAGCAATTGCGCAAGCGGCGAGGGCATTTTCCACATTAAAGCGGCCCGGAAGGCCAATTTCGGCCACGCCTATAATTGGATGCACCACACCACTGGCATCGCGATATACGATGCTGCGTTCAATGTCATCCGTCAAATCCGGTATGTATGGCGGGTCAGCGAACAACCCTTCCTGCAAACGTTCTGTCATCGAGAACGGAAGCAGTTTCGCTTTGATATAGGGCACAAGCTCCCGGCAAACAGGATCATCCCAGTTCAATACCGCAGTATCAGCCGCCGTTTGATTGGCGAACAGACGTGCCTTGGACGCAACATAGTCCTTCATGTCACCATGATAGTCCAGATGGGTTTCAGCCACGTTCAGCAAGCAGGCTACAGCAGGTTTGAAATCCTTTGTTCCTTTTAACTGAAAACTGCTCAGCTCCACCACCATCCACTCGTCCGACCTGGCATCCACAGCGGCCTCACATAATGGAGTGCCGATATTACCAGCCACGATCGGCTTCATGCCGGATGCCTCTAACAGCTTACCTACCCAAGTGGTTGTGGTCGTTTTCCCATTCGAGCCAGTAATCCCGATCATCGGCGCTTTGCATAGATGATAGGCGACCTCGACCTCGGTCACGACCTCAATGCCCAGTTCGACAGCTTTCTGCACTGGCGGGGCCGTATAAGGAATACCCGGATTTTTGACAACCAGCTTCACTCCCGGATGAATTAGCCCTTCCGGGTGACTGCCGCATAAAACGGAAATTCCCAAAGCCTCTAATTCAGAAGCTTCGGGACATTGTTCCCTGTCTTTTTTATCATTGACTGTCAGCTTGGCCCCGGCCTGATGCAGTACCTTGGCGACTTGCACGCCACTTTTGGCCAGGCCTATAATGACGACCTCTTGATCTCGGTATGTGTCTGGATGGTTCATTTGTCTACAACCCCTTGTTGAGATAAAGTCCGAGTCCCGCCAGCAGCAGTCCTACAGCCCAGAATGTAATAACAACGCGCCATTCGGACCAGCCGGACAGCTCGAAGTGATGATGAATCGGGCTCATTTTGAAAATGCGTTTGCCACGTGTTTTAAAGGAAGCTACTTGCAAAACTACGGACAGCATTTCAATTACAAATACACCACCAATAATAATGAACAAAATTTCGCTTTTGGTGACGATAGCGATGGCACCTATAGCGCCTCCGATTCCCAGCGAGCCTGTATCGCCCATAAATACCTTGGCGGGATGCGCGTTATATACAAGAAAGCCAAGTACAGCACCAATCATGGCCGCTGAGCAAACCGCAGCCGGAAGCGAGGTTGCTTGAATCGCTACGATGGCATAAGCACCGAAGGCAATCGCACTGGTACCGGACAGCAGCCCGTCCAGCCCATCTGTGAAGTTGACGGCGTTGCTAATCGCCAGCATCATAATGACGATGAACGGATAATAGAACCAGCCGCTCCAATCAAACGACCAGGAAGTTCCTGGTATGCCGATGGCAGTGCTGTGATCATTGCTAATCAGAAGCCAGCACATGATCCCGCTGAACAGCAATTGCCCGAATAGCTTTTGACGGGCAGTCAGTCCGAGCGAACGCTTGAAAACAATTTTGATATAGTCGTCCAGGAAGCCGATCAGCCCAAAACCAAGTGTAGCGACCAGCAGGACGTAAAAGTCCGTATTTTTTATCGCCGAAAACTTAAGAAAGGTCAGCGTAAAAGCCACCAGAATAACGATTCCGCCCATAGTAGGCGTACCCGTCTTTTTGAGATGGCTTTGTGGCCCGTCATCCCGGACCTGCTGGCCGAATTTCATTCGCCGCAGCAGCGGAATGAGTATTGGAGCGGCAATGACCGCCAGTATAAACGATACGACGATCGTCAGCAGTAATAATTGAATATCCATGGGAGTCTCCCTCTCGTCAACATCATTTCTGTAGCGGACCCTTTTTCAGCGCATCCACAATTTCTTCCAGTCGCATCCCTCGGGATGCCTTTACCAGCACGATATCATCGGCACGGAGGTAAGCTTGCAGGTCTTGGATCAGCTTTTGCTTATCTTCATAAGCATGTACGTCATCAGACGGCATGGACGCTTGCGCCCCATGCGCAATGGACGTGCCCAACACACCGTAGGTGAACAGCACGTCTACGTCATGTTTCGCTGCAAAAAGCCCAACTTCCTCGTGGAATTGCTTTTCCTCGGGACCCAGCTCTAGCATATCACCCAGCACGGCGATTTTACGTCCCTTCGTTTCGTAACCGTATAACGTCTGAATTGCAGCTTTCATTGAAGCCGGACTGGCGTTATAAGCATCGTTCAGCACGGTAAGCCCATTGGTGCAGCTCACGACCTCAATGCGCATGCCTGTCAATTTCAAAGCCGACAGCCCTTGGCGCACATGGTCTGCATCCACCCCAAAATGACGCGCTACCGCCAGTGCTGCCAAACCGTTCACAACATTGTGCTGCCCAAGCAACGGAAGCCGGAAAGCATCCTTGCCGGATTGGGCCGTCGTGAACAAACTGCCTTCTCCATCCGTAGTTATTCCAGTTGGATAATCATCGTTATCCGCAGACATACCGAACGTGAACAGCTTCAAACCGTCAGGCTTAACCGTTTCGGGCTCCGCGAGCACTTGCGGCAATAGTGGTTCATCTCCATTGTAAATCAGCAAGCCACCGGGTTTGAGACCACTGACGATTTCCAGCTTTGCACGTGCAATTTCTGCACGGGAACCGAGCTGGAGCAAATGCGATTCGCCAATGTTCGTAATGACCGCTACATCAGGCTGGGCAATATCCGTCAGCAGGCGGATTTCCCCGCGTCCACTCATTCCCATCTCCAAAATCAGGATGTCCGCATCCTGCGGCATGGACAGCACGGTTAGAGGCAAACCGATGTGGTTGTTATAATTCCCTTCGGTTTTGTGTACTTTAAAGGTCGTACCCAGCAACGCGTTGACGATGTCTTTTGTCGTCGTTTTGCCATTGCTTCCGGTAATCCCTACGACAGAGACACCCGTTTCCTGCAAATATGCGGCCGCAAGACACTGGAGGGCCACCAAGGTATCCTCTACTTCAATCGCATTCCCTTCCGGAGGTGCACCGTGATCCTTTTGCCATAAAAAAGCAGCTGCGCCTTCTCCGCTCACAATCTGCTGCACATAATCATGTCCGTCAAACCGTTCACCCGTGAGTGGAACGAACAGCCCCTGGGACTGCGGCTTGCGTGAATCTGTAAAAACGCCCTCAACCATTCGTTCGGCGTCCGCCTCTATGTGAAGCGTTCCCCCGCTCATGGAGGCGATTTGACCGATTGTTCTTTTCATCACTTGGATAAACCCCTTATCGCTTCTTTGGCTACGATGCGGTCATCGAATTCATGCACCGTTTTTCCGATCAACTGGTAGGTCTCATGACCTTTTCCCGCAATCAATACTACATCGTCAGGGCTTGCCATTTCAACAGCTTTATGAATAGCAGCTCTACGATCTGTAATTAGCTCGTAACGTTCTGCGGGTATACCTTCATCAATCAGCCCTTGCTCAATGTCTTTCAAAATAGCTTCCGGGTCCTCTGTTCGCGGATTATCCGAGGTAATAAAAGCATGATCGCTGTATTGAGCAGCAATTTTTCCCATCAAAGGGCGTTTCGTACGATCCCGGTCCCCGCCGCACCCGAATACACACCATACTTTGCCAACTGCAAACTCCTTAACGGTGCGAAGCACATTTTCCAGTCCATCCGGTGTATGGGCATAGTCCACGATAACCGCAAATGGCTGACCTGCGTCTACAGGCTCTACCCGCCCATCTACGCCTGCTATGGACTCCAGACTGTACTTGATATCAGCCAGAGCCACTCCTTCCAGCAAAGCGGCCGTGATGGCTGCCAATGCGTTATACACATTGAACTTGCCCACCATTCGCAGCACAATATCGGTATCTCCTTTAAAAGTAGAGACATGGAAGGATGTTCCCTTGGCACCTACAGCGATATGGGATGCCTGCACATCCGACTTCTTTTCCACGCCGTATGTAATCACTTGGGCCGCAGTTATGGCCTGAAAATAGGATGAGGCCGGGTCATCCGCATTCAGAACAGCATATTTACTGTCCGACGCATCCCGCGAGAAGGTATTCCCCAGTCGGGAAAATAACAGCCCTTTGGCCGCACGGTACTCCTCCATCGTGTTATGGTAGTCCAGATGATCCTGCGTCAGGTTCGTAAAAATAGCGGTGCGAAAATCAGTTCCTTTCACCCGCCCTTGCTCCAGCGCATGTGAGGATACCTCCATCGCACAACATTGGACACCTTGCTCCGCCATATTACCAAGATAGCGTTGCAGCTCTACAGACTCAGGCGTGGTACCGGACATAGGGTAGGACCGACCACCGTAACGCATTTGAATAGTGCCAATCAGTCCAGTGTTCACTCCGGCATCGTTCAAGATTTTCTCAATTAGATAAGTTATGGTTGTTTTGCCATTCGTTCCGGTTACGCCGATCATGCGCATGCGGCGGCTCGGTGAATCAAACATATAATCCGCCAAAACCGCCATTGCGTACCTGGCATCCTTGACTATGAGTTGTGGCACAGGTACATTCAATTCCCGTTCCACAACCAAAGCTGCCGCCCCGGACGCGACTGCCTGCTGCGCATAATCGTGTCCGTCAACCGTAAAGCCGGGCAGACACAGAAATAAATCTCCCTGGTGTACCCGGCGTGAGTCCGCCCCGATTCCTCGGCAGTCCACTGTACCGTCCCCCACAATGCGGGAGGCAGCCAGCAGTGAAGCCAATTGTTGAAGCTGCATCTTTCATTCCTCCATTGCTCTCTCGTTAATCATAGTATGGGTATAAAAAGAACCTATCAATCCCCCATATATATACGGATTGTTGATCCCCGCTCCAGCCGGGAGCCTGGCTTTGGTGCCTGACTGACAACCGTCTTGCCTGACCCGGATTTTACGAGCATAAAGTTCATATTCATATCTTCGTATAAATCAGCCACAGTGGCACCTACCAAATCCGGCACCGTATCAATTCGATTTTCCCCGTACTTGTATTCCTTGGCAATCTGATTGGTACGAGGTGGTATTTTCAGAGCAAGCAGCGAATCCCGCAAAATATTTTGCACGATTGGCGCAGCGACTACCCCGCCGAATTGAATGCCCTTTGGGTTATCCACAGCGGTATAGACGACAATTTGCGGATCATCCGCCGGGGCAAAACCGATAAAGGATACAATATGCTCCGAGGATGAATAACGTCCGTTGATCACCTTTTGCGCTGTGCCTGTTTTGCCTCCCACCCGGTAACCCTCAATAAAAGCGGGACGGCCTGTGCCTTTCGCAACGACGCTCTCCAGCGCTTCCCTCACCTGTCGGGAGGTATCCTCTGAAATGACTCTGTGTACCAGTTCAGGCTCTACTTTTTCCAGCACCTTGCCTGTCTCTGGTTGAATCCAGCCTTTTGTAATGTGAGGTTTATACAGATTGCCACCATTGATCGCAGCCGACACAGCCGTCACCTGTTGAATCGGAGTGACAGATACCCCCTGACCAAAGGCAGTTGTCGCCAGCTCTACCGGTCCTACCTGGGGTAACTTAAATAAAATACCATTCCCCTCACCAATCATGTCAATGCCCGTTTTACTGCCGAACCCAAAATTGCGAATATACTTGAACAGCGATTCCTTACCTAGACGCTGACCCAGTGTCACAAAGCCTGGATTACAGGAGTTTTCCACGACTTGAAGGAAGGTCTGGCTGCCGTGGCCGCCTTTTTTCCAGCAGCGCAGGCGAGCCCCGCCAACTTCAATGTATCCCGGATCGAAAAAGTGATCGTTTTTGAGATTGACCTTCTTTTCTTCCAATGCAGCGGCCAAAGTAATAATTTTAAAAGTAGAGCCTGGTTCATATGTCATCCAAATCGGCAGATTTCGATTGTAAATTTCAGGTGCATATTGTTTGTATAGCGCAGGCTCATAGCCTGGTCGCCCGGCCATGCCTAATATTTCCCCATTCTTGGGGTTCATTGCGATGGCCAACGCGGAATTAGCCTGGAATTTGACCATAGCCTGGTCAAGCTCCCGTTCCATGATAGACTGTACAGACTTATCAATGGTCAGTTGCAAGTTCAGGCCATCCTTTGGTTCAACGTACTTCTCAGAAGAACCGGGCATTAGGCGACCGCCTGCATCGGATAGATACGCAATGCTTCCGTCAATACCGCGAAGCTTGCTGTTATTCTTTTTCTCTACCCCCGTCAACCCCTGATTATCAATTCCCGTAAACCCGAGAATATGAGCTGCCAAATCGCCATAAGGATAATAACGTTTGTTGTCTTCAGCAACAACGATACCCGGCAGCTTCAAATCACGAATTTGCTGCGCTTTCTCCATCGTAATTTTTCGTCCGCCGGGCTGAAGTTTTTGGCTTGCTGTTCGTTTGGTAATCAGCTTGAGCACTTTATCCTCGCTCATGTCAAGCAAGGGCGCCAGCCTGCGCGCCGTTTCTTCCGGCTCCTTGATCTGCACCGGTATCGCCATGACTGTCGGCGAAGTGACATTATAGGTCAGCGCCGTACCTTGCCGATCCAAAATTTCGCCGCGTTTGGCGGCAAAAGGTATATTCCGGCGCCACAATTCCTCGGCCTTGGCCGAGAGTTCGACCCCTTTACCCAATTGAACATAGGCGAGCCGGACCGACAAGGCTGCAAACAGTACAAACAATCCCAGCAGCCCCCATACCAGCCTGCGCCGCATGGTCACGTTAGATTTCTTCAAACGCGCTCCCCTCCGTTCCTCCAAATACTCATGACATGTCTTACCTCATGAATATTCAAAAAAACGGACGTTAGAACAAGCTATCAGTTATCCTCACCTTTAATTGCAGCCGCACTTTTTTCATCGGCTACAGCAGAGCTCCCAACCTTGGAAGTCTCCCTGCTTGAGCTTGGACTCGCAGTGGTATCGGTTTTTGAATCGGTACTCGTTTTCGCTGTACTGCCTTTTTGGTTAGATGCTACGCCGGTAGTTGAGTCCGGTGTTTCCTCCGGCTTTACTCCGGTCACGGTTTCTTTAGCCGGCTGGAGCGTCACATTGACGATCCGCTTGCCACTCACCATTTGTGCCTTTTGCGAGACAACATAACCTTCGCCGCTTACCTGAACGCCCACCTTCATGAGCGTCAACACTTGTAGCGTGTCACGCAACGAGACGCCTGTAAAATCGGGAATGGTCATGTTGGCACTATCTTCAGTCAGCAAATAAATGCGTTGTCCCGGCTTCATTTTGACGCCTGCCTCCGGATACTGGCGGACAATTTTGGAGCCTTTGCCGACCGTTTCATAGGCAATCCCCTGTTTGAGCAATGCGTTTTGCGCATCCTTCTTCACCTGACCGGTTAATTGTGGCACTGTCGGCAGATTCACCGTTTTCACAGCAGCACTGTCTGATTTACTCGCTTTGGCTCCTGTTTTGGGAACTCCCATATATTGCAGCGACTGGGATACGATTTTTTTGAACACAGGAGCTGCTGCCGTACCTCCACCTACCGATTTGTTAGGTTCATCCATAACAACCAGGACAGCTATTTTCGGATCATTCACGGGTGCAAAGCCGATAAAGGACACGACATCCTTCGAATGGTCATACACTTTGCCCACAACTTTCGTCGCTGTACCTGTTTTACCAGCAACACGATACCCATCAATATAAGCAAGACGCCCGGTTCCAATTTCTTGGTCAGACACGACCTGCTCCAGATAGCTGCTGGTCTGTACTGCCGATTCCTGCGAAATCACCTGGCGGACTTCCTTCGGTTGAATCGTCTGTACTTCCCCTGTATCCGGGTTCATAATTTCCTTCACCAGATGAGGTTGCATCAGCTTACCGCCGTTAGCAATGGCCGAGATAGCCGCTACCTGCTGGATTGGCGTTACCTGAACACGTCCGTGTCCATATGCAGCCGTTGCAACTTCGGATTTGTATTGGGTGTGGAACGTAATGGCTCCGCTAGACTCACTCGGAAGATCAATCCCTGTTTTCACACCAAATCCGAAGTTGTTAATATATTTCCTCAACCTTTCGCCGCCCAGCTTATCCAGCCCCAGATGGACGAAACCGACGTTACTTGAACGCTTGACCCCTTGAAGATAGGTTAACGTTCCCCAATTTCGACTCACGTCACGAATATCCCATCCCCCGACTCGGATCATACCAGACTGATAGGTTTCATTTGGATTGAACACCTTTTCCTGAACTGCGGCAGCCAAGGTTACAATCTTAAACGTGGAGCCTGGCTCATAGATGGACTGAGTTGCATTATTACGGAAATATTCCATTGAAGATGTGCTCCCGTATGTATTGGGATTGAAATTGGGGTAACTTGCCATACCGAGAACGTCCATCGTTTTGGGATCTGCGGCTACAACCGTCATCGTTTTAGGATTGTATGTTGCAATAGCTTCCTGCATAGCGCCCTCTATATAATACTGAATTGTGTCATCAATCGTCAGCTTTAAATTCTTACCATTTTGTGCCGGTTCATAGATGCTCTCCGATCCCTGAAGAGGAACTCCCTTTCGATCCCGCTGATAAAGAAGCTTTCCGGCCGTGCCCGAGAGCTCTTTATTATAATAGGCTTCCAACCCCATGCCTGCTGTACCATCTTTACGGTAATAGCCAAGAACATGAGAAGCCAGCTTATTTTCCGGATAATAGCGTTTGGATTCCTGAACCGTGTCCACAGCTCCAATCACTTCGTACTTATCCTTTAAATATTCTTTGAACGTATCCACCTGTGCTTTGAGCTCAGGATCTACCTTCCAACCTCCGTTACGGATCTCGCGGTTTATTAAATATTTACCGTCTTTGTCCTTGGCCGAGAGATGCTTTCTCAGTTCGTCCTCAGGTGTTTTTAGCAGCTGATGCAGTTTGGCTACGACCTCGTTTTCCAGATCATATTCCTGAATGATGCTCGGGTTGACCACTACCGTATAAGCAGGGGCATCTGCAGCCAGTACATTTCCCTTGCGATCCGTAATCGTTCCGCGCTTGGGCTGGATCACCTGGTCTCTTTCCACCTGCGTAACTACCTGATTATGCCAGTATTCCCCGCTCACGACCTGAATCCAAAATACCTTAAGTAGCAGAACAAGAAAAAAGAGGGTAATACATCCCCCTATCAGCAGTGTGCGAAGCTTTATTCTTTTGACCATAGCTCAAACCTCTCTGCGAAAAAATGTACGTCAGAGCATAGCTTGATGCTATGCTCCCAACAAACTATTTGGCAGCCTGCTTTTCCACACGAATGGGCTCTCTTGTCGGCTCGATATATCCCTGTTCCTTTGCTGTAGGTACAATCTGATTTTCCATCCGTTCTTTCTGAATTTTCAGTTGGGCGATATTGGTCTGTAATTTGGAAATGTCCTTGCTCGCTGTATTAATCGAATAATTGATTTGATAAATGTGCGCGTACCTGCCAATCAGCATACCAGCAATGACAATGCACGTTACAAGTGTCAAAAGATACAGCAGCTTTTCTCGAATCGGCAGCTCTCTGCGGCGTGTAACGACTTTGGTGGTTTCACGATACCGTTGTTGCTGAACCTGTTCCTGA
Organism: Paenibacillus terrae; assembly: GCF_000943545.1. Taxonomy (GTDB): domain Bacteria; phylum Bacillota; class Bacilli; order Paenibacillales; family Paenibacillaceae; genus Paenibacillus; species Paenibacillus terrae_A. The sequence continues at coordinate 12,121 of NZ_JTHP01000056.1, forward strand.
CGGGCTCTTTCTTTTACAGCCAAATTACCGCGTGTATAAGCCATGTCGCCTCTCCTTCTCCATTAAATTTACAATTTCTCGGCAACTCTCAGCTTGGCTGACCGGGACCGTGGATTAAGCTCCAATTCCTGCTCTGACGCCACAATCGGCTTACGATTCACCAGCTTCAGATCGCCTATCATTTTGTCCTCCAAAATAGGCAAATCAGATGGATAGATGCTTCTCGCCAAATACTCCTTGAAAATATGCTTGCATATCCGATCCTCCAGAGAATGGAACGTAATGACCGAAATTCTGCCCCCTGGAGCCAGGCATTTTACTGCCTGATGCAAAGTATCTTCCAGTGCACCCAACTCATCGTTTACAGCGATCCGCAAAGCCTGAAAGCTGCGTTTGGCTGGATGTCCCCCGGTTCTGCGTGCCGCAGCCGGAATTCCTTCTTTGATAATATCGACAAGTTCCCCTGTTGTGTGAATAGGCTTGTTCTTTCGACGTTCAACCATAATCTTCGCGATCCGGCGTGAAAACTTCTCTTCTCCGTAGTGAAACAAAATACGCGCAATCTCTGCTTCTGGCCATTCATTGACAATCTCGTAAGCCGTCAGCGAGCTACTCTGATCCATCCGCATATCAAGCGGCGCATCATGATTGTAGCTGAATCCCCGCTCCCCCTCATCGAACTGGGGCGAGGACACACCCAGATCGAACAAAATACCCTGGACCTGCGGGACGCCGTCTTTTTCGGGCAATCCCAGTTCGGCCAGCCTGTCCTGCAAGTGGCGAAAGTTGGATTTCACCAATGAAATCTTTCCTTCGTAGGCCGACAGCTTCTCGCGCGCATTGTTCAATGCCCAGTCATCCTGATCAAAGGCAATCAGCCTTCCCTCAGGGCCAAGCTGTGACGCAATGACAGAACTGTGTCCTGCCCCTCCCAACGTGCAGTCCACATAGATCCCGTCCTGCCTGATGTTTAGTGCCTGTGTTGCTTCTTCCTTGAGTACGGTAATGTGGTGAAACAAACGGCTGACCTCCTAAATTACAATTCAAAGTTGGAATCAACCAATTTCTCAGCAATGTCGTTAAATGCTTCTTCTGATTGGCTGAAATATTGCTCCCAAGTGTGCTTGTTCCAAATCTCTACCCGGGCGGACACTCCCAATACGACGCACTCTTTGGTAAGCTTGGCGTATTCGCACAAATTCCCCGGTAAATTTACCCTGCCCTGTTTGTCCAATTCGCATTCAGTCGCCCCCGAGAAAAAAAACCGGGTAAACGCCCGCGCATCGGCCTTCATCAAAGGCAGTGCTTTAAGTTTTTTCTCCATGACAGCCCACTCATCCATGGGATACACGAAGAGGCATTGGTCCAGCCCGCGGGTAACCACGAACGAGGCACCGAGAAGTTCACGAAACTTGGCCGGAACAGTAAGCCGTCCCTTCTCATCAATGCTATGTTGGAACTCCCCCATAAACATTGGTTTCGTCACCCCTTACCCCATTCTCCCACTTTGGCCCACTTTCCACCACCTAAGCATAATAGATTCGCTTTAAAAAATCAAAGACCTTCTTTACATTTCCAAAAAGTGATAAACGACAAATCCATACGGTGATGTCTGTTATTGTTGCCACGTATCATAACACGCCAAAAAGCCCCTTATTCCATGAAGACGAACTCCCGACAATATGCATCAGGCTTCGAAACAACATGAAAATAAAGGGCTTAGTCCATTCATCATCAACCTATACAGACACCTGTGTTACACGTTAAAACCTTTGAACCCGGGCATCGTGATCGGCAATGCTCAAGTTATGCATTCCAGCTATCCAGATAGACCTTTTGGTCCTCTGTTAAAGAATCAATCTTGATTCCCAGGCTATCCAGCTTGAAGCGGGCTACCTGCTCATCAATTTCATAAGGTACATTAATTACGGCTTTGCCCAGCTCATTATAACGATCGTTCACATATTTCAAGCCAAGCGCCTGAAGTGCAAACGTGGTATCCATGATTTCCGCAGGATGACCATCCGCCGCAGCCAAATTCACGAGGCGTCCTTCTGCCAGCAAATACATTTTACGTCCATCCTTGAAGCGGTACTCCTCAATGTTGCGACGCACCGTCCGAATGGATTCGGAACGTTTGGCAAGCTCAGGCTTACTAACCTCCACATCAAAATGCCCCGCATTGCACAGCACAGCCCCGTCCTTCATGACATCAAAGTGCTCTCCGGTAATTACAGCTTTGTTGCCAGTCACCGTAATGAAGAAGTCACCCAACTTGGCTGCTTCCACCATAGGCAACACATGGAAACCATCCATATGCGCTTCTACTGCCTTGATAGGATCAACTTCGGTTACGACCACGTTGGCTCCCAGCCCTTTCGCACGCATCGCAACCCCTTTACCACACCAGCCATAACCCACCACTACGACCGTGCTGCCTGCCACAACCAGATTGGTTGTGCGAATAATGCCGTCGAATGCTGACTGTCCAGTACCATAACGATTGTCGAACAAATATTTGCAGTAAGCATCATTAACGGCCACCATAGGGAAGTGGAGTTGACCCTCTTTTTCGAGCGCCTTCAAGCGAATAATCCCGGTAGTCGTTTCCTCCGCCCCACCACGGATGGTAGAAATCAGATCAGGGCGTTCGGATTGCAAGAGAGTAACCAGGTCGCCCCCGTCATCAATAATAAGGTCCGGCTTTGTTTCCAGCGCCTTAATTTGCAAGCTTTTAAACTCAGCAGGGTCCGGATTGTATTTAGCCAAAACCGTAACTCCATCTTCAACCAACGCTGCGCAAACATCATCTTGAGTGGACAACGGATTACTACCCGTAATTGTAACCTCAGCCCCGCCCGCTTGTACTACTTTAGCCAGGTAGGCCGTTTTGGCCTCCAGATGCAGACAGATGGTTACCTTCAGACCCTTAAAAGGCTGCTCCTGCTCGAACTGTTGACGTATACGGTTCAATACCGGCATATGGGCTTCCACCCAATCAATTTTCAGATGACCCTCAGGCGCCAGTTTAAGATCGTGAACGATGCTGTTTTGCAAAGAATGGGAAGTCATATTTGTTCCTCCTTCATATTGGTTGTAGCTGTTAACATGCTAAATCATACATAAATGACACGATGCATACCCGTCAGATCGGTCGGCACATCCATAATCATATCGATCAGGCTGCGGCCGTAACGGTTTAGAAAATGATAGATCGTATACACCCGTTCCTGCGGCTGTCCGAACGGAAAAAGTGACCACTCGATGCGATCCCATTGACGAAGCGCTGTTTCATTTTGCCGGAACAGTGCCTCCTGAACTTTTGCTTCCAGATAGGCAATCTGCTCCAGAATCTTCTCACGATTGGTTTCCCCAATCCGAAGCAAACCTTTTTCAATCAAGCCTGACTGCTGTATCAGTGGTTCGTACATACGGACAAAAGCTTCCTTGGCCCCGACAAACTGCTCCTGCATTCCAAGTTGATCGTGGGTGACAATCCATTGCTTTTTCCGTTCCTCAAGCCCGTCTCTAACTTCTCCAAAGCTCAATTCGTACTTAAGCATATGCTTTTCCACACCTGGCTCCACCAACGTAAAGGACATCCGTGGCAGCAGTAATGGCATCTGCATCCCCAGTACGCCGAAAGCGTCGCGTGTAATCGCCCAGTAGGCAATTTCTCCCAAACCCAGCACAGAGGCCAGCACTGGAAACAGTGAGTCCTGCATAAGAGGGCGAGTTAGGACATTGTTACTAAAACGTTCCGGATGCCTGTCTGTCTCTTCGAGCAGTTCTTCGACTGTAAATGCTACCTGACCGCGGCGATCCGTGAATAGACCATCTTGCTTGAACAGCAGCAAGCGTTCTTCTTCATGGATATAAAAGAGATTGGCGCCGCCTTCATTCACATCTGCTTGCAAATGATAGCCATAATCTACAATCCGTGCAGCAGTCGCGTGGTAAGCTTGCTCCAGCTCATCATTGTGTTGAACCAACCGACGGAAAACGGATGTCTCCAGCTTGCGCAGCAAAGGATCAGCTGAATCCAGCAGCACTAATCCGTAGGCACCGAAAAGAAGTCCCAGCAACTTGGCGAAGCCTTCACCTAATCCGTAAGAATCATTGAAACCATGCTTAATCATGCGTAAAATATCAGCCTTATGCTCTGAGTCAGGCAAGCTTTGCTCTATATCAGCCATAGCTTGCTTCCACTCTGCGACATCGACCTTAATCGCACTAACCGAAGAACGACGTTCCGGCTGCTTATTCAGCTTGATTTTGACTGCTTGCGGGTCATTCGCCATTACATATGTATGATTGACCTCATCCCAGTCATGATCCTCACCGGCAATCCAGAAAACGGGAATAACTGGACGCCCCAGCCGTTCCTCCGCTTCCTTGGCCGCCTTAATAATCGTAGCAGCTTTGTAAACGACCAGCATCGGGCCTGTGAACAGTCCACTTTGCTGCCCGCCAGCCACCACCAGAGCGTCTGGCTGCTCCAGCCGATCCAATGAAGCACGAACTGCCTTGTGTGCATTGTATTGCTCATTGTATATACGGAGACATGCTACGACATCCTTGCGGTTTAATCGCAGATGCTCCGTCTCATCCAGCCGCTTCGCTCGTTGGGCATAAGCATCGGCATGCAGAACATCATATTCATACAAATCGCGTGCGCGTCCTGTACCCTGTATGTAATCTTCTGCCAAAGCCGACCCTCCGCGAAGCTCTTCCGGAATTATTCTCATGGGTCTGCCTCCTGTCTCCACCAAAACCTTACTGCTTGATTGTACCGAAAGCCCTTGTCCGCGTCAAAGCTTCCCACAAAAAAAACCGCCGAGCAAACTCGGCGGTTGGTAGAAAAGCAACATCAGGCGTAAGGCTCGGCTACAAAATGTCCTTTGGACACTTCGATCAGCTTGGCATTTTCCAGGTTGTAGGCTCCTGACTTATTGCCGGATGCATCATTTGTATGAATGGGGCCGGCTTGATCGCCAGGCATAATAATCCGTTTTTTGTTAGCTTCAACTTCTGGATCGGGAATCGGAATCGCCGATAGAAGCATTTTCGTATAAGGATGGATCGGGTTTGCATACAACTCCGCGCTTTCTGCAAGCTCAACCATTTTACCCATATACATTACAGCTACCCGGTCACTGATATGCTTGACCATTGACAGATCATGCGCAATGAACAGGTATGTGAGACCAAGACGCTCTTGGAGCTCTTTTAACAGGTTGACAACCTGAGCCTGAATAGAAACGTCAAGAGCCGAGATCGGTTCATCACAAATGATGAATTTAGGGTTAACCGCCAGCGCGCGGGCAATACCGATCCGTTGACGCTGTCCACCGGAAAACTCATGCGGATAACGGGTTGCATGATCCGGGTTCAAACCTACCAGATCCAACAACTCTTCAATCCGTTTTTTGCGCTCTGCACGGCTACCTGCCATGTTGTGAATATCCAGTGCCTCACCGATAATATCAGAAACCGTAAAACGCGGGTTCAAGGATGCATACGGATCTTGGAAGATCATCTGCATATCACGGCGCATAGCTTTCATTTTACCTGATGATAATTTATAGATATCCGTACCGTTAAAGCGCACGCTACCTGCTGTAGGCTCATATAAGCGAAGAATGGTACGGCCCGCTGTAGATTTACCACAACCTGATTCACCAACCATACCTAGTGTTTCGCCTTCGCGAATATAAAAATTCAGGTTGTCCACCGCTTTGAGCACTCGGTTTTTGCCAACATTAAAATACTTTTTAAGACCTTCAACCTCAATTAAATTGTTGCTACTCACCATGATCTCACCTCCTATTTCTTCAGCTTCGGATCAAGCGCATCACGCAATCCATCACCAAAAAGGTTGAACGCAAGCATAATCAAACTGATCAAACCTGCCGGGAAAAGCATACGCCAAGGATAGTACATCCATCCTGTCAGAGCTGATTCAATCATCGAACCAAGCGACGACTGAGGATTCGGCACCCCTAAACCGAGAAAACTCAGGAAAGCTTCGGAAAAAATAGCGGTCGGAACGCTCAACGTCAATGTAACGATGATCGGACCTACAGCATTAGGCAAGAGGTGGCGGAAAAGCAAGCGACCTGCTCCAGCACCCATGGAACGGGAAGCAAGTACAAACTCTCTGTTTTTGAGTTGCATCATTTCCCCACGCACAATCCATGACATGTTAATCCAACCAGTTACACATAGGGCAATAATAATCGTCGTGATACTCGGCTCCAGTACAACGAGCAGCAGGATCGTAACAAGCAGATAAGGAATGGAATACAGAATTTCAGAAAATTTATTCATGATTTCATCTACACGTCCACCAAAGTAACCCATAATCCCACCATAAATGACACCAATCAGCAAATCAATCATTGCTGCAGCCAAGCCGATAGTTAAGGAAATTCGGGCACCCATCCATGTACGTACAAACATATCACGACCCAACTCATCCGTTCCGAACCAATGCTCCGCAGAAGGGGGCAGGTTTGTGCTCAGCAAATCATTAGAATAGTAATTATAAGGTGACATTATCGGACCAATCAAGGAGAAAAGCACGATAAGAAATAGAATAATCAAGCTAGTCATAGCAACCTTGTTTTTACGAAGCCGTTCCCAAGCATCGCGCCAAGCAGACAAACTTTCCCGCTTAATAACTTCGGATTGCTTTTCATCCACTCCGATTTTCTGGAAATCTTCCGGCTTTACCTGGAGCTTGTCCAGTTTCATAGCATTGTCTTTCACAGACATAAGTTACCCCTCCTTCCCGCCGGTCAGCTTAATCCGAGGATCAATAAACCCGTACGCAACATCCGTAATAAAACGAGCTAACATGAGTAAAACACCATAAAAAATGGTAATGCCCATAATCATAGTGTAATCGCGGCTTGTGATACTATCCACAAACACTTTACCGATACCACCTATTCCAAAGATTCGTTCAATAACAACAGATCCGGTAATAATATTTGCTGTCATCGGGCCAACATAGGTAACAACTGGCAAAATAGCATTCCGCACAACGTGTTTGAACATGATTGTTATCGATTTCAAACCTTTAGCCTTGGCCGTTTTAATATAATCCGCATGTAGCACTTCCAACATACTGGAACGCGTCAATCTTGCAATAAATGCAATCGGTTGAGCAGACAAAGCCGCAACAGGCAGAATGTAGTCCATCGGGCCCTCAAAGCCCATAACATTAAATAGTCCCAACTTTTGAGCAAAAAAGAACTGAATTAATGATGCAAGAACAAAGCTGGGAACCGCAATCCCCATAATTGCCATTATCATAGCTACCGTATCAATGAGCCTACGATGATACAACGCCGCAAGCATACCTAATAAAATACCGACAATAACAGAAAAAACGATAGCAACCAGACCCAACTTAAGTGATACCATAAAAGTTTGTCCAATAATGTCGCTTACATCTTGATTTAATTTTTTCATAGAAATTCCAAAATCACCTGTAACGATATCACCTAAGTATTTAAAATATTGTACATATACCGGCTTATCCAGCCCATACTGTTCCATCAATCGGGCTTGAATCTCAGGAGACGTCGCTCTTTCACTCATGAAAGGGTTACCCGGAATTGCTTTCATTAGAAAAAACGTCGCAGAGATCAGAATAAGCAAAGAAATAAGCATAAAAACGAATTTACTGATCAAATAACGCGCCATCGCCCGTTTACACCCCCCATTTTTTTCGACACCATTCGATTCTATAGAAATAGAGTTAGGTTGTCCACTCTACTTATATGCATGGTTACATAATTCATGAAAGGAACCCTCACACACAAAAAAAACGGGATATATATGGTAGTATCCACATATATATCCCGAAGTAACCCTTCAACTTCAGAATCAAGTATCAGCTACTTACTGTGTTATATAAGCCCTTGTAAAATCAATTGCACCACTAAAATCCAAGGCAATCCCTTTTACATTTGGTTTCGTTAAGGAAGTATTAGAGTAATAGTAAATAGGCAACAAAATCATATCATCCTGAACAAGAAGCTTCTCAGCTTTAGCAAATATTTCCATGCGTTTACCTGGATCAGTTTCTGTTCTAGCCGCTTTAATTAAACCGTCATATTCTGGATTAGCGTATCCAGAATTATTGTTACCATTACCAGTTGTCCAGATATCCAGGAATGTCATTGGATCATTAAAGTCAGCAGACCATCCACCACGAGCAATTTGGAAATTCAATTTGTTACGAGTTTGGATAAATACGCCCCACTCTTGATTCTGTGTTTTAATATCCACACCCAGGTTTTTCTTCCACATATCAGCGACTGCCAAAGCAATCTTTTGGTGTCCTTCAGTGGAGTTATAAAGCAAGGTTATTGGAGGAAGCGAAGTTACACCTTCTTCTTTCATACCTTCTTGAAGCAATTTCTTCGCTTCAGCCACATCTTCCTTGAAATAATCATCTTTGTGCTCATTACGATATTCTTGAGACAAACCTTTAATACCCGGAGGGACAAAGCCATAAGCAGGAATTTCCCCACCCATCGTTACTCTTTCAACAATCGGCTGACGTTGAATGGACATTGCAAAGGCTTTACGAATTTTAAGATTGTTGAACGGTTTTTCAGTAACGTTAAACAAATAGTAATATGTGCTTGCAATTCCTTTAGCCTGGAATTCATTAGGCATTTCATTTTTTACAGCCATCATTTGATCTGCAGGGATTTCGCCATTAGGTTTACCTGCATAATCAAGTTGTCCACTTCTGTAAGAAGCCAGCTCTGTTGCACCGCTGTTTACAAGGGACATTGTAATTGTCTTCAACTTAATTTCGTCCTTACCCCAATAATTCTCATTTTTGGAAACTTCGATCTTTTGACCTGTCTCCCAAGTCGACAATGTGAAAGGCCCATTAGTGATCATGCTTTCTTTTTTAGTCGCCCATTTATCATTACCTTTAACAGACGGGTGCACCGGATAATAGGTGTAGAAAGCAGTCAAGCCCAAGAAGTAAGGTGTTGCATGTTCCAGTTCTACCTGCAATGTATGGTCGTCAACTGCTTTGACACCTACATCTTTGAAGTCTGGAATTTTAGTTCCTTTAAAAGATTTGGATGTGCTCAGGTTGTATCCCTCAGCATTCTTGATATAGTACAATTGGTAAGCATACGGAGGTGCTGGAGCCGTGGAAGGATCCAATACCCGTTGCCAAGCAAATACGAAGTCACTTGCTTTGACAGGGTCACCATTACTCCATTTTGCAGTATCCCGAAGCTTGAACGTATATGTTTTGCCATCATCGGAAATTTTCCATGATTCAGCTACGCCAGGAATTTCTTTACCATCAGGGCCCATACGAACAAGACCTTCATACATTGTTTTCAAAACAGTGTTTGCTTGAGTGTCTTGAGCCTGTGCCGGGTCAAATGTTGGCGGCTCGGATGCCAGATTAATGCGCAAAATCTGTTTGTCGGCCGGAGCCGGCGTAGTTGAGGTATTTTCTTGCGCGCCCTTGCCATTGTTTTCGTTCTTGCTGCTGGAGCCACAACCTGCTAACAGTGCGCCAACTGCAAGAATGAGTGTCAAAAGGACTAAAAAGCTTTTCCTTTTCATCTAGCGTTTTCCCCCTAGTTCTAAAGTGGTATATGTTTATAGATTATACAACCAGCGGTCAAAAAAATCTACATCACATTTCTTGAAATTGAGCTTTTTTTTCAAAAAAACATGATTAATTCATATTTTTTTGGGTTTTCATGTCATGTTATATCACATGTTATTGAATATATTTTTAAAAATGCCAACAATAGTTAATAGAATATACGCTAATGTCATGGCTATAAAAGTTAATCTCCACACTGCTCTACATAATCTTTTCCCATCGACCTTACCCTTTATTCGATTTTGGGCTCCTCCAATTAAACCCAGCGCCAAAAGTAGCAGAAGTAATATCAAATAAAAACCGAATCTTGATGCAAAAATGACATTAAAGAGAGCCGCGACGGATAGTATCAGAAAAGCCGTGGTAATGTCCATAGATATAAGCAATGACTTCTTTTTTTCCAGTTTAAGCAGGTAGCGGCAAACCGCAAACACGATCAGAAACGGAAAAAAGGGAAGAATACTAAATGTGATGATGGTACCTTGTATGAGACTCAACTGATCACCCCTCTTTTAGCCGCATGCCCTCAATTAATTGCCATAATACCGCATGGGTTGGTGCAGTAACCCCCGCTTGCTCTGCCATCTGCACCAGCTGTCCATTAATGGAAGCAACCTCTGTCATGGAATGTGCAAGCACATCGGCCAGCATAGACGACTGATTCTCTGCCGTTGCCCGGCAAACCTTCATAATCTGATCCCACCATGCGCTGTCCCACCGAATACCATTGGCTTCGTACACTTGAATGCCTTCTTCGTATAGCTTGTGCATCATATGTATACGGCCCGGATCGGAAAGCAGCTCTCCATTGGGGATTCGCCATATTGCTGTCAGCGGATTAATCACAGCGTTGATTAGCAACTTACGGTATATACCGTTCTCGATTTCTTTCGACAAGCAAACGTCAAATCCTGCTGTAAGCAGCCGATTTAGCACATATTGTTCGAAACTCCCGACCTGTTTCTCCTCCAGCACATCCGGACAGCCAATCTCCGTAGCCCCCAGCCCGGCATGCACGACGGATGCTACCCCCATTCTCTTGGCTCCTTCGGTCGTTACCGCAGGGTATACCACCGCTTCAGGATAGGCTTGTCTAATTCGTTCTATATGTCCGATTCCGTTCTGTAAGCAAACAATTCCGATATCGCTTTCTGTATTAGCCGCAGATTTAATCTGGTCCAGCACTTCCCCAATCGCCCCCTGTTTAGTCATTATCAAAATCCACCGTGCCGGAACCTGTGAATTCAAGCGTTTCCAATCTGCCAATGGCGCTGCCTTTAATTCGTCTCCTCCAGCCACATGAACAGCAACATGCCCCTCTTTTTCAAGTACAGTTATCCCTTCACAAGCAATGATACGTGCCTGCTCAAGCGTTCGTGTCCATAACCTTACTTTCGTGCCTGAGGCTGCCAGCCTCCCGGCAAACAACAATCCGAGCGAACCTGCTCCAATAATATCAATCACCTATGTATCGTCTCACTTCCATCTTTTTTTCTACTATATCATATGCACTCTAGAGAAATACAAAAAACGCCAACTACGGCAAAGCGTGAGTTGACGTTCTATTTAACATTTACTGCTGTAATTTTGCTACTCAATGCGCTCCAGGTTCCCATTGGCGTCCATTTTGAATCTGGATTTAAGCTCTTCCTCATCCTCAGTGATTAAAGCCAAACGGCGGGCTCGGTCCATAATCTGAATCAAGGCTTTGTAATCATCATTCACGACGCGATAGTCGGTTTGCACCTCATTAACCTCTTTGGACAACCGATCATTAATGGAGCGAAGTTGATTTAATTCCTCTTCCTTTTCACGTAAATCTTTTTCCAGCATCTTGATCTGTCGATTGGTTTCCTGTACAGATCCCTTCCATTGACGCAAAAAACGGATCACTGCGTCGATGGACAACGTATCCTCACTCGTTCCATCCGCTCTGTATAGCCCTTCAGCCGTATCAAGCGTGGCAAAAGCTGCCACCTGAGATACACCAACTGGACTCTGCTTGCGAATATAACTACGTTTTTGACGTTGCGCTTTAGCAATGCTGATGGCTTCATCATAACGCTTGCGCACGCAACTGTTCCAGCGGAAGCCGCATGCTGCGGAGGTTCTTCCTATTTTTTGCCCAACCTCTTCAAATGCGGCGAGCTGTGTTCCGCCTTCCCGGATATGACGCAATGTCACCTCCGCCAGTATCAAATCATCTTCAACACTCCATGCATCTTGTCTTATTGCAGTCATGCCTCTAGCCCTCCTAACAACATCCTGAAATAACCGTCTTCATGAACCGGTCTTACCGGTATTTGAATAGGGTATAAAAGCTGTTTATTTATTTCTATGCCTCTCGTAGAGTTCATAGAATCTATTTGATACTAAATTGTATTTCCATTTCTATAAGAACTCATACGTGGACAAATATAGTTTCGGGTTTCAAGCATCCTCTGGCTGCTGTACAATATATGAATGGTTAAAGAATAAGAAAGGCACATATATATTACTGTTAGACTTTTTTCGGGAATACACAAAAGGGGAAAACCAATGATCAGACCCGCTCTAAAAATGTTAAGTTGTGTTCTGCTGACCATCATTTTGATATGGACCTCCATGTCAGCACGTCCTGTTCTGGCCGCTCCTTCAGAAGAGGCAAACCGGATTTTGCAAGATAGTCTGTCAATCGTCGAGATTGATCATGAAATTGAGCGGATCAGTCAGGAACAACAGATACTTTTACAACGTCAGCAGGAACTTAGAAGCAATCTTGCCACTCAGCAGGAACAGATGACTATGCAAAGGAAACGCGCGGGTTCTGTGCTGCGCTCCTATTATATGGGAGAAAGGGACAAGCTGCTCAGTGTAGTATTGGGTGCCAAAAGTCTAAAACAGCTTCTCTCCCTGTACGATTACTACTTGTTGCTGATTAGCCACGATCAGGATGTACTTCAAGAATACGAGTCCAATTATCGGAATATGCGAAAAACAGAAGAACAGGTCACCCGGGCTTCATCAGATTTGGAAACCGTCAAAACAAACCTGCTGGAACAACGTAAGCGTATTGTCCTGCTTCAGGCGCGTGTAAATGACGGTGTTAACGCCAGCAAGAACCCGGATACTCTACGCAAGCTGATCGGCGAAATGACAGCTTATTGGGAGAATGTAGGCGTCTACGAGGTGAACAAGCATTTTAAAGCGCTAGCTCAAGCGATGCAGGATTTACCTCAATTTATTCAGCAACAGCAAGGAGCCATGGTTACAAACGGCAAAGTCATTACGATAAGCATACGTGAGGAAGATTTTAACCGTTTTCTGAAATCAGAAAATGAATTATTTAATCACTTCAACTTTTCCTTCGGGCAGGATCGTATTGTTGTAGAAGGTCAACAGGGAACCATGAAATTGAGGGTAGAGGGGCACTACACGGTAGAGAATGAACCGCAAAATGCGATTTTATTCCATGTGGATCGCCTGGTCTTTAATGGGCTGGAGCTACCAGATACGACCCGTAACAAGCTGGAAAAGGATTTTGATCTGGGCTTCTATCCTCAGCAACTCATTTCTTATGTCAAGGCTACAGAGGTACGCACCATAGCCGGAGTACTTGAGGTTAAGCTCGAATTGAGCCTGAAGTAAGGCTTTGTCACCCTTGTATTGCTATCATAAATAATACATGGACAAAAATAAGAGACCCCGGGATGTTCCCGAGGTCTTCTTATTTACAACAAATACTGCGCAGTATATAAACATCCTGATAATGGGATAGTGATATGAGCTACTACAGCAAATCTGCTGCCAACTGCGCCAGCTTGGAGCGCTCTCCTTTTTCCAGCATGATATGTCCGCTAATCCCTTCCTGCTTGAAGCGTTCTACTACATACGTCAAGCCGTTACTGGCAGCATCCAGATAGGGGTGATCAATTTGCTCCGGGTCTCCCATCAAGATGATTTTACTCCCCTCACCTACACGGGACACGATTGTTTTAATTTCATGCCGGGACAAATTCTGTGCCTCATCAATAATAATAAATTGTCCAGGTATTGAACGCCCGCGAATATAAGTGAGCGCCTCCACCTGAATACTGCCCAAGCCCATCAAAATTTTATCAATATCGCCTGATTTTTTGGTATCAAACAAATATTCCAGATTGTCGTAAATCGGTTGCATCCACGGACGAAGCTTTTCTTCCTTTTCTCCCGGTAAATAACCGATATCCTTGCCCATAGGAACGACAGGACGGGCGATTAGCAGCTTCTTGAAGCGATGTTCATCCTCTACCTTGAGCAGACCAGCAGCGAGCGCCAGCAACGTTTTGCCTGTACCCGCTTTTCCGGTAATCGTCACCAGCGGTATATCGTCATTAAGCAATAGCTCCAGCGCCATCCGCTGTTGGGCATTACGCGCACTGATCCCCCACACCGGTTCATTGCTTAAATACAGAGGCTCTAATCGGTCTGCTTCCTGGTTTACTTTCAGCAATGCTGATTTTCCAGTCCCCATCTCGTCCTTTAGAATAACGAATTCATGAGGATATAGCGTATAAGATAGCTCCAATGGCTTAATCGGTAAAAAACGATTGGAATAAAACTCATCTATGATGGACGGATGCACCTGAATTGCCGAGTACCCGGGATATAGCTCACTCAGATCACCGGTTCTGTCGGATAAATAGTCTTCGGTCAGCAGTCCCAACACATCTGCCTTGATTCTCACCAGCACATCTTTACTGACCAGTACGACCGAACGCGGTTCAGGGAGCTCCTGCTCCTCCAACTGATAATTCAAGGCGACCGCCAAAATTCGGTTATCGTTCGAAACTTCCCCGAACATCTCCTGAACTTTCAAAAAGCTCCGATGATTTAATTCAACCTTGAGCCTCCCACCTTGCGGAAGCGGAACACCACTGTGCAGATGCCCTACTTCCCTCAATCCGTCCAGCAATCGCGATACGTTGCGGGCATTCCGTCCAATCTCATCCGCGTTGCGTTTTTTGGAGTCAATTTCTTCCAGAACAACAGCTGGAATAACCACTTCATGTTCTTTGAAGGTAAAGATGGCTTTCGGATCATGCAGTAGCACATTCGTATCCAGCACAAAAATTTTCTTCATTTAGATCCCCTCCAAAGCGGCGTGGACAATCTCGTGTTTCATACCTATACCTATTCACCGAGTAGCCAATACTTGCTGATTCCCTGAAAAAAGACCCCAGAAGCAGCGTTAAACAACGAAAAGTTGATAGGTAATTAGAGCTTTAGAGCCTGTACACCTTTGGATCAGACACAAAAGGCCCAGTGATCACTCACTGGACCTTACTTATTTCATTCATTTCATTACAGAAAAAGCAAACGACATTAGACAGCAAACGGGTATGAATGTCAAATCCATATACTTGGCGTGCTACCCATTCAGACATACCTCAACCCCCTTATGCAATAGAGCTTTTACTCGCTGCGAGTATAACATAAGAGGGAAGAAAGATACAAACTCAAGAATTGGAAGAAGAGACAGTATTATTGTCGCTCGCTTTTTTTGATAGCTCCTCTTGCAAGGATTTTCTGGCCAGTTCAAGCTGTTGCTCATCAATATAGACATAAGGACTGCGCCATGTTCCTGCTACCGGATTGTATTTCACATTTTGCTTGGAAATATTCCAATAGGTCTGTACGAGATTTTTCATTTGCTGAGACTCAATATCCGTCATCAAATTCTTATCAACAGATTTAATAATTGCACTAAATTTACTTAGAGCACTGAAGGACTGCATTTGGTCAATTAAGGAATGAAGCACCTGATTTTGTCGACGGTTGCGATCAAAATCATCAGATTCAGCTGTTCTCGGGCGACAGTTTGATTTGCGGTAACGAACAAAATCAAGGGCCTGATCACCGTTCAAATGTTGTGCTCCAGCCTTCAAGTTAATGTTAGTACCATCTGCACTGTCACGGTAACACATATTTTTGTCGACTGTAACATCTACGCCACCCAAATTATCCACAACATCTCTGAAGCCCTGGAAGTTAATAACCGTCACATAATCGATGTCAATATTCAAATATTTGCCGACCATCTTCTTCATTTGCTCTTCAGCGACTTCACCAGACTCTTTCTCTCTGGCCTTGAACACCGGATAGTACTCATTCAGCTTACGAGGTTTATATCCATCCAGTTCCAGTCGCGTATCCCTCGGCAACGACACGATTGTAGATGACTTGGTATTCGGATTCAGTGTAGCTACCATAATAACGTCCGACAAATAAGTTGGATGATCAGGGCGGTAATCCGTTCCAAGCAACAAAATGGTCAAAGGCTTGGCCTCGGCCAATTGTGTTTTGGGCACTTCCTTATTGATCCCCGTATCTAAAACTTCCTCTACCTGATTGTATAGGTAGTAGGCATAACCGCCAGCCGCCAAGATACCTATAATGAGCAGAAACAGAACAAACTTCATAAACGATCTGAAAAAGCTTTTTTTCTTTTTCGTTTTTTTCGGTTTGGCGGATTTTTTCCCGCTTTGTGTCCGGGGAGGCAATCCGTTAGAAAGATTACTCATGCTTCAACACCTTTTCCTGCGTTTTGAGAAATAAAACTTTCTCCAAGTTTACAATCCTAAAACAGATACAGCGGCGCATCCCGTTGCCGGGCGTCGCCGCTGTGGCCAAAACCAATCCAATCAATTACGAATTTGCTTGTGCTGTTTTACGTTGTTTTTCTGCACGCTCGCGCTCACTTTTGTTCAAAATCTTTTTGCGCAAACGAATAGCATTAGGTGTAACTTCACAATACTCATCATCATTCAAATACTCGAGCGCCTGTTCCAAAGAGAAGATACGAGGCGTTTTAAGTTTTACGGTATCGTCTTTTGTTGCAGAGCGGACGTTCGTCAATTGCTTCTCTTTACAAATGTTAACAACGATGTCATTATCACGTGTATGCTCTCCGACGACCATACCTTCATAAATCTCAGTACCCGGCTCCAGGAACAGAATACCGCGATCCTCTACACCCATCATTCCATAGAATGTAGTGCTTCCATTTTCCGTAGAAATGAGTACGCCTTGATGACGTCCACCGACTTGACCACCAATAAATGGACCATAGCTGTCAAACGCATGGTTCATTACGCCATAACCACGAGTCAAAGTCAGGAAGTTCGTAGTGTAACCAATCAGACCACGTGCGGGAATCAGGAATTCCAAACGAACCTGTCCGGTGCCGTTGTTGATCATGTTGACCATTTCAGCTTTGCGGGAGCCCAGACTTTCCATAACTGCGCCCATGCTTTCTTCAGGAATATCAATGAGGAGACGTTCGATTGGCTCCATTTTCTTGCCATCAATTTCCTTCACAATTACTTCCGGTTTGGACACTTGCAGTTCATAACCTTCACGACGCATGTTTTCAATCAGGATACCCAGATGCAACTCACCACGTCCGGATACGACAAATGCGTCAGGACTGTCGGTTTCATCGACACGCAAGCTGACATCAGTTTCGAGTTCTTTCAGAAGACGTTCGCGGAGTTTACGGGATGTGATCCATTTACCTTCGCGACCTGCGAATGGGCTGTTATTAACCAGGAAGGTCATTTGCAGCGTTGGCTCATCAATTTTGAGTACAGGTAAAGCTTCAGGATGGTTTGGATCGGCAATCGTTTCGCCGATGTTAATATCCTTGATCCCTGCAATAGCCACAATGTCACCAGCACCCGCTTGATCGGTTTCAATCCGTTTCAGACCTTGGAAACCGAACAGCTTCTCAATACGCGCTGATTTGCTGCTGCCGTCACGCTGCATAACCGTAACCGCTTGTCCCTGCTTGATAATACCGCGGTTTACACGACCAACTGCAATGCGGCCAAGATATTCGTTATAGTCCATCAGTGTTACGAGGAATTGAAGAGGCTCATCTATTTTTTCCGTTGGAGCTGGGATGTGATCCACAACGGTTTCGTACAATGCCTGCATGTTATCATCTTGCTTTTCGGCATCCAAACTGGATGTTCCGTTCAGTGCTGAAGCATAAACAACAGGGAATTCCAACTGCTCATCACTCGCACCCAACTCGATGAACAGATCGAGTACTTCGTCAATAACTTCGGCTGGACGAGCTGCCGGACGGTCAATTTTGTTAACAACAACAATTGGCGTCAGGTTTGACTCCAACGCTTTACGCAGTACGAATTTAGTCTGCGGCATACAACCTTCGTAAGCATCAACGACGAGCAAAACACCGTCAACCATTTTCATAATCCGTTCCACTTCGCCGCCAAAGTCGGCGTGTCCCGGTGTATCCACAATGTTAATCAGATAATCTTTGTACGTAATAGCTGTATTTTTTGCCAAAATCGTAATACCGCGTTCACGCTCCAGATCGTTGGAGTCCATGGCGCGCTCCTGAACAGCCTCGTGGTCTCTAAATGTTCCGGACTGTTGAAGAAGCTTGTCGACAAGCGTCGTTTTGCCGTGGTCGACGTGGGCAATAATTGCAATATTGCGAATGTTCTCTCTTGCATGCATGGTTTGTATCCATATCCTTTCCGTATATCAAAATAGTGTCTCTATCCTGAAAGTAATGCTTATCCAAGGCTAACAATCGTTCTTCAGGCCCGCTCCCTGCCAGCCCTCTGTATATTTCAGGCTTTGTGCAGGCAGCTTCTCTTTCCGATTCGCGTGAAAACCTTAAAATAAGCGTCAGAAAACATTCCGACGCTCTTATCATATCCATTATATTATAGTTGAAATATGTCATAAAGCAAGACATTATTGGCTGTTCCGTAATTTACCGCCATAAATTTTGCACTGCTTGTCGTTTCACCATTTACGTTTGGTACGATTGTTAACCATCAGCCATATCCCTGCACCGATCAATATAACTGCAACAACATAAATCATTCCGGTCCTCAACATGCTAATAATCAGTAGAAGTACCGAAACGAGTCCCAAAATCATGCTCCCTGTATATACAGTGCGAGGCAGCGTTATATCATTAATAGCGTATTCCCATAATCCAACCGCCACACCCAGCAGTAACAAAGGCCATAGATAGGCCATCAGATGCCAGCCCCATGTATTACAGAGAAAAAATAAAAAACCGTACACCGACAAAATCCCGGCTGGCAACAGCATAATGGGAGAAACCTTACGCATCATGTACATCGCATGCAATATAATACCAGGTATTAAAATCAGCAAGGGCCAGAAGTTTCGTCCCAAAAAGGAGAAGACCCCCAGTTTTCCCAACAAAATAATCAGTCCTACGGCAATGATGCCCAATCCGATCATACGCTCTTTTCCGGAATTCATCGTAGTCTCCTTTATTTGCTGGATTTTATAGTGTTTTTACAAAAACCGAGAAAATTCCCCGGCGTTTGCAAAAGCCTTATGTCTAGTTTAGCCGATGTTTTCCAAAAAAACTACGTTCAAATACGGCGGGCTCGCAACTGCTGATATAATCCTGCTATTACAACTACGGTGGCCAGTAATCCCGGTAACCATGAATGTAAAACTTCCACAGACCCGGCTAACCATGCTCCCAGTTTAGGATCACGCAGTAGCATTTCACCTGCCGTGAAGGCCAGTATTGCAGATCCGAGTAGAACAAGTACAGGGAAACGGTGAAGCCAGACTGCAATAATGTTGCTTCCCCACACCACAATTGGAATGCTAATCGCAATACCGATGACAATGATCGCAATGTCCCCATTTGCAAGTGCTGCAATAGCCAATACGTTATCCAGACTCATCACAAAATCCGCTACCAGAATCACTTGTATAGCCTTCCATATGGTCGTTTCTGCTCTTACTCCCATATTATCGTTATTCTCATAAAGTAGCTTAAACGCAATCCATAACAGAAGCAGACCACCTGCTGCCTGAATGAAGGGTATGCCTAGCAAAATGACAGCTGCAAAAGTCAACACACAGCGCAGGGCAACTGCGCCGAGCGCCCCCCACCATATTGCTTGGCTCCGCTGCCTTGCAGGCAAGTTTTTGCTCGCCATGGCTATAACAACCGCATTATCACCGCTTAACACCAAATTGATCATTAATATTTTCAACAGCAAAATGATATGCTCCATGTGTACAAACACCCCCATGCTACTTGTATGCGAAATAGGACGAGGCTATGCTGTGTACTTGGAATCTAATCATTTCATTCATCAATAGCCATAATTTATTAAAAATCAATACCAGATTTGTTGAGCATAATCCTTGAAATCAGTAGCAAACAGCAATATAATGAATCGTATTTCCGAAAAACGGGTATTAATCATAAACAGAGCATACTGAACTTAGGTTGTTTAATCAGGGAGATGAGAACGATTGACATGTCCGGATTTCAGTTTTTTGGGCTACTGCTTAATGTGATATTTATTGACCTTCTGCTTGCAGGAGATAACGCTATTGTAATTGGACTTGCCGCCCGAAATCTTCCGCCCGAAACGCAAAAAAAAGCGATACTGTACGGTACCGGAGGTGCTCTACTCATTCGTATAGCCGCCACGATTGTGGTGCTTTGGCTGCTTCAAGTGCCGTGGCTGTTACTCGTCGGGGGTGTAATGCTGATCTGGATCGCATATAAGCTGCTGGTAGATCAAGAGGATCACGCCGAAGTCAAAGCCGGAACGACTTTATGGGGGGCTATCCGCACCATCGTTGTAGCCGATGCAGCCATGGGGCTAGACAACGTAATTGCCGTCGCAGGCGCTGCCCAACAGCATTTGATACTGGTGGTACTCGGTCTGCTGATCAGCGTGCCGATTGTCGTATGGGGAAGTACTCTTTTCATCAAGCTTATTAACAAATTTCCCTGGATCATCTATTTGGGCTCGGCTGTGCTTGGCTATACTGCCTCCAATATGATTACCGAGGAACGCAAGCTGGAGCCATACTTTACCGAGCACCCCGCACTGCGTATCCTGTTTGTTGCCACAGTGATGGCTGGTATTCTGCTCACAGGCTATCTTCAAAACCGCAGAGCCATATCCAGCCGAAAAAAAGCGGTTTTGAAATAATTTTAAGAAAAAACTCATACATCTATAAACAAGGCAGACCCGACTTTAGTCGATGGATCTGCCTTTTTATATACCGCTAAGCGTAGCATCTTAAAAAGCTTTTGATGCAACTTGTAAGGAGATTTTAAAACCAATCCTCCTGCACAACTTCCTCTTTACGTCCCTTTATAGCCCCATCTGCCTCAAGAACAACAGTCTCCGTTATAGCCACGGCCTGCTCAATCAACGTATTTAAATCCCGAATAGAGGCTTCAATCTTTTGAACAACCCACAGATTCGGATTAGTCGTTGGAGATTTGGGAACAAACAACGTGCAGCAATCCTCATACGGCAGGATAGATAGATCGTATGTGCCGATTTGCTTGGCAATTTCCGTAATTTCCTGTTTATCCATCATCACGAGAGGACGCAGCAACGGTAATTCCGTCGAACGCCCAATCACATTCATGCTCGATAAAGTTTGGCTGGCTACTTGGCCAAGACTGTCACCCGTCACAAGCGCCAGCGCGCCTTCACGCTCCGCCAGCATCGTAGCAATACGCAGCATGGACCGTCTCATCAGCGTGATGATTAGATTATCCTGTCCAGTGCGTGTAAAAGCCGTCTGCACTTCAGTAAAAGGTACGAGATGAATCTTAATGCGTCCCGCGTAACCCGCCAATACCCTCGCCAAGTCAATAACCTTTTCTTTCGCACGCTCACTCGTAAACGGATAGCTGTAAAAATGGACGCATTCGATTTCCAATCCTCTGCGCATGGAGGACCATCCCGCTACCGGACTGTCGATTCCGCCCGAGAGCAGCAGCATAGCTTTGCCGTTTGTACCTAACGGATAGCCTCCTACAGCCGTAATAATATCGCTAAATATATAAGCCGCCTGCTCTCTGACTTCCACCCGTAGCTCGATATCCGGTTGGCGGACATCGACCTTTAACACTGGGAACTCGCGCAGTACCGGCGAACCGATCAAATGATTCATCTCATGAGAGGAATGGGCAAATCCCTTCCACACCCTGCGAGCATTTACCTTGAAAGTCGTTCCTTCCGTTGGGTTCAACTCACGCATCAAGGCTACAGAGGTCTCAATAATCGTGTCAAGCTCAACAGGAGCCATTTTAACAGGACTGATGGTGGTGATACCAAAGACTTTTTGTAGCACCTGAATGATCTGCTCATAAGGCTCTCCTCCGAGAACTACATAAATCCGTCCAAATTCCTTACGCAGAGAAGCGCCGGGAAACGGCTTGAGCAACAGTTTTACGTGATTCAGTACCGCCTTTTCAAAACGGGCGCGGTTTTTCCCTTTTAATGTAAATTCGCCAAAGCGAAGCAACAGCATATCATAGTGCATTTTAACGTTTCCACCTTTCAAGGGATTCCAACTGCGCCACAGCCTGGCGAAGCGCGAGAATAAGCTCGTCAATATCCTGTTCCGTATGTTCATCCCCGAAGCTGATCCGAATGCCGCCGGACGCTTCCGCCTCATTTCGACCCATCGCCAGCAAAATCCGGCTAGGCTCGGCTAATTTGGAGGAACAAGCCGATTGGGTCGATACCGCAAAGCCCAATTGCTCCAGCGTATGCAGCAGCACCTCTGCCTTCATACCCGGATACGAAAAATGGACAATGTGCGGTGCTTCCTCCCCGCTATTCAGTCGCAATTGGGGGATCGTCTTCACTTCCGCGGCTACCCGATCTCTCCAAGCAGTCATACGCTGCGCCGCCTCTGCTTGCCGTTCTCCTGCCAGCCGGACCGCCTTGGACATACCGACAAGCAGTGGAACATTTTCCGTACCTGCACGAAATCCCTGCTCCTGAGAGCCTCCGCTAAGCAGCGAGAAAAGCTCCAGACCTTCCCGAACAAAAAGCAGTCCGGCTCCTTTGGGACCGCGCAGCTTATGTGCGGACAGGCTGTACAGATCAGCCTTCCAGCCCCGGATATTCACCGGAAGCTTTCCATAGCCCTGCACACCATCAACATGGAACAGTACACGTGGGAACTGTTCCTTCAACGCAACTCCGATATCATGCAACGGCTGTACCCTTCCCGTCTCATTATTGACATGCATAATGCTGACTAAAATCGTGTCTTTACGGATAGCTGCACATACCTGCTCGGCACTGACATGCCCTTCCGCATCAACGGGCAGAGATGTGACCTCAAAACCGAGGTCTGCCAGTTGTCTGCAAGCTTCATACACGGACGGATGCTCTGTTGACACCGTAACGATATGCTTGCCTCTGGCCTGATACTGCAAGGCCACTCCCTTAATAGCGAGATTATTGCTTTCCGTTGCCCCGGATGTGAACACAATCTCCGCCGGATGCACCCCCAAAGCTGTAGCACAAACCTCCCGGGAACGCTTAAGCAGCTTATCCGCATCTTCCCCGTACCGATGCATTGAGGAAGGATTGCCATAGTGGCGTCTCATCACCTCAGCAATCGTCGTAATCACCTCTTCAAAAGGCGGAGTTGTCGCTGCATAATCAAAATATTTCATGAAACTCCCCTTTCTGCCCTGCAACCTCTACAACAAAAAAAGACCAAAACAGGGAAGGGCCACTGCATTACACAGTGACACCCTTTCCCCATATTGATCCCACCTGCGGACCTGTCTGATTAAATTTTTGTTTTTTTCTTTATAAGCTACAGGGCTTAAAACGTATATTTTTCACGTGCATTCTGAATTTTGGTAATATACTTTTGCGTTTCTACCGGAAGCATGTTCAGCACAGCCATCAACTGCTCGTCACTATTCACGCCCAATCGCTGTACCCGTCCGGGGCCTGCATTATAAGCTGCCAAGGCCATATTTTCCTGTCCATTAAAACGCTTAATCTGGTAAGACAAATAACGAACTCCGGCATCAATATTTTGTGCAGGGTCATACGCATCGCTAACTCCCAATCCTTGGGCCGTAGCATCCATAAGCTGCATAAGCCCTTTGGCTCCAGCTGAAGAAGTGACCAGCGGGTTAAACGAAGATTCTGTATCAATGACTGCTTTAATCAGCGACACCGGAACTCCATATTTATTGCTGGCCTCGTTAATGAAATCATCATAAGCTGTAGGCTTGGTCGGCCCATCAGTTGCTGTGCTGGAAGCAGGATACACCGCCAATGGGGAAGTCGTTCCCCTCGATGGTCCCAATTGGAGCCAGAGCAACCCATTTTCATCCCTTGTAACGTCCCCTGAATTTACACGAGCTGCAGCATCATCTGTCTCCAACTGCCCTGCCTGCTCAAGTAATCCGGAAAAAGCGTCCGTTGTATCCGTTTGTGCTGTGGAACCTATATTACTCAACAACTGCGTATCTATTATGGCCTTGGACACGCGCGGATCTATTTGCATGTGGCATTCCCAACTTTCTTTAGTTGTTATATCCCAAACAGCCTATCATTATTGCTTATGATACAACGTTTTGCTATGTACTGCCATACTTTTTAACGAAAAAAGCTCCGCATCTGTCGAATTGACAGCGGAGCTTCATGGTACTGGGTCAATACAGAATAGATCGCTTATAATTTTACTCGAACTGAGCAAGCGATCATCTGGCTTTTCGTGCCTTCACGAGATCAACGAACAAACGGAATAAAAGCAAAGTAACTTAATGTCGCCAGCGCACCCAGCCCGATCGACCAAATACCTGTTGTTTTGTTCCCATTTACATAAGCAAAAAAACCCAACACTGCAGCAATAGGCCCCAGCACAATAGACCACATAAACAGTGCGGCAATACCTGCGGCTAGACCGATATAGCCTGAGATACGTCCACTTTGGCTTATGACATGCTGCTCATCCTTGTCCTTATGCCGAGTCACGGCTGGTGAGCCGGGAGCTACCTCAGCCGCATATTCCTCTTGATGGTTGCGACGCTTGGCAGAGCGTTCTTGAATTCGACGGGGATAATCCACACGCTCGCGGCTAAAATGCTCTTCGTCTCGATGCTTATCAGTTTCATGATCTTCCATAATACACTGCACCTCCAATTACGTAATGATTCGCGGGATGGATTGTTACAGAGACTTTGGTCTAAAGGTGTGACAACAGGTTGCTGCAGAAGTTGCAGCCTGGTCACGTTCGACTGAGCTGAAGCTTTCACCCGCATATTCTTCATCAAATTTTTTCCCGGCATGACTGTCAATTTCTATCATGATCAAATCTGCCTTGCACAAGTTGTTTTCTCCCCAATAATGACAATTGGCTACGCTGCATTTGACTATTGGCTTGGCCTCTTGGCTCATGATTATCACCTCGGATTCATTGTCCCCCCCGTAGCGTTCACCTATGCGCACATAGCATATGGCAGTTGGTGACATACGAAAAAAGCCGTTTCCGGCACCTCCTCCAAACTGGCAGGAAGCAAACAGGAAACGGCTTGCTTGTCTCATATGTTTTTGTTTTCAATTAAAAAATCCCCTGGCTAGATGCTTACGCATGTGTACGGCGAGTCTGCATCCGGCGCTGAGTCAAATAATCACTTTCGTAATAAGCAAGATCATCGCGCAATTCTTCAAAATTTTTCGTAATGTCCATGATCACTTCGCGGGCAGGCGTTACTGGCGTTTTACGGAAGCGTATAGCATCTTGTCCCGTATAAGCGTAGCGTCCATCCTCTGCGTAAGATTCATTTTTGGGATAAAAAAAGCTGTTCACGCAGTCATGGTAAACGTTATACAATGCCTTTTCCGCAAAATCGACGTCAAAGTTGGCACGGCGCAAAGCCACACCCAGCTTTTCATAAGATATTTCGGAAAAAACAAGGACATGGCGGAGATCCGACAAAAAGCCTTTGTAAAAGAGTACGGACTCCTCACTGCGATCCACAGCCAGCTCCGGCAGTGCATGCTCATTAAGGAATGCTTCCACCCGTTCCACGGCAGATTTCAGTTTCTCCTGCGCCGACTCACATAATTTTTGTACGTTGACTGCTGACATTAATGCAGCTCCCCCTTATTTGTTGCTTGTTCATCAATTTGGTTACCCGAAAATAGATCCTTCTTAACCGAAAGAGCTGTAATTTTCAGTATTTATCCTAACACAAATAAGGATTGAAAGGTATAAAAACATGCCAACCTTCTCACGCTAAACCATAAATTCATAAACTCCCAAGGAGGACGGTCCCATGTCTCGGCAAAAATGGTTAAAACCCCTGATCGGAGCAGCCGCCGGGGTGCTTATCATCACCCTGATGCTGCCTTCCCGAGATCACCGCCACACACCACAGCCCGAATATACGGCAAAAATGGTGCCACAGCAGGAAAAGCAGCTCAAAAAAGGAATGTTGGCTTTGGACTTGTCCGCTACGGATACCATCACTCGCATGGATGCCAGGCAGGATATTGAATACGTAATGCGAGAACTGAATGATAAAACTAATGATCAGAAAAAGCATTTTGCCCGCAAGCTTCAGCAGTCGCACAGTCATCTTCACACGCTACAGTGGATCAATACACGTGACGGGAAGAGCACTACCTACACAGGCAGCAAGGCACAACCTCGTCTGCTTAATCACATTCAAGTCAAAAACAGCCTGGCTGCGGCTCGCCGTTCCGTCCTGCAAAACAAATCTTACGAGTCCGCTGCTTTTCAGGCGGAGGGTGGAAAATATTTTGTCATGGCAGAGCCATCGACTGACGGGACATACGGCGTTGCCGCGCTGGTCAGTCAGCAAGTGCTTCGTGACGTGGAAAAGCATCAGCGTAAAAACCTGCGCCTGATCCCATATCCGAAGGAAGGCAGCTACAAAATCGAATCTGTACATCCCGACACACTACACGATATTACCGTCAAGACGGGTCATGACAATGAAAATGCGAGCCATTATTTTGAAAATGAAATCGTCGTTCGCTTCCGCCACAATCCTGATCAACGGCAATTGCGAGAGATCGCAGCAGATTTGAACTGTGAGCCAGGCCGAAAGCTCGGTTATACGTATGTGTTTCATTCGAATAACATGAACTTCAAAGAGCTAAAGCAATATTTCTCGCAGAAGTGGAACCCGATATATGCAGAACCTCACTACATGTATCTGACTAATGAAAAAACACCCGTAAAAGCTTCGGATGTCTCTATTCCGAATGACCTGCTCTTTTCCCGCTATCAGTGGAATCTGCCGGCCACTGAAACCAACCGGGGCTGGGCGCTATCCAAAGGCAGCAAAAATGTAGTCGTAGCCGTCGTGGATACGGGAGTGGATATGGACCATCCTGATCTAAAGGGCCAAATCCTACCGGGACACAACGTAGTCAACCCGAAGGAAAAACCTTACGATGACGTCGGTCACGGAACGCATGTTGCCGGTATTATTTCCGCGCTCGTGAACAACGGCGAGGGTGTTGCTGGCATGACATGGTACAACAAGGTTATGCCAGTCAAGGTACTCGATCAATCCGGGTCCGGGACCACTTATTCCGTGGCAGAAGGTATTATATGGGCTGCAGACCATGGAGCCAAGGTCATTAATCTGAGCCTCGGTAATTATGCGCAAGCTGAATTTTTGCACGATGCGATTAAATATGCCTATGACAAGGATGTTGTATTAGTCGCAGCCACGGGAAATGATAATACGGAACGGCCAGGCTATCCCGCAGCCTATCCGGAAGTATTTGCCGTATCTGCCACAGATGCGTCCATGCACCGGGCTTCTTTTTCCAACTACGGAGATTATGTTGACGTTATGGCCCCCGGCGCAAGCATAGCAAGCACGTATCCGGGGAACCAATACGCTGCCCTCTCAGGCACTTCGATGGCCAGTCCGCATGTATCAGCGCTTGCGGCCCTCGTTCGTTCCATCAACCCCGACCTGACGAACAAAGAGGTCATGGATTTGATGAGAAACAGCGTGATTGATTTGGGTACACCGGGGCATGACAAATATTTCGGATATGGCCAAATCGATGTATATAAGGCGTTGAAAGCAGCTCAACGTCCGTATGTTCCTTTGCAGTTTTATCCACAGCATTTGGGTGACAAGATAAAATCTCTCTTGAAGATGCTGGAAACGTAAAAAAGATTCCGTTTGGGCAAAAAGCAGCCATGGTACGCTCCATGGCTGCTTTTTTGTAATCCCTCAGCGCTTAGAGCTGCTACGTACCTGACGCTTGCCATTACTGCGAGTATGACTGCGGGTATGACAGCAAGGATCAGAAGGGTCTTTTACAGTCACTGGGAATACATGGTGTGGTACAGGTATAATGTGCGCTTGGTTGATAATTTCAATCGGATGAATAACAGGCACCACTTGTGGGAAAAATTGATGATTTACAAATTGGATCGGCGGGCACACGATCGGTTCGTTAGGGCAATGACTCATAATGTGCAACTCCTTTCGGTGAATTAGTACAGCATATTACGAAGGGGCTCCCTGCGATTGGATGATTACCCCCTATTGCAAATATCCTTACAAAATAGGCCTTCGTTCCATGATGACCGAGCGGTCAAGCAGTTCTCCCAGCAAGCGGCATAACTTGCGCAATCCTGCTTCGAGTGTGTCCTTGGCCGTGTATGAAAAGGAAATACGAATATGATTACTTTCCATACCACCTGCATAACATACCCCTCCTGGTAAAAAGGATATGCCTTCCCGATCAGCTAATCGCCCCAGCTCTGCGATATCAACAGCAGGCGGGAGTTTTATCCATATATTAAGACCACCCTCAGGTGCTTGCCAGGTGACTTCTGCAGGGGCAAAGCGCTGGAGTGTGTGCAGAGCAGTGGTCAGACGGTCCTGCATTTGATCTCTTAACGAGACGAGATGGTTATCCAGCCGATGCCTGATGAAAGGTAACAATGCTTTTTGCGTCAACAAAGGGCTTCCCAGATCCGTAGTTGACTTGGCTGCCACAAGGCGGTCCAGCACACTTCCTGTAGCCACTACACAAGCGATACGACAGCCGGGAGCGACGGTTTTACTGAAGCTTTTAATATAAATCACATGTCCGGACAGATCATGCGCCTTGATGGGAAGCGGCGGCTTTGTTTTGTAGTACAGATCAGAAAACGGATCATCTTCGACGATCAGACAATGATAACTTTGCGCCAGATCCAGAAGTTGCATGCGTCTGACCGTCGTTAAGGTTATTCCAGTGGGATTATGAAAGGTAGGTATCGTATAGATCAGCTTTGGAGGATGAGTGTCACGGAGGCGTGTCAGGATATCCATGCGCATGCCCTGCTCATCCATCGGAATCATGACCACCTTGGCACCTCGGCTGGTGAATACATCAATCGCACCCGTATACGTAGGAGCCTCCATATAGACAACGTCACCAGGACCAACGAACGTACGCGCCACAAGATCAATCCCCTGCTGGGCGCCGCTTGTCACAAGCAGATGTTCTGCTTCAGTACGGATTCCACGTTCGCTCAGGTGAACTGCACATACTTCCCTCAGTTCTACATCCCCTTCGAAGGTGCCGTAAACAGCCATCGCATCGGGATCTTCGGAGGATAAACGTCGGGTATCGTTAATGATTTCACGAGTGGGAAGAAGTTCTGGCTGAACTGCCGCAATATGAAATGAATAGGGAACCTGACGGCTATGATTAAAGTTTCTCCACAACTGTGCACGCGGCAAGTAATCAATCAGCGACATTTGCCATGATAAATCCAGCGCCTCCTCACGATGCAATGACACAGAAGGTTCGGCTACATAGCATCCCTTTCCCTGTGTACACACCACAAGATGTATGGATTCCAGCTCCGCATACGCCTTGCTTACAGTTACAGGGCTAACGGAAAGCAGACTGGACAAATGGCGGACAGAGGGAAGCTTAGTACCCTGAGGCAGCAGTCCGGACTGGATACGGTCCGCCAATGTTTTGGCAATTTGTAAATATAATTTGACACTGCTATTGCGACTGAGTTCAATATGCATCGGAATCGTCCCTCCAGGATCTGACCATCGGCTTCCATTGTAACATTCAATCACTTGGTAGACGACACGAATCGGCCGAACGTGCTTCTTTTTGCCAGATCATCGATCCCATTCAATGTATTCCCGTGAAACATGGTCATGGATGCTTCTTTTATTCCATATTTTCTCGAATTGACTTTTTACCCGGGCATCATTATTATCTTATAGTATAAGATAAAAGCTAGAAGGTGTTGTGACCATTGGATTATAAGACATTAGCGAAAGAACTGTTCGAGTATGTTGTCAAATCGCGCAAACCGGCATTAGAGGAACGAGGGCACTTCTCACGTGGTGAAATGGGGATTCTCATCTGTCTGAATTTCAATCAGGACGGGGTTACCTCGGGCCACTTGAGCGAATACTTGTCTGTCAGTACGGGACGGGTAGCAACGGCGCTGAAGAGCCTGGAGAAGAAAGGTCTGGTTGTACGGCGTACTGATGTCACCGACAAACGGAAGGTGATTGTATTCATTACGGATTCAGGCAAGCAATTTATGATTGACAAGTATAATGAAGGAATCGCTTGGACCGAGAGCATTCTTCGCAAGCTGGACGAACAGGATGCCACAGAATTTATCCGACTCATTAAGCTTATTGTCTCTAAAAGCTGAATTCCTGTGCAGGTCGCATGCAGGATGCATTAAATTGCATCAAACACCTAAGATTTTCAGATAAAAGGAGAGCAACAGAATGCTGAAGATATTCAAATATCTCAAGAAAAATGAATGGATGCTCGTGCTTTGCAGCCTGGCTTTCATTGTTGTGCAGGTATGGCTTGATCTGAAGCTGCCTGATTATATGGCGGAAATTACGACCAAGCTGCAAACGGAAGGAACGCCTATGTCGGAACTGCTGATTCCCGGCAGTTACATGCTGTTGTGTGCCGTCGGCAGTATGGTTGCATCTATTATTGTAGGCTACTTCGCGGCGAAGGTGGCGGCAGGGCTGGCCATGCGTCTGCGTGCGATGGTGTTTGATAAGACCTTATCCTTTTCAATGGAAGAGATGAACAGCTTTTCGACGGCAAGCCTCATCACCCGCACCACGAACGATGTTACCCAGATTCAAACGATCGTTGCGTTGGGACTCCAGGTGATCATCAAGGCACCGATACTGGCCGTGTGGGCTATTGTGAAGATTGCGGATAAAAACTGGCAGTGGACCGCCTCTACAGGAGCGGCCGTGGCTGTTCTGATCCTGATGCTAAGTGTTATTGTTATTTTCGCTCTCCCCAGTTTCCAGCGAATCCAGCGTCTCACCGATAATCTGAACAGGGTAACACGTGAGCATTTGACCGGACTTCGAGTGGTGCGCGCTTATAATGCAGATCAGTATCAGGAGCAGAAGTTCGAACAGGCCAACGTCGAATTGACGAATACAAACCTGTTTGCGAACCGGTTAATGGCGATGATTGGCCCGGGTATGACCTTTATTATGTCGGGTCTGAGTGTCGCTATCTATTGGATCGGCGCTTACCTGATTAACGGGACGGCCGTACCGGACCGCATTGCACTGTTCTCCAATATGGTCGTATTCTCGTCTTATGCGATGCAGGTGGTCATGGCCTTTATGATGGTTAGTATGATTTTCTTCTTGCTGCCTCGCGCTTCGATTTCTGCCAAACGGATCATGGAGGTATTGAACACCAAATCCAGCATCATGAACGGGCATGAGACGGCTGGAAAAGAGGGCGTTATGGGTCAGGTTGAATTCCGTAATGTCAGCTTCAAATATCCGGACGCGGATGAGCCTGTGCTTCGCAACATTAGCTTTACGGCGAAACGGGGCGAGACGGTTGCCTTTATTGGCGCAACAGGCAGCGGCAAAACCAGCGTGATCAATCTGATTCCCCGTTTCTACGATGTGACCGAGGGAGAGGTGCTCGTGGATGGTGTGAATGTCAGAAACTATAAGCAGCAGGCACTCCATAACAAAATCGGGTATGTCCCTCAGAGAGCCGTGCTTTTCAGCGGTACAGTGGCATC
>NZ_JTHP01000057.1 GCF_000943545.1 Paenibacillus terrae
ACACGACGACTCATGTCCTGAATATTGCTGCTGTCAAATTCGACCTTAATAATCGTGTTAGCGGTTTCCGGATTACCAAGTGAAGAAAACGGGGATAATGTATACAACGAAAATATAAACTGATCCTTCCCGTACATCCTTTTTTTAGATACCTGCCAGCCGTTTTTAATCATTTGCTTTAATTCTTTCTGATCATAAAAAACGGCTCCATTCTCTGATACAACACGTCCGAGCGAAGGTGAATAAATACTCAGACCGGTTCTCCAATTAGATGAGCTTTCTTGGAGTCCAAGCTTGGTTTGGATTCGTTTGACAAGGTTAATGCCATCCAGATTGAGAACCTTGTCCTTTAAAAAAATCGCTTGAAAACTGGCTACATCAGGATCATGAATCAGCAGATGCGGCCAGGAGGAAATCATTTCAATATTCGTATTCACCTGATTTTGAAAAAAAGTCAACTGGTTATAATTAGACTGATTCAGTTCCTCACGTAACACGCCTGTCGTTGTCTGATTAGAATAGACATACAGGATTAGCACAGGAATAAGCAATACGATAACGATAGAGACGATTTTAGTATAAAAATTAAATTTAAACATGAGTTCTACACATCCTCTGCACAAAAAACAAGCATACTTAAATGGTATGCCAGAGCCCTGACCTTCGTTGCCATCAGAACATACTATACATTATTAATGGTTGGCGGTGATAAAATGTTTGATGCTAAGCAAATGGAATGGTTCAATCAACTATCCGCTGAAGATCTGGCGATATTAGGTGCCGGCTTCACTACACTAGGTGATTTTTTTGCTTTTTTGGCATTGATTAGAGCCAAACAGGAGCCTAAGGAAAATAATTTTGTGGCTCTGGTTAGGGCCAAACAGGAGCCTACTAAGGGGAAAAAAAAGTAACGATACGATCTCATAACATATTATTTGACGACAAATTTTACGCGAGTTCCATCCTCATACTCATCCAATTGGTGACTGACCCATGATCCTGCCCCACGATTATCCTTAGGAGCTATGTATTTGACATTTGCACCTTTTCCACCTTCTGAGCACATAGCCATTGGCCATTCGTCACGATCGTATCCTTTACGAGTGGGAACTCCTGTAAGCGAATGCTTGCGATTTTGCTCGGCTCCTTCACGGTCAATGGTGCATATGGATGATTTCCCCGCCTGAATGGCCTCCTTGATATGCTGCGCCGTTTCAGGATAACGACCTGACGGAAATTGCAACGTAACCTGAGCCGTTGAAGGCGGGTTCTCTCCTGTCGTTTTCGTAAGAAGATTGGCACCTTCAAACCAATACACGCCAGTAGCTAGCAGCACTAGAGTTATAAAACTTAACAACTTTTTCTTCAATTTTCCTCTTCCCTTCAAGCTATTCCAGTGGAAAACCTTCAATCAAGGAAATCCCCGAACTTTATTTTCTATAACCCGACTCAATGAGATATCCAGCGGACAAACCCGAAGAAGGCACACCACAGGAGAAGACTGATCAATATTCCCCAAAATAAACCTTTAAAAAGCTTCATACCGCACTGACAACCTTTCCGACTGGGCTTTGCCCTATTATAACATGCCAGAAAGACTGTTGTCGCAACATGCCCCGCATATATCTTAATCATAAATATTTTAATTTTAAAACATAATAATCTGAAGATAAATTGGAATCATTCCGGAAATAAGTTTCATCCCATCGGAAATGACAATTATGATATAAAAAAAATCACATTTTAATCAAAATTTAATGAAAGTTTTCCGAAAATGATGTATAATTATTGACATAATAAAACGTACGAGGTGATCATCATGGCATTATTAAACAGAGTACAGGAGTTAAAATTGCAACTACCTAGCGAGCATCATAGCATTTCACAATACGTGGACCATGCGCTGCATTCAATTGACAGCTTTGTGGAGCAACATCGTCAATTTATAGCCGCTCAGGCTTTGTATGGTGAAAAAATTAACGGCACGGAAGAAAGACTGTTCCGAGATACCATTTCCGAGATTAAAGCTCAACTGGTGGCCACGCTGGAAAAGACGGTTGAAGACTTATCACACAAAGGCGACAAACACTGGAAGAACCATTATCAGGACGGCGTAGAATAAGTTAAAAAATAACCCCTGGTCATTGACCGGGGTTATTTTTGCATAAGCGATCATGAAGATTATTTTAGCACTCTGACAGAGGTAGCTACAGTCTTACCTTTATAAACCACTTTAATACTGGAATTTCCGTAAGCCAATGCCTTCACCTGTCCTCCGCTAACCTGTACGATAGAAGGCTTGGAGGAAGTCCATACCGCTGAACTTGTCACATTGGTAATTGTGCCTGTGTCATAAACCGCATTCACACTCAGCACTTGAGAGGAACCATTAGGAAGCTTCAAGTTCTTGTTACTCAATACCAGCTTGAGCAGCTTAGGTGTAACCTTGACCTCAATGTTAAATGACTTATTCTGGTATGTGCCCGTAATCGTCGCTGTTCCAATCCCAACCGCTTTGATGGCTGAGCCTTTTACAATCGCCACGGAAGCATTGGATGTTGTCCATTTCACTTTGTTGCTGAGGGTAACTTTTTTACCATCTGTATATACACCGATGACCTTGACCGATTGACTCCCTTTCAAATTCATTTCAGCGCTTGAAAGGCTTGGCGTCAACGTAGAAATCGTTCCTTCTACGATGACAGGCACTTTCACATATTTATTCAAATACATGGCCTTGATTCCGGAGTTCCCCCCGCTTACTGCTTTTACCTTGCCATTTCCTACTGTAACTGCCGCAGTAGTAGCCACCCAGCTTACCTGATTCGTAACATCGAGCGTTCCACCACCAGCCATTTGTGCTTTTACCGTGGGAACACTCACTTCTTGTCCTGCTACCAGCACATACTTTTTCTCGGATGCGGTCAGCTTGAGCACTTTGTATTGCACGGTTACCGGGATATCCAGCTTGATGGCACCCAATGTAGCTGTCAATGTTGCGCTACCCGGATTCACTGCAACCAGCTTACCGTCTGCGATTTTGACGACACTTTCATTGCTCAGGCTCCATTTAACATCGGATTGGACTGCTTTTTTGGCTCCATTGACCAAGTAAGCAGATATGCTCGGAAGAGCCGTTTTGCTTCCTGTTTCGAGCGATAAGCTCGCTTTGCTTGATATCAGTTTTTCAATGGTCGGCAATACGTTGACCTTCAAGGTCTTGCTCAAGCCGTGATAGGACACTGTAATTACCGAATTTCCTGCGTCCAATGGGCTAATTTTTCCTTGCTCCACTGTGGCAACCAGCGGATTGGAGGAAGTCCATTCTGCAGTGCTGGTGACATCAGTTTTACCTCCGGTAAGGTTCACATCAGTCGCTTTGATCTGAATTGGTGAACTCCCCAGAAAGACCGATTGGGAAGCGGATGGACTCAATATTAATGCCTGGGAAGAGGAACGTACATACACGATCGTTTGTGCTTTGAGTTCATCTTTGCTTGCTTTAATGTAAGTCATGCCCTTGGCAAGAGGACGAACCAGACCATCTTCCACTGTAGCCACGGACGGATTCGTGGATGTCCATTCCACATCGGATACTTTTTCTGTACCGCCCGCTGTAAGCGTACCTTGGGCAGTCAATTTCTTCGAATCTCCGCTCACCACCAGATTGATGGGACCAGATGGATCGATTTGCAGCTTGCTGTAAGGCGATTTAACCGTAATCGTTGTGCTTACCGTTTGCTGTTCATATGTGGCAACAACCTTAATTTGCCCTTTTGACACTGGAGTAATAAGTCCCTTATCTACCTTTAATATGCTTGAGTCTCCAGAGATCCATTCTGCCTTTTGTGTAACATCTTCTTTGCCCTTTTCTGTCAATGACCACACTTTTAATTGAGCGGGGTTTCCACCCAGATTGACTGTAGTCGGATTTTGACTGTCCCACTGTACCGTAGAGGTCTTGCTCTCCTCTGCCGCCTGGATCAAACCCGCTGGCAATGCTGCAAATAAAAACATCAGCACAGCAAGTAAGAAGGTACTCCGTTTGCTCATACGTTTCATACGTTCCATTCGTTTCTCTCCCTTAGTTTCAGCTCTATAAATAGGATATAATTAACAATCCTATTACTTTATCGGTAAACAGCTACTTGATTTGAACCCTTAGGAAGAAAAAAAGGTGGATTATAACAGTTAAAGTTCTCCGTGTAGCGACCTGACCACGAACAGATGACCCTCCTTGGACAAGGTTTGTCCATCATCCAGAACGACATCGTAATCCGTGTGACTGGTCAATTTTGTGTTGTAGGCAATCAACTGGTCTTCTTTCCAAACGGTCACCGCCGATTGAAAAAGAATGGCATTATCAAACTGCAATGGAACGCTCATCACATAACCGATAGAATTTAGCTTCGCCGGATGACGGCTTCTGCGCTCACGCCCAGGAGGGAGCATCGTAATATACGTAATATTTTCAAAAGGAATAGACAACATCTTCGGGCCTAAAATAACGCACTTGTGCGTGTCATCCCATTTTTCAATCGTGCCGCGCACCTTTTGGGTATGACCGTTGTTGCCGTGATATAAAATGACCTGACGTCCCTTCCATTGACGCATGTCCTCACCTCCAGTGCTAGCGGTTAGGAATCTCCCACCGAATCGGTTCCATTCCATGCTCCAGCAAAAATGCATTGGTTTGCGAAAAAGGCTTGCTGCCGAAAAAGCCCCTATGAGCCGCCAAAGGACTCGGATGGACGGATTTCAAAACCAAATGCTTGCTCGTATTCACGAAGCTTGCTTTTTTCTGGGCATGGCTTCCCCACAAAATAAACACTACCGGCTGCTCACGTTCATTAATCGCCTCAATAACGGCATCCGTGAAACGTTCCCAGCCTATTCCCTGATGAGATTGCGGTTGTCCTTCACGCACGGTCAGCACATTGTTCAGCAGCAGCACTCCCTGCTCTGCCCAAGGAACAAGGTAGCCCTGATTGGGAATGGGAGTGCCGAGATCATCACGCAACTCTTTATATATATTTTGCAGAGACGGCGGTGTACGCACACCTGGTCTTACGGAAAAGCTCAAGCCGTGGGCTTGCCCCTCTCCATGATAGGGGTCCTGCCCCAATATAACCGCTTTGGTAAGATGATATGGTGTTAATTTAAGTGCGGAAAACAAATCTTCCTTTGGAGGGTAGACTTTATGTATCTTGTATTCACGTGCTAATGTATACCTCAATTCATTGAAATAAGGCTTTTCTACCTCTTCCCGTAAAACTTCATCCCAATCATTACCAAACATAACTCCCGTCTCCTCTCGATATATGGGTCCCGAAATGTTTAGGCGTTTTATTCACAAAAAAATAAGCTGGTCTCCCTCATCCGGAGCCAGCTTATTTATTCGTTACCTGTGTTACATGCCGAAGGACCAGGATAGAAACCATACGATAATCAGCTACCGTTGGATCTAAATTCGATTTCCTTATTATAGCATTAACGATAATGGTGTCAAGTAACTGTAAGCCCAAATCCACACGGTACCTCGTAAAAATCAAGAGGTTGGCCCAGAATAGTAGGTTAAGCCTTATGAGCTGTTAGATATTCTAGCGCGTTATACAACATAACGGCTGCTTCCGCACGTGTAA
This sequence comes from Paenibacillus terrae, assembly GCF_000943545.1. Taxonomy (GTDB): domain Bacteria; phylum Bacillota; class Bacilli; order Paenibacillales; family Paenibacillaceae; genus Paenibacillus; species Paenibacillus terrae_A. Next base: position 5,643 of record NZ_JTHP01000057.1, read on the forward strand.
TCTCGCTTTTTGGATTAAACTTTTTATTTGCATCCAAGGTATTGACCTTGTATATCAGCGAACGCTGAATGCTGCCTTGATACGAAGGCTCCAACTTGCTACCATCGGCAATCGTTACAGGTGCAATTTTGATCATCGGCAGGCTACCTGCTTTTTCCATGCCCTGAATCAGCATATGGGTGAACTCTTCCTTGGTCAGCGTTTTTGAAGGATCGATATCTTTTGGAATCTCTACGCCATTATAATGCGCGTTGATAAAGGCTTCGGCATACCATGCGGTATCCTTAACATGGGCGAACAGTCCGCTGGCCTGTGGCGCCTTATTAAAATCAATAGCGGCCAAACTGAGCTGAAATCCGCCAGAGATCAACTGAATGCCTTGGGCAGCAGTCACTTTAGAGGCGGGGAGAAACTGCGTATCAGAGACCCCTTTGAGCAAACCCTGACTTTGAAGGGAGATGATTTTATCTTTGCCGCTTACGCTGTCCAAATCCTTGAACGGATTGCCCGCCGCAAACATTTGACCTCCAAAAGAGAAGGAAAGAAGTGATACTGTGGTCATGGCTGCGAATGCGCTTTTTCTCATATTCATGTAAGTTCCACCTTGTAGTTGAATTAGGCCGCCTGGCCATTAACAACCTCTTTGACGTAGTTCAGGATGGAAAGGTTGCAAGCGATCTAACAGAGATTCGGATGAAGATTGCCCGAACGCTCAATTCTTATCTTTCACGCCAATCACGATGACATCCCCCTCAAAATTATGCATATCAATAACCGTTACATTGTCCTGAAACGCTACCGAAGCTGCTGCAAATCGGCGGTATTCCAGGTCGATAATCGTAAAGTCATATTCTCTGAGATCGGCGTCTAGCTTCAGGACCGTGTTCACCGGCACATAAATAGCAATTTTTTCGAAGCCTCTGGTTGAGGCAACTCGAATCTCTTCCGTGTTCTTAAGTACTATGTTCCAAGGCTGCAAATCTACCAGTCCGTACATCTGGAACAGCCACTTCGCGAATCCATAATCCCACGCTCCTTCAAATTTAAGGGCAGCCTGCCATTCATAGGGGCTATCAAAACCTTCCCCGGTAACTCCAAAGCGCTTCCCTTTTTTGTGCCAGCTCCATATTCCATGTGCTCCATAGGTTACGCCGGCTCCCGCACCGGACAAAAGACTTTGCCATGCAGCTTTACGCACGTCGGCACGGCCGAAACGACCGTATTCTCTCCGGCTGTATCCCATCATCTCGTAGCAAGGTTCCGAGTTTAGCACAGGCCGTGTTACCCGCTTGTTGTAGAAGTCCAACGCCAAGGTGTAGGCCTTGGACTGAAACTGCGAATTGTGACCTGATTGGTACATGTAAAAGTCCAAATTAGGATCGTTAATGAACTCATCCGGCAGATCCGCCAGTCTCCCCTGAATGTGGAGAGTAGTCAAACACTCAGGACTATGCTTCTTCACAACGTGAAGTGTGGTACGGTAATACTCGTTCGCTCGCTCTGACGGGAAGTCGGTATCCCCGCTCACGATATAGATAGGGTGATACTTTGAGAATCGGTCTGCCGCGTAACGCACATACGGTTCTACCGCCTCCAGAGGCATCTTTTTCTCATCACGAAGCTTGGCCGCCCATGTATCCGGGATATAATTGCACCAAAGCAAAACAAGCGCGGGTACAAATCCCTTGCTCACCGCCATCTCGACCATTGTCTCCGCCCTGTCAAAATAGTCTGGATTCAGCGAATAAAAATCGTAGCTCCCGTCCTCAATCCGTACGAACGGTTCGTAATCCAAATCACTGCCGCTGGCATCCCACTGACGCAGCAAATTGATTTGCAGAACATTAAACCCCTGGCTACTTCTGTAGTCAAGATAATCAGCCCATTCCTCCAGTGAGATGTTGGTAAATGCGCTCCAGACGGTATCCGCCAGATAAAAAAATGGAACTCCTTCATTGACAAAGTAACGTTTGTTCTCCGCTATGCCAAGCTTTATCATACGGCATCCCCCTTATTGCTGTAATGACAGAAAACGGCGAACAGTTCGCCGCTTTCCCTTTTATTGCTCATTTATGAAGTAACGATACTAGCTTGGGCTCCAGCCGTTCCCTCCTGCTCTGACTTCTCCTGTGCTTCGCGTTCCCTGTTCAACGCTTGTTTATCAAGTGTTCTAAAGAACGGATAGTAAATCAACATACAGACGGGAATGAGCAAAAGCTGTGCAGCTGCAAGTCTCCAGCTCCCCTCAATAAAGCCCAGAGCAAAAATCGGAGTGCCAAATGCCGGGTAGATTCCGATGGGTGCAGGCAGCAAGCCCGCAGTTGTCGCAAAATAACCGAGGACCGCGCAGACGATAGGAGCAACGATAAACGGAATAGCCAGGAGCGGATTCAATACAACTGGAATTCCGAAAATGAGTGGCTCGTGAATCGAGAAGAAAGTCCCCGGAAGACCGAGCTTGCCAATTGTGCGTAATTGCTTACTCTTGGCCAAGAAGACCAGCAGGAGAGCGAAGCCCAGCATCGGCGCATAGTTTGAGAAGATATACCAGAAAGCCAGCCCGATAATGTTTGGAAGCGGAGCTCCCGCCTGGAAAGCGTCGAGATTGGCAAGATCCAGGCTCATCCAGATCGGTTTGACGATGGCAAGCGTTACGATTGCGCCGTGGATTCCGAACATCCAGAGCACCTGCATAATGATGAGGGCGACAATCATAGCCCCCAGTGATCCACCCAGTCCTTCCAGTGGCACTTGCAGATAGGTATAAATAAACTCATGGACCGTACCGAATGACGTATGCATGAACAGACCGGAAACAATAACGAATACCATAGCTACGAGTATCGCCGGAATCAATCCTGAGAATGTTTTGACAACGGTGGGCGGTACTCCTTCGGGCATTTTAATGGTCCAGTTGCGATCGACAATCCAGATATACAATCGGGAAGCCAGCAAGCCAACCAACATAGCGACAAACAAACCCTGCGCACCGAGCCACTGAAGTGGAAGCGCCCGGACTTTATCGAATGTTTGAATCGGCGTCAAAATAAGAAACGAGAGCAGTGCCGTTGCTGCGGGAACCAGCGGGTCCTTGTCAAAAGCTTGCGCCAGTCTGTAGGCGATGAAGAAGACTGCATAGAGGGCGATGATGCCAGTTGTCATCGTCGATCCTAATCCGATAATACCCTTGATGGGTGTGATGAGGTTCTGGTAAGGCTCCCAGGCAAGTGCGGAGAAAAGCGTCGAAAATGCTCCAATAATCAAAAAAGGAAGGGTGGACATCAGTCCATTTGATATAGCACTCATATAGCGATTTTGCTGAATTTTCCCAGCGTATCTTTGCAATTTATGCGATAGTTTTTTTTCGTTAGCCATATTCCTTCAACTCCTGCTTTAGAGTTTCATCTGTTGTACTATAATCTAGAGAACGCTTCCATTTGAGTAAATCACATTTTTGTACCCATGGAAGCTGTTCTTGTGAATAAGAAAATGTCTTCCTTTATAGATTTAACGCTTCGGCAAGTACCTTTTCACCATTCATCATGCCATAATCCATTCTGTCGATTACGCTTACCTTGATGCCTTTAGGCTCGTATTTGGTTTTAAAATCGTCTTCCAAGTAGCCGACCTGCGGTCCTATCAGCAGTACGTCCGTTTTGTCCGCATACTCTTTAAAAGCGCTTTCGGAAGTAGCTCTGATTTCAACCTCAACATTTTGAGCCTGTGCAGCCTTCTGCATTTTCTGTACCAGCATACTTGTAGACATTCCTGCTGCACATACAAGCGTAATTTGTTTCATTGGTTATTCCTCCCCGATAATGGTGTTATGGATACTGCTGCTTCGTAACGGTTCAATCTGCTGTAAAGTTCCACGATATGTCTCGCCAGATCCTTGGTTGTAATGGCAGACATGAGATGGTCTTGTGCATGCACCATTAGCAGTGTCACTTCTTGAGTTGTCCCACCCGCTTCCTGCTGGATCAGTCGCGTCTGCGATTTATGCGCTTGGACCAGCTCGTTCTTGCATTCTTCAAGACATTCTGCTGCCTGCTCCGCATTACCCTTCTCAGCAAAGCTGATAGCTTCCATAGCTTTACTCTTCGCAATACCCGAATTTGTTATAAGTCCCATTATGATTTCCTGATACTCATCCATTGAATTCACCTCATGCATTCATCTCTTTAGCTTACAGATTCAGTGTATACGATTCTTGCCGACTTCTAAACGCAACCCTTTTCCACTAGAAGCGGAAATGCTTACAATGGTAAAAATAGCAAAACTCCGCACGATGCTTGTTCAAAATCCAAGCAGATGTTGTGCAGAGCTTTATTTTAATACAGTTTATGTTTGACAATAATTTGAGCAAAATCCCCGTAGGTTTTGCATTCCAGCATTTGCTGGATAATATCGGAGTCGTCGACCAGCCCCATCAGATGCTTATACATTTTCGCCGGAGGCTCGTCGCCGTTTTTGTTAATACTAAGCAGGCAGACGAACTGCACGGGCTTACCGGACCAATCTATGGGAGATTTCAGTGTACAGACCGCCCATACCGTCCGGTTGCTTTGCGGAATAATGGGATGAGGAATGGCTACCAGATTTCCGTAAGCCGTAGGAGCAGCATTTTCCCTTTCCAGCACCAATCCGATGAATCCCTCGGAAGAGCGGATCAATCCGGAAGCATGCATTTTTTCTCCCAAAAAAGTAATAATCTCTTCTTTTGTAGTGAAGTTCTGTCTCAGAAATACAAGCTCTTCCATAATGTAGCGGAAAGTAAATTCGCCTTCATCCGTCAGCAGCTCTTCAATCTTATCGATGTCACCGCCGCCAAGCAGAGTCTGAACTACCACGACCGGAACGGATAATGTCTGCGGGATTGGAACTGTGCTTACCACAAAATCAATGCCATGCAAAGGAACCTGCTGCAATTTGTAATACTCGGTCGTGCCAGCAACCTCAAGCCTTTCACCGAACTTGCTACGTAGCTTGTAATACAGCAAGCGGGCACTTCCAACACCCGAAGTGCATACGATAAGGCAGCGTTTAGGTCTGTTGTTCATCTGCTGCCTTTCCATGGCGGCCCCGATATGAATCGCCAAATAACCCATTTCTGTCTCTGGTATAGCCAAATTCAGTTTGCTCTCGATCAACTTGGCACCTATGACCCCTGCCTGAAAAGCCAAAGGATAATTATACTTCACATGATCCAGCATCGGATTACGGATATTCATCCCATATTTTACGCGGTTTAGCGCCGATTTCAGATGAAGACATATGCCCATTAACAGTTCTTGATCCCGGCTAATATTCAGGTTAAAGCCCCTGTCAATTTCAGCCAGCATTTCTCTGCCAAGCTCATAAATCCCCCGATCCAAGAGCTTCTGAGGCCCCGCCTCTTCTGTCTGTTGCTCCGTAACTCCCTCAAACCACTTGTTCCCGGCCAGATGCATGGCGATATAAGCAACCTCATCCTCCGGAAAGGTCAAATCCATTTGCTTTTCAATGTGGCTAACAATATGTTCAGCGGCTCGAAATTCCTCGGTAGCCCGAAAATCTTCCCCTTCATCGGAAAGCATCGCGACCCGGTTCCCATCGCGAATACGCTTGCAAGCTATAGCGATATGAATGGACAGGTTGTTGAAGGTAACATCCGACAAAGTGACCCCGTGGTTCTGGATTTGCTCCAGAATAATACCGCGAATGAGTGTCATTTCCCAAGGGGTAACCATTCTCGATGCAGCCTCCACGCCCCCAGTCCTTTCTTCTTCAGAACGGTTGACGATGAATTCAGACATGCAGAAACGTAAGCGAACCTCGTCGCCCCTCAGCTTGACACCGTAATTCGGGCGCTTATCAATGCCGATTCCGTAAGCCTGTAGCATATGCTTAACCTCTTTGAAATCATTTTGTACGGTGGATTTGCTAATGTATAACTCATCCGCCAACTCTTCCAGCTTCAAATAATTTTCTGTAAGCAGGAGGCGCGAGATTAAATAACGCTGTCGGTATTCAGGAGAATTGGGATCATCCGGTTCGTTATACAGGAACAACTGCTGTAGGAGCGTACGAAAGCTGCGGTCGTCCGTGATTTTCAGTTCATACCCCCTTGAACGAACAGGCTGAATCGATGCTCCATGCTTGGCCAGAAATTCATCCAGTTCTCTGATATCGCTACGTACGGTACGTGAAGTAACCTGGAGCAATTTTGCCAGATGCTCGCTCTTGACAGGAGTGTCCGCAGCCAGCAAATGCTGTAGAATCGAAACTATTCGCTTATTCATTCAAGGTGACCCTCCGTTCTTTTGTCCAAATCTATCCTCTACTCAGGCCTGCTCGGTTAGCTCGCCTTTAGGTACGAAAGTGGCAGGAGCAGCACAGGAATTGCGCTCTACAAATTTCGTATCCACTGTGATTTTTGCTGTAACCTGCGTTCCCTGCTCAATAGTATCGGTCAGGAGATCGACAGCCAGAACGGCCATTCTTTCTTTTTCTACATGAATGGTCGTTAGCTCCGGCGTAACAATGACCGATTCCGTAATGTTGTCAAAGCCGATAATTGAAGTATCCTGCGGCACCCGGATGCCAAGCTCGCTCATGGTCTTCATGGCGCTGATAGCAATATAGTCGCATTCGCAGAACCAGGCCGTCGGCAAAGTTTTCCCGCTCTCCAGATAAACGGTTAACTGCCGATTCAGATCCTCCTGCGAAGTAAGAATGGTTGGCGCTACAGCCAGCATTTGTGCCTCCGGAATCTTCAGCCCCCGTTCCATGAGTGCCGCCAAAAATCCGCGTTTACGTTCCTCAAAATTATGAATTCGTACATTTGAAGCAATATAACCGATTGAGGTATGACCCATATCGCATAAATAAGCTCCTGCCTGATAAGCACCCATAACATTATTAATCTGGATAAATTGTACGGGAAGCGTATCAAAGCAGGTATCCAGCACAATCAGATTCGGCAGCTTGGCATGAATATCACTGATCTGCTCACGGGTCAGATTGGTTCCCAGAACAATGGTGCCTGCACTGCGTTTCTCCTCTGCAACCATCTGGATATCCCTCTGGAAAAATTCTACGTCGACCGTCGAGAAGATCAACGAATACCCTTTTTGTCGGCAACGTTCCTCAATAAACTGGATTAATTCTTTAAAAAATGGCTGCTGATAGTATTCCTCAAGGACAATGCCCGAATTTGTACACACGAGAAAAAGCAAGGACTTATCACTTCTTGAAGCCGTTATCGTCTTGCTTTTGGGACTGTATCCTGCCTCGTGGGCTACCTGGAGAATACGTTCACGCGTATCCGGGCCAATACCCGGCTTGCCGCTGAAGGCCAGTGAAACAGCTGATTTGGATACGTTGGCCAGCTTAGCGATGTCTTCCATTTTCATGCCCTAATTCTCCATTCTAAATAAGATGAACACAGCAGTGAAGTGAATAAGTGAAGTTTACACCGAATTGAGATGCGATGCAATAATTAGCTGAATTTATTTATATTTGTTTAGTTATTTGTTTAGTTTTTATAACTAAATATAACTGAATAATTCATTGACACCGTTTTAATTCGATGTTATTATGGCCTCGACATAGAAATAGTCATTGAATTTAGTTTTTACAACTAAACTAATTTTATTTTGTTTAGTTTATTTATTTTATTTTGTTCAGTAAATGTTGTTTATTCAAGTACAGAGGAGACATGATCATGAAGAAATTAAAGTTGGGTTATGCTCCGACGCGCCGATTTACGTTCAGCGCCGACGATGCCTTTAAGTACAAAGTGGAAATTCGCAAGAAAATTGAGAGCTTTGGCATGGATATCGACATTGTAGACCTGGAGGGCCTTAATGAGGAAGGCTTGCTGTATGACGACCATATAAACGCGGATTTAATTGCAAAGCGATTCAAAGAGGAAGAAGTCGACGCTGTTTTTTTCCCACATTGCAACTTTGGTACAGAAGATACTGTAGCTCGTGTAGGCAAGGCGCTCGGCAAGCCTGTCCTGCTGTGGGGACCGCGGGATGAAGCGCCGCTTGCGGACGGCATGCGCCTTCGCGACACCCAATGCGGTATTTTTGCCACAGGTAAAGTGCTGCGAAGATTCAACGTTCCCTTCACCTATGTAACGAACAGTTGGGTGAATGATCCGGTTTTCGAAAGAGGCTTTACCAACTTTGTGGCTGCCGCCAACGTCGTGCGCCAATTCAAAAACTTACGCATTCTCCAGATTGGCCCCCGCCCCGCTTCGTTCTGGACGATGATGTGCAATGAAGGCGAACTGCTGGAACGCTTCGGCATTGAGATTCATCCCATTACCATTGTCGACATTCAGCTTAGAACCAAAAAAATCGCCTCCAGCAATAGCTCCGAGCTTCTGGAAACGATGGATTACATTAAAGAAAAACTCGATTACAGTGAAGTGACCGAAGATGACGTAAGAAGGATAGCTGCTTTAAAGGTCGCCATGAAATCTTTCGCCCGTGAGACGGGAAGCAGCGCTATCGCAATCCAGTGCTGGTCCTCTTTGCAGGATGCCATATCCATTATGCCGTGTCTGGCCAATGCAATCCTGACTGACGAACAAATTCCGGTTACTTGTGAAACAGATATCCATGGAGCCATTACTTCCATTATGGTGCAGGCTGCCTCCATGAACACAATGCCAACCTTCTTCGCAGATATTACTGTTCGACATCCTGAGAATGATAACGGCGAACTTCTCTTCCACTGTGGCAATTTCCCGGTCTCGCTCTCTGTAGAGAACAAACCGAAGTTACGCAAGCATTTTCTCTTCGACGACCATTCTCCCGGAACGCATGAAGGTGAAATCCGCGGTGGCGGTATGACCATTGCCCGATTTGACGGCGACCACGGTGAGTACTCCATGTTCCTCGGGCGTGCCCGGGGTATTGAAGGTCCTTATACCCGCGGCTCCTACGTATGGGTGGAAGTAAACGATTGGCCGCTGTGGGAGGAAAAACTCGTAAAAGGGCCTTACGTCCATCATTCCGTAGGTATCCACGCCAATGTGATCCCGGCCATTTATGAGGCCTGCAATTATATACCCGGCCTGACGCCTGATCCGGTCGATCCCACGGAACAGGAAATTCAAAGCTGGCTTAGAGGATCCGATCTCGCCCGTAATAAGCGCCCAAACATTCACGTTTGAGACGTCTAAAGCGACAAAGCCCATCCCTATAATATCTATCTTGAGGAGGACATTATGGAAATCCAGGAACTGAAAGTCAAAGCCGCACAAATCCGCATGGACCTGCTAACCATCATTCACCGCGCCAAAACGGGACATACGGGGGGATCGCTGAGCAATACAGACATTTTAACGGCTTTATATTATGAAATCATGAACGTTGACCCTGCTAATCCAAAATGGGATGACCGTGATCGCTTTATCGCCAGCAAAGGGCATTCCGTAGAATCTCTATGGTGTATTCTGGCCGACCGGGGCTTTTTCCCAAAAGAAGAGCTGGAGACCTATAGCCAGTTCGGTACCCGACTCATTGGCCACCCGAACAACAAGGTTCCAGGGATTGAAATGAACACCGGGGCCCTCGGCCACGGCCTGCCCATTTCCGTAGGCATGGCACTAGCTGCCAAGCGGGATGACCGTCCTTACCGTGTATTTTGTCTAATGGGAGACGGCGAACAGGCCGAAGGCTCCAACTGGGAAGCCGCTATGGCAGGCTCTCATTATAAGCTGGATAACCTGATCGGCATTATCGACCGCAACCGACTCCAGATCAGCGGTGCTACCGAAGAAGTCATGGGACTGGAGCCGCTGGAAGAGAAGTGGACTGCCTTCGGCTGGAACGTCGTCTCTATCAACGGCAACAATATGGAAGAATTGCTTAAGGCATTCAGGTCCGCCCCTGAAGTAGCGGGAAAGCCAACGTTAATTATGGCCAATACCACCAAGGGCAAAGGCGTATCGTTCGCCGAAAATGTCCCGGCATGGCATCACCATGTGCCTAATGATAAAGAGTTGGAGCTGGCTCTCACAGAGCTAAAGGCAACGATCGAAGAATTGACGCAGAAAGGGCAGGTGCATTAAGCATGAATAAAATTCCTAATCGCCAAGTAATCTGTGACACACTGCTGGAGTTGGCCAAAGATGACCGTGATATCATGGTACTGGCCAGCGATTCGCGCGGTTCTGCTGCAATGGCCCCCTTTGCCAATACGTTCCCGGAGCAGTTCGTCGAGGTCGGCATTGCCGAACAGAATATCGTAGGCATGTCTGCAGGCCTGGCCCACAGCGGCAAAAAACCGTTTGTGACTTCACCAGCCTGCTTCCTCAGTATGCGCAGTATTGAACAAGTCAAAGTTGACATTGCTTATTCGCGGACAAATGTGAAGCTCATCGGCATTAGCGGAGGCGTCAGCTACGGGGCGCTTGGCATGTCACACCACTCCGTGCAGGATATCGCAGTAGCCCGGGCAATTCCGGGACTGGCGATTGTCCTGCCTGCTGATCGTCACGAAACGAAGAAACTGACCGAAGCGCTTGTAAAATATGACGGCGGCGTATACGTGCGAATCGGGCGTAATCCCGTTGAGGACGTTTACGAAACCGATGATTACCCATTCGAAATAGGCAAAGCTATAACTGTGAGAGAAGGCAACGACATTACAATTATTGGTGTCGGTGAAACCGTGCGAATCGCACTCGATGCCGCCAAGGCACTCAACGACGAAGGCATATCCGCCCGGGTAATCAACATGCATACAATCAAGCCGCTGGATGAAGAGGCGATCATTACCGCTGCACGTGAAACTGGACGCATCATAACCGTTGAGGAACATAGCATTTACGGCGGTCTCGGCGCAGCCGTGGCAGAAGTTGTTGTGCAGAATCACCCGGTTCCTATGAGAGTGCTTGGCATCCCTGATGAGCCGGCGATTGCCGGTAAATCGGCGGAAGTTTTCCACCACTACGGCATTACGGGTGACAATATCAAACAAATTGCATTCGAATTGATTAATAAGTAGAGGGCGAAGCATATGGAGCACAATCAACAATATATATTGGCCATCGACCAGAGTACTTCAGGCACCAAAGCACTCCTTGTAGACCATCAGGGTACAGTAATCGCCCGCAGCGGGATGGAGCATAAGCAATATTACCCCCATCCCGGCTGGGTAGAGCATGATCCGCTCGAAATTTATGAAAATGTCAAAATAACGGCCCGCAGCGTATTGGAGCAAGCCTGCGTTCCCCCGTCCGCGCTAGCTGCGCTGACAATCACCAATCAACGCGAAACGGCACTGGTGTGGGATAAGGCGACTGGTCAGCCAATATATAATGCTGTTGTCTGGCAATGCCAGCGTACGGCGGACCTGTGCGCCGAGCTGAAGCAAGCTGGCCACGAAAGCACCATCCACGCCAAAACAGGGCTTATGCTTGACCCTTATTTCTCCGCTGCCAAGTTCAAGTGGATCATTGAACATGCGGAAGGAGCTGCCAACCTGCTGGCTGAAGGGAGGCTGCTTGCAGGGAACATGGACAGTTGGCTAGTCTGGAAGCTTACCGGCGGCAAAAACCATGCAACCGACTATACAAATGCCAGCCGTACATCGCTGTTCAATATCCACACACTGGAGTGGGATGAAGAGCTTGCTCAGTTGTTTTCCGTTCCTTCTTCCCTGCTGCCCGAGGTTAAACCATCCGACGCTATTTTCGGATATACGGCAGATTGCGACCTTTTCAATGAGAAAATACCGATTTCGGGCGTCATTGGGGATTCACAAGGGGCATTGTATGGGCATCTGTGTTTCAAGCCCGGAACAGCCAAAGCAACCTTTGGCACGGGCACCTCTGTATTAATGAACGTAGGGAATCATCCGGTGGATGGCGGTGACGGACTTGTAACCGCTATCGCCTGGGGGGCCGGCGGAACTGTTACGTATGCACTTGAAGCCATCATCCGGACAACAGGTGACAGCATCAAATGGACGCAGGACAACTTAGGACTGTTCTCTACCTTTGAGGAAATGCAGCGCTTAGTCGAAAGCGTTCCTGCAAACGATGGCGTCTATCTTGTGCCTGCCTTTGTCGGAATGGGCGCTCCCTATTGGAATCCCTACGCCCGGGCGGCAATTATCGGTATGAACCGTGGAACTGGCAAAGGACACATTGTCCGGGCTGCGCTGGAGAGCATCGCTTACCAAGTACGGGACGCTATAGAGTTTATTCAGGAACAGTCCGGGATTGAGTTGGTCGGCCTGCGCACGGACGGCGGGGCTTCCTCCAACACTTGGCTGATGCAATTTCAGGCCGATATTCTGGGCAACCTTGTGACCCGATCCACATGTGCCGAGCTGTCGGCCATGGGTTCAGTCTATCTCGGTGGGCTCGGCACAGGCTTTTGGTCCGATCCAGATCAAATCGCTTCCAATCTTAAAATGTATGAAGCATATGAACCAAAGATGGATGACGCTACCAGAGAGAAATATTATGCTGGCTGGCAGCGGGCTGTTCAGTCTGTAGTGCAACAACAGCATGAATCTCCCATTTTATAAATAAACTCTATACTTCATTCCTCATATCTCCCAAAACAAACCATACAACAGGGCCCTTGCTTTTACAAAGGCCCTGTTATTAAATTACTCACTCGAACGATATAACTGACCCAATACTTTTACAAATTCACGGGCTGCCGGGGTCGCTTCATCAAAGGAATGCGCGATAATTCCGATATCCCGCGTAATCCGAGGAATAATCTCTTTAACGATTAGTGAATGGGACACCGAGGAAAGCGTAAACTTCGATATAATGCCGATGCCCAGCTTTTTTTGGACCATATGGACTAACGTTTCGGCCGTTTGGACCGTGAGACTCTCCTGGAAAGGAATTTGCTGCTCATGCAAGGTGTTTAATACAGCAGATTCATGTCCTCCTTTACAGAAGATAAGGTCGTTCCTGTTCTGCTCCAGAGAAACCTCGTGTTCTGCTTGCAATGGATGATTCTCCGGTATGATGGCAACCATGGAATCGTGTTCAAGAATATGGACGTCATAATGATCGAATGGAGAAGCTACTATTCCAATTTCAACAGTGCGATCCTCCACCCATTGTTTAATTTGATTCGAGTTTCCTTCCATCAGTTCAATAGTGACATCGGGGTATTGGGAGCGGAATAAGCAGATCGCTTCTGGAAGCAAGTTCGTAGAGGCTGCTGGGAAGGAGCCTATTTTTACTTTACCACGTAAAAGCTTATTCTCCTGACACGCAAGCTGAACCATTTTATCTTCGATTTCCTTCATTTGTCTGGCCAGACTCAGCATTTCTTTTCCCACTTCGGTCAGTACGAGTCCATTCTGCTTGTCGCGAATAAACAATTTTACCTGCAAAGTATTTTCAAATTGGATCAAAGCCTTGCTAACCGCAGGCTGGGAAATAAACAGCGCTTTAGCAGCCTCCGTCATATTCATTTTCTCCGCAACCTTCATAAACACTTCAAGATGATTCATATTCACAGACATATACCCCTTATAACCATACGGTTATTCCCTATATGAAATAATAGTATTTCAGTTATATCAAAACATACCTTATGATAAAAAACAACTCCTGCTCCGCTCCTTATGAGCAGATGTAATGCTTGATTAGAAGGGGATTGGAATATGAATTCAAATCTGAATTTTACCGAACGCACTACCAGAGATACAGCTTTATCTAAAGGACTTCCATGGGGCGGGTTACTGGCGCTTGCTATGACCGGGTTTATTTGTATTCTCACCGAAACGCTTCCCGCTGGTCTATTGCCACAAATCAGCAAAGGACTGGGAATATCGGAAGCTTTGGCTGGCCAATTGGTCACGTTGTATGCTCTAGGTTCGCTCGCTGCCGCAATCCCGTTGACTGCCGCAACACGGGGCTGGCGACGACGGCCTTTATTATTGCTCTGTATCATTGGCTTTCTCATATTTAACACCATTACGGCACTGTCTTCTTACTATATCTTGACGCTGGCTGCCCGTTTCCTTGCAGGCGTAGCCGCTGGTGTGTTATGGGGGATGCTTGCTGGCTATGCCCGGCGAATGGTTCCGGATGCACTAAAAGGACGCGCCATGGCTGTCGCCATGTCAGGAACCCCGCTGGCTCTTGCCCTCGGCGTTCCGTTAGGAACGTTCCTCGGTGCGCTTGTTGGCTGGAGAACGGTTTTTGGTACCATGTCCTTTCTTGCGGTAGTCTTAGTCGTCTGGGTACTCTGGAAACTTCCGGATTTTCCCGGACAGGCTTCCCATCAGCGACTACCTCTGAGTAAGGTTTTCACGATTGCCGGTGTTCGTTCCATTTTACTTGTCGTTTTGGTTTGGGTACTTGCGCATAATATTCTGTACACCTATATCGCTCCTTATTTGAGTCAGGCTGGACTGGCCTCCCGAACGGATGTGGTGCTGCTTATTTTCGGGATAACTTCGGTTGCCGGAATTGGATTGGTCGGGGCATTGATCGACCGCTGGTTGCGTCTATTGGTACTCATGAGTACCCTTGGCTTTGCTGTAACTGCTGTGGCACTAGGAATCGGAAGTCACCAACCTGCCATCGTGTATTTAAGTGTTGCCCTGTGGGGACTGACCTTCGGCGGTGCCGCTACCTTATTACAGACCGCATTGGCCGAAGCGGCAGGCGAGAGTGCAGATGTAGCTCAGTCTATGCTTGTAACCGCTTGGAATCTGGCCATTGGCGGGGGCGGCTTGCTTGGCGGAATTCTTTTAGAGACGCTTGGGGTTCACTCTTTTCCGTGGACGTTGCTTATCCTTATGCTTCTTGCCTTCGTCATTTCGTGGATTGCCAAGGAACACGGGTTTTCTGCAAGAAGATATGAGTAGACCTGAAACTCAAGAAACGGTATGGATCGGAAGGTTCTTTTACTGGGACCGAGTCCTCTAATATAGCACCTTCTCCAAACAGCGTGCCAATTCATCATCGGGTAGCGGCTTGCGATGCGTATTTTCCAGGTAGATATGTTTCTCTGTTTCCGGCATTACATATTGTTTGTACCACAGGAACATATCGGGACTATCTCCCTGAATCCGGAGAAATCTCCGCACCGTGTCCGCATGAGAAATGGTGTTATCAAGATTAGTCAACCAATCCGCCCAGTAGAAATGCTCCCATCTTCCAGTTCCTGCGAGCAAGAGCGCTTCTTTACCCATCTGGTAGCTCCAAACTGCATGCGAAGCTTGTACAAATGCTCGTGGATAATCTTCTTCAAGAAATAACCCGTAAGCAATGCAGATGTCAGCCAGCCCACGGGAGCCGCTCAGATGCAATTCAATCTGCACAAGAAGCTGATTATAAAGCCTGCGACATTCGTCTTCAGGCAATTGTTTCATAATTCGCAGACACCGCTTTCGCAGTTCAACCCAGCCGGAGATTGCCGATTCGGCTTTTTCCTTGAACCAGCGTACCTGCTCAGGAAAAGGTCCTTCTCCAGCAGCCCAGCACAGCCGTTCATCACTGCCTTCTTTACCTTGCAGCCAAAAGCCCATCATTTGCCGTGCCGGATGGTGATAGAATTCCTCCCCCGCCCGATCATCCTTATGCGGGCCATAAACAATAGTACAACGGGAATAATCCCGGTATAATTGGAAAATCTCTTGATGCTGACGACTGTACAACCGCCCGATAAAGTCAGTAAGCTGCTGTTCAGCATCCACGTTACCATACGTCCATAAATTCGCTGCCAAATCCAGAGTATATAAATGTGGCAAAATATTACCTGAATTGACCAACAGATACTCGTCTGCTCCTGCGGCAAATGCTGCCGTTAATTCGTCCACAATCAGCTCGGCTGAGGAGGGGAATTGCGTAAGATGGTTCGACGCCTGCAAGTCGTGAAAGGTCACATGATAATATACACCGTTCTTGCCTTCATCCCCCACCTCGGGCAATGCGGGTACACGATGGTTGAGATTCCCATGGCGCCGGGATACCATTTTACCGTAACCATTGTCCGCCCATATTTTAATCACTCCTTCGGGGACTTCAATGTGACCCTGCTTGTATAACTCGGCAATCTCGCCATACATCGCCATACTGCAAACGGGCTGCTCCACAAATTCGCAGATCATACTGTACTGCTTGCAAACCACATAAGATATTAATTGTCCACGTTTCTCCGGCGTATTAAAGGAAGGATCATTTTCCCAAAAAGGCTTGTCTCCCTGCCCACGAAAAGACAATACCCATACAATTTTCTCTCCCTTTTGCCGTTCAATCGCTTCCTGCCATAGCTGTTCAAACAGTTCGGGATGCTCTTTGTAGCTGGCCTGTTTACCCGGAAAAACACGCAAAAACATCTCCGCACCCAGCGGCTCGGCATGATGGTGAGTAATCCATAATCCCATTTCTGCTGCAAGCTTATGATGGATACCTGTACGCGGTAAATCCGTCCCCGGAATTACCATGTTGCCACCGCAGCGTAGTAATGCTTCAAAAACGGGCTCCCACACCTGTTCCGTCGGCGGATAATCATCCTTCCAGCCAATCAAGCAGACCTCATCATTGACGAACCAGCCCCGATAGCGAACCTTGGACGGTGCACTATCATAATCCTGGCTCGGCAGAACTATAGCATCCCGTCTGGTCGGAGAGAGTTCCGCCCAGAACCAGAATGGCTCCACACCCAAAACGAAGCGACTGTAATGAAGCAGCCCATAAATGATCCCCAGCTCATCACGGCCTATGATATGTAGTACCGTTCCCTTCTCACCAGCAACAAAACGCAGACAATAGCCCTCTGGCCACTGTGGGCAATCATCCTCTTCCTGCGCATAACGAATAATGATTGCGGCCTCTTCTTCTGTTTGTAGCGGCTCTCTGCCAAACACTTGCTTATGATCTCGCACAATCATTCTCCAAGCGTGGGCAATCGGTATACTTCCGACAGCTTGAAAATTGTATCCGCTTTCATTTGAAATGATCAGAGGTTCACAGGGTTTCATGTATTATCATCTCCTATTCAACAATGAAGACTCTTCTTACTTTTATTTTATAGGTTGGTGGCATACTTAGATAGTCTTGATATTACTAATATTGCTCAATCATACAAAAGGATCAGACTATGATTACATTTTCCATCATAGCCTGTGATCCAACGGGACATGAAGATTGGTTAGAGTATTGCTTATCCTATTAGAATGACACTCCATCTCAAAACAAGCGGATCAAGAGAAGCAGTAAACAAGGGATTTTTAAGATAAATTATCTCGCTACAGCTTCTAACGTTATATATACAGGTTTGGCATTGTATAACCGATTTAGAAGTAGACCCGTAAAACCGTATCCTCCAAAGGCTTACAGAGGGTACTGTCCACTTCAACTCGCTTGACATTGTCCTGACCATTCGGAACAATGATAGGCGTCACGGTAGAGTATCCGGCCTGACGAATCCTGTCTATGTCGAATTCCAGCAGCAACTGTCCTTTTTTGACCCGATCCCCGTTTTTGACATGCGTTTTGAAGCCTTCGCCTTTAAGAGAAACCGTATTCATACCCACATGAATCAATAGTTGCGTGCCCGTTTGGTGCTGAATCAAAATAGCGTGTTTACTTTTCTCCATAATATGAGCGATTATGCCGTCAAACGGAGCAATAACCTTACCCGTGTCCGGGAGGATTGCAAACCCTTCTCCCATAGCCTTTGTGGAAAACGCCTCATCTTCAACGTTATCAAGAGGCACAAATTGGCCAGATACTGGAGATGATATTTCCAAAAAAGACAAATCTGTATTTTTTTTCTTGCTTCCAAACATAAGAAATTCCTCCTACCTCTATCTCATAATTAATATGATCACTTGATAATAGTTGCTATAACAGTATGATAAAAATATCAATGAACCAACGACTAGGGGGCTTATTAGTGAACAAAAAGGAATTTGTAATTCACGATTTATTGAGCAAAATCTATCAAAATCATTATCCTGACTGGAAACTGCCGACGGAAAGAGAACTCGCGAAGCAGTATAATGTTTCACGATACACCATCCATGAATCAATCAAAAAATTAAAATACATGGGCTTGGTTAAAGTCGTTCAAGGATCAGGCATCTTCATAGGAAAGAATATTCAGACCAGTCCACTCATCTATAACTCTTTAACTGAGAACCCATACTCCAACATAAAATCCAAAGTAATCGAGTTGCAAAAGCAACCCGCTACTCCCGAGGACCAACAGATTTTTGGAATAACAAGCAGCGATGAGGTATGGGTATATCAACGTCTAAGAATCGTTAACTATCAAACGATGCAGTTAGAGTTGTCCCGATTACCTGTTATTTTATTTCCACTCCTTACCCACACGGATGCCGAACACTCCATTCAATCCTATGTGAAAAAACATAAATATACGATTTCGCATTACCTAAATACCTATGAGGCAATCGCACTTAATAAAGAACAGGCTATGCTCTTGCAACAAAAGAGAAAGAGCCCAGCGATGAAAATATCAAGCCGAGGCATACTTAATAATGGGATTATCTTTGAGATAAGCGAAATCGTAGCCATTGACTATAAATGTACGTATTTGACAGCCTTCAATAATGAGCATCACAAAAGAAGAAATTTATAGAAGCATTCACCTAAACCGGCAGCTTCTCCAGCATAAGGGTTCCTATATGCTGGAGTATTTTTGTTTTAAGGGGTCATAAGTGTTCCATCTGGCAATCTCGCCTGCGTCCATTCGTGCATCCTGTATTCCACCGGATAATTTTCCGCCTGTTCTTCATTGAATTCCACGCCGATGCCCGGAAGTTCAAGAGGGTAAATGTATCCGTCTTTAGCGTCTATGATGGGCGTAAAGATGCTGCGTGTGTTCTCCTTAATCGGAATATTCTCTTGGATCGCGGCACTGTGTAGGTGAATATTAAGATGAGTGTTAACGGCGATTCCAATAGGAGTAATGTCTGACGGTGTATGCCAAGCAATTCTAACTCCGAATGCCTCACATAAGGCTCCGAGCTTAAGAGCAGGCGTGATCCCTCCAATTTGAGATACATGGCAGCGAATAAAATCAATCTGCCTGTTGACAATAAGGCTTCTCCATTCTAAAGGATTATTGAACAGTTCCCCGGTGGCTATTGCAGTTGAAGTTTGGGAACGTATCTGACTTAACCATTCATTTTGATCCGGCGGTAAAATGTCCTCAACAAAGTACGGTTTATAGCATTCGAGGTCTTTTGCAAACTGTACGGCTTGATTGGGGAAAAGTCGTTCATGCACGTCATGCAGGATATGAAACTGGTCATTATATTTTGACCTTAATAGAGCAAACATCTTGGTGGTGGTTTGCATATACTCGTCTTGGTCATAATAGGACCCCTTGGTAGGGTAATCCGGAGCGTGCAAGTGCGAAGGATTCCCCCCATAGAAGCCAAGTTGGCACCGAATATGTTTATATCCTTGCTCAAGAATACCATCAATCTCTCGGTACAAATCCTCGATGTTGTCCGCAACCGCATGAGTATATGCAGGTATCGCATCCCTCGATTTGCCTCCAAACAGCTGGTACAAGGGCATGCCGGCAATTTTACCCTTAATGTCCCACAAAGCCATATCTACTCCAGAAATAGCGTTATTTAGTACGGGACCATTACGCCAATAAGAGTTGACCATCATCATATGCCATAAGTCCTCTATATTATTGGCATCTCTTCCAATCAATATAGGTTTGAGGTACTCCTCGACGATGAGCTGAACGGCTTTCGGGCGCTGCTGAAAAGTAGCGCAGCCATACCCTATAATTTGATTCTCTGTAGTTACTTTGACAACCACCAGATTATGTCGATCAGGTTTAAGCACAAAACATTCCACATTAGTGATGATGGAAGGGTTCATATTTCTCCTCTTTTCTAAGAATTTCTAGGTTTATTGAATCATGTTTGAAATGCAGAATCAATTTGGCTGGGTAAATTGTCTGATTATTAAAAAAAACCAGACCAATTCATCAGAAAAAGTTCAATAAATCCTTATATATCAAGGTTTTTTCATAAAACAAAGCTTATTTTGGACTGCTTTTATTCGACAGACCTTTGTGATACCATTCAGAATGTAAACGGAACCAATACTTTATATTCCTAGGACAGGAGAATTTTAATGAACAAAGTGAAAGCGGTACAAGACATGATTTATGGGGTCGGAGGAGAAAGCAATATTCAAAACGCTTGGCATTGCATGACCAGACTCAGGTTTGATTTAAAAGATAAAAACAAAGTGGACATAGAGAAAATTAAGGAATTGGACCCGGTTTTGGGCGCGCAGTTTAATAATGACCAATTCCAAATCATTCTTGGTCCTAAAGTCGCGGAATATTTTAATATTTTGGCCAGTGAATTAAAGCTAACGGATGTTCAAAAGGAAGATGAGGCAAGCGGTGAAAAAAAGAAGGGGTTTGTTACACTCTTCATGAATATTGTATCCGGCGTGTTTGGGCCTATCGTTCCAGCTATTGCCGGGGCAGGATTGATCAAGGGACTTATCGCAGGGTTGACCGCCCTCCATATCATCTCGGATCAAAGCGAAACCATTCAGATCATTAACATGATGGCGAGCGGAGTATTTACGTTTTTACCGTTTTTCCTGGCAGCCTCGGCGGCTAAAATTTTCAAAACCAACGAATATTTAGCGATAGCAATCGCTGCTACCATTATGTTTCCAACGATGGTGGACGCGGCCAAGGCCGGGGAACTTTCCTCGTTTCAGTTTTTAGGCTTTATACCTATCCCAGTATTTAACTACACCGGTACAGTAATCCCGATTATCTTTGCCGTATGGGCGATGAGCCATATTCATAAAATCGTCAACAGGTTTATGCCAGAAGTGTTAAAAACCGTAGTTACGCCAACGTTAACCTTGTTTATTTCGGGCTTCCTGGCATTATCCGTTATCGGTCCCATTGGCATTCACCTAGGCAATGGCTTGGCTTGGCTTGTTCAAGGCTTATTCAGTATCTCTCCCATCCTTGCTGGCGTTGTTGTTGGTGCGATTCGACCTTTGGCTGTCTTTACTGGCATGCATCATGCAATGACTCCGATTGCTTTGCAGAATTTTGCAACACAAGGTTACGATATGTTAATGCCTATGATGTGTATGGCTAACTTTTCAATCGTAGGCGCAACATTTGCAGTGTATTACAAGGTAAACACACCTAAAGAAAAATCTATTATTGTTTCAGCCGCCGTCTCCGGTCTTTTGGGAATTACTGAACCCGCTTTATTCGGTGTTCTGGCCAAGTACAAAAAAGCTTTTCTAGCCGCCATCGTCGCAAGTTCAGTTGCTTCGGCTTTTATCAGCTTTTTCGGTGTCCGATTGTATGGGTATGTGTTATCCAGTATATTTAGCATTCCCGCTTACTTTGGGCCCTACTTTATCTATGCCATTTCCGGAATGATCATTGCTGTCGCGCTCTCCTTTACAATTTGTTATCTGTTTCTAAGCAAAGTAGATGTTGCGAGAGCAAATGAACCTACGCAGCTCAAATAATCGTTTGTCACGGCTTCCAAGCTTTTTTAAGCTCAATGAATCGTTTAAAAGTATCTAAGATAATGAGTGGAGCCTGACTACCTGTATAAGTGTTGTCAGGCCCTTCTGTTACTTTCTTTGTTGCCCGTATTCGGTTTTTTGCGCCCTCTAATGGACGTGTGCCAGTATCCAGCGTCACGAGCATGGGCGTTTAGTTGCGAAGATCAACAAACGTTTTTTCGTTAGGTGCAGCTAATATCACAGTCAGCACATCAACATCGACCGAACTGCTGGCACTCTGTCTTTTGTTTCTTTACAGTAACCAGATGGTTATTAAATAATTGTCGCCTATTGGTCTCGTTGCCCGCGTTCAGATTAATACTCCGTAATCTTGACAAAACAAAAAACGCCCCTCCGGATAGTAACGGTGAGGCGCTTCGTTGGTCCTGTGTACCTAAAACGGAATACTCCGCAGGTACACAGGACCTCTCGTTATTTTCGTTCATTTAACTCTGATGTGACCGTGGTAAAGCATACTAATGCCGAGGACCGGGATCGAACCGGTACGGTAGTCACCTACCGCAGGATTTTAAGTCCTGTGCGTCTGCCAATTCCGCCACCCCGGCATAATTTTAGGAACGCTATTTTCATGCTTACTTATCTTGCAAGTAACGGAGAAACATCCAGCTTATGTACAAAATGGTTCTCGCTATGTAAATATCGTTTTAATGGGCACCAACATATAATACGACAATTTCATCAAGTTGTAAAGTATTTTTTTCTAAAATAATAAAATTTCTTTTCTGCATAACTTGGGCGCTTTTGAATTACACTAATAAACGTCTTTCCAAACTACCAGAAGGGGTGTTACGAATGCGTGAAGGTATGATTCCAGCTGTTCTTGGAACGGTAGTATCGGCTTCAGGCGCTGTGTTGCTGAGCAGTAAGTACAAGCTTGCGGCTACAGGCATTCTCGGTTTCGGACTGGCTCATGTTGTTCTGGGAGCGATTGATCTGATTGAGCATCGCTAGTCGTTTGGGAAGTGCCGGGCGGGAGCTATTTCCTCCCCGGCTTTATTATTATAGCCGCTTTAGCTGCCTTGAGCGTTAACGTTTATATAAAGCGTACAATATGCTTGCACTCGTAAAGGAGCGTGTGATGTATTATGAAAGAAAACATTAGGGAAGAAATGAATCGCACCGTCGATCAGGTCGAACATGAACAGTCGTTAGATCAGCGCGAGCCAGGTTTTAATCGTATCCCTGACCTCGATGCCGATACTCCTGCTGCTACAGATATGATTGAAGAAGCTGTGGGCCGTGGCCTGAACAAGCTGCGTAACGATTTTACAGATTAAAACATGGGTCATAAGGCATGGGTTACTCAAACAACAACATTGAACCAAGCAACCTTATATACAGTGATTCCTAGAGATCACTTGAAAATAAGCATAAACCAGCCAATAATCGAGACCCAAAGCACAACACTAATCAGGATTCCCCATACGATGCCTACTGAAAAATTCCCTTCACTTTTCGGTACAGCATGGCCAAATTTCATTCTAAGCTTCATTTGATTCCAGTTCATAGAACCCCCTCCTTAAGTTCTATTTCGGAATATGAAGCTCATTTATGTAGATCAATAGTCATGTTTTCCAAAAAAATAAAAAAGGGCTTTTTGTCCTATCATCCAGTCCGGGGAAAAAGTATTACTGCTATTCCGACCAAACAAATCAATCCACCCACGATATCGTACAAATCAGGTGTCTTTTTATCAATCCACCATCCCCATGCAATGGAAAGGACTATAAAGACACCCCCGTATGCTGCATACACACGCCCAAAGGAGGAGAAAACCTGAAAGGTCGCAATGACTCCGTAGACAGCCAAAATCACCCCGCCGCAAAGTCCGACATACCATGTCTTCCCTTCACGCAGCCACTGCCAGATCAAGTACCCTCCCCCAATTTCGGCTATGCCAGCCAGAATAAAAAGTAACGCTGCCTTTAACATCAATTTCGCACCCCTGTTCTTCTAATCTTCTTGGCTTTATTTTTAGATGTTATCCTTAGAGCACTCGACCTAAAATAATAATCAACGCGATCACGCCAACCAGAATAAGCAGATTGCTGACCTGACGCCATAAACCAGAGGCTCCCTCAGAGTGAAGCTTCCGCTGGTTCGCATCAAAATTCGCTTTGGCTCCTTCAGCATCTACAGGGCTAGAAAACGGTCGGTTATCTTCATTCATGTGAATGGCCTCCTTAACAATACCACCTTAATGATACCAAAATTTTCCGCTGATTTCGCGTTGATTTTATACTCATGCTTACTGTATATTTCCCACTGCACCTGCATATTTATGAAGCGTACAACTATGTGTCAATATTTCACTGAATATAGCGTACGATGGCGAATCAAGGCAGAGTAGGTATTTTGACACCTTTTATTGCAGGACGGTAGTTATGGTATAATTTAGTCAACTTAATTAGATTGTAACGAGAGTACAACTACTTACTTACCTATATTGAATTCACATCCATGAATCCGCATCCCGGTTACAACCTGCATAATCTGATTGTAATTTAGGAGGAGGATACCGATGTCCCCAATCTTTCTAGCTACTTTAATGTTAATGGGCATGTTTTTACTCCAGGCAGCCATCGTTCTGGGCATCATACACGTAGCCGCCGTCCAGCGCAAACCAAAATGGTTCTTATCATAGGTTTGCTTGCGTTGATTTCCGGCTTCCTTCTGGCAAAAGACTGGATATATTCACAGGAACCGAACTGGTTGGTCTACTTCTGTTTGCTAATAATCCTCATTAGCGCATGTATCCAACTGAGAAAACGCAAAGAAAAAATGTAATTTCATCATGTTGTCATCAAAGGAGGAGCGCCATGAAATCTCACTCAATACGCTTTTGGTTGCAAAAGGTGCTACTGCTACTACTTGTTTTACTATTCAGTGTCTCTCAGCAATCGTTCATTATAGCTGATGCCGCTCCGCCTGTTAATCCCCAGGCCTCTGCCAAAGCAAGGCAACTACTCACCTACCTTTCCAATGTGCCGGAGGGTACGCTAATTTCCGGGCAGCATGATTATTTGGAAGCACCGGATGAACAAAACAACAAGTTACAACAAATCAGCGGACAATATGCAGGACTCCATGGCTATGAGTTTGGAGGATTAGCCAATCAGTCCCACGCAGCCTTACAAGAGCAACGTCAGCGTGTTGTGGACAGTGCTATTCAGTGGAGCCAGTCCGGCGGAATTGTAGCTATTACCTTTCATCAGGCGTTACCAGGTAAACCCAAAACGTGGAAAAACGTGCAAACCAAGCTTAGTCAGGCTGAATTTAATCACTACATCACGCCGGGTACCCCGCAATATCGACAGCTGATTGCCGATATAGATGAGATTGCACTCTCCCTCAAAACCTTGCGGGATGCAGATGTGCCTGTTTTGTGGAGACCCTATCATGAAATGAACGGCAGCTGGTTCTGGTGGGGGAACAAACAAAATTACGCCAAACTGTGGAATGTGATGTATGACCGATTCGTTAATGTTCATCATCTAGATAATCTGTTATGGGTATGGAGTCCGAATGCACCGAACGCATACAGCACACCGTACAATGGGACTTTTCCAGGCATAAACAGAGTGGATATTCTCGCAGCTGACATTTACAATAATGATTACAAAGCCTCTTATTACACCGGACTGCTCAAGCTAGCACAAGGCAAGCCGATTGGAATTGGAGAAAGTAATATTCTGCCGAGCGCCAATGTGCTAAAAAATCAACCCACCTGGGCTTATGCCATGACATGGGGAAAGGAACTATCCACAACCAATTCGCAATCAGCGATCAGAACATTTATGAATCAAAATAATATTATCACACGGGACCTTCTCAACGAGGCCCTGCGCTGAAATAACAAAAAAAGCTTCAACTTCCCTCTATGAGTGAAATTGAAGCTTTTTTGAGTCTAACCAAGCCAAGCGCTTAACTATTTCTAATCACTTCTTCCAGATCAACATCGGCATACGCCTCTTCACCGAGATGCACAGATACAATGGTATAGATCCGCTTGGTCAGTCTCGACATCAGTCGATCTCCCAGCGCTACTGAATATTCTTCCCGATAATCTCCAATTTTGTGAAAACCGCTGGACATATGGATGTACAAGCTGCCTCTTCGTGTTTTACCATGTACCAACATCAAATCTCCTCCTGCTGTAACCATTCCTAATTTCATCTGTTACATGTATATCGGTCAGAATAAGATATGATATAAGTCCGCGTTTAAACCAAACGGGCCTGCCAGTAATATGACAGACCCGTTTTTGCAAAAGATATTTTCGTTCTTTAGGGAAAAAACTATCCCTGATAGGATTCTGCAATCGCATTCGCCGCAATGATGGCGTTGTACACGTCAGCAGGACTGACCGGAAACGGCATATTGACCATCGTGTCATTCGATGCACAGGCAGCTTCGGCTACTTGACGCCATTCAGCCTCGACAAACTCCTCTACACCCAGATCACGAAGTGTCAATGGAAGACCTACGTCCTTAACCAGTTTGATGACCGTTTCCAGTTCTTCTTTCGGTGCATTTTCCAGCACTAGCTGAGTTAGCAAGCCGAATGTGACCTTCTCGCCATGCTGTGCTTTATGCAGTGAAGGAACAGCCGTCATGCCATTATGAATCGCATGAGCTGCTGCCAAACCACCTGATTCCGCACCAACACCACTCAGATAAATTGTCGCTTCAATGGTATCTTCCACCGCACGAGTATATACTTTACGATCCACCGCAAGCTTGGCTTTCACGGCATTTTCCAGCAATGTATCATAACAGAGACGGGCAAGCCCCAGCCCTGTGGTGGAAGGCTTGTTCAGCACGAGGTTGTCCCCATTGGACTGATAACAAGCCCGCGCTTCAAAATAAGTAGCCAGCGCATCGCCGATGCCAGCTGCAAAGAAGCGTGCAGGCGCCGCTGCCAGAATGCCCGTATCTGCGAGTACAA
Organism: Paenibacillus terrae; assembly: GCF_000943545.1. GTDB lineage: Bacteria > Bacillota > Bacilli > Paenibacillales > Paenibacillaceae > Paenibacillus > Paenibacillus terrae_A. Next base: position 32,156 of record NZ_JTHP01000057.1, read on the forward strand.
CGTCGGGATTGGTTGGCAGGAACAAATACTCATCAAAGGAGCCATCTTTCTTGTAGATAACCGCAAGGGCTGTACAAGGGGCATCCGTAGAAGCAATCGTCGGGAAAATAACGACAGGCAGCTTTTCATAGTAAGCCGTTGCCTTAGCGGTATCCAGCGTTTTCCCGCCGCCGATTCCTATAATGATGTTAGCGCTATGTTTGCGCACCAATTCCCGGTTACGCTCAATTTCTTCTTTAGTACATTCATATTGGAATTTCTCGAAAATGGCCTGATTGCCAGCCGCTTCAATAGAAGCGCCGGCTTCTTTTTGGGCCCTTTCAAGTATAAACTCATCGCAAATAATAAAGGCTTTATCGCCATAATCCTTAATGTAGTCATTTAACGACGAGAGCAGATTCTGGCCAGAAATAAATTTCTTGGGTGAAGTAACAGACCTTACAACGTTTGTCATGTAAATTCCTCCTCAGCTTTGACTCACACCGAAAACACTATGTATCTCAGTATGTGACAACTTAACTATAGACCTCTTTTGACCCTGTTAAAAGACTGTTTATGGAATATTTTATGAACAAATTGTGTATCTCTCAAACTTTAACGCTTTCATTCCATTCGGAATACAGCATCCCCATCATAATACGGTCGTAACTGTTGCCATCACGAAGAACAGCGGAACGAACCCTGCCCTCATGCTGGAAACCCGCCTTTTCATAGGTTCGAATGGCCTGTTCATTATACTCAATAACATCCAGACCTACCCGATTCAAATTTAATTCGTAAAAGGCATAACGAAGAATGAGACGCACCGCTTCCGCACCGTATCCCTTCCCACGGTAGTCCGTATTGCCTATGCCAATCGCCAACTGGCCGATCCGATTATTCCACTCAATCCCGTGAATGGCCACAAATCCGATCAGGACATCATCTTCTAACGTTCTCAACCGGAAATAGACCTCATTCGAACTGGGTGAACCTTCCGATTCCATTTGCTTCAGCGTATAAGGAAGTGCCAGGTCCGTATCCACATTACGCAGATACTCCGCATCCTCTCCCCATTTGAACATCGTTTCGGCATCTTCTTCCCTGACAGCGGATAGTTTAATCCGATCCCCATAAAATAAATTTTCGATTGTCATGACACTCCATCTCCTGTTTTATGTTGTCCCATTTTCGCTCTAGCTATTATGCTATTAAACGTCCGCAATATAAGCCCCCTCAGGAATTCAATGTATAAACTTTACAAAACAATCGGACAAAACACAAACAAATAGCCATAAACTATCTACTCATCCTTTTTTATAGAAAAATATTCCTGATTCTGATAGACTATAACCAGTCTAATCCCTACATATTTGTATAAAGGACCGGGACTATAGTCATGAACAGAAAGGAAGAGTAAGGATGAACAAACAATCCAAAATCGTCTCCATCGCACTGGCATCGGCTCTAGTATTCAGCGTTTCTTTTCAATTCGCCCCAACCGTAGAGGCCAAAAAATCAAAAAAATCCCACAAATCAGCTACGCAAAGTTCCGTCTATTACAAAAACTGTACAGCTGTTAAAAAGGCAGGTAAGGCACCTCTCTACAAAGGTGATCCCGGCTACCGCTCAGCACTCGACCGTGATCATGACGGAATTGCCTGCGAAAAATAATCTCTCATTACATTTGAATGGGTATAATGCACAAAAAGACCTTGCGGCCGCAAGGTCTTTTTCATATTTCTTAATATTTATAAAGCATAGCAACCAACTGATATCCGGCTCCAATTGTCCAGAACAGCACATAATCACCGCGCCGGATGCGACCGGATTCAATCCCTTCATACAAGGCAATGAACGGGCTACTGGTACCCGTGTAGCCATAACGATCACCCACATAGATCATTTGGGCGTCCTCCAGCTTCAAGTGCTCCTGAATCTTCAATACATTTGCCAGGGAAAACTGAGACAGGCAATAAGCCCGTACATCCTGAGGCGCCAGTCCGTTCTTCTTCAAAATGCGTTCAAGCAGCTCAAATGTAGGGGGCAAGGCCATATTAGCGTCAAACGGAAGCCACTGAATATATTTTCCCGGAGCATCTGCTTGGAGTGTTGCCGCTAATCCCTGAGCCGGGTACAAAATTTTATCTATGTTGACCGGGTCCGTAAAATACATAGAATCCATAAAACCTGTATCCTCTTCTGTACGCTCCAAAATAACCGCACAAGCGGCATCCCCATAATTCGCATAAGTAATTTCATCCTCAGGACCAGAAACAAGTGAATTATAATCCGAACCAATGATAAGTGCTGTCCTCACGTCAGGACTAGACAGCATGGATCGGCTGGCTTGATCGACAGCCACCGTCATGCCTGCACAATTCGCGTTAGAATCCATGACAACCACGTCATGTCTGGCCTCAATCGCTTGATGAATAAATAGGGCATTCATAGGGAAGAGTGACTCTGGGACTTGGGTGGAAAACACGATCATGTCCACATCACAGCCTGTCATTTGAGCTTGATCCAGTGCTTTCTTGGCAGCCGCGATCCCCATCGTCAAACCGTTCTCATGCGGGCTATCAATAATGTAACGCTTTTTCCTGCCCATATGCTCCATGAAGCGCCGAATATCTTTGCCCTGTTCATCAAAATGACGAATATAATATTCGTTATCCACCGAATGAGGCGGATGATACACACCCAATGCCTTTATTCTAATGTGGCTCATCAGCAGGATCCCCCTTACACATTCATCTCGCTGTTTATCACCGCTTCAGAGCATTATTGTACGACGACATCTACGTTATTTAATCCCGCTTCACGTGCTACACGGCCGAGTTGCATTTTAATAATCGTTTGTTGCAGGCTGATAACAAAAATCACTTTGGCAAACCCGGTTTCTTTATACCGTACAAAAGAACCTTTCAGTTTTTCTACTTCTTCCGGGCCCAGCAGTGCCATTTGGGTGCAGTCTACTTTGAGCGTAAAGCTGGATGACTGAATGGAGGATGTCTTGGATGCATACTCTTTGACAAAGTTATCATACTCAGTCGGGCTAAACACACCGTTCACCGCCATATGTACCGTTTTAATGGTTTGATCCACTTCGATGCTGTAAGGATTTTGACTCATTTCAGTAAGACTCCTTTGATTTCATATTTTTGTCTATTAAGATTATCGGAAAAATATGTAGAAATTTTAATATTAAAATAGATAAATCGACACTAATATATTACAAATTTGTGAATATGAAAAAAAGCCGCCACTGCTCCTGGCTACAGGGAGCAACTGGCGGCTGACGAGTGACGTGTTCTTACGTTGAATTAATTTGTAAACGTATGGCGGCCGAGTGAAATGACAGCCGGACGGCTCTTGCTCCACTTAGCTGTGGCAATGGCCGGATTGTAATAAAACAGGGACCCGTTCGTCGGATCAGCACCATTAAGAGCCTGTCTTGCCGCACGATACGCGGTCTTGTTCGGTTTCAGGCGGTATTGACCATCCTGTACAGCGGTGAACTGGCCTGGCTGCAAAATAACGTCCGGAATCGAGCTTGGAAATTCATTGGACTGCACACGATTTAATACGACCGCCCCCACGGCTACCTGCCCTTGAAAAGATTCCCCGCGTGCCTCGGCATAAATAATCCGGGCCAGCTCCTCCAGGGCGGTTAAACGCACCTTCCCGAAGGAATCCAGCTTGGCTTGCGTTGCCGCTCCGGCTACACCGTCGGGCGTAAGGCCGTAGTCCCGTTGGAAACGGGCAACTGCTTTACTGGTCAGAGAGCCGTAATATCCGGTAAAACCGGCTTTGAAATAGCCGAGCGAATGAAGCTGCTGTTGAAGCTTCAGCACCTGCTCACTCTGAGCCCCTTTCGTCAACGCTGACGATTGCGCTTGTACTTGTCCTGGCGTAACCGACAACACAGCGCCCAGCATACATGCGCAGGACAGGACCAACATAGATAATTTTTTCATATTCCAGACAACCTCCTCTTTCTTGTTCTGTCCGGTACAACCTCTCCGGCCTGTACAACTCAGGGGCGTTTATCCGATGTGTTTCTTCTGCTATAGCTTATGCCTAGCTGCGGAAATGACGCGTTGCTACATACGGAATCGGACAAAGATGCTCTCACACGTCCGTTGCAGTATACCACAAGCCGCATTTACGTATCATCCGGCTCTGGTCCTATGACTGCGCATACAAATAACGCTAGCCTTAGTGGACTGACGAGTGCCCCTATCCTTGCACACAACATTGGGCGAATGCATAGGGTAGCTGTACGATCATCAAATTCTGAATAGCAGAAAGGCAGGAACGACGCGTGGATTCATATATGGATTACACCTCTCCCTCCGCACAATTTACTTATGATTTAAAAGACAATGTTTTATTTCAAAAGGATGCTCAAAACTACATCAACGAGCTTTCAATCCAGCAACTAAATACGTTGGCGAATATATCGCTGCTGGATATTTACCTCAGCACAGCCAACGTCGTAGAGCCTCATTACCACCAAAATGCAGCAGAACTGGTATACTGCGTCTCTGGAGCAGTGACCGTGTCACTAATTAACCCTTTCACCCGCGAGTTGCACCATTTCCCGCTCATACCTGGTCAGGTCGCTAATGTTCCCCAGGGATGGTGGCACTACGAGGTCGCCACAATGGACCATACTCATTTGATAGCGATTTTTAATGCCCCCGTCCCTGAATTCATCCTCGGCTCCGACATCTTGCGATTAACGCCAGGCAATATTCTGGCTCATACCTACTGCCTGAATGAGAATAAAATTCAGGAAGCGCTCGCTCCTATTAAAAAAACTGTGATCATCGGTCCACCCAATGACTGCAAGCACCAGCAGACCAAAAAGCCGGGAATACATGTGAGACTTGCCGATACTCCCCCTCACCAGCAGGCTACCCCGGAAAGGACCTATGCCCCTACAGACGTATATCCCGGCTTCGCCTTTAACCCTTATCACGAATGGGCCTAACCCGATAAGATCATAAATCGGTGGGAATGCCTTCTCCCTGTATATTAGCCGTTACCGTTACATCATTCCTCTCATAAAATGCGAATGTACAAGAGGGGGTGATTGAATGGACGCTTATTACAACTGCTTGGGCTGTATGAACAGACAGGTACGTGTTTTGACCATGGACGGACAACAGCACGAAGGAACCATCGTGAAGGTGGATCGCAATAACGTGTACTTAAAAAAAGAATCAAACGGGCGTGTTCAAACATCTGCTTTCTATCCTGGTTATGGATATGGTAATCAAATCTTAACCTTGAGCCTGTTCACCCTGTTGGCAATTGCTTTAATTTAAGTCCACTGCACCGTCAATCCCTGTCTACCAAACTAGGACACCTCTGATGACAGCTACCACCCCCGACACTCATCCGTCAGGAAGTGGTAGCTGCTATTTGGGGTGTTTTACAATACAAACAAGCCATTTGGATCTCCTAAAACGCTTAAATCCCTCACCAGCTATACCGGTGAGGGATTTAATATACTCATTTCAATTTAGATCCAAAACGACTTGGTGATGATGACCAGCAGAATGAACAGTACCAGGATAGCCCCTGTCGATGTCCAACCTCCGTAGCCTCCAACTTGACCGCCACAACCTCTTTCGCATTCACCCATGGATAAGTTCCTCCTTCATTTCAAGGTACATCATAGCTTATGTATAGAGGCTTCCTATGGACCGGGCTTATCGGCAATGAAATGATTCTCTCCGTCGACTGGGCATCCGCCTACACCCTTTCTGGGCAGGAGCATAAGATATCACAATTAATCCTGAAGGAGTGAAGCAATTGAATCCAAATCAAGCGCTCAATTACAGTACGAATCAACCTTTTCCCCATCACCACCATACCCCGCATCATATCATGGTAACTCCCGTAGACCCGTATGTCGTAGAAACATTAAAATCGGTCATTGGCAAATATGTTGTACTGGAGACCACACGCGGCAGAATTGACGGATGTGTAGTGGACTGTAAACCTGATCATGTCATTTTGGATGTGTACGGAAAGAAATTCTTTGTCCGGATCTGCGAAATCGTATGGATTATGCCCAACTAAACGATTAGACGCCAAAAATCCTCGCCGATCCTATGCCGGATTCGCGAGGATTTACTATTGTCATAAGCTTCTGCTATTCAATATCTCCCGCCAGCGAAGAACGGAGTTCATCTATCGTTCCATTGAATTCATTCAAATCCACATTACCAAGGATACCGGGAACACTACCTGTGCTACTGTACTGCCAGGCCCACCAGTTATCCCAGGCTGGAACTGCAGTCGGTTTTTGAGTGGTGCTGTATCTGGCTACCCACAATTTATACATAGAAAGTGTAAGATCAAACTTGGAAGCAAAGACATTTCCCGTGTACACGATTGGCAGACGTCCGGTAAGCTTCTCCGTTTCATCCAAAAATGCATGAGCCACCTCACTAATTTGCGCAGGAGTAAGACCTTTTGGGTTATTTTCATAATCCATCACTGGTGGCAGATCCAGACTGCCCCCTGCCGATTCTATAGCTCTGGCAAAATTAGCAGCTTCCTGACGAGCACCATCCGTAGTTGTAGCGTTCAAAAAGTGATAAGCACCGACCAGTATGTTGGCATCCCTCGCTCCCTGAACATTTGCTAAAAATTGATTATCTTGGTATGTTGTCCCCTCAGTAGCCTTGATGAAAGCAAATATCTTGCCTGCGGCAGCAACCTGCTGCCAATCTATATTGCCATTATAGTGAGAGACATCGATCCCTTGAGCATGTCCGTCGGAAGAGATGACAGGCTCAGGGACGATTGTATCAGGAGCTATAGTAGATGTAACAGGCTCAGTAGATGTTGGCTCCAGTGTTTCTTCTAAATCCTGATTCAAAGAAACACTACTTCCGCTTGAGACTGGCGGGGAAGTCAGGAACACCGTTTTTAACTTGCTGCTCCATGTCACATCAAGCCCTGTCTGTTCAGATACAAAGCGAAGAGGAACATAAGTCGTTCCGCCTTTAAGCAATGGAGCTACCGTTAACCCCATTTGATTACCATCGACTGACGCTATGGGGCTATTTACCTGGAGGCTGAGGTTATGATCTCGATCCTGTATCGTTACCGTACTTGTCTTGGGCTCCCAATTGACCTTATAACCCAATTCCTCCACAATGAGACGAAGAGGAACTAATATGTTTCCTTTGACTTCCTGGATCTGAATTCCCTTCGCAGTACTTAAATCTTTACCATCCAGCTCAATATGTGAACTTGAAGACGTAGCGTGAGTTTCCCCTGGAAATACCCATAAAAACAGAAATAAAAAAGCCAAAAAACAAATTTTCTTCATTATGTACCCTACCATTCTATAAATTTTCACTTCAGGATTTTGCGAAATTCGATTCCAGTCGCTCCAAGGTACAATATATAGACGAATAAAATCATTTCGATCTATATATTCCTGATTACACGTCGCTTTGTGGATTTTTGCAAAATCCTCACTTATGAAAATCGTGCAATCTAGTATCCTCAGTACCCGCCATTTTGATAGACGCCAATAATATGTAAAAAGTTACGGATAAGTCATCACATATCTCAAGTTTATCATTTACAGCACTAAAAAGTCTCTACCAGCTACATAGCGAGCAGAGACTTCTTTTGTATCCATATTCACACGGTTAAAAATGTTAAGCCTGCAAGAATGACCGAAGTGATGGACAGCACCAGTAAGGGAAGCACCGCTTTCTCCCGCAAGGTCTTAAAGCTCACATTCAGCCCCATGCCTACCATTGCCATCGTTAGCATAAATGTGGTGATGTGAGAAAGTCCGTTCATCAGACTAGAAGGAACTACGATATATTTTCCCAAAACATAGCTACCGATCAAACTTGTTATGACAAATCCAATGAGAAACCAGGGGAACTCCATTTTCGCATCCGAGTGGATCTTTCCGGTTCGCTTCATCCAGTACATGAACATAAAGCTAAGCGGTATTAGCAAAAAGACACGGCCCAATTTGGCTAGCAAGCCAATCGCGAGAGCATCCTGTCCGGCAGGCTCGGCAGCTAAAGCCACATGTGCAATTTCATGCAAACTGATGCCTGACCATATTCCATATTGCATATCCGTCAAAGGAAGCCAAGGTCGAAGCACAGTAAACAAAATGGCAAATACAGTTCCGACCAAAGCAATGAGCCCTACTCCTATAGCCGTATCCTCATCCTTGGATTTCAACAGGGGAGAAACAGCCGCAATCGCAGCCGCACCGCAGACACCTGTCCCAATACCGAGAAGAAGCGAGAGCGAAGCATCTGCCTTAAAGCGCTTGGCCAGCCACATGGTAAACAGGATGGAAAATACGACGGTGCCCACATCACGCAGGAGCAAGCCCATACCGTGATGAATAACAACATCCATATTGAGCTTTAGTCCGTATAATACGATAGCCCCTCGCAGCAATTTTTTAGCCGAAAACTCAACCCCTGAGCGTAAAGCTTCGGGATATCCCCATAGCTGTCGGTATAAGACAGCGAGAAACATGGCGCAAGCCAAAGGACCTACATAATGAAAGCCAGGTATTTCGTTCAGACCATACCCCACGGATGCAAATATCATGGTCAGTCCAATGCCTAAGATACGCTGGATAAAGCGATTTCGATTAGAGTGTGGGGAACGCTTTTGTGATAAACCGGAACTTAGTGAACATTTCATGCGCTTTATGTGACTGCTCATGGTGAATACCTCCAATTCTGTCTTCATAAAGCTTAATGCGTATTTTGTCATAAGGAAAATAAATCATTATAATAGTATCCATAAGTAAATACATATGATGAAAATGGAGGAGTTGGCTTTGGATCAATCTTTAATCGTATTTGTTATGGCAGCGGAGAAACAAAACTTCACAAGAACAGCCGAAGAGTTACACATGACCCAGCCTGCCGTAAGTCAATACATTCAAACGCTGGAGCGTACGATGGGAGCCCGGCTTTTGGAGCGAAGTAATAAATATGTGCGTTTAACCAAAGCCGGTGAAATTGTATATCACCATGCCCAGGAAATCATCCGTCTCCATACTCGAATGCAGTATTTGGTGGACGAGCTGATGAATACGGCAAAAGGCAATCTATCCATTGGCGCAAGCTACACATACGGAGAATATGTACTACCGCATGTGATTGCGCAAATGAGAAGTCAATATCCACTCATTCAGCCCTCCATTAGCATCGGCAACACTCAGGAAATCGAAAGATTGGTGATTAGTAATCAACTGGATGTAGGGATTATTGAAGGACAATTTCAACATGACCATTTGTATATTGAACCGTTTGCAGAAGATGAAATGTATATCGTCGTTCCACATCATCACCGTTTGGCTGGTAAATCTCAAGTGAGTTTAAGTGAGCTACAAGAGGACATATGGATTCTGCGCGAAGAAGGCTCTGGAACCCGGGAAGCGGCGGAAAAGATGTTTGCACGATTTCAGTTTGCCCCTGCTCATATTATGGATTTTGGCAGCACTCAGATTATTAAAGAGTCTGTAGAAGCAGGCTTGGGCATTTCTTTGCTGTCACAATGGACGATTCAAAAGGAACTCACCTTGGGCACTTTAAAAGTGTTGGATATAAGCGGCTTCCCGGTCGTTCGAAAATTCTCTTTTCTGACCCCTTCTGCGGTATTTGAAACGAAAGCGGCTACCGTTTTTTTAGAGGTTTTACGAGGTTATAACGTGAAAAGGTGAAACTCAAAAGCCATGAAAAAAGCACCCCTGAAGGTGCTTGACCTTACTCGAATACATCCGTGAATGTTCCTTTGGGCTCTTTTAATAAAGACTGTCTGGCTTCTAATAACCAGGGATGCACAACCTTCATCTTCTCTTTATTGCTCCACACATGGTTAAAATAAATCATAATCGCTTCATCCAACAAATGATCGTTCACATTCTTCCTTATCTCTTTTAGAAAAGGCGCGGCGTGTGCTTGATCCCATGACAATTTGTCTCCTACAAATAAAATCTTATCCAGCAGACTCATGGACTTCCGCAGCGTCGTGTGACATTCAATCGCATTCAGCAGCATCGGATCCGTTAGTCCAAAGATCTGAATAGTCATCTCTCTGGACAGCTTTTGGTGCAGGATATACGGAAATGCTAATTCTTCTTCTAAAATGGGGATATGGTTTGTTAAAAAGCTTCTCTACGTCCGAAAATAGATCCCCGGTAAATTCAAGCTCAGCAATGTAATGATGTAACACGGGATTCATGAATTTCTTCCTCCACTTCGCTTATTCCGATGATTTTACTATAAAATGTACATAACGCGCCATTACGCAAGCGGATGGTGCTTCCCATCGCTGTTGCTGCTTGTACATCACCATTCCGCCTACTCCGTTTTTCATGTGAATTTTTCGTTCAGCTCATATCATGAAAAAGATCCAAAAGGGGCTGTCCCATAAGTCATAAAATTGGCTGGAGACGGCCCTTTTCTCTAAATTGTAAAACAAAAAGAAACCAGTCGTCGTGT
>NZ_JTHP01000058.1 GCF_000943545.1 Paenibacillus terrae
CCTTCACCCAGCTCCGGGAATTTATATTCAAATTTAGCCACGTTTAAAACCTCCCAAATTTACGGTGTGCTTTAATTAAAATTCCAGTACTTTATTAACCGCATCAATGATACGTGTTGGCGTCGGCAACCAAGTATCTTCAATTTGAGCAAAAGGATAAATGGTATCTGGACCTGCCACACGCAGAACTGGTGCTTCCAGATGCAGAATTGCTTTTTCGTTAATTTGTGCAATCACTTCAGCAGCTACGCCAGAGCTCTTTTGCGCTTCTTGAACAACGATGGCACGATTTGTTTTTTGAATGGAAGCCACGATTGTATCAATGTCAATTGGGCTAACGGTACGCAGGTCAATAATTTCGACTTTAATACCTTTTGTTTTTTCCAGTTCATCAGCAGCTTTGACAGAAGTGTGTACCATCAAACCATAAGTGATGATTGTAACATCGGAACCTTCACGAACTACGTTCGCTTTACCCAGCTCAATTGTGTAATCATCCTCAGGAACTTCAGCGCGGAATGCATGGTACAAGTTCAAATGCTCCATGAAAAATACTGGATCGTTATCGCGAATAGCCGCGATCATCAGACCTTTTGCATCGTAAGGATTGGAAGGAACAACAACCTTGATACCAGGTGTTTGAGCCAAAAGTCCTTCCAGGGAATCTGTATGCAGCTCAGCCGCTTTAACCCCGCCGCCAAAAGGCGTACGGAATACGATTGGAGAATTGTAGCGTCCACCGGAACGGTAGCGCATACGGGATGCTTGAATTGCCATTTGGTCGAGTGCTTCAAAGATAAAGCCTACGAACTGGATTTCAGCTACAGGGCGGAAACCTTGGATACCCAGCCCCACAGCAAGACCCCCGATTGCGGATTCCGCCAACGGAGTATCAAATACACGTTCTTCGCCAAACTCTTTTTGCAGACCTTCTGTTGCGCGGAATACACCGCCTACATGACCTACATCTTCACCGAAAAGCAGGACGTTAGGGTCGCGTTTCAACTCTACGCGCAGTGCGTCACGAATCGCTTCTTTCATGTTCATTTGTGCCATTTGCTTCATTTCCTCCTTAAACATTGACAGATCAGTTTCAGTTCAGGTCCAATTGAAAGACAGACCGGATCGGGATGCCGCCCGGTCTCTCTGATTTATTTCAAGCTCAATTATTTAAAATCAGCTTTTTGTTCTTCCAGATGCTTAGGCGTAGATTCGAACATGCTGTCGATCAGACCGGAAATGGTCATTTTTTCTGTTTTCTCGGCTTTTTTGATCTCTTCGTTCACTTTCGCTTTAGCTTCTTCTTTTACGCGAGCTGTATCTTCTTCAGTCCAAAGACCTTTTTTCTCAAGATATTTCGCAAAACGGGCAATCGGATCTTTCGCATTCCATTCGCCCTCTTCTTCTTTCGAACGATACTTACTTGCATCGTCAGACAGGGAATGTGGACGGAAACGGTAAGTTACAGCTTCGATCAATGTCGCGCCTTCGCCGTTACGTCCGCGTTCAGCAGCTTCTTGAACAGCCTTGATAACTGCGAGTACGTCCATTCCGTCGATTTTCACGCCTTTGATACCGGCAGCAACGGCTTTGTGAGCGATAGAAAGAGCAGCCGTTTGCTTCGCAAATGGAGTTGTGATTGCGTAGCCATTGTTTTGCACAAAGAAAATAACTGGCAACTTGTAAACACCGGCATAGTTCAGGCCTTCGTAGAAATCACCTTCGGAAGAACCGCCGTCACCTGTATATGTAATGGCGACTTGTTTTTGTTTTTTCAGTTTGTAACCCATTGCAATACCCATAGCATGCAAGATTTGCGCGCCAATGATGATTTGCGGCATCAGTACATTAACACCGTCTGGCACTTGGCCGCCGTGTTGATGACCACGGGAATACAAGAAAGCTTGGTATAATGGCAGGCCATGCCAAACGATTTGCGGAATATCGCGGTAGCCTGGAGCAATAAAATCTTCTTTTTGGAGCGCATATTCGCTACCAATCATGGTTGCTTCTTGTCCGGATACCGGAGCGTAGAAGCCGAGACGTCCTTGACGCCCTAAGTTAACGGCACGGTCATCCCAAGTACGTGTAAATACCATTCGATACATAATTTCTTTCAATTGATCATCTGTAAGTTTAGGCAACATATCTTTATTGATAATTTCACCATCCGGAGAAAGTACGGACAGAGCCTCAACTTCCTCTGTGTACACTTCATAAGGAACCTTGCTCATTTTCTTCACCTCAACAAAAAAATTTGAATATCAAGTTCCGCTGTTATAGGATTATTATACACCTGTTATATTGCTTGCGTCAAAGATTTAGTTATTTTTTTTGAGTTCGCCACATTTTTGTTTGTGTAACAGGGAACATTTTTTACTATAACAGCTTAGTACATGATTGAAATTTTAAACATCTATTGCAATCAGGGTAATCTTAACTTATTGTGATCCCGAATGCAAAATTATACCCCAGAAAGGTGACAAATAATGACGGATTCCCGGTATTTGAAACGAACCATCCTAAAAGACGAAATAAACAGCCGCTTTCTTGGCGAAACCAGAACACTCCGTATTTATTTACCGCCCGGCTATAATGAAATTTTGAGCTACCCGGTCGTGTACTGTCAGGACGGAGAGGAATTTTTCAATTTTGGCCGTATAGCAACACAGGCAAACCGTCTCATTCTGGACGAAGGTGTTGAGCCTTTCATCATCGTCGGCGTTGAAGTCAACACGAAAATCAGAACTCAGGAGTATGCTCCCTTTGGCAATCGCTTTGAGGCGTACACCGCCTGTTTTGCAGAAGAGATTATTCCCTATGTGGAACAGAAGTATCCTATAAGAAGAGATGCATCGTCCCGGATTCTGGCTGGAGATTCACTGGGAGGCAGTGTGTCTCTGCATTTAGCCTTGCTATATCCCCAACTGTTCAATCGTATTATCAGCCTGTCCGGTGCTTACTATGAAGCTTCACAAGAAATTATCGCTCGTGAGCGTGATCTGTCCCATCTGCGGGTGTGGATGACGGTTGGTCTTCAAGAAGATGCGTTTGAGAGCGACACCGGCATTTACAATTTTGTAGAACTTAACCGCCAATGCGCAGATTTGCTACGCGAACGGAACGCCGAGGTTTCCTATCGAGAAAAGGACGGCAAGCATTTGTGGGGCTTTTGGCAAAATGAGCTGCCTGACGCACTAATGTATTTTTTAGATCGCGCCTGAGTGAAGCTTTTCCAAAGCTACAGAGATTACCGGGGATTGGGCATTTGTTGACCAGATTAGGTCGTTACGCTCTTTCCTCTTTTTTCTCCGAATGTTGGATACGCTTTCAAAATTGTAACGAAAAACGGCATTTTTTGCCGTCTTCTGTCGTTCACATTATAGCTTTTCTTCTATGATTTTGTCCAGCAAGGCATTGCATCCCGCGTCCATCAATCGATATGTTTCTTCAAAATTTCCGGTAAAATACGGGTCCGGCACCTCTCTCAGCTTTTCTTGTGGCAGCAGGTCCATGAATTTTAAAATGTCAGCCTCCGCTCCGCCCGCGAGTTTGCGCATGTTTCGCTCATTGGAATCATCCATACACACGATATAATCAAACGCTTCAAAATCATGGCCTTTCATCTGTCGCGCCTGTATACCTTGTTCACTAATTCCGTGCAGCTTGAGCTGCTTTAGCGTTCCCTCATGCGGGGGATTTCCGATATGCCAGTCTCCTGTTCCTGCCGAGTCTACCCGAATTTTCGCACCTAGTCCCCGTTCCTGCGCTTTATGTCTCAGTACCGCCTCTCCCATAGGGGAACGGCAAATATTACCCAAACACACAAACAAAACGTTAATCATTTCGCTCTCCTTCCTAATTACACATTACAATTCCTTTTTTCTGTTCCATTGTAGCTATGCCCTCCAAAATTGTGCAAGCCATATTTAACGCGTTATACTTAAAAGCTGATGAGCTATGTAGACGTATGGCAGAAGAAAGGATGTTGGATATGACGAAGAAGCGCGCAATTGTATTTTCCGGCGGTCGTCTTGGCGAGGAAGATCTACAACAAATACAACCCGGGGATTTCATTATTGGTGCAGATAAAGGCGCCCTTTTCCTGATCGAACACGGCATTACGCCACACGTATCTGTAGGAGACTTTGATTCAGTAACACCTGAGGAAAAGTCACGGGTTGAATCTGCAAGTAAACGTATGCTTTCGTGCGATCCGGTACTCAAGGACCTGACAGATACAGAGCTTGCTCTGGAAATTGCCATGGATGAGCAGGCAGAGCATGTGCTTATGCTTGGCGTTACGGGTACGCGGATGGATCATACGCTGGCTAATGTTCAAATATTGGTGCGTGCGATGCAGCATCATATAGGCTGTGCCATTATGGACGCCCATAATTATATTGAACTCACTGGATCAACGCTGGAGATTGAGCCTATGGGCTATACATATACATCGCTAATTCCTATGACTGCCGAAGTAACCGGTATAGAGCTGGATGGATTTATGTACCCACTGCATAATGCCACACTTAAAATGGGACAATCACGCGGTGTCAGCAACCAGCTGATCGCTCCAAAAGGAACGATTTCCATCGAAAGTGGACTGCTGCTTGTGATCCAAAGCAAAGATTAATTATGACATTATTGTAACCTTTGAAAAAGAACTTTTTTCGTTTGAAACCCTTGATAATAAAGAGTTTTATCATGTATCCCGATTTTTGAGATTCGATATTTTTTACAAATTGTAATTTTTAATCGTTTTTTAATAATTGGCGTGTAAGCCTTGTCCCTCAAGCATTTGAGAGTATTTTTCCAACTATTAGGCGGCTTCAAAGCTGTTATACTCAACGCTGTCAGTTAGTTAGCAGCTCAGCAAAATATTATACAAATCAATTTCTGGAGGTACTTACAACATGAACATGCATAAAATCATAAAAAAGGCAATTATCACAGGAATGGCAGCCACTATCGGCTTTGGAACGTTTGCATTAGAGGGAACAAATACGGCTCAAGCTGCCACCGCTACTTCTGCAGGTCAAAAAGTAATTAACTACGGTGAAAAATATCTGGGGACTCCCTATAAATTTGGTGCTTCCACAAGCACAACACGCAATTTCGATTGCTCTTCCTTCATGAAGCACATATTTCAGAAATACGGCGTCGACTTGCCTCGTACCTCTGTTGCACAATCCAATGTTGGACATGCCGTATCCAAGTCCAATCTGAAAAAGGGTGACCTTGTGTTCTTTTCGAGCGGTAGTCGCGCCACAGGTCGCAACATTACCCATGTAGCGGTCTATGTAGGCGGAGGTAAAATTTTACACACATACGGCAGACCTGGGGTTACTTTCTCCGATTTGAACTCCAGCAACTGGAAAAGAACATACATCAAAGCACGCCGCGTGCTGTAGCATTCATTTGATTTAGCCTTTTCAAGCCGGGACTCTGGGTCTCGGCTTTTTTTATATTTCCCCATACTTTACTACTCTACTTCAGGGGGTGTTCTGAGTGAATAGCCGATGCCTCGTTCCGTGCGAATCATTTTGAATCTTTGTCCTTTGTCTACCTTGACTCTCAAATGCCTGATATACACGTCTACTACGTTCGTATCAACAATATAATCATGCTTCCAGACATCCTTCAAAATTTGCTGCCTGCTGCAAACCTGATTTAGATGAATAGCCAGATGAAACAAAAGATCAAATTCTTTCGGAGTTAATTCCAGCTTCTGTCCGCCTCTGCTTACCAGTCTACTTCCACTATCAATATGTAAATCACCCGCCTGTATCGGCCTTTTCACATCACGTTCAGTACCAAAAATCCGCAATAAATTGGCCACTCTGGCTTGAAACACTTTAGGGGAAAAGGGTTGGACAATCACATCGTGTGCTCCCTGCTCAAAACAGGAAACAATATGGTTCTCATCGTCTGATGAGGTCATTACGAACATGGGAACAGTGGGATCATTTTGCTGCATGATGCGGATCAAGCCTTGTGTATTGGCCTGCTCATTCTCCATATTAAGTAGCAGCAAATTCACAGAATTTTCGTCTAAATAGGACTCTCCCTCCGCTACATTGCGGGCGTAAACCACCTGATAGCCTTCCTGCTTCAACTGACGTGTATACGTAGTAGCAGATGCTTCATTCCCATCCACGAGTAAAATTAACGGGTTCATTCTTCTCACCCACCTGTGTTTGGACATAGGACTGCAATATGGATACAGACGTATTTGATACAAACGATTCGAACCTATTTATTATATTGTAACAAAAAAGCAGTGAAATCATTCCACGAAGGAAGACTTCCTGCTTTTACGGTTTAGCCTAAATAGCGGTGATAGATTTTCCTTGCTTCTGTGACATCTTTTGTTCCGTGTATTAATGCTCTCCCATCTGCAAAAATAACCAAACGGTGCGTCCCTACACTAAAAGAAACCAGAAACGGATTTTGCTCCACTCTTCCCTCTCCCAAAGAAGCTAGTCTGTCTGCTGTTTCTTTAAGATTCACCTGTATCGGCTTCGCTGGTCTAATTTGAACGGTATCCCGGCCGCACAGTACATCTGTTTTCTGGCGATGGGCTGCCGACAAATAAGGGTAGGTCGGATGAGTGCCACAAGAAGGACAATCCGCTTTTTTGACACTGTCTACTGCTATCGCTACATACTCATTTTGCCACAGATCAAACGAAAGCAGCTTCCCCCTAAGATCCTCCGGGTATCCACCAAGTAGCTTGAAGGCTTCTGTGGTCTGGTTGGCCGTGACCATCTGCACCGCCTGTGCTATAATTCCCGCGGTATCACAGGTTTCTCCGCCGAACGGTACAGTTCCAAGCAGACAATGAAGACAAGGCGTTTTCCCTGGTAAAATGGTATAGGTTACCCCATAGCTGCCAACACATCCCCCATAAATCCAGGGAATGCGATGCTTTTGTGCCATATCGTTCATAAGTAGCCGGGTATCAAAGTTGTCGGTGGCATCCATAATGAGGTCCACTCCCTGAATCAGCTCCTCCAATTCCTCTACTCCAACATCCAGTACATGTGCGTGTATGATCGTTTCCGAATTGATTTCCTTTAGTCTTCGCTGTGCAGCTACTGCTTTGGGGCACCTTTCTGCGGCGTCATTCTCCTGAAAAAGCTGCTGGCGCTGCAAGTTACTCCATTCCACATAATCCCTGTCTGCGATGGTCACAGTGCCTACGCCTCCGCGAACGAGCGTTTCCGCAATTCCGGTACCTAGCGCTCCAGCGCCTATGATCAGTACGTGGGACGAAGCCAGTCGGCGTTGTCCTTCCGGCCCGAAAGGGGTGAATCTTTCCTGTCTGGAATAACGATCATTTTGTTGTATTTGTACACCAGCTTTTTCAGTCGACTTCATGCCTGAACCAAGCCTTCTGTCGGGCTACTTGCCGAGGCATAACGTTTTACAGGAATCAGGCCCGCCTCAAAACCGTATCTGCCCGCGCGAACAGCCAGCTTCATCGCCTCAGCCATTTTCACAGGGTCCTGAGCTCCAGATACAGCTGTATTCAACAGCACGGCATCTGCCCCCAGTTGCATCGCCATTGCCGCATCTCCAGGTGAGCGAATGCCGGCATCGACGATAACCGGAACCTCCGCTTGTTCAATAATGAGTTCCAATGAGAACGGGTTTAGCAGGCCGCGTCCTGTACCAATGGGTGAAGCTCCAGGCATAACGGCATGTACACCAAGATTTTGCAGCCTTTTGGCCAGAATCACATCATCCGATATGTAAGGCAGCACGATAAAACCTTCCTCCAGGAGTTTTTCGCTGGCCTTGAGCGTTTCAAAAGGATCAGGCAGCAATGTCTTGCTATCCCCAATGACCTCCACCTTAATCATGTCGCACAGACCTGAGGCTCTCGCCAGCTTAGCGATACGCACTGCCTCATTCGCCGTTGTCGCTCCTGCCGTATTGGGAAGCAGCGCATAACGACTCAAATCCAGTGTATCCAGAAAATGTTGCTTATCCCGTTCCTCCAAATTTAATCTCCGCACAGCAAATGTTAATATTTCGGTCTCCGCAGCTTCCACAGCTTTGGATTGAATATCCAGATCGGGGAATTTTCCTGTACCCAATAACAGCCTTGACGTAAAAGATGCTTTACCAATCGTTAACATGATTAACCGCCTCCCACAAAATGTACAATTTCCAATCTATCTCCATCCTTCAGTACCGCTTCATCATGATCTTCACGAGTCAATATGTGACGATTCAGCTCCACCACTACAGTTTTCACTTTCAAATCCAGCTCTTTCAGCAGTTGATCCACATGAATGATCCGATTGGAAAAGGTCATGTTCTGACCGTTAATCGTCAGCTTCATTTGCTCGCCTCCTTTATACGTTCAGGAGAAAAGCCGCTTATTCCAAGCTCAGCCACACCAGCCCCTTTTAACAGAGCTGCTATCGCACGCCCGGTAGCTTCACTCAGCAACACGCCGTTCCGGTAGTGCCCGACCGCGACATATACCCCTTTTACGCCGGGAACAGGCCCAATACAAGGTCGCCCTGCTACTGCCTGGGGACGCAAGCCCGCCCAAGTGCGTATAAAAGAAGCTTCACGGACACGAGGCAACCAGGCAGAAGCACGGGCCAGCAGCCCCTCCAGGCTTCCAATGCTCACCTCTTTGTCATGTTGATGCGGCAGACTCGTCGCTCCAATCCAAAGCTCGTTGTTCCGTTTGGGCACTAAGTAAATATCATCGGCGTAAATAGTATATTCCAATGGATGATCCTTCAAGGAGACTGCAACAGCCTCACCCTTGACCGGATTAAGCGGATATTCAAAACCCACCTGCTCCAGCAGTCTCATACTATCCAAGCCTCCAGCAATAATGACCTGTTTGCAGGAAAAAAAGCCACTGTCTGTTTGTACGCCACAAACTCGCCCATTCTTTACTACGAGTTGCTCCGCCTGTGTACCGGAGCATATTGTTGCTCCCAGTTCGACAGCTGCCCCCGTATAAGCACGACAAAGCTGGGCAGGAGAAATTTGCGTCTCCTTTGATCGGTATATAGCCCCGATCACTTGACCATCCAAACCTGGAATTCTGCGGGCCAATTCTCTGGAATCCCACCACACAGGATGATCAACCTCTTGCGCAATAGCCGCATTCCAGCGTTTTTGCCCCTCTGCTTCCGAACGGAAGGGAGTCACAAATCCTTCTGTACGGAATTCCACCGAAACACCAGACAAACGCTCTAGGTCACGAACCAGCTCGGGAAATGCATCCCGGCTTGTGCGAGCGAACTGTGCCAACTCCGGGTCGGTGAATTCTTCACTCTCTGCTGCCAGCATCCCAACCGCAGCCCCTGAGGCTCCCTCGCCCGGAATGAATCGCTCCACCAATATCGTACTGCGCCCCTCCTTGGCCATATGATAAGCAATGGAGCTACCGATGACACCTCCACCAATGATCAAGCATTCAGCGTGTCCAATAGCTGGTGACTTTGTTTTTATCTCTGGCATATGTTCCATCTCTCCTCTCCACTAACGATTCTGCTTGCGACGATCTCCTACTTCCGTTTCACCACTACAGGCTGTGCACTACCCGATCCGCCATTCGCTTGTACGCCATCGCAGCCGCAACGGGGGACTCAGCCTCCCAGATGCCGGACATCACCGCAATTCCGCTTGCACCCGCAGTATACAGCTCGTGAATGTGGCGTGGTTGTATGCCGCCTATAGCAATCACAGGAATGCTCAATAACCTGCTTATGCGCTCAAGCTGTACTAAACCTTGCGGAGTAACACCAGGCTTGCAGTGAGTCTCATATACATGGCCATAGAGTACATAATCCGCTCCTGCTTGTTCGGCAGCCTGTGCCTCCTCCAAAGAATGCACCGACACCCCGCACCGCGTACCCTCTGGAAGTATACTTTTGACATCCATAACAGGTAATCCGTTAGCCGGTAGCTGGATAGCTCCGACGGAGGTAAGCATAGCAACATCCACCCGGTCATTTACTGCAATTTGCTGTAAAGGAACTCCTCGATTCACCATACTGCGGGTTAAAGCAAGCAATTCAGATGCGCCCTTCTGCTTCAAGCGCACGTGTACATAATGAACATACGGATGAATAGCAGCAGCCACTTGGGCAGTATGTGCATGTGCACTGGAATCGCCTTCCATCGTAATTACGTGCAATTCGATCTTATTCTCACCTCACAATGGACTAAATGTTTGTAAGCTGACCCTGTATCTTTACAGTCTCATATCGTGCTATACGGTATGGACTAGCCACGTTTACCAGCAAAAAAATGAAGGGGTACGGTATATGAATACAAATATATGAACACGAATGAAAACGCAAAAAAACCACTTCCCGAAGGAAGTGGTTAAACGTACGTCCAATAACCAAACGGATCATTATATCCGTATACGTATATCGTCCCACGTACAAACAAAGTAATAAATTCGTTACCTCGTTTGTACGGCGCTCACTTCCCTACGCTGGCATAACCCAGATCAGGTGCAAAGGGTCCGAAATCCGTTTATTCCGTCTCAGCCGCATGGGCGGCTCCCCTAGTGTAACTATTTAATTGTATCAGCTAAAGATAGCTTAGCATAATTTCCTAATCCTGCAAACCCTGCTTCTTGTGAAGCTTGGTACAGAACTGGATATTTAGTTGACTTTACTTGTCCATTCTTCCACATTCCACGTTTTGGTTACCCAATCCTCATAAAAGTCCGGTTCGTGAGATACGAGCAGCACCGTTCCTTTGTATTCCTTCAAGGCACGTTTCAGCTCATCCTTCGCTTTGATGTCCAAATGATTGGTAGGTTCATCGAAAAGCACCCAATTGCTTTCCCGCATTAGCAGTTTGCATAGGCGGACTTTGGCCTGCTCACCACCACTGAGCGCGGATAGTGGACGGGTGATATGCTCATTTTTCAAACCGCAACGCGCCAAATGCGCTCTTACTTCATGCTGGTTCAAGTGCGGGAATTCATTCCACACATCCTCAATCGGTGTAACTTTCTCTGCCCGTACTTCTTGCTCAAAATAAGCTGGCTGCAAGAAATCCCCTTGATAGGTCTTGCCGCTGATCGGCGGAATTTTTCCCAGAATGGTTTTGAGCAATGTCGATTTACCGACACCATTGTAGCCCACAATCGCAATTTTATCACCACGTTCAATCGTCATGGTCATTTTAGGCAACAGGGCATGGGTGTAACCAATTTCAAAATCAATACCCTCAAATACCGTTTTCCCACTCGCACGTGCTTCTTTAAATTGGAATGTTGGTTTAGCCGCTTCCTCCGGTTTATCAATACGCTCGATTCGATCAAGCTGCTTCTCACGGCTCTTCGCCCGACCTGACGTAGAGGCGCGCGCCTTATTGCGTTGAATGAAATCTTCCTGTTTCTTAATAAAATCCTGCTGCTTCTCATAAGCTTCAATATGCTGGCTTTTGTTCAGGTCTGCCATTTCAAGGAACTTTTCATAGTTGGCTGAATAACGGGTCAGCTTAGCAAATTCAAGATGATAGATGACATTCACGACCTGATTCATAAACTCAGTATCATGAGAAATAAGAATAAACGCATATGGATAATCCTTCAGATAACGTGTAAGCCATTCAATATGCTCTACATCCAAATAGTTGGTAGGCTCATCCAGCAGCAACACATTCGGCTTTTCCAGCAGCAGCTTGGCAAGTAGGACCTTCGTCCGTTGTCCACCGCTAAGTGCGGAAACATCCCGCTCCAGTCCTATTGCGGAAAGGCCCAATCCATTCGCCATTTCTTCAACCTTCACATCGATGAGGTAAAAGTCCCCCATATCCAGTTGTTCCTGAATTTCACCCATCTGTTCCAGCAGCACTTCCAGTTCTTCAGGAGAAGCTTCCCCCATCTTGTCAGTGATCTGCATCATTTCCTTTTCCAATTCCAACAATGGGAGAAAGGCGTCCTTCAGTACATCCCGCACCGTTTTACCAGGTGTCAGCTTGGTGTGCTGATCCAAATACCCATAACGTACACGTGGAGTCCATTCCACTTTGCCTTCATCCTTAAGCAATTTTCCGGTCAGGATGTTCATCAGTGTCGATTTACCAACACCATTGGCTCCCACCAAACCTACACGTTCCCCTCCAAGCAATCGGAAGGATACATTTTTAAACAATGCGCGGTCCCCAAAGTTATGGGATACATTTTCTACAGTCAATAAACTCATAAGCTGTTTTTGGCTCCTTATTGTCATCGGCGATGCCGACTGTTCTTATTTCATATGCATTTCTTTCAAAGCCTTATTGTAGCACATCCAGTAGCCTTATCGGAATATTGAAAATGGGTGAATTTGAAGGATTTTGATATTGTCTGCTTATAAAAAAAGAAAAACCACTCGTAGGAGTGATTTATTTAAAGATTGTTTAAAGATTTTATTTATTATCATTATCACATTTGTATTCAAAATACCCTGCGGCTGCCGCAGATTTTTCATCTGTAAAACGCTCTTCCGCTTTAAAGGGGGCTGGGCAGGACTCTCTGTAAAAATATTTCATTCCGGTATCCGACTCTACGCCGCCGATCACGGCTTGTTTCCTGACGACTCTCCCGCCACCAAACCCATAGTTATTATAGTACCTGTCTCCAACCGGGATTCCCTGAATAAACGCCATCAGCCCCACATCATCTACCGTGTTATACCATTCCTCTTGTGAGATGAGCGGTAGCGTGAAAGTATAGGATACACCATTATGTGCTGCCTTTTCGTTATGGAGATTAATGAGTCGGCTCAAATCCTCCTGAATGCTGTGGACAATGGTGGAACGTCGTACTTGCTCAAAAGCTTCCGGGTCATTAAGCAACGAGATCGTTGTCTGTCCCTGAAGCTCCTTCTGAAAGCCCTCTACCCACCTGTGATTCCGAGCATCATAGGCATGTACATAATTGTCCAAAGTAAATCCAACACTGTTACCTACTGAATCAACGTAGGCATAAGGTTTTTTTTCACTCCATTTGGGTCCTTGGACAGCTTGTCCATGCTCATCTGTGTAAGATTCGGAAGCAAACGCATAATAGCCGTCATAGTCCAGAACCATAAGAGCAGGCATATAATCCAATAGTGCACGTTGTGCCACTGTATCCCCATCAATTCCCATGTTAAGAAAAAGGCTATGCAGAAAGGTGTGCAGCGCTTCTTCTTTATCTACACGAAAAAACTTGTCCGAGCCATACCCAGCCTCTCGTTCCTGACGTTCATTCTGTGAAAGCACGACACCAGCACCCTGAACTGCGGTACGGAGGGCCGAGGTATATTTCATTTCCAGTTGTTGTACTTCGCGCTGATTCTGCACCCGCAGGTCACTAACTACGCCAAAGGGCAAAAACAGCAGGATAAATATAACTGCAAAATCAGTAATCTTCATTCAGAACCATGCCCCCGTAAGAAGCTGTAACCGCCGGTTTGCCGCTATCTGCCCCACCAAGAAGCCATGATTTGTACAAGTCCGCAGGAGTGCGATTCGTATTGTGCACCCGCACTGTAAAATAATCTCCTGACATTATGCTATACCGACGTGTTTGATCTGACTTTGGCTGCTGATTGTCAGGAAACAGTACAGGCAAGATTTGCGGGTTATAGTATCCATCATATACGGAGGCATAGTAGCCAAGAAAGGTGTCCGGCTTCGCATAATCTGCATAGTCAGGTACATATTTTTTGTGCATATGCTCCAATTCAACCTCATACGTATTTCCCGTCAGCTCTAGCTCACGCATAAAATCGTTATACATCGTCGGTGTAATATATCCCTTGGTTCTCACCATATCAACAAAACGTACAGTTGAATGATACGTATTTAACCCGGATATATCGTCCTGTCGTTCAGCGGCTTGAGCGGCGGGCACTATGTACAAGAGCAATACAGCGAGCAGTGCCCCCAACAGCTTGGATATAGATTGAACCACTTCAGTCCTCCCCCAATTTCTCAAAACGTATGGATTGTATATCTCCATACTGATCACGCTGTGGATGCATGGAATATAAAGAGGAAGCTTCGAGGGCTGATACATCGGGCTCGAACGGTTCAGAATACATATCGTACACCGTACCATCGACTTGAACAGGAATGCCTTCCTGCAAGTTCATACGGATTGCCTGCATAACTTGAGTTCCTTTGACCCGTTCTGGCATACTCACCTCTAAAGTACGATTGATACGCCCCTCGGAATGCTCCTCCTGCTGCGATCTTAATTCCAGTGTAGTGCCCATCTGACTGGACAGTTCTGCTGCCGATGCACATGCGGTTATAAACAGCGTAACTGACACACCAAGCCGCAGCATACTTGAAGCGTGATCAGACATGCTACCCATCTCCCTTACAATTGATATCCTTATTCTGCTTCCTAGGATTGGGTAAACAACAACCCGCGTACAACGTTCGATTTATCCTTGACGATCTCGGCCTTGAATTTACCACTTGGATTTACATATTCGTTTTCTTTCTCATTCAGCGTATTCGTTATTTTCCCAGTCTTGTCGCTTCCACCATTCACCGCTCCATACTGTTCACTGTCTGGGCTAATGTTCAGAGCATTACCATACCACTGACCCGTCATGTTTTTTCCGGTTTTAATCTGAATTCCGAATTGGTCCTTACCTTGAAACTTCCGTAGCGCATTGGTCACTTGGGACCCGCTGATCGTTGTACCGTCATATACCGTAAAAGAGGCTTGAGACAATTCGGTCTGGATATCGGCAAAATTGTTTTGTGCCGTTTTGGTTGCCTCCTGTGCTGAAATAAACAAAATAACTACAATTGTGATCAGTGCAATGGTCAAAAATATGCCAGCAGCTACTTTTAAGGCTGTTGATGCGTTATTCATTATTTTTCTCTCCTTAGCTTGTAATATCGTAATATTCGTATTAGAACTGCTATTGAATCTTTTGTATTTGCTCGTAATAGCTATCCATTTGGACAAAGCTCATACCGATCAAAGGAATGACCAAATATAAAAAGATAAGACCGTACATCGGAGCAAAACCGATCAACCTTCCCCAAATGGCCTTGCTATCTATAATTTTTTCATACTCCTGTTTTCTTTGTTCAAAATAGTAGGACATATGGGAATCCAAATCGTCGAAAGCCTCTCGAATCGTAATTTTGCCCAAAGACAGATGCAGCTTGTCCACCAAGCGTTGAAATTCGGGCAGTGGCGCTTCTTCTTTCAACAAGTCAAGTGCTGCCTCAGGCCCGTGCTCATAATGAAGCAAGCATTTTTGTAAAGGTCTTTTGAAAATAACCGAAAAACGGTTTAGCCATTCCAATATTTCCTCAACAGACATTCGTTCCATGGCTCGCAAAATCGAAATGACCGTCTGAAACTGGTAAACCTCATGCCTCATATCCAAGCGCCGCATTTTTCGCTGCAAGTACAATAAAAGCATAGGCATCTGATAGGCTACATACCCGGCAACCAAACTGATCAGTACTTCCCACCACTTGATGTATTCCGCGTTCCACGCTTCCAGCTTTTGCAGGATACGACGCGTATTTTCGGAAAGCTGCTCCGGAGTATATCTGCTACCAGAAACCTGCTTCAATGCTGCATACGTCTGCTCATAGGTGCTGTCTGCCCTCATGTTTAGCGCATGCATCATTTTGCGGTCAATCTCACTCTGCTTGAAAGCTTCTTTTTCCTCCGCTGGACCCAAACGCCCAAACATTTGTCCCGATTGAACCGGAGCGTGAAGAATATGTGTTTCCTCAGCTTGATGTAAAATAAATACCATGCTAATGCTGAGCACCAATCCTGCGATAAAAAGAGTGATTCTGCGTATGTACAGCCACTCCAGCTTGACCTCTGCACCGCTTTCCTTTAGCAGCCGGGTCAGTTGGAAATAAGAAGGCATATGCTGCTGCGGAATTAAAGCATCCACCACATTACGAATAATGGGGAAACGGTACAGCTTTTGCTCCCAGACCCGCCGTCCTTTGCCCGAACGATATCCAGTCTCATCGGTCTGTTGCAGCTTTTGGAGCAGGAAGTAAGATACTATAATTACAATATAGACGGACAATTTTGTGATAAAGCCCCATTTCCCCTGATAAAACTCATCCATAGATGGAAAGCTGGACCTTGCCCATCTTTCGATTGGCATTGTAAAGAAAACAGGTGCAAGTGCGATCACATTTAAACTTTTGAGCAGGTAGTCCAGTTTATTTCTCCGCAGCAGTTCCAGTTGGATTTCGCGCGCAAGACTGCCAAGTCCCTTTAAATAAATGGAGCCTCCCTCTTCAATCCGGTCACCAAACTCCATTACCATATATGAAATACCGGCAAATGCTTTTAAAAACCGATTAGGAGCGGACTCATAGTATCTTTCCAGCGCTTCGTGCGGATCAGCGTCCGTCAGCGCCTCATGAATAAGTCGCGCATGCCTTCCAGCCTCAGCCCCTGCCAAATCGGCCGCCTCGGATATTGCCTCTTCCACCATGCCGTGCTGATGATAATGATGGCGTACATTGGCGAACAATTCGATCATCTGTGCAAGCAGCCTTTTTTCCATCCGGCTAATCGCCATATCCAAAATGAGACTATTAATCACCACTCCGCATAACAGAGCCAGTACGGCAAACTCTAGCCCCGGTTTCATCATAAGCAACACAACGCCGCTACAAGCAAAAGCCACCCAGATGAACAGCGTCATTTTCATCGTCTCAAGGCGAAGCTTATATTCATCGTAAGCGTGCAAACCGGATAATCGCTTGCGTACACTCGTGATATACCCGGATGTAACAGGGAATCTCATGCCTAGCGTGTACAACTTGTGCATTCCAGATTGCATGTGCCGTTGCAGCACTGCTTTTCCCTTCCGTCCCTCTCGCACAGAATGAATTCGCCCTCCGCGGAGTGCATGACCATTGCGCTTACGCAGCCACCACAAAGCCACATAGAGGAGCGCAAAACATCCACCCGAAAAGAGCAAAACCCACAGTAAAATTACTTTAAGACTCATAGGCTTCCTCCCAATAGCGAGTCAGGAATCTGCGAAAATCTCCGGCATCCTTGACGTTCATCTGCTCACACATTTCTTCTGCGCTTTTGACTGTTAGAGGCTCGATTGCCATATATCTCCCATTCCGATATTCCATAACATGACGATAGCTATAACTCGACGCAGAGCTGGAGCCTGAATCTATATGATCGGAATCGTGCGGCACACATTCTGTAATCCGTTCAATATATCGCCGTCCCTCAGCATCACGCTTGAGATGCACATCAAAGTTAATGACATGAACGACCTGTTCCTCAGCAATACCTTCATGCTGAAACACTCCTGTTTTAAGCAGTGAATTACGAAGAGAGAACACAAGATCGCGAAAGGTTTTGGCGTGATGGGTAAAAATGGTGAACAGACTGGCAACCTGCGACATTTGAATCATCCATGCGGCTACCTCGTCACTCGCTACTTCACCAAGGATATTGACGGTTCCATCTGTCTTTTTCTGCAAATCGAGCCCTTGTTGCCCTGAAATATGATCCGTTTCCCGAAAGGTCAGAATGTTACGGCGGCTGTAAATGCTACGCAGATGCAGCTCAAAGGCCATTTCCTGCACACGAAGCGTATACGAAGCGTAAATATGCTTGACCATCGCCATCAGCAACGTCGTTTTACCTGAACCTTGCGCTCCGGTGATTGCTGTGATGCGGCTGCCTTTCATTAAATAAGAAAGTAACTGTATCGGAAACTCGGCATTTTCTCCCTTAATTAATTGCCCAAGCGATGCGCTTTGAATATCAAATTTACGGACAAAGAAAGCCCACGATTCTGAAAAAGGAGGTCGTACCACAACAACCCGTGACCCATCCTTCATTTCGTTCACCTTATACCCATTTGCTTCGGAAAGCTGTCCCGGGTAATTGTATTTGTAAATATTTTGGCACACCCTTTTAAGCTCCCGCTCTGAACCGAAGGAAAGGAATGAAAGGTGAATGGTCTTGCCTTTATAAAAAATCCATACACTCTCATAACCATTCGCTATCGGTTCAGATGTTGGTTCGAATGCATATTGATCCTGAGGCCAATCGGCCGATACAGGGATTCCGCCTTCCGGCACACCGCTAACGCCCCCACTGACACCGTCGATCCGCTGGTCACGAATATCATCAATGACGGAAAAGCCTTTATAGTGCTGATAAATCCGCTGCACAATAATATCTACCTTCTCCAGAAAGGAGAGAGGGCGATGCTCACAGTCATAGATATAGCGGATATCCTCTGCCGTGATATGATAGCTTCCATCCTCTTCATCTTGCTGCGAATATCTCATTTCCGCCAAATCATAAGTATCCAGCAAGCGAGACAGGGCATCGACACCAAACTTTTGCTGATATTGGTAAAATACAATTTCGAATTGGTCCTGTACGCTAAACAACTCTGGTCTGGAGAATGGCATAACGGTATCAACGATCTTTTCATTCAAGCCATAACCGTTAATCAGCAGCTCAGCCATCAAATTTTTAACAAAACGTTTGTCTCCACTGCTGCCATTGGCACAGTCCTTTAACGCCCTGCGCAGTTCGGCCCTTTGATGGATACGCCGCCTGTATTCCTCCTCATGTAATCCGGCATCCGCCATCTGACTATGACTTAGCTCGTGCAGCGCATTTTTGATATACTCCATCAGCACCTCCAATGTGGCATCTTCACTCTCTGGAGCTACTCGAATAGTTGAATGCCGCAAGCGAAGGCTTCCTCGGTATTTAACGATAACCAGTATGATACACAACAGAATGATGCAAGTAAGAATTAGCCCGTTGATCATTTGAGGGGAGAGCATTTAAGCGCCCCTCTCCAAAGCCTTGAGCCGAAGATCGGACTCTGCCGCCTCCAGAATAGCCTTGCTAATCTGCCGTATGCTCTGTGCCCATCCCACTGGCATAAAAAGCTTACGGTCCTTCTCTTTCCCGCTTCGTACATCCCGCTGCACATGACCTATCACGTCTCTGCGGTTCCACGCATCCATAAATTCGGTGCTATAAGGAACGGTATGGAGTGCTCCCTTGTAGCCATATCTCCTGCGAATATTCGTCACATTTGCTTGAGAATGGACATCATATTTCCCAAGCACGATCAATAGCGGCAATTCCGAGTAAGTAGATAATGGAGACACAGATTCAAAGTAGGCATCCAGCTCCCTCATATTTTGAGTTAGCGAAAGAACCGCCAGCTTGGATCGCACACATGCTTCATGCTGTACAGCTCCCCATCCTGCTCCACTCCCTGCATCAACCAGCGTCAAATCATAATACTGATCCGCCGTATCCATCACTGCTCGTACAAGAGCAGAGGATAACAGGGGCGGAGCGGCTCCAAAGCTTGAGGTTCCCTCAAGCACATCGAGAGTCTGCTCCAGTACAGGCGTCGTATAATTGCGAATATTTTCTCTGGATAATGTCCCTCGCAGAGCTAATCGTGCAAGAGCATCCCAACCTCCCTCCTGAAGCTGTAAGCTTGGATTGTCCATCCGATGTTCTTGTATGGGAAATCCCGACTCAATCCCGCTATGTCTGCGCCCCAAATGGGTCAGCAGCAGTCGCCCTCTATAAAGATTACCTATAGTAACAGCTATGGATGCCGCCAAAGAACTGCTTCCACTCGCTCCCTTAACCGGGCTCCAAAACAAAATGGTACTCATGCTTTCCTCCTCTCCGCACGCTTTAACGCATGACGGCTCTCTTTGGGTTCCCAACCCATTAATTCTCCAATACAACGACTCAGTTCTTTCTTATACATTCTGGACAATGGCTTAAGCTTCAGCTGTTGTTTGTGCTCATTTTCCAGCTTCAGGGCAAGATGCCCTTCATCCCATGGCAGTATATACGGCTCCTGCTGCCAAGAGGCCGGAAAGCGGTTCATGTATTCCCACAAATACGGCTCCTCCACGCCACAATCTACAGCCTGTATAAATAACTTGTGAAATACAAGATTCTTCGGAAATTCAGGTTGACTAAACAAACGCTCAAGCCACACCTGTCCGTTGTCCATTAACATCCGGCTATAGTCACTGACCCAAACCCGCTGTTCTGCCTCTTGCCAAACAGATACGGGGAAGAAATCAGGTGACTCTACATCCAGAATAACAATGTCATAAGTCAAACCTGCTTTCCGATCAGCCATCATAGCGATATGCAGATCATCCCAAGATGTAAAACCCGTGGCGACATCAAAATCGCCAAACTGCACAATGGGAAGTGGTTTGTCGAGCATCCCTATGCTGTATCGATACTGTCCTCGCAGCGTAGCATCCACAAGTAATACCTGTTGACCGGATGCTGCCAATATACTGCTGATGTATAACAAGGTATCGCTTTTATCACATAGCCCGGCAAATATCCAAGTTTTCATACGTTTGTCCCTTTTCTCTGATTTATTTACTATATGGATCAGAGCTTCCGCTCTGCGTCAAGATATCTGCTTGTTCTTTGGCATCCTGTCCGTTTTCAAATCCGTCCCCTGTACCTGTGTTCTCATTCAAAGCTCCACCTGAATTCGCTCCCGCATGCTGTGCCGCAACTTCCTCACTCAGGCTCCTTTCTATAGGTGTCGATATAACATTGTTTGACGCACTAAGTGCATTTTCAAGAGAACCACGCAACTGCTTGGTCAGCTTTTGTTCAGCAACGCGAATCAAATTAGGATCACTATTCATTAACTCTATCACCTTCGAATTGGGTGGATATGTTGGAATCGCCTTCGGCTGGAATTGCGAATCGACATAGGTTAATGCATAGATAGATGCTTTATGCAGATAGGCGTCAACAATCCCACTCGAAAGCGATAATATCTCCTGCTCATTCAACGTAACCCAGATGACCGGACCTTCCAGCTTGGAAATTTTCTTTTTGGCTAGCAGAATATAATCCTGGCCCGTTGGAAATTGAATACGAATATCTACTTCGTCTCCGGCTTTGAGGCTGTTTGGGAGGACCACCACCTTCAGCTCCCGATTACGTAAGTCTTTAGATGTAGGTTCTTTGGCAGTAATCATAGCTGATGTAAGCACGGACCCTTTTTTCAGCTCAATTTTAGCCGTGGTGCCGGAAGCTTCATTTTTACCCGAAACCAAATTGGCTGGAGCCTGAGAGCCAGGAACCGTGATTCCCTTCAAATCACTAGGCGTAATCTGTTCACCCGGAGAAATGTCACGAACAACAATCCAGCCCTTTTTCGCGGTTCGTTGTTCTTGCTCATAACCTTTCCATTTTTGTGCTGCCTCTGCTTCGGCCTGTTTCCTGACATCATTTAATTGATGGGTGTTAATTATAAGGTAGCTCGCGAAGACAACGCCAACAATACCCGCACCAATACAACCAGCGTAAAGCTTTTGCTTACTGCTTTTTCTTAGCTTGGACACACAACTTCTCCCCTGCCTTTTTGATATATACCTTTTATCTAGCGGTGACTGCGTTTGAGGAATCCGAAGCGTTTCTTTCGGGTATCGGGAATGGCCCCACGAAACATCTCATCCAGCACCTGATCCATCTCTTCTTCCTGCTCAAATGGATCGGAATGGAACGGTAAAGCAAATACTTGGTCGTGATCTAATTCCTTACGTAGCCTGCGTACAGCCTCCGATGCTGCCAGCGGCAAGCAGTAATTCCATTTATGCTGTGGGTGGCGCTGAAGTGAGCGGGACAGCCCGGCTATATCCTGAATTCTCCACTCGGCTCCAGAACCGACCACTAGCGGGTAATCCGCTCTCAAAAATTCTTCCAGCCGCTCATTGTCCTGCCCACTCCCCAAATCAAGCACGATAAATTGGTAAGAGCCACCCAGTAACGCAATGACATCCGCACGGGATGTTTGCCGCCAATAATGTACTCCATCTACCTCAAAGCGCCGACTTGAACTCGCTCGCCCAACGGGTACTCCGTTTACCACTTCTTGAAGCCGGGCAAATGCTTTGGCTGTACTATGCAGTTCGACCAAAGCCACTGAACGGGACCTTCGTGCCAGATAGTGGCTCACCGCAATCGCTGTGTGCGTTGCACCGGAACCAGAAGACACGCCCAGCACAGCTACAACCCTTGTACCTCCATATTCGATAGAAGCATCGCCAACGGACACTCCTTGTTGAGCTGACTGAAAATCTGCACTGCGTCGAAGCTCCCCAATCACCTCTCCGGCAGACTGAAATCGCTCCCCTGGATGATGACGCAGCAGCTTACGAATCACCGGGATCAAATGACGAGGTAATTCTCCACGAATATATCCTTCTACTCCGGCCGTCCACTCGCTATATTTGCCACCTGTACAGAGATACAACAACAACGCTCCCAAACTGTACAAGTCCGAGCGGGCATCCGTTTGGCCTGCTCCATATTGCTCCGGGGCTGCGAAGCCCACTGTGCCCAGCTTTACCGTATCCTGATTCATCTCAGCCTTATAGCTCCGCGCTATGCCAAAATCAATCAGCTTAAATTCCATTTCCGGTGTCAGCATAATATTCGTTGGTTTCAGATCCCGGTAGATGACAGGGGACTGGCGAGTGTGCAAGTAATCCAGCACATCCAGCAACTGCAAAGCTAATGGAACAATTTGCTCCTGCGGAATATGGCCTTGGTAACCCTTCATATACGCTTCCAGTGTAATTCCTTCAATATAGTCCATAACCAGATATACCGCCCCGGATGGCGGATGCTCGAAGAAGTCAACAATTCCCGGTAATCGTGGGTGGCTCAGCGAAATCAGCATCTCAGCCTCCGCGCGTACAAGCTTCATCATTTGCGGGTCGGCAACGGACTCCTTCACAGCCCATTGCTTACCTGGCAGCTTCAGATCCTCTGCCATAAACACGCTACTCATCCCTCCCGTACCCAATGTGCGGACAATCCGGTAACGCTCACCCACAACCGAACCGTATTCCAAATACGATTGTTTTTTCATCTCTCTTGCCTCCTTTCTATAAGCAAACAACACAAAAAAGGGAAAGCCTACCGCAAAAACACAATCTTCATGTCACCATGAAAACGATGTTCGCGGGATGCTTTCCCTTTATTTAAACGTGGTTATTATATTTTAAGGAACAATTTGGGTTTATTATATAGCACACCTATACCGATTGTAAAGCATTATTTTCCATACTTGATCATATACAATGTAATCTCATCCCGGTTATGGAATAGCTGCTTGGCCCGCTGGATCTGCATGCCGGACTGCTCGAACGAAGCGATCACATCATGAATAAGCGCCAAAGGCTTTTTATGCATTAGCTTGACCGTTACGATGGCAGTACCGCCGCTGCGTAAACTATACAGCAAATCAGTGACAAGCCTTGCCATCTGCTTTGGACTCCAACTCATATCACAGACCAGCAGATCAAATGTATTTTCTTTGAATTTGACCTCACTCGCATTTTTACGCAAAAAAGTCAGATTGGCATACTTCATCAACGAAGGCTCCATCTTTGCCGGATCAACCGCCGTTACTTTGAGTCCACGCTCCAGCAAAAAGGAAGTCCATCCACCCGGCGCCGCCCCGATATCCAGTCCTTGATGAAAAGCGCTAAAATCAATGCCAAACGTCGCTTCTGCTTCCAGCAGCTTGAATTTGGCACGAGAGATTTGCCCGTCCTCTTTTTGAAAACGAACTGCGCCTCCGCTCCAATCCGATAGATTATCCTGAGGATGCGACACACCTGCATACCATGTATCCGTATCCGCAAAAACGGACACAATAACCTCTGCTCCCTGCACCGTAAGCTCCATAGGAAGATCACTTAATTGCTCACTTAAAGCCTGCTTGAGCGCACCTGCGCTTTCAGCCCAACTACTGTCAGCTCCTTTGCGCACCTGCAAAGAAACGCGCTGATCTATCAGTTCTCGGCGGTTACGGATAAAAGCAACCAAACGCTCCAGCACCTGAGCCAAATCCGTACCTTCCTCCTGAAAATGCACAGGAAATAAGTGACGCAAAAACATTGGCGGCTGACCCGTAATCGTTCCCACAGCCTCACTTGCATCCGCAGGTAATGTAGCCAGAAAAATTTCACCAGGTAAAAGTATTGTGCTTTTCACCGAGCCAAACATTCTTCTAAGCTCTTCCTGGGCATAGGGTGCAAAACCATGGTTGGCCGTGCAAACAAATCTTGACGATGACAAAGCGGTTCCACCCTGTTCATCTGTACTCATATATATTTCCTCCAAAATAACGTTATCCTCCAGTGCACACCCGAATCCAGGGACGGTCTCCATCCCAATCCAGCTCAACTGGAACTTCATAGGTATGCATAATCAATTCTTTCGTTAAAACCTCTTTTTTCGGTCCGGCTGCTGCCACCTTGCCATCACGAATAAGTGCCACATGGGTAAAGAGGGGAACTATCTCCTCAATATGGTGGGTTACATAGACCACTGACAAATCCCGCTTGCGAAGCCGATCAATTTCAACCAGCATTTTTTCCCGTTCAAATAGATCCAGTCCCGCGCAAGGCTCGTCCATAATCAGCAAACGAGGCTCCGCCATCAACGAACGAGCGAGCATTACCTTTTTGCGTTCCCCCTGAGATAAAGTACCCAACGGATGATTCATCAGCGCACCTAAATTCATCCCCTCCAGCAGAGATACGGCTTTTTCCTTTGTCTCTGTCGGAATCTCCTGATAAAAACGCAAAAAAGCATACGCTCCAGTAGCAACTACTTCCCATACCGGATCTTTTAAAGCCAATTTTTCCAGCAACGTCTGGCTGATATATCCAATCTGCTTGCGTACTTCCCGTACGTCACATTGACCATATGTTTGCCCAAGCAACTTTGACCGTTCCGCGACTTGGAAACATATAGCCTGTCATCATTTCCAGCAATGTTGTTTTACCAGAGCCGTTACGCCCCAGAATGGCCCAGTGCTCATTTACCCGTATTTCAAGATTCACATCGTCCAATATTCGGCTTTCTTCCCGCTGCAATGTGATGTTCTTCATGGATATCATTCCACCACGCTCCTTATCCTGCTCAGCAAGTGTTCCACAGATTCCATTTTGTAGATGATTTCAGGACTTCCGTTCTCACCGTTATATAAAAGAAGCGCAGGAACACTGGAAATCCGGTGCTCCTGTACCAGTTCAGGAATATAGTTAATGTTGCTTTGCACCACGACTCCTTCGGGGAGCAAATGCTCTGCCACTTCCAGCATCCGCCGGGCAGCCGCGCAGGTTCCGCACATGGGAGTGTACACAAACAAAGCCAGCTTGCACCCCTCCCATATGGCGCGACTCACCTCCTTTTGTCCCAACTCCTTCATCGTTCCGACTCTTTTCGGATCTCGCGCATGCGTTCCTCCGGTATCGGCCCGTTATGTACGGTGACTCCTTCCGGCTTATTGACATATAGCAGCTCATACATGACTCGTCGGCCCTCCGCACTGGAAGAATGTAAATAAATTTCACGGGGATACAACTGGTTCCCTGCAATGGCAGCAGCCACATCTTTCCCTGTTGGCTGACCCGGTCCCAAATCATAATCCAGCGATAGCACCGAAATCGGGTATTCATGAAGCAGTAACAAACACTCCTCCGCATCCCTTGCCAGCTTAAAACCCGGAGGACAAGGCCGATAATCGTCCATAAACAAATGCATTAACGTCTCCTCCTTTTTCCCAAGGATGCAAGCTTCCTAAGCCTTAAAGATGAAGAACATCCGCCAAACTGTATTACTGCCAGCTTAGGATTAATTGAATATCTTCGCGATGGGTCCCATCAGGTCCCGTTTCACTTTCCAAAACGACTGGAATGCCCCTTACAGGCTCCTGTTCCGTCATCCAACGCATGCCCTCCAGACCAATACAACCCTGCCCGACACGCGCATGTCTGTCTTTTTTAGAGCCATACGGGTATTTGGAATCGTTTAAATGAACTCCACACAGGGCTGGCCAATAGCCCATACGATCCCCTTTTTCGATCAACGCCTCATCACGTCCACCGTTCCACAATCCTGCTGCATACGCATGACAGGTATCCAGACAAAAGCCGATGCTATCAGGATATTGACACAACTGGCGAATTTGCACCATTTCCTCCAACGTGGTTCCCATCGGACCGTGATCCCCTGCCTGATTTTCAATCAGTATTTTAGCCTTTCCCTGCCATCCTTCCAGCACATCATCAAGACAACCAATGATATTTCGATAGCCCTCCAGCGGATCAGACGCATGGGTATGCCCAAAATGAACGACAATCCCCTTTGAGCCACAGGCTTCAGCGATATCCAGATCGTTTCGCAATGAAGCAACTGTCAGCTCATAAAGCTCCTGCCCGCGTTCGCGCTCGTGAGCTGGATTAACAGGATATGGCGAGTGGCCAATAGATTGGATTTCATGCTTTACAGAGTAAGCTTTGCAAGCAGCCGCATCAGCAGCATTCCATTCCTTCAGCCTAAGACTACGTGGATTTTTCGGAAAATATTGAAAAGAACGTCCACCCTGCTCTCGTGCACGTACAGCGGCTTTGGAAAAACCACCTCGCGTACTAACATGAGAGCCGATCAGCAGTTTAGGCATCATGCTGCTGTACCGGGCAATAAAATGCTTTTTTTCCCGCCAGCTCAACCCTCACAATTTTCCCGCCACTTGGAGATTCTTCTCCCTCACGGTCATATACCCGACACTGATGATCAAAGCCGCCCGTTAGCGTATCTCCCTCCATCAGAGGCATTTCCATATAACCGCCTTCCGCAGTAGCTTCACGAAGCACGGATTGCGTAGCATGATACAGCTTTTCCACTTTTTCTGGCGATTGTACGATGTTTTGTACTTTGGAACCAGGTGTAAATCCGGCGATAAAAGCAATTTCGTCCGAATAACAATTACCGATACCGGAAAAAACATGCTGATTCACCAGCGTTGTTTTCAAAATACCCCGACGTCCCTTCAGACGTGCTGTGAACTTTTCCAATGTCATACGACGATCCAGCGGATCAGGTCCGAGGTCTGACATCGCCTCTTCTGTTTCTTTAGCCGTCAGCAAGTGCAGGTAACCCAAGCGCAGCCCGATAAAATAAAGCTTTACTCCACTGAAATCCAGTTCAATTTGAACCGTGCGATCAGGACGCTGCTCCTCCGTTCCCAGATACAACAGTCCTCCCAGCATCAGATGCAGCACAAGCCGCCCACCCGTGTTCATATGAAAAATCAAGTGCTTGCCTCGACGCTCCATATATACAACGGTTGTTCCCAGCAATTGCTTTTCAAACGTTTCCACTTCGGTATTAATGGATTTCACACGGTTAACCGTCACTCCGGTAATCGGAATGTCCAAAATTTGTTTTGACAATAGCGTTCTGTAGTTCTCCATCTCAGGAAGTTCCGGCATGTCAACATCTTTCCTTTCGTAGCTGCAAATCACTTTTGATTCTTGCAGATTTTTTTAAAAATGTATATTTACTATTACTTAAACTCTTCCTGGAGCCAATCCTGCAATTCATCCAGATTGTCAAATATCAGGTCAGGTTTTACTCCAACGGCACGCATATGTCCGTCCATATTAGCGCGGGTCGAAACACCCGATAGTATCAGAGCTGTTTTGCAACCTGCCGCCGCACCTGCCGCAATATCGGTAAGCATATTATCGCCCACAACCAGGGCTTCATCCGCTCTAATGTTCAAGCGATCCAGCGCATAGTTCATTAACACGCTTGAAGGTTTGCCGATGACGATGGGCTTTACCTGTGATGCCGCCTCAATCGCAGCTCCAATCGTTCCTGCCCCCGGCGTGAGTCCATCTTGTGAAGGTAATTGGAGATCCGGGTTTGTCAAAATAAAAGTGGCTCCTTCCCGAATCCATCGCATAGCAGCAACCAGCTTATCATATGTAAATTGGCGATCTATCCCCTGAACCACATAATCAGGATGATCCTCAACAAGCTGCAATCCAGCATCCGTGAGTGCCTGACGTAATCCCGTTTCACCAATACAATATACTCGTGCTCCAGGACCTTGCTGTGCAACATATTGTGCAGCAGCCAGCGCCGAAGTACATACTTCATCACTAACCGCTTCAATTCCCATACTTACCAAATGCTCAGCTACCGACTCGGGTGTGCGTGAAGCATTGTTCGTAACATAAGCGTATGGTATCTGGTTCGTGCGCAATTGGGATATGAGCAGATCCGCACCCTTGATCATCCGGTCCCCATGATACAATGTTCCATCCAGATCAATCAGTAACGATTTTATCGTAATTCCCTCCCGCACTTCAAATCAATTCATCATAACATTGAAATTATAATTCATCCCATGAATGATGTTCACCTTCTTATTTAACCACCTTAATCATTCAGGTCATAAAATAAGTCGGCCCTTCCATTTCATCTTATCTATCTTAAGTCAAAAATACGTATGAAGTCCATGAATTGCTGATAAACCGTTCAAAATAATGCCATTCCTCGCTAAAAGCCGTCGCTTTCCCAGGGAATAAGCTTACATCTCCGTCGAAATCCATCGAAGATGCCTAGTCTTCAAAGGAAATTTCCTGTATTGCCTGAGCCTGCTC
Source organism: Paenibacillus terrae (assembly GCF_000943545.1). GTDB lineage: Bacteria > Bacillota > Bacilli > Paenibacillales > Paenibacillaceae > Paenibacillus > Paenibacillus terrae_A. The sequence goes on from NZ_JTHP01000058.1 coordinate 28,528, forward strand.
AAAATACAACCCCCTTAAAATTCGATATATAGAAAACCGGATATGACACGCCTCCACATGTGGTATTACAAATTCATTCGGTCCCACCCATATGTCGTCCTCATCTCTTGTCGCATCCTGCGCTTTCCCGGAAAATAATTTCACAGGAAAAACAAAGGCGCCGGAGCAAGCCCCGGCACCCATACACGTCTATCTTCTATAACTACCGTTTAAGAACCGATATCGGGCACTGGTAACAACACATGCTGTTCCGCCAGCAATGAATTAGGGAATACACTCCGTGCTTCCTCCAACAACGGCTGGAGCTGCTCCTGATCTTTATATCTGGAACTAAAATGCGTCATGATCAACTGACCCGCACCTGCCGCTTTTGCTGCTTCCGCTGCCTGGAGCGCTGTACTGTGATGATATTCATACGCCGTATCTGCCAGCTCATGCAGAAAAGTGGCTTCATGAACGACAACCGTTGCATCCTGAGCTAGTACTACGGTATTCAGGCAAGGTCGAGTGTCACCGAGAATGGTGATGATACGTCCTTTTTTCGGTGCACCCAATACATCCTGGGGATGAAGCATGACTCCCCCCTCCACCTCTACGCTTTCTCCACGTTTCAGCTTACCATACACCGGGCCGGGCTTGATTCCGTATCGCTCCAGCAGCTCCTGATTGAGCTTGCCGGGCTTATCCATCTCTACAATACGATAACCGTAGCTGTCAATACGATGATCCAGCAGAGCCGACTCCACACGGAATTGCCCGTCATCAAACAATAGTCCTCCCGTATGCTCCACAATATGTAGTTGGTAGTTGATACGGGATTGGCTGATTCCCAGCGATAATTCGATGTACTGTTTGAGGCCAGGCGGCCCGTATACCGTTAACGGTGTCGTACCTCCCTGATACGCCCTGCTCGACAGCAGGCCTGGCAGACCAAAGAGATGGTCTCCATGCAAATGGGTAATGAATATTTTTTCAAGCCTGCTTAGCTTAAGCGGCGAACGTAGTACCTCCTGCTGAGTTCCTTCGCCGCAATCAAACAACCACATGCTTCTTCGTTCCTCCAGCAAACGGAGTGCGATGGACGTCACGTTTCGCTGGATCGTAGGCACACCTGCATTCGTGCCGAGAAAATAAAATTCCATGACTTTAACCTTCTTCCTGCTGACCAGCAAAAAACCTCCGAAGCTCGGAGGGTCTTTGCTATCCCATCTGATAAAGGCGTTATACCTTTTCGACGTTAAAATACTGGGCCTGAGGGTGACTGAACACCATGGCTGATACAGAAGCCTCCGGTTCCATCATAAACCCTTCCGTCAGCTCAACGCCAATATCCTCAGGTTTCAACAGCTGGAACAATGGTCCCTGATCCTCCAGATCAGGACATGCCGGATAGCCAAAAGATACCCGTATGCCCTGATATCTAGCCCCATGCCGCTGTTTCATCGTCATGTCTGCCGAGTCCGGGAAACCCCAGCTGTCCCTTATAATATGATGAAGTCGCTCGGCGAGTCCTTCTGCCACTTCCAGCGCTACCGACTGAAGTGCATGAGAGCGTAAGTAATCCCCTTTTTCTTTCCATTGCGTGGAAAGCTGCTGAATACCATGACCCGCCGTAACAACCATAAAACCTACATAATCCATAACTCCAGATTCCACCGATTTCAAGAAGTCAGCCAGACATAAATAAGGCTCTACTTGTTGACGCGGAAACGTAAATGTGTGCAGTACCTTGCTCACATCTGATGGATCATAAACCAAAATCTGATCTCCCTGTGACTGCGCCGGGAAGAAACGGTATACAGCATGTGCCTGAATAATTCCATCCGTAACGGCTTCAAACATGATGCTATCTACGGTTTCCTTCAACTGAGTCGCTTTCGGATTCCCCGAAGCCAGCAATTGCTCTACATTTCCTTTTAATCCAAGATGGTGCCCCATCAGCATCTGCATATTCACATAAGGCAAAATATAATTGAGCGGATAGTTACGCAGTACATGACGATCCGTATCCGGCGGAATATAGACGGGCAAATCCTGAGCGATTTTAGAGCGAACAGCCCGGGTAAGTTTAGGCAACGGCTTGGCTTCCACGACCGTTGCGGCTTCCGCTTCCCGTTCAGCCTCCATTTCCTCAGCCATTTTCTTGCGGGACTCAGGATTCATCAGCTTGTTAGCTATATCCAAACCATCCATTGCATCCTTCGCATAGACAACCATTCCGTCATACTCGGGACGGATACGGTTTTTCGTAAACTTACGCGTCAAAGCAGCTCCGCCAACCATAATCGGGATATCAATATTCGCATTTTTCAAATCCTGTGCAGTCAACACCATCTGTTGAGCCGATTTAACAAGCAAACCGGATAAGCCAATCGCGTCGGCCTTTTCTTCACGGTAAGCCTCAATAATGCGTTCTGGTGGTACTTTTATACCCAGATTCACAATATGGTAACCATTGTTGGATAGAATAATCTCCACCAGGTTTTTACCGATGTCATGCACATCACCTTTGACCGTAGCCAGCAAAATCTTTCCTTTTACCGAGGATTCATTTTTTTCCATATACGGTTCCAAGAAAGTAACCGACGACTTCATAACTTCAGCGCTTTGCAGCACCTCTGCAACGATCAATTCGTTGTTGTTAAAGAGACGTCCTACCTCTCCCATCCCCTTCATCAGCGGTCCATTAATAATCTCCAGCGAAGAATATTTGGCAAGCGCTTGCTCCAGATCCGGAATCAGTCCCTCCTTACTGCCCTCTACTACATAGGAAGCCAGCCGCTCTTCGAGCGAGAGATTGGACACCTTCTCTTTTTTCTCCACTTTCTTATTACGGAAAGCAGCCACAAAAGCGGATAAAGTATCGTCGTTCGTTTTATAAATCAGGTCTTCGGCGAGCTTCCGTTCATGCTCGGGTATCGAAGCATAACGTTCGAGCTTCTCCGTATTTACAATCGCATAGTCCAAGCCTGCTTTGGTACATTCGTATAGATAAACGGAATTGAGCACTTCACGACCCGCCTCCGGCAAACCAAAGGACACGTTACTGATACCCAAAATGGTGTGAACTCCTGGAAGAGCTTCTTTAATAATCCGAATACCTTCAATCGTTTCCTTAGCCGAACCGATGTATTGCTCATCACCTGTTCCTACGGGAAATACGAGCGTATCAAAAATAAGATCCTCGGGTGCCAGACCGTAACGGTTCACCAGCAGATCATAAGAACGCTTGGCCACCTCAAGCTTATCCTCACGTGAAATAGCCTGACCACGTTCATCAATGGTTCCAACAACAACAGCCGCGCCGTATTTATGAATAAGAGGTGCCATTTTCTCGAATTTCTCTTCACCATCCTCCAAATTAATGGAGTTAATGATCGCTTTCCCTTGCGAATATTGCAAGGCGGTATCAATGACCTGGATATCCGTCGTATCAATTACGAGAGGAACCTTTACCTTATTCACTACCAGCTTCAAAAAGGCTTTCATATCCGTCATTTCATCTCGGTCCGGGTCCTGTACACAAATATCTATGACATGTGCTCCGCTCTTTACCTGAGCCCGGGCAATCTCAGATGCCTCTTCATATTTGCCTTCCACGATCAAACGCTTGAATTTGCGGGAGCCTAGTACATTCGTTCGCTCACCAACCATATAGGGACGATTTTCCTGTTCAATATATACAGGCTCAATACCGGATACAGCCGGTGGGTGATGGCCTTCCAGCGGACGCGGTTCAAACTGAGCCATACTTTCACTCATAACCCGGATATGCTCAGGCGTGGTACCGCAGCAGCCCCCTGCGATATTCAGCCAGCCTTTTTCGGCGAAAGCAGCCATTTTACGGGCCAATGATTCAGGAGATTCATGATATTGACCGTTTTCATCGGGCAGACCTGCATTCGGATAACAGCTAATCGCTGCTGAGGACATATCGGAGAGAGAACGAATGTGATCCCGCATAAACTCCGGTCCTGTAGCACAATTCAGCCCGATTGACACCGGGTGCAAGTGTTCCAGCGAAATGCAGAAGGATTCGATATTTTGCCCTGCCAACGTCGTTCCCATCGGTTCAATCGTTCCCGAAATCATTATGGGAAGCTCCATACCCGTCTTCTCAAAAGCCTGCCGAATTCCAATACTTCCGGCTTTGACATTAAGCGTATCCTGCGAGGTCTCCAAAAGCAGGGCATCCACGCCGCCTTCAATTAGCGCCAAGGCTTGCTCTTCATAGCTCTCGATCAGCTCCGCAAACGTAACACCACCTGTCACGGATAATGTTTTCGTCGTCGGTCCCATGGCTCCTACAACAAAACGAGGCTTGTCCGGTGTGCTGTACTTATCCACTGCGTTACGCGCCAATCTAGCTGCAACGAGATTAATCTCACGGGCACGCTCCGGTATATCGTAATCCGCCAAAACAACGGATGTCGCTCCAAAAGTATTCGTTTCAATCAGGTCTGATCCGGCCTCCAAGTATGCTTCATGTATCCCTTGAATGACATCAGGTCTGGTCAAGACCAACATCTCGTTGCAGCCCTCCAGCTCTTCCCCGCCAAAATCGTCGGGGGAAAGATCCTCTTGCTGGATCATGGTGCCCATGGCCCCATCAAGAATGAGTATTCTTCGTTGTAATGCATCCTGTAAGCTAACTTTATCCAAAATCTCTTCACCCCCGCAAAACGTTAAATCCTAGTTTAGCAGAAACCGTATCATTTAGATAGATTGAAGTAAAAACATACGTTTTATACGGCTTCTTCTGCACAAAAACGACTCTCGATATTCATTTTTACAGTTTGTAGTATAAAATGTTTGCAAACCTATATTGTACAACGATTCAAGACATGATATTCTGTATACAACATTAAACCAAGTGGAAAAGAGGGATAACCTATGGCTGAAATCTTAATACGCAATACGAATGTACGAATTAGCGATGAAGACAAGGTACGTGAATTTTTGGAGAGTCAAGAGGTATTGTACGAGCATTGGGATGATTCCAAGCTGTCCGGGGAGCTGCAAGAAAACTTCACCCTGACAGATGAGCAAAAAGTGGCTGTTCTAAGCACTTTTGAAGCCGAAATCAAGGACTTAGCCGCCCGCCGTGGGTATAAAATATGGGACGTTATCACCTTGTCCGAAGCAACGCCGAATTTGGACGAGCTGCTTGCCAAGTTTGAGCAAATTCATACCCATACCGAAGATGAAATCCGTGCTATTGTAGCAGGTAAAGGCATTTTCATCATTAAAGGTCCTGAAGAAATCGGATATTTTAATGTTGAGCTTTCACCTGGTGACGTTATTTCCGTACCAGAAAATATTCCTCACTTCTTTACCTTAATGGAAAATCAGAAGATCGTCGCAGTACGTTTGTTCATCGAAGAAAATGGGTGGATTGCCGAACCGTTTGAAGATCCATCGTTTATTAAGGCATAATACTATAATACGAATCCATCCTAATGTGGATAAAGCAACTCCCTCTGCTCTGAGATACCTGAGCGGAGGGAGTTTTTTGGGCTTGTTACTATAATAAGAGCCGAAAAGCACTTACTTAAACGTTTGAATAATTCCATCCAATTCGGACAGATGCTTAATTTCGAACTTTGGCTTGATTTCTGTAGTATTGGTTTTGGCGTTGCGGTTCACCCACACGGAGTGCACACCTGCCGCCAGAGCCCCTTGAATATCAGTCGTCAGCTTATCCCCCACCATTAAAGCATGTTCAGGCTCAATACCGAGAAGCCCCAAAGCATGCTGAAAAATAGACGGGTCCGGCTTACCTTTACCAAACGAACCTGAAATAACAACGTGATCAAAAAATGGAGCTAACTGCGGAACCCCATCCAGCTTTTCCTGCTGTAGATCAGGGGAGCCGTTTGTCAACAAAAGAAGCTTATACTGCCCTTTCAATTGCTCCAGAATCTCAAACGTTTCTTCATAAACATGGGGACGGGTACGTCTTTCCAAGGCAAATTGGGTTGCCAGCTTTTGCGCTAACTCTTCATTATCTATCCCCAACTGTTGGAGACCTCTACGCCAAGATTCCTTTCGATAAGCAGGGGCCAACTGTTCCAATTGCCGGAACTCAGGCTGCTCTCCTGCCGTAAAATTCGCCCACAATCCCTCAAACGGATTAATGCCAATCAATTGAGTAAAACTAAAGGTTTCATAAGACTCATACAAAGCACGCGCTTCCTTGCGGACTGCTTCTTCCAAAGCTTTCGAATCAACGCCTGCTTCCAGGGAACCTGTCTGGCACGTCGCGTCAAATGCCTCTTCTACGCTGCGCTCATCCCACAGAAGTGTATCATCAAGATCGAACATAACCGCCTGAATCGTCATCTGAATTATCCACTCTCTTTCCACTTTATATGTACGCTTGTTCTGCCTTGTTGCGTCTACAAGCATTCCAATCGTTATGTGCCCATATTAATCAAGAGGCCGCAATGTGTTATATGAAATAACATCATGCGACCTTATTTACAGAGGCTACAGGCCCACAGACAATTTAAACGATTCGTACCAAAAAAGTCGTTATTTTTTGTCTACTTGAACCTGATTAGATAGCGCAAACTTCTCAAGCCGCTCTGCAATGCCATCCGTATCATAACGGCCCAGTGATTTTGTGAAAATAAAATTTCCACCCTTACCTTTTCTTTCAACTGTTACGTAACCCTTTTCAATTTTGATGGCTTTCATATCCTCTGCCGTCATTGGACGTTCTCTGCCGCCTTTCAGCATGTACAGAGCACTCTTTCCTACCTTCAAATAAGGACGGCGGATAAAAAAGATAACAGCCAGCATCAAGTACAAGCCGAATACAAGCCAATCCATTCCGCGCATGCCAGTCTTAGTTAAAAAATAACTCATAAGCATGTACAGAACTGCAAGTCCAGCCAGCATGATTGGCACAGTAATATTACGTCCACGGAAAATATCCATTGCAGAACCGGCACCACTAATGGTTTGGATGCCTTGTTTTTTGCGCGATTTATTCAAATGCGCTGTGTTTTTGCGAACTTTTCTTTCAAATGACCGGGCCATCTCTCAATTCCCTTCCCAAATATATTGCTTAAAAACAATTGCCACCAATCCTAATCTATATAGATACCAAAAATAGATACCTTAAAAAAACGAAAAGCAAATTACGCGGGCTAAGCCGCTTTAGCGACATTAATGCGTCAGCCCACCATTTCCCTTCGACGTATCTTCGTCCACAATTTCAATCGTATCAAGTTGCTGCCGGAAATTACGGCGAATGTTATCCAAATAAATTTCCCGAAGATTGGCGCGCTCTGTTGTTTCCTCTTCCGTCAATCCTTCGGCTTTTGCTTTGCGAGCCAATTCATTGATGCGCTGTACCAAGCTGTCTATATCCAAATTCTGTCCCCTCCATATAAGCAAAGATATAATACACTTTGACATGTAGAAAAGAGCTTGTCAAGGTTCCCTCATTACGTCCTCTGACAAGCTCTAATCGTGACAGATCAGAAATGCGGAAGCTTTAAAACTTGGCCTGCCTGCACTCCCCGATCTTCCAGTCCGTTAATCCGAACAATTCCTTCTATATATACACGTGTATCCATTCGTTCCGGTTTATGATTGGAGGCAATCTGCCACAATGTATCCCCAGGTTGTACAATAAGTTTGGTCACCTCTTCATTCGAAACAGAAGGAGCCGCGAATACCGTCAGTACACCTGCACCCGCAATCCAGGCAACGATAACCAGAATAAGAAGTTTGGGCAGGAGACTGTTGGAAATGGTCCGTACAAGCTGCGCCTCTCTCTCATTCCGGACATTTTGCATCTTTTCTAAATTCATTGGAAAAATACTTTGATATGTGCTATATTTCATCATTGGCTGCGTCCTCCAAACGTTTGTTCCTATGTTTTTTTCACAATATAACACGAACATTTGTTTTGTTCAATAGAAAAGAGAACAAAAGTTCGTGATTATTTTTAGGGATTATTTAGAACTTGTGTTTGTACGAACGGAGGTTCTATGCTATAATTTTCCCAAACGTTACTAAATGGGGTTGATACGGTATGTCTAAGATTTCAAGCCGCCAGCAGGCCATTCTTGAATTTATCCGAAATGAAGTGCGTCTAAAGGGTTATCCCCCTTCTGTACGCGAAATAGGTGAGGCTGTCGGATTGGCCTCCAGTTCTACGGTTCACGGTCATTTGGATCGTCTGGAGAAAAAGGGACTGATTCGTCGTGATCCAACGAAACCGCGGGCCATCGAGTTACTCGGCCAAGACGAATCGGATAACAGCAACTTGATTAATTACTCAATTAGTCGTGTTCCGGTCGTCGGCAAAGTTACAGCTGGTCTGCCTATTACAGCAACAGAAAATATTGAAGATTACTTTCCTCTTCCCCAACATTTTGTTGGTGAGGATAAAATATTCATGTTATCTGTTGTAGGAGAAAGCATGATTGAAGCTGGTATTGCCAACGGAGATTATGTCATCGTACGTCAACAGCAGACAGCCGATAACGGCGATATTGTCGTGGCCATGACAGACGAGGACGAGGCTACTGTTAAAACTTTTTACAAGGAAAAAGATCATATTCGACTTCAACCGGAAAATCCGGCCTTTGAACCGCTTCGTCTGACGCACGTCAGTATTTTGGGCAAGGTTGTAGGACTCTTTCGGGACTTCCACTGATTTTTCATTTTTCAGCCCCGTTATTCTTCCCCCTACAACAAAACCGGCTGCCCATGGCAAGCCGGTTTTGTGTTAATATTATGTACACAAAATGTCCCTCACAGCTATTCTTTTTCCTTTGATAGCCATAGATTAATCGGTATATATCTGCAATCTGCAATTACTGTTCTGCTTATTGGCGGATCAAAAATACTTTGTAATTATTTTAGATAAATATGGTATATTAATATTTATAGTTTTACTAAGGAGAGATTAAATGAAAAAAATTATAATTTCAGTGTTTATTGTGACTTTTATCGTAATAGGTTTTACAGCTCCAACAATGGATTATGTGTATGCTAAGGAGAATTCAACCAGAACAACCTTTGATCGCATTCATTACATACAAATAATTATCCATTTTAAATCATTGGAAAAGCAACTTGAAGCTGTACTTTCCGAAAGAAATAACTACCCAGAGGACAGTCCAGAATATAAAGAGCTTTCTGAACAAATGAATCACATTCTTGAGCAGGAAACATATTACCAGAAAAAGCTTAAAGCCCTTTATAGTAAGTAATATACTTCTCCCCGTTTGTTATCTTCACTTTTTATCATTTTGCTCGTGCCGATCTGCTGTAACTTTTCCTACAACGTAAAGTTGGTAAGGATAAGGCAGGTAAGCATGAGTTTTTTTGCATTCCTTACCTTTATACTTTATTAGTTTCTGAATATCAGGGTCATAGGTAATAGCTTCTTTTTGGTTTTAATAGATTTATGCTGATACATTGTTAGTGCTACTGACATATGAATAAAGTAGACCTTAGCAAAGGAGATATGCAGATGATCAAAAATAGAGTCAAAACGTATAAGCATCGTATTGGTAAGAACAAATTTCTGGTCGTAAAAGTCTTCCAAGCCGCTGCTGCCGAAACAAGAAGCGGTAACGCACTAGCCACCAATGCATTGAACATCAAAATTTCCAAGCGCAACCGTAAGCGGAATCATAAACGCTTCTAAGATTCATCGTACCTTCTTTTCCTGTGAAAGGAGGTGATATCATGTGTAAAAAACATTTCAAACGTCATGTGAGAAGAAGAGGATTATCGATCCGTTCAAATCAAAGAGCCATTGCGCGCGCTAGAGGTAATGCACTGGCTATTAATCTGTTTAGCGTAAATGATAGACAACGCAGACGTTAATGATTGTTTTTAAGCGAAAAGCGGGAAGGATTTCTTCCCGCTTTTTTGTGCCGCATTATAGTGTAAAACGGAAATTGAACCAATAATAAGGGGCCCTTTAGCAGTCAGTAGGACTTTATCATTTTCAACAGAATTTTAACATTTGAAGTAAGTGAATACTGATAAAAATTTCGTATTCTCTTCATCTAAATCCCAATCCTGAGAAAATTCAAAAAAAATGCTTTTTGATGTCTATTCTCCCCTGTGAACTATTGTGTCTTTATCTTTACTGTATGATCATTTATCCTATGTACTCTGAACGAAATACTTTTCCTCGTTTTATAAATATAAGGAGCGAAAATGTTAACTCAACACAACCCATCACCTTCTCCCATTCTTTTTCCCTTGATTATGAAATTCGAAACTCTTACCTATATCAATTCCTAAAATTAGGGACATATGAACAAAAATCAGGGTGCTGAATGTCTCTTATGATTCGACAATATAAGCCGAGTATTTTTGACAAAAAAAGAGCCGCTATCTAGTAGCAACTCCAGTGAAGATTATGTTCGAATTAATGAAACCCATTTCCTCTATAACCTCGTCAAATCGGTGATAAGAGATCGGACACCTCTTCGATGTTTTTGTTATCTCACATTCAAAGTAAGCGTCTTTGAAAATGCCATTAACAATTTTCACCTTTTCCACATTCAGAGTATTGCTTCTGTCCACATTCAAGAAATGGAACCCATTATTATTTAGGAAGCTTTCCCAATGCCTTAGGGTGCCGATCATGTAATATGTTTTTTCGAATGTGTGAACTAGAATCTGATCCCTCTTACGTCCTTTAGATATGAAAAGAACCTTGTCCACTGGTATGTTTTCGCCCTTGTTAATACCTCGAGAATCATCAGCTGAGACAGTTAAGTTTAGCATTTCATATATCTCCCACTTTATTTCAACAGTTCTTCAGGTGGTTCGGGACTGTGAATCCAAGACAAACTCGCTGTACTCACTGATACAACTGCAAGTGAAGTTAGTAATATGGCAGCATTGTAGTACATGCCAATCTTAAATTTACTAAATTTAGGACTTTTCATTTTTCGCACCTCCTCTCTATTAATGTTAAGCTCTGAACAAAAAAACTAGCCGCTACCACCGGAAAAGCCAGCCACAAATTAAGTGTTATTATTGCAACTCCGCAAATTTTTAACAATGGATAGTACCGTTTAGGTATACGAGTCTTCCCGTCTATTCTAGACGGAGCATAAACTAAGACAAGTATTATACTTAATATCGAAGTAATAACTATCCAATTATAGTTTAGATTCACAAAGGACAGGGCGGTAAGTAAAGCTGTAGATACAACAATGCATACTATATTGCTCTTTAAATGTATTCCTCCTACAACTTGACGCAGTATAGAAAAAGATATCATCGCCAGTACAGTTTCCTGCACCTTACCCGTAATAAATGAAATACCAATAGTTAACAAAATGATTGAAACTGTATTAATCACAACGGCTATTCCATGTTTTAAAACCGCAATAGAAGCTGGATGATCCGGTACAACTGTTTTGATATGAGTTGCAATATCAAGAGCGATAGAATCAAGATTTTTTATAATAATCACGCTCCGTTTTTAGCGCATAGTACAGGAACATTCCAGATGCCAAAGCTATAAATAAAATACTCAAAGGAAAATTATTGACGTAGAACATAAATGTGCTAGCGGCTAGTATCCCAATTATTAAAATAACAACAAGTACATGTTCCCACCTAAAACGCAAGCTTTCATAATCTGCTGTAAAGCCTATTTTGAATTTAAATAGTAACCATGATATAGCTAATACCCATGCACTGGTTACCGCTTGAGCTAACGATCCCTCTGGAGAGGTCTCCATGTCTGATGTCAATGTACCAAAGAGCATTACTATAATTATTGCTTGGAACAGCGTATACAAAAACGTACCTGTAATGGATATAATAGCTGACCAAATAATAGGCATCCTTACAACAGTAGTTATCAATAATGTGAATAATATAATGTTTATAGTCGGAGCAAAAAAAGACAACGACATTTCTTCTCTTAACACCAGACTTTGCAAATTCATGATCAGGCCGATAAACAATGCAGGCCAGATAAAATCTAAAGCTCGGATTCTGAAAATAGTAAGCATTAAAACAAACGCCGCAAATGTTTCAACATTAGAAAATAGCAAGAACCGTATAGGCTCCCACATAACACATATCCCCTTCACTTCATTGTAACCAACACTATAATTCTATATTTGCTATAACAGTATAGCAATACAATTACCTGTTTATTTGGAATATTTTATGTATTATATTAGGTAAATATTTTTCGCTCTTTTCCTTACAATGTGTTTATTGCTCTAAGAGCCATTTTTCAAAAAAGCTCTTATTTCACGAGCTGGAAAATACCATTTACCGCCAATTTTTCTTTTCGAAAACCTGGAATCATGGAAAAACGTGTCCAATATCGTGCCCCAATGATTATTTAGGATGTTACAAACGATCAAAAAAATCATCAAACACAATCAGCCAAAAGAGACAAGACAACATGGCATTAATACACCGATGTTCTTGCTTACGGGCTTCGATCCAATTCACAAACTCTTCCTTTGCAATTCTTTTAGTACCTCCAATTGAAAAATTCGGTATCCTCTTTTATCTTGAGTAATTCATATACACGATCTTTTTGAAATACCTAAATATTGGCAATATCTGCTGCACTTAAAATTTCGGGCAATGTCCTCAATGTAATTCTTTCATTGGCAATTACTCTTTCAATGCGATGGCACCCCGAATGAAAAATGGGTTACTGATGTGATGGGATTCCACTTGTTTGGACAAAAGGTATAGGTACGATCTAAATCTGGTAATGTGTCGCACTGATGGTAGACCAATTCCAAAATCCATAAAAAGTTTGGGGACATTTTGGGGGCAACTATATATCGGATTTATAATATTTACTCACTGTCCCCAAACTAAAAATCCCTCAACGCTTAGAGCGCCAAGGAATTCTATGTTTTAGTAAAGCGTCAGATATTGATCACGTTCCCATTGATGTACTTGGGTGCGATTTAAGTTCTATGGATTTCTAAATTATCATGTGGTACTTAAACACCGATAATTAAATAATAAAAGATAATTAATTTTTCCGAAATAGCATAACGTATATGCTATTTGTGGGTAATTTGTGGGTGTTTTTGTGGGCAGACTCAATGCGATTGATAGGCGCATTGAGTCTTTTTTATTCATTAATAACAAATGTGTCGACTCTAGAATTGATCGAAACTTCGACTGTAACTGGCACATCTATTCCATGTGTAATAATCACCGATCTGATAAACATTTTCGTATTCTCTTCATCTAAATCCCAATCCTGAGTAAATTCAAAAAAATGCTTTTTCATGTCCGTTCTCCCCCGTAAACTATGGTGTGTTTATCTTTACTGTATGACCATTATCCTGTATACTCCGAACGAAATACTTTTCCCCCTTCCTTCTAAAAAGGAGACCAAGACAGTGTCTAATATTGTCCGGGGGAGATGCCTGTTAAAGGTCCGTATTAATGAAGCTGGTACTACTCAATCCGAGCTTGCCCGAAAAATCGGATACTCGCGCCAACAATTATCCAATTGGGCAAACAACAGAGAAAAGATGTCTTACGAAGCAGCAGTTCTTATATGCCGCGTCCTAGGATGCCATGCTGAGGATTTGTATGAGTGGCACTTCGCCTGACCACAGGCATCTCTTCTGGGCATGTTGTATAGTCTGGACTATACACACCAATCTACTTTTATAAACTCCAATACTTCAGCCCCCTTTTTTCTATCCATAAGTTCTACTTGTTTCCCAACTTTACCATATAAAAAATAAATAAAAACAGATAATATGTCGAAATTCATCGAATTCATCTGGTTTATCCTAGTCTAACTGATTATTGACTCTCAATCTTAAATGTGATAGTAAAAATGACCCGCAAAATTAACGGGTCATTTCCACAGCTTTTTAAGTGTTTTGAGTTTATTGTGTGACATGGAGCAGATGAATTCAGATCCTTTGAAGTGAAGTGAACTGAACCTCCGAATATATCTGTTTCAATTTTGTGGATCGGCTAC
>NZ_JTHP01000059.1 GCF_000943545.1 Paenibacillus terrae
GTACAGGAGCTTTCCATTTCTTGCTATACGTCCCAGGAGGGATTCGAACCCCCGACCGACGGCTTAGAAGGCCGTTGCTCTATCCAGCTGAGCTACTGGGACAAAATGGTATTCGTTGGAACCTTATGTATTCAGCGCATTGATTATTATATCATATTTTTGCTAACTGTCAAAAGCATTTTTTTATCGTACAGTAAACAGGCTGCAAAAGGAATCATTTGGACGCTGACGGGGTATTATGTACAAAAGGCCATGCTACGAAGGAGGTATATGTCCGTGAGAGGTCTATTGTCATCACTTTGTTATTTCAGTATTTTTTTCGCCCCTTTTCTGTTGCCTGTCATTGTATGGATTGCGGTACGGGACGAGTATGTTCGGGAACATGCAAAAAAGGCCATTTTATCGCACATTTTCCCCATTATCGCGGCGATTCCGCTATTGTATTTTATCGCAACGGCGAATCATGCAGGTTCTGTAATCGGGTTTGTGCTGCTATTCGCTGTGGTCTACCTCGGGGTATTTGTCTACAACATCTACAAAGGAATCATGACGCTCCGTGAAGCCGCATAAATCTGAAGAAGAAGCCTCCTGCATTCCGCGAGTTAAGCGGGATACGGAGGCTTCTTTAACTATTTTTGATGGACAAATTTATTTATTACCGAAGCGTCTAGGACTTTTTGGCACTTCATGCCTTACGTTTTTCTCAAGCACTTCTTCCGCAAATTCATTGTTATGAATATAACTGCTGCCTTTGTTCTTCTTATACTTCGCTTTGCCGTCTATGATTTTCCCCTCCTTTCACGCGGATCCCGCGGTGACGCTGGAGCCCAAATCAACAAAAGCCGAGGCATGGCGCATCCTATTCTCATACGCCGAACTCCTTGGCAAATTCCGTGCTGAGCTCCCCATAGGAAAGTAACTCCCTTTTAAACTTTTCCCGTTCTTCTCCAGCCGTAATGTGAGTGGATTCGGTAAAAGCCTTATCCGTCACTTCCTCAAACGCGGAATGCAGGTTATTGTCGTACCAATCCAGCGCCAGATCGGCATCATTACGAATGATGCGTACCATGTCATAGCCTTCCAGACCGTCCTGCTGATTGGTGGCGGTGATGTAGACCAGCAGTTCCGGGTCATCTGCCGCGCCGGGCCGCACCTCTACCTCTGCGCAGCGTACTCCGTCAAGTTCGGTGAAGCGGCGTATTTTAGCATCCTTGATGTAGTACATTTGCCTTCCTCCTTCCTTGCGAATACACGGGTTGCCCCATTTGTAGTTTTCGGAACGGACAGACATTTTATGCTCCTTTTCGGCATATATACTGATGAACTGGGGATTTAGTTTTTGTTTCATCCCAACACTGGATGAACACGACAAAGAGAGGATGAACAGACATGTGCGGAATTACTGGTTTCATACAGTGGAACGGAGACTTAATGCATCAATCGGAGTTGCTGCTCAATATGACGCAAACGCTCTCCGATCGCGGACCGGATGCTGCGGGCACCTGGATATCCAACCCGTGTGCCTTTGGACACAGAAGACTGAGCGTCATGGACCCGGAAAACGGCGCCCAACCCATGATCCGGCAGCTTGAGGATATCACTTATACGATTGTATATAACGGGGAAATATATAACGCGCCTGAGCTGAAAAAAGAGCTGCAACAGCGAGGGCATTTTTTCCGGACACAATGCGACACAGAGGTATTGCTCGAAGCCTACATTGAGTGGGGCCCGGATTGTGTGGATCGGCTGAACGGCATTTTTGCCTTTGCGGTCTGGGACAGTGAGCGGGAGCAGGTGTTTCTGGCACGGGATCGGCTGGGAGTGAAGCCGTTATTTTACAGCCAAACCGGAGATGTATTCGTATTTGGCTCGGAGCCCAAAGCGCTGCTCCAGCATCCTGCGGTAGAAGCAGCAGTCGACGCCGAGGGCTTGGCTGAAATTTTTATTATCGGGCCTGCACGCACCCCCGGACACGGCGTCTATTCGTCCATGAAGGAGTTACGCCCCGGACATACGCTAACGTACAGCCGCGACGGTGTGCGCATTCAAGCCTACTGGAAGCTGGAAAGCTTTGCGCATGAGGATAACACCGAAGAAACTGCGCTCAAAGTACGCGAGCTGTTGCTGGATACGGTGGAGCGGCAACTAATTTCAGACGTTCCAGTGTGCACTTTGCTGTCGGGCGGTCTGGATTCAAGCGCACTGTCCGCGCTGGCTGTCGAGTATTACAAGCGTACCGGGCAGGGACAAGTTCATACGTATTCGGTCGATTATGTGGATAACGACAAGCATTTTAAAGCCCACGCGTTTCAGCCCGGAGCCGATGCTCCCTGGATTCAGCGGATGGTCGATGAGTTAGGCACGAACCATCACTGGATCGAATTCGATACACCCGAGGTCGTAGCAGCGCTGAACAACTCCACGCTAACGCGGGATTTGCCCGGTATGGCGGATGTGGATTCGTCGCTGTATCTCTTTTGCCGGGAGATTAAAAAGGGAGCCACTGTCGCCATTTCCGGTGAAGCGGCGGATGAAGTGTTTGGCGGATATCCATGGTTTCATCGTGAGGAAATGCTCAATTCGGGTACGTTCCCGTGGGCAGTCGCTCCCGACATGAGAGCCAGTCTGCTGTCTCCCGAGGTGCGGGACTGGATCAAGCCCTTCGAGTATTTGAACGACCGCTACTCGGAAGCGGTAGGAGAAGTGCCAAAGCTGCCGGGGGAAACAGGTAAAGCTGCGCAAATGCGCGTCATGTCCTATCTGAATATCACCCGCTTTATGCCTACTCTGCTGGACCGTAAGGATCGGATGAGTATGGGGGCCGGACTGGAAGTGCGGGTGCCGTATTGCGACCATCGACTGGTGCAGTATGTATGGAACATCCCGTGGAGTATTAAAATGACGGGCGGACGTGAAAAAGGTATTTTGCGCAAGGCGCTGGAGGGTGTACTGCCGGATGATGTGCTGTATCGCAAAAAAAGCCCGTATCCCAAAACGCATAATCCTTCCTATCTTGCTGCTGTGAAAAAGCAGGCGCTCGATCTATTGGATGATTCCTCCTCCCCGCTGCTCAAGCTGATTGATGCCCAAAAAGTACGGGATATCGCGGCCTCACCGGAGGCATCTACCAACCTGCCCTGGTTCGGTCAACTGATGTCAGGGCCTCAATTGTTCGCGTATTTGGCTCAAGTGGATAACTGGCTGCGCACTTACAAGGTAGCGATTCGGTAAGGGTTAGTCGTAACCTGACATAACCTTCCTCAAGGCAAAACGTGAATAGCTCGAGTTGTATGGAAAATAATAAATGTCAAAAAGTCTATCCGCAGCTTGGTACCATCCCCTTCAAATTAGACACTCAAAAAATCCCACATGAACCATGGATAGAGTGAACTGGAGGGGATATGTGCATAACACGGTTTACTCAATTATGACTGGATCGGGAAATGAAACTAAAAAACACAAACGGATCGTTTGTGTTTTTTAGTAATTAGTTCGACCAAAAAATTACTCTTGAATTTTTTTTGCAATTTCCATCAATTCATCAAGAGTGGCATTAAAAGAGGAAACAGTATAAAAGTGATCTTTCGTAATCAGATGAACAACCTCTCTTGCTTGCCCGTCAACATAAACAGCAGTATGGTCGTTGATTTTAGTCGACTCAACCTTTTCCTCTTTATATGAGTCTTTCAAACTCTCAATAGTAGCCTGTTCATCCATGTGGGATTCGGTTTGAATGACCATAATTTCTTTTCCATCATTCCCGCGATATGATTGTCTAATAACCAATCCATTCTCGCCTTTTAGTGCTGTTGTGTTTAATGGTTTCAAACTTACGTCCCCAGCCGCTGCTGCTGTTTTAAGCGAGGCTCCCTGCGCTAGATTAGGAATATGGATATCTTCTGCTGGTACATCAGATATGTTTATGAGTCCTTCGATATCAGTAGAGCTTTCAACTACTGTCTCTGCAGGTGTTTCCGTCGGCGCTTGTGCTGTTGAAGCATCAATTGCTTCTGCTTTCGTCTCAACCGGAACCTGTGATGGAACTTCCGATTCGGCAGCATAGGAATTATATACAAATGCACCACTACCTATTACAAGTGCGCCACCTAATGCTACAGCAACTAATTGTTTTTTCAAATTAAACCCCTCCTAATTAATATACTGTACCTGAAGTAACGGTCCTATTATTGGTTTTGTACAAAACTGCATATCTCATACCACTACCACTATCTCCTGTCCCATAAAACACGTAATAAGTCGAACTATCGGGAGTAGATAAGAAGAAAGATCTTCCTGGAACTTCAACAGAGACATTATAGTTCATTCTATTCCAAGTCCCCGAACCAGCTATTCCATCTGCTGTTAGTCCTTTAGCACTTTGAAAATTTTGGAGCCCCGATTTCACACCGCTACCAAAACTTCCATCAATCGTCCCTACGGTTCCCTGTTGTCCATAGGCCCATAAATTTGCTTGTAGTGCTCTCACATATCCCCCGCTGTCGCCTTGGCGCAAAGTAGGGAAACCACTAAAATCACTGGCAGCACTTGCTATGCTTGCAAGCCCGAGACTACCTACTAACGCCACAGATGCAACAGCTAGAGACATTACAGTTTTCAGGTTTCTTTTCAACGCAATTCCCTACATTTTAGAATTCTAGATTTTTAGCCCGGCTCATTTAACTCCTTGTTCTGATTAAATAGAAATGATCCCCTTCTTCCCGAGACAAGAATGGACTTTATTAATCAGACTGATTATGTAAAAGGTTATTTGTATGTGTTTTATGACTAATAAAGAACGTTCAAAATACAGCTACACTATTAATAGCTGCATATTGCATTTGGTTGTATTCTCTTACATTATAAGTTTATTTTTGTGATTCTTCAACAAAACTATGGGCAATCCTCCCAATCTATCAGGGGCACGCTGCGGAATTGAACCGCACATTAACTGGTTCCTTGCGCCAGCGCCTGCCATTAAACCCCAGACTAATCTGGGGTTTAATTCTGGGTAACCTTCATGGAAATAGAAAAATCAAAAGTCTATACATGATTATACCCCTGTCTACTTGACAGGGGTATAATCAGCTATCCTTCATTATTGTTATATGTTAGCCTAATTATTTAGCCGTTCAATAAAACGGTGAGACAACAGACGCGTCTAAAGATTACTCAAGCCCAGTAGCTATATTGCTAAAAACTATGCCTGCGGGTTCCCCAGCTTTTTCGCCAAGTCACGCAATGCTACACCACGGTGGCTAATGGCTTGCTTTTGTTCCAGCGTCAGCTCGGCCATCGTCTTTTCAAACTCCGGCAAATAAAACAACGGATCATAGCCAAATCCCCCGCTGCCTGCGGTTTCCGTTGTAATCCAGCCCTCCACCGAGCCGGTCGATTCCAAGGTCTCCCCTGTCTGCGGATTATACAGAATCAAGGTGCAGACGAATTGAGCCGGGCTTAGCAAAGGCTGTCCGGTATCATCACCAAGCTGCTTCGATTCCAGAACGTCGAGCAGCTTGATATTGTTTTCGTGATCGCTGGCTCCTTCTCCGGCATAACGGGCCGAGTATACGCCCGGCGCACCGTCCAGCAAATCCACGCACAGGCCGGAATCATCAGCCAGCACAGGCAATCCGAGCACATCTCCGACCGCTTTGGCCTTTTTCAAAGCATTCTCGGCAAAGGTTTTACCATCCTCAACGACATCAGGGATGTCAGGATAGTCGTACATGCTTTTGACTTCCTTGCCAAACGGAGCAAAGGCATGTGCGAATTCACGCACTTTTCCTTTATTCTTCGTAGCGACAATAACAACCGGACCCTCCAACAGCATCAGGCCCCAGCCCCCGCACGTCCTGCTCCGATCTTGTCTGCAATCGGGCCGAGCACTTCTTTTTGACGCTCGATCATTTGCAGAATTCCTTGTTCACCCAAGCTGAGCAGTTGATCCAGCTCTTGACGGTCGAACGGACTTTCTTCACCCGTACCTTGCAGCTCAACATACTTGCCGCCACCCGTCATCACGAGGTTCATGTCTACCTTGGCCTTGGAATCCTCTTCATAGTTCAGATCCAGCAGCGCCTTGCCACCAACAACCCCCACGCTGACGGATGCCAGAAAATCAGTAATTGGAAAAACAGGCAGCTTGTGCTGGACTGCAATTTTATTTACAGCAATCGCCAGCGCTACGAAAGAACCGGTAATTGAGGTCGTGCGTGTGCCGCCATCCGCCTGAATCACGTCACAGTCGAGCGTAATTGTCCGCTCACCCAGCGCCTGCAAATTCACAACCGAACGCAGCGCTCTTCCGATCAGACGTTGAATTTCCATCGTCCGGCCTGTCAGCTTCCCACGTGCAGCTTCTCGCTGATTACGCGTATGGGTCGCCCGCGGAAGCATGGAATACTCTGCCGTTACCCAGCCCTTTCCTTGTCCCTTCATAAAGGGTGGAACGCGTTCTTCCACAGTAGCTGTACAGATGACTTTCGTCTCGCCAACCTCTATAAAAACAGAGCCCTCCGCATACTTATTTACTCCTGCTGTCAATTTCATCGGGCGCAGCTCATCACCGTTTCGTCCGTTAGATCTACTCATGCTTTTTCCTCCTACGTCGTATGCAACCTGTTCTTATACATTTATTCTACCAAAGTGTGCAGGCAAAAGCACCCCAAGGACGATTCGCCGCCCTTAAAGAGGAATTTCGTTAATATGCTGCGGCTTGGCTACAGGCTCTCCATAATTCTGATTATTTTGTCCAATCACGCTTTTTTCACCGTTCAGCTCAATCCGGATTTTGGTTTTAACCGTATCCTCTGAATTGTCTGCCGCCGTCAGCACGACCGATTCCAGAAACTCGGCAGGCACCGCTTCTCCCTTGGCAAACATATCATCCGAGAGCGATACCGTAATTACGTTATCCTTGGAGCGTTCCACGGATTTCAGAGCCGTCTCTCCTGTCATGACTTCCTGTAGTCCGTCCTGGGTCTGCGGCCCCTGGATCAACTGATGCAGCGCGGACTGAACACGATCTTTTTCCGGGCTGACCAGCCGTGTTACAGGCACATAATATTGAACTCCAGCGGGAGATGAGGACGAAAAATATACCGTGACCGGACTGGAATCCAGCGGCGTTACACCATGACCAACCTCCAGATTAATGCCTACTGCGCGGGTCAGCGGATGATCCAGCGGTGTGCCGCCAACAGGCATTTCGTTCAGCTTTTTGCCATCCACCCAGATTTGTACACTTTGAATATCGGGACGGTCAGTCAGGGTCCAGGTCAAGCTCTCCATTAATTTGCGTTCTTCCTGTGCCTTGTAGCTCCCAAACGATTTGTTAAATTCGACGACTGCCAGCTTGTTCTTCTTGTCCACCGTCACACTCTTCACTTCTGTACCTTGGGGCAGCACGCCCTTGAAACCCTCCGGCAATAATCCGGCATACGGCCCGCCCTCCACCAGCGTTTCCAGCGCCGACTTGGCATCCGCCTGCACATCACCTGTAGCAATCGGCAAAGATACCGGAGCCAGTAGACCGTTATGATCCTGTAAAAATACAGCCCTCAGCTGTCCAGTGCTGATGGGAGCTTTTCCGGTCACCGCTTTGATCATAGACTGCTCCGTCGTGGATGGCGGGGGATCAATAGACGCCGATTCATTGCCGAAAAGGCTACAGCCGGACAACAACAACGGCAGGGACAGCAGCCCTACTACGGACGTCACGCGCAATGGATGTTTTATGTTCATAAATGAAGTTCCTCCCTAACAATTTTGTACAGATTGTACTAATATGTATACGAGCCTCGCGTAAAAAATAACTACTTTTTCAGCCGACTGGACACACTGGTCATAATTGCAGTAGAAATCAGGAACGATACGAGGAGGGAAACTTCAACTTTATGGACAAGAAAAAAGTGCCTTATAGCCTGAACAGTAAAAAAGTAGCCGATGCCACCCGCGAATGGCTGCACAAGCGTGGTGTAAACATTACAGAGATCGCAGAGCTGGTCATGCTTTTACAAAAAAAATATTATCCGAATTTAACGATGGAAGAATGTATGGAGAATGTGGAAAAGGTGCTGATGAAGCGCGAAGTCCAAAATGCGGTGCTCACAGGCATCCAACTGGATATCCTTGCCGAGCAAGGCGCTCTCCTTCCCCCATTGCAGGATATGATTGAAAATGATGAAGGGCTGTACGGAGTGGATGAAATTTTGGCCTTTTCCATTGTGAATGTATACGGCAGCATTGGATTTACGAATTACGGTTATGTCGATAAGCTTAAACCGGGCGTGCTGGAACGACTGAACGATAAAAGCCTGGGGCCAATCCATACGTTTCTGGACGATATTGTCGGGGCTATCGCTGCTTCGGCCAGCAGTCGTATCGCCCATCGCAAGCAAGCGGAACGCGAACAGGAGCTTGGAGAAGAAAGCGCCCCGGATACGACTCGTTAATTAAAGAAGGATAGGATAGAATAGAATAAAACAGAACAGATATATGCAGTGTAAGAGGAGAACAAGATATGGCAAACGTGACCGAAGGATATACATTCCGTACGATGAAGGCTGACGATTATGATCAGGCTATTGCACTGTGGAATGGGATTTCACTATATTCCATAGGGCTGGAGTAGCGTCTGTGCGCTTGCCTGTATATAAGCAAAAATGCCGGGTCTGATCTTCAAATGAGAAACGATCAGACCCGGCGCATGGGGAAAACTAATTTGATTTATACAATCTAAATTTTATTTTGTGGGCGCAGTGCACGTTCTACAATTCCCAGCGTGGATTGACGAGAGAAGAACCGGGACACCTGAGCTACCCAATAGTTTTGGCGACCGGAAATGATGTGACTACGCCCCTTTTCAAATGCTCTCAGCGCGTTCTTCACAACGGTTTGGGGAGTTTCCCTAATTCCAATTGACGCTTCACTTGCGCCAACAATATCAAAAAACGGCGTTTCTGTTGAGCCTGGACAAAGGGCCAGAACTTTAAGCCCCCGTTTCCGATTTTCGGCCCATAGCGATTCAGTAAAAGAAAGCACAAATGCTTTGGTTGCTCCATATACCGCCATGTACGGATCGGGCTGAAACGCCGCCGTGGAAGCAACATTGATTAATCCCCCATCCCGATTACGCAATAAATCAGGCATAAATGCATGCGTGATATCGACTAAAGCGGTCACATTGAGCATGACTTCCTCATGCTGCCGTTCTCCTGAAACCTGCTCAAAGTATCCATAGGTGGCAAAGCCGGCATTGTTAATCAAGAGATCCACCTTTAGATGATGTTTTTGAACCTCCTGATGTAATGTTTGCGGTGCTCCTATCGCGGAAAGATCAAGTGCGATGACTGTTGTCTTTACATTGTATTTAGCAGAAAGCTCTTTAGCCAACGCCTCCAACTTCGTTTCATTACGTGCCACCAAAATGAGATTGCATTTTTGAGCTGCCAGCGAATAGGCAAAGGCTTCGCCAATACCAGATGATGCACCTGTGATCAGAGCTGTTTTGTTTGCGTACATAAACATGATTATGAACCTCCTAGTATCATTGTTTTATTTCAGAAACTTCGTTACCATTGTTCCAAAATGAACTGAAGTCACCTATTATGACGACCTCAGTACACCTTATATCTTAAGATTGGAATGAGGATGTTTTAAATGCTGCGAGCGCATTCTTCAGTGTAAATGCATACACCCCTTGAGCCATATCTACTTCTGAAAAATGACCTGCAAACTGAAGATGTATGACTCCATGTAAAGCAGACCAAAACATCCGGACAACCAGCAGCGGATCATGTTCTTCCAGTTCACCCTGCTCCATAGCGTGTATGACGGTTTCCAGAATTCGAGATAGGGCCGTAGTTGTACCCTCCAAACTCTGTTCATCCGGTTTAAAATCAGATAAAGCCCCGCCAAACATCATTTTGTAATAGGCTGAATGAAGCTGTGCAAATTGCCAATACGCCCAACTTAGGGCTTCCAGATCAGCGAGTACGTTATCGGTGCTTGGAACTTGTTGAAAGGTTTCGGCCAATAGCCGACATCCATCCAGGTACATCTCATTGGCGAGACCATCCTTGCTGCCGAAAATACTGTAAATAATCTTGGTGGAACAGCTTAATTTCTGGGCAACTCGTCGTACGGTCACGGCCTCAGGCCCTTCTTCCGCAAGAAGGATACATGCGGCATCAATGACATTTTTACGAAGCAATTGCTGCTGCTGTAGCTTCACTTCCGAATAGGTTTTATAGGGATGCGATGGCTCGGACATTTTTTAATGCACTTCCTTACTATTTTTAACATAGAGTTTGAACATGGTCTTTTCGGAAACGTTGTTACCAACAAGAATCATAGTATTCTAAATCTGTTTTTTTGTCAAATACTAAAATCGCTACAGCATCAATAGGCAATGCCTACCCGTGTGTGTAGAAAGTCGGTGCTACTCAACTGACGATAGGTAAAATCGGCCGTGTCAGCGGTCGTAATTTGTGTACCGCCCTCGGGCAGCAGATCCTTTTCCACGCGGTATATGCCCGTCCGCGCTCCGTCCGGCAGCCATGTCGGGCAGACTATCGTCCAGTCCAGCGCCGAATCTCGCAGCAGTTCGTACACCCGGCGGTGTTCCTCAGCCGCACGGGTGCTGCGCCGCCGGGGCTCGGAGGATTCATACCGATACAAACCCGGCTCTGTCCGGCTCTGTAAAATCCCTGCCGTCCCCACTGTAATGAGCCGGGACACGGACCGCTCCTGCATAAGCCGGATCAGCAAACGCATATTCACGGATAAGGTCGTAGTTCCATCCGTATTCAGCGCACTGATGACAGCCGTCCCCCCACCCTCCAGCGCTTGCGCTACATTCTCAGCGTTGGTGGCATCTCCTTCCACGATCTGGAGCTGCGTTCCATATCTTAATTTGTATTCCTCCAGCTTGTCCGGTGAACGAACAAGGGCTGTAACGGTATGACCGTCTGCCAACGCATATTCCAGGATAAAACGCCCCACACGTCCGGTAGCCCCCAGCAGCAGCAAATTCATAAAAGCCTCTTTCCCGGCATGGATGCCGTTGGTCCTTCTGTTACTTTCCGCAATTATTTCCCGCGAAGTGGATAGAAACGTGCGATAGGGTTCGTCTCCCTCATCGAGGCCCGACCACGTCGCTCCAGCTCCACCAGATGGGCCAGTGTCTCGGACATGGCAAATCGTAGCTGGTGAATACCCAGCTTGTCGCTGAACACAGCGATACACAGCTCATAGGCTGTACTGCCCTCTGGCTGGATCAACTCATGGAACTTGTCCAGCCGTTCTTCATGATGCTCCATCAGCGCCTGCGTCCGTTCACGAAAATAACCAAACGGATTACGGTGCCCCGGATATGCCCACGCTACCTCCAGCTCTCCAAGACGCTGCAAGCCGTCTAAAAAAGACTGCAAAGGCTGAGTATCACTCCCCGGCAGCAGACTGATATTAGGAGAAATCCTTGGCAAAACTGCGTCACCACACAGAATAACGCCGCTATTCGGCTCATACAAAGAGACATGTCCGGGCGCATGTCCCCCTGTCTCAATGGGCAGCCAGCTACGTCCACCCCATTCCAGACGGGCATCCTCCCCGGCAGGAATAACAGTGATGTCAGGCTGTGGATTCACTTGCAAATGAGCCTGCTGCATGTGCAGTTCCAAGGCAGATACCTGGTCCACAGGAAAGCCGTGATGGACAAAAAAGCTCGGAAGCCTCTGCTCCATCGGCATAGAGATATCCGCTTGTGAATCTGGGTGGCCCCACATCATCATCGCTTCCTTGTGGCTTCGCGCTGACATATGTACACGAGCCTGACCTTGCTGCTGCATCCAGCCCGCCAAGCCGTAATGATCCGGGTGATGATGAGTTACAACAATGTCCGAGATATCACCAAAGGACATCCCCAGCTCCTGGAAGACATGCCCCCATTCTTCCTCCGTATCCGTACTGCGCGGGCCAGGGTCTACGATCGTAAAGCCGTCTTGCCCCTTCAGCACATAGCTGTTCACCCAACGCAGCGGAAAGGACATGGATATTTTGACCTGAAAGCCTCCATCTATTCGTTCACACGGCGTCAGCTCCGGCATCTTCATGGCTTCCCATCCGCCTTTCCTTTCCGTATCAAGCACGCACGCCGACAAAAATCATTCGGGGCGATGCATTTTCAATATATTCATCTTCGTTATAGCTTCCATGTACCTGCTCTACAGACAGTCCCGCTTCCTCCAGCAAAGCGCGGAATTTTTCATACGGATACAGCTTGACGCGCTCATGATACACACGTGCAGGCTCTTCACCCGCTACAGTTGTATCCTGACCAGCAGCACCGCCATGAGAAGCCGAAACAGAAGCAATTGAGCGAATGGCGATCTGTTTTTTCACAAATCCATCCTCAATGACCCGATGCTCCTCAATCTGACTTCCTTCATCCGCCCGTGACGAATGCGGCACCAGATGAGCGACTACGTACGCAGGATTCAAATAATCTATAATAAAACGTCCGCCCGGCTTCAACAGCCGATAAATTTCTTTTAATACTCTAAGCTGCTCCGCGTCCTCCTCAAAGTAACCGAAGGAAGTAAACAAATTTACCACCGCATCAAAGCTTTCCTCCAGCGGCACCTCTCTCATATCGCCCTGATGCCAGCTAACCCGTCCTTCAGGATCGGAAGCATGTGCTTCACGCAGCAGCACACCGGACAAATCCACGCCCGTTACCTTATAGCCGGCATCTGCGAGCGCAAGCGAATGACGTCCCATACCACAGCACAAGTCCAATACGCTGGATCCCTGCGGCAATTTGAGCCAAGAGATCATTTTCTGCACTTCCTGATAGGCTCCCTGAAAGTCGCGATGCTTGTATACTAATAAGTAATCTTCCCCAAAGCTCTGCTCATACCATTCTGCCATATTGTTTCTCCTCCATGAACTCATTTCGCTCTATTACATACTATATTAGCTTTTTCAAACTGGAAACTCAAAAACATTACGATTAAGGATTTTGCACAAATCCACAAAGCGGACTGTCAGCAGCAATAGATAGATCGAAATGATTGTATTCGTCTATATATTGTACCTTAAAGCGACTGGAATCGAATTTTGCAAAATCCTGAACAACGAACATGTTACAATAACCATATTTATGCTTAAATATTCATAGGAACTTCATACCAGCTTCATGCGATTCACCCCATTTTATCATTAAAATGAATCAAGGGAACGCCTTTTGATACTATTCATGAAGGAAAGGAGCGGCAACGTTATGATTCAAATCGGACTGACGGGTTGGGGCGATCACGATGATCTGTATCCGGTCGGCACCAAAGCCAATCAAAAACTAAGCGTCTATGGAAGCCATTTTTCGGTGGTGGAGATGGATAGTTCTTTTTATGCCGTACAGCCTACGGATCGTATGGCACGCTGGGCGACCGAAACCCCTGACTCATTTTCATTTCTCGTCAAAGCCTATCAGGGCATGACCGGGCATACGCGCGGCAAACAGCCTTATTTCAAAACAACTGATGCCATGTACGAAGCATTGCATACCTCTATACAGCCTCTCCGCGAAGCGGGCAAGCTCAAGGCTGTGCTGTTCCAGTATCCACCCTGGTTCGACTGTACACGTGAGAACGTCGCCGTGCTGCGTGATACGAAAAAAAGGATGGGAGATGTCCCATCCGTACTTGAATTCAGACATCAAAGCTGGTTCACACCCGAGTTTCAAAAGCAAACGCTGGCATTTATGCGTGAGGAAGGCTGGATACACAGCGTATGCGACGAGCCGCAGGCGGGACTGGGGTCCGTCCCGATTGTGCCGCAGGCTACAGATAGCAATCTGACGGTGGTACGTCTCCACGGACGGAATGTATCCGGCTGGAATCAAAGCTCCGCACCCAACTGGCGAGAGATTCGTTACCTGTATCGGTATAATGAGAACGAGCTGGCCGAATGGAAAAACCGGTTGCTGGAGCTGGAGCAGCAAAGCCGCGAGGTGTGCGTTATTTTCAACAACAACTCAGGTGGAGATGCCGCCGTTAATGCCAAGCAGCTCATGACCATGCTCGGCATGGAGCCTAAGCCTTTTCCACCCCGCAAGCCACCGGAAGAGGACAATGGACCGGAACAGCTTGAACTATTTTAAAGGACGGGCTGAGGATGAAAGGTTTTGAATAGCACTCCTGAGCTTGCGTTCGTTATCCAGCAAATGCGGGTCCTCAGGCAAGTATTGCAAAGCTTTTTGGTTATGCTCATATGAAGCGTCCAGCTTGCCCAGATTGGCACAGCAATGGCTAAGTCGTACATGCGGCAGCCAGGAGTAGCAGGGCAGCGGAACAGCTCTCAAACCAGATACGCCCCGCTGCTCCAGTGCTTTTTCGTACCAGTAGGCGGCTGTACTCCACTCTTTTCGTGTGAAGAACCAGTCACCGATCATGCAGCACAGGTCCGCTTGTGGCACATCATATCGGAAGGAGCGCAGCAAACTATCCAGTTGTTGCTCTGGCTCCCCGCGATGAAGATAGCATTCCGCCAACCGTACGCAAGCCGTAATCCGGTCCTCCCGGTAGCCGCTCGGCTCTCCCAGCAGGCGATTGAACGCCTCTGCCGCCTTGGCATATTCCTTACGATCAAAGCACTCATTCGCGTAAAAATACAGCAGACGTCCCTCCAGCTTGCCGCTTTCGCTGATCCAGCGGGCAAGGATACGTTGATTACGGAGCGTGTGATCTTCCATGCGGCGGTGCGTTACAGCCACATCTGAATGGACGATTCGCCCCTCGGGTATCACCAGATCCTCATGCAGACGCCCTGCCCAACAGTATTGCCGCTCCCGCTTTACAAGACGAATACGGCGCGAGGTGAACAACGGCTCACCCTGCTCACCTTCCGCCAGATGGAGTGGCATTACTACCGCGTCGATGTCCATAGACAAATGACGCTTCAAGGAACGCAGGCGCTCCCGATCCGGCTCCAGCAGCACATCGTCCGCATCCAGCCACAGGATATAAGAACAGGTCGCCTTGTCGAACGATTCGTTGCGGGCGTCGGCAAAATCGTCATTCCAGTCGAATGTATACAGCCGATCCGTATAACGGGCTGCAATCGTCTTCGTCTGATCCGTGGAACCTGTGTCCACGATGATGATTTCATCCATCAGGTCCGCCACCGAATCCAGACAGCGGGCAAGTGTCTGCTCCTCGTTTTTCACAATCATACACAAGCTGATGGTGACGGGAGGTTTAGTTATGGAGCCTTCCGCGCTACAGCTATACATCTTGGGCATTTCCGTCGTCATGACTTCACGCCATCCCCTTTACCGTTGGCTGTATTCCCGGTCTATTTCCCGGTAGACCCGCCATCAGTATATGCACCTTTCCCTTCATCCTGCGCCTTGCCTGCCTGTTCAGGACGTGCAGTCCTCTCCGCTGGCAAAGCCCGTTCCTCCATATGCCGGATTCGCTGTACCGCCTTGTCGAGCACTGCCTTGCGCTGATTCATTTTGCGAACATGCTGCTGCTCCACCAGCCGGAATTGTTCCTCGTCCAGCTCCATCCAGCGGGCCAGATGCTCTGCCCCCGGCTTGGCCTCACGCAGCTCTTTCGCTTTTTTGCAGCCTGCGAAGCACAAATATTTGTGATGCACCTCCAGCGCTTGTTCATCAACATAAGGATATAGCACACGGGACAGGCTCCCGGCATAGTAGGTCCGCTTGTGATCGTGAAACGGATGGTATTTGTAGGGTACAGAAAGGACGAGCATCCCTTTTTTATGAAGCAAACGGTAGGCTTGTGCAAGCAATGTATGAGGGTGTGCGTAATGCTCCAAAATCTCACCTAAAATAATCGTGTCAAATCCGCCGGGCGGACGTTCGAATTGAGAAATATCTTTTAACTGAAAATGAACTCTACCACGAACAAGTGCAGATTCCTGACGAAGTTCTTTTTTTGCATATGAAATACTGCCCTCTTCCAAATCAATGGCCGTTACCTCAAAACCTTCCCTCCCGAGCAAAATGGACGTTATCCCCTGACTACATCCAGCATCCAGTACGGTATGACCTTGCACATGGCGGCAAATCCAGTGGATTCTGCTACGAGTTGCCTCATGGGATTCCTCCGAGTTAATCTGCCCGTAATAACGCTCATTCACCTGATCACGGTTAGCCAACAGCGGCGCCCCCTCCAGTACCGGGATGCCCCAGTATCACAACATGCCCACCTGTGCAATGCACCGTCGCGTTGCGTGTATCGAACACCAGCGGGGCTTGGTCGACTAACTGCTGGTAATCCAGGGCAGAATGATCCGTCGTGATCACGACGATATCTGCACTTTCCCACAGCCGGGTGTTCGCCGCACGAGATTGGATGACCTCGCCGTTCAGCTTAAAGCTCTTTACATACGGGTCGGTGAAGCTCACTGAAGCGCCCATTTCCTTTAAGTGCTCAAACAGGACAAGAGCAGGGGATTCCCGAACATCATCAATGTCTTTTTTGTAGGCAACGCCCGCCAAAACGATCTCGGCCTTGTTCATGGCTTTGCCTTCCTTGGCAAGCAGAGCTTCAATTCGCTCCGCTATATACAGTGGCATGCGCCGATTCATACGGTCTGCCAAGTCCACAAATTCCAGCGGAAACCCATGCTGCTCGGATTTCCATGACAAATACAGCGGATCGACCGGAATACAGTGACCCCCGATGCCAGGTCCCGGATAGAACGGCATATAGCCGAAGGGCTTCGTTGCTGCCGCATCCAGCACCTCCCATATGTTGATACCAATTTTCTCACAGGCCGCTGTCAGCTCATTGACCATCCCGATGTTGACGCTGCGGAACGTATTCTCGAACAGCTTCGCGGCTTCTGCGACTGTTGTCGAGCTGACTGGAACCATTTGCTCCAGAAAGGAGCCGTAAAAGGCTACTCCTGCTGCCAGGCAGTCCGGTGTACAGCCACCGATCACCTTGGGCGTGTTCCGAATGTTAAAATGAACACTACCCGGATCGACACGCTCTGGTGAAAAACACACGTAAAAATCCTGACCTACCGTCCAGTCCCTTCGCTGTTCAATCACCGGGCGGATCAGTTCCTCCGTTGTTCCCGGATACGTGGTGCTTTCCAAAATCAGCAGCGTCTGTTTTCGCAAATGGGGGATAGCTTGGTCGATAGCCGTTTCTATATAGGACGTATCCGGCTGATGATCATCCGTCAGTGGCGTAGGCACGCAGATGACGACGATATCCGAATGCTCCAGCACCTTGATATCTGTAACCGGATGCAATCGCTGCCCGATCAGCCCCTCCAATGCATCATCGCCAATATCTATGATGTACGATTGTCCTTGAAGCAGCTTGGCTACTTTGGTCGGATCGGAATCCACACCATACACGTCATAACCAGCTCGTGCCATTTCCACAGCCATCGGCAGTCCCACGTAACCGAGGCCGATCACCGCAACCTTTACCGTGCCTTTACTTATTTTTTCTATAAGTTGCAAAATACCCACCTCTTTCATCGTTGCTCCATACCTCGCAATAGCTCAGCAATGCCTGCGCGGTCCATTAACTCATCGTCCGAGCGGTATTGATCAAAGCTCACCCGTTCCAGCCCGCCATACTGGCTCAGTAATCGCTTGTTTGCCTGCTGTGGGAGAATGACAAAATAACGATCATCATAGCGGTACGTGTGCGGCACCTCATAAGGAGAAATCAGCACCTCATGCAGCTTTTCCCCACCGCGTATGCCGATTTCTTTTACTTTCAAGGCTGGCTGGCCCGCCTGCTCCTTCATCACTTCCGCCAGATCCGCAATGTTGCAGCCCTTCATTTTCATAACCAGCGTCTCTCCACCAATCGCTGTCACAGAAGCCTTCAACAGCAAGCCAATAGCCTCTCCAAGCGTGAGGAAAAAGCGGGTCATATCAGGACTCGTCAGTGTCAAATCCTGCCCTTCCGCAATCTGGCGCTTGAACAGCGGCACAACACTTCCGCTCGTACCCAGCACATTGCCGCCGCGAATGCACACAAAACGAGTGCGCTCACTCAGATCGTTGGCACGAATCATCAGCCTTTCGCCAATCGCCTTTGTCATGCCATATACATTCACCGGGTCTACTGCCTTGTCTGTAGAGACGTCAATAACCTTGGTGACTCCCTGCTCAATGCTGGCCCGGATTACATTTTGCGTACCGTGTACATTCGTCTTGAAAGCCTCCTCCGGCTGTCTCTCGCATACAGGAACATGCTTCAACGCCGCCAGATGGAATACATAATCCATCCCGCGACATGCCTCTTGTAATGCCTGAAGATCCCGAATATCACCAATAACGAAATTCAACCGGGGATCAAACTGGAATTGACGCTGCATTGCAATCTGTGCAAATTCACCACGTGAAAAAACACGAATTTCCGCTGGCCCTTCCTTGAGCAATTCCTCCGTCAGACGTTGCCCCCAAGATCCCGTTCCTCCGGTCACCAGCAGTTTTTTGCCTTCGAACAATATAATCTCCTCCTGACCGTTACAAATTGGCAGTGCCCGTTCCCAGAAATTCAGCCAGCACAGCCTTCGTGTCATCCTCTGTCAGCCGATCCTTCACTGGCACTTTTTTTACCGAGGTATTAGCGGCGTGTATGACATTCACGTAGTTACGATGCGGAATCACCTCATGCGGCAGCTCCGTTACATATCCATGCGTGCCCTTGCCGGGAATGACAATACGATAATCATCCAGAAAATCCTTTGCTTGATAGCGGAACACATAAAAGGAGGGCGAACGGTGAAATACCGATGCCATCTGACCTTCTACGGCATCCCACAGGTAACCCATCTGGTTCACCAACGCGACCGTATCCGGCTGAAATTCGTAATCATGCAACTGTTGTACAAACGATTGATGATACAAATCGTCGGAATCAATTCGCGCAATAAGCAGTTCGTCCGCAGCTTCGATATACGCATTAATGCGGTGCTTGCTTTCGATGCTCGTGCCAAAGCGGATATGGTCGGGAATCGGCTCACGCTTGGCTAATTCATCCTCCACGATGTCACTGCATCCGCCCGCCAGCTTGACGACAGACAAGAAATCCGCATTCGTCTGACTGAGCAAGCTGCGCAGCGTAAAGGTTCTGAATACATCTAACCGCTCGCTGATCCACTCACGTGTCAGCCGATTGGGATTCATCCCGTAGTTATTAAAATTAATTTCAATCACAATCTTGCGATTCATTTATCTTCCTCCCTTTCAACCGTCTCCTCACAAGTTATGAAACCGCTGGGGAAACGGCACGTATAAATGCATCAACTCTTTCAATAAATAGGTAGAATCCAAAAAGAATAGCTGATCATACAAAAACCTTGCCGCTTTCGACATATGATAGAATACAGAGTTTTTTGTACCATTGAGCATTTTGCATCAATCCCAAGAGCGATTTCAAATCAGCAATATATAGATCGAAACGGTTTAGTTCGTCTATATATTGTACTTTCGAGCGTTGGGAATCGAATGATGCAAAATGCTGACCATTCTAAAAGCTGAAGAAGAAGGATAGACAGGGAGGAAGCATGATATGACTAAGTCAAAGTATCTGGAGATTGACGAGGTACTGAATCATTTGAAGTTGGCACTGGATCAACAGCAGCCCTTCTCGCTTATTCGGATTGGGGATGGTGAAAATTTGATTTTGTCTCAGGATACCGTCTGGCCGATAGAAAAGGTGTTGCAGGAACGTTGGGCAGTCAAAGCCAATCTCGGGCAAAAAGGATTGTTTCTACCGAATACGGAATTGCGAGATGCGGTGGCCGAGGCAGTACGCAAAGCCGACATTGCTGGCATCCTGCCTTATGATGACGAATCTATCAAAGCACCTTCCTATATGAAGCGGGAGCTGACCGACCAGGTTTTTAACCATTACGGCCTCTCTCCTGCGCTGACCTGCCATGCCTGCCTGAACCGGTATTTGGCTGAGACACCCGCTTTCTGGGACATGCTTAAAAATCGGCGCATCCTGCTCGTCACCCGTACAGCCGCCGAAGTGAAGCCCGTCCTTGAAGCCGAGCCGTATCAGCTGCATATCCCGCACACGCTTACATTTCATCAATATGAACAAATGGATAAAACGCTCCATTGGATTGCAGCGTATAAAGATGACTTTGATATTGCGCTATTCTCCTGTGGGGTCAATGCGGTCGTACTGGCGCAAAAAACGGCAGAACTTACTGGCAAAGTAGGTATAGACTTCGGCAAGGCAATTAATATCGTAATGTTCGGCAAAGCGAATTAATGGATAGCCTCTGCTTCTCATATCAAAAAAGCACTAGCAAATTCAAGATTTGCTGGTGCTTTTGGCTATCACAAACCGTCCTAAAGTCCGTGGTCGCATGGAATATCCATATAAAGCCTTGAAATCTTATTTGCTTAAAAATAGACTTTGAGATTTCCTGTCACTTATTTTACAATATTATAGAAACTAGCATTAAATTGGAGATCATGAGGAGGATATCGTAAATGACACATAACAAGAAATTGAAGACATATCCACTTACCAAAGCTAAGCATGTAAAGGTTCATGGTCGAACTACGCAAACACTTACACCACTAACTCTGTTTTGGACAGGCAGCGGCATTGAATTGAATATGAAGGGCTCGGAGCTGTGGATTGAAATTGAGGCCGATTACCAGGTGTATGAGCACTGGATCAGTATTGTCATCAATGGTGCCCCGATGAGCCGTCTGATGGTGACCGCAGGACGGCATTGGATTTGTCTTTTGAGAGGAATGAATCCTGACATGGTTAAAAATGTCCGGGTGGTCAAGGATGTCCAGCCTATGAGTTCGGACTCGCGCTGCTTGTTGCAAATTCATGCCCTGAGGGTTGACGGAGAATTACTGCCGGTCACCGATAAGCCCCACAAAATGGAATTTATCGGTGACAGTATTACCTCGGGAGAAGGAACAATTGGAGCGAAGGAGGAGACAGACTGGGTCCCCATGCTGTTCACGGCACTACGCAATTATACAGCCATAACAGCCGAAGCACTGAATGCGGACTACCGAGTGTTATCACAAAGCGGATGGGGTGTCCTAACAAGCTGGGATAATAATCCGCATGCGAACATTCCGGCATATTATGAGCAGGTATGTGGTGTGCTCACCGGAGAGAAAAATGAAGCATTAGGGGCATTTTCCGATCATGATTTTACCTCATGGCAGCCGGACGTGGTCGTGGTGAATTTGGGGACTAATGACGGGGGAGCCTTTTATTCTCCTGCATGGACGGACCCCGTAAGCGGGAAAGTGTACAAGCAACGCTTGAACGAGGACGGCTCATTCAATGAAGAAGATTTACAAGCTTTTGAAAACGCTATCACAAATTTCCTTGCCAAGCTTCGGACCTGTAATCCTGCTGCCCATATTGTGTGGGCCTATGGGATGCTTGGCACTCCGATGATGCCAGCAATCTACCGGGCGGTAGGCGCGTACAAGAAAAGAACGAGGGATCGGAATGTGTCCGTATTCCAACTGCCAAACACGACGGAAGAAACGATAGGGTCTCGCAGCCATCCAGGGCTCCCCTCCCATACCAAAGCGGCAGATGAGTTGACAGGGTATTTGCGAGAAATTTTAAAGAATTAGAATCCAGGAAGCGGAATCAACTCTGTTCAACCACTCTCATGAAGTAAACATAACATCACAACACCCAGGATATTTGTGTTCTGGGTGTTGTTGTTGACAATCATAGGAGTATCATGAACAGGCGGCAAGTTCCTAATAAGGAAATACTCGTCTGATATATTTAGAAAAAAGGAGTCGAAGCGATGCCAGTAAATACCTCCGGACCGTTACGTACGGTCGTCGATACCCCGGAAATATAAGAGGAATACACCGTTTGTATCGCCCATGGCGCGGAAAGATCCTGTGCATTAAAAGCTTGCGTTTCAGTGGCTCCTGTGACGCCAAGTACACCCTCTGCCCGGTAAATAACATCGTTCGGATCGTAGTCGGCACCACGCACGATTTCAATCGCATACGTATCACCAAGCTCACCGATTAGGCCAATGGAACCGCTAAAAGTCACAATCGGGACTGGCACAAGAAAGGTTCGTAGCCCAATCAGGCCGAACCGCTCCGGTTCAGGACCCAGCTGGATATCGGGACCCTCACCTGTTTTTGATGAATTTGTTGAACTTCTCATATCCAGAAAAAAACCCATTGCTCATCCCTCCAAATTGCAAGATACTCCATGTTATGCAAGAAATTATTCAGCGTATTGGACAAATTAGCAATAAATCTATCATTTCAGCTTAAAATAACCGATAGTAAATACATATGATATAAGCACTAGAAATGAATATGTAGATAGAAAGCAGGGGGTTTGATGAAACAACTGAAACGACTGAAAACTTTAACGCTTCGCAAAAAATTGACAGCAGCATTCCTGCTGGTCATGCTTGTTCCTAGCATTATTGTCAGCTCTTTTTCTTATCAGGCAGCGTATAACCAGACAGACCAGCAATTAATGGACAGTGCGACGACTAGCGTTACCGCAGCCGACCGCGCAGTCACCCAGACGATTCAAGCCAAAATTGCAGATATCGAATATTACGCTACTACGATGACGGCCAGTGACAACACTCCAGAAGCAGATGCAGCACTCCTGACGGAGCTGCAAATCTATTTGAAAATGCATGCGGAAGCCCTCGATATGTTCGTAGGAACTCCCGAGGGAAAACTCATTATTGGCAAAGCCACAGGACTGAACGTTGACCCTCGTGAGCGTCCGTGGTACAAACAGGCCATGGAGAAACCCGGACAAACGGTGATCAGCCCTGTCGGACTCAATTCGAACAAGGTCGCTGTCGTGTACATATCACGTACGCTTCCTGACAATAGCGGTGTTCTTGGTCTTTCCCTGAACCTGAACAATTTAAAGGAAATTACGAATTTAAAAATCGGGCAGCAAGGTTATGTCATGATATTGGATAACACTAAGCGCATCGTTACCCACCCGACAGAAGTCAGCGGAAGTACCCAATTGGGTGAAAAACTGCTGCAACTGTTTGCCTCCAAGGAAGGCAGCTTTAATTATGATCTGAATGGCGTATCTAAAAACCTGATTTTTAAAACCAACGCTCTGACCGGCTGGAAAATTGCTGGAACGATGGACAAATCAGAAACGAGTGCCTCCGCCAAACCGATCCTCATCACGACCATCGTGGTGCTGGTCATTTCAGCTATCATTATCGGTGTGCTGGCGCTGTGGTTAATCAGCAGTATACTCAAACCGATCCAAAGATTGCGTAATTCTATGGATGCTATCAGCCAAGGCAATCTTTCCATCAATGTCGCTACGAACAGCACAGATGAAATCGGCGACTTATCGAGATATTTTCAAAAAACGGTGGATAGCCTGCGTAACATGATCAGAGAAATCCAAGCCATGACAGGCAATCTGTCGGCCTCCTCGCAAG
Organism: Paenibacillus terrae; assembly: GCF_000943545.1. Classification (GTDB taxonomy): domain Bacteria; phylum Bacillota; class Bacilli; order Paenibacillales; family Paenibacillaceae; genus Paenibacillus; species Paenibacillus terrae_A. The sequence goes on from NZ_JTHP01000059.1 coordinate 23,482, forward strand.
AGCTCGCGGCAGGCGCAGAACAAACCACCCGCGCGATTGAGCATGTGACCGAAGCCATTCAGGATGTGGCCGCAGGCAGCGAAAGACAAGCCAACAGCGCCAAAGAAAATCAGGATCGTGTGTCAGGCATGTCAACAGATATCGCAGCCATGACCGAGGCTATGACTGAAATGACCACTTACTCTTCACAGGCCATTCAGGCGTCGGATGCAGGCAGTGAGCATATCGGCAATAGTGTCGTTTCCATTGATGGCATTCGTACTACAGTGGAAGAGCTGGATGCGATTATCGGCGCTTTGAGTGAACGATCCGGGCGAATCGGAACGATTGTCACCGTCATTACAGAAATCGCCAGCCAGACCAATTTGCTTGCCCTGAACGCCTCAATTGAAGCAGCACGCGCCGGGGAGCATGGTAAAGGCTTTGCTGTCGTAGCGACTGAAGTCCGCAAGCTGGCGGAAAATTCAGCTCATTCGGCACAACAGATCCGTGAGCAAATTCAAGGGATTCAAAACGGCGTATCCGAGGCCCTGACCTCGATGGAATCTGCCAAAGAGCGCGTAAGCGAAGGCATTAATTCCGTGGATCTGTCCGGCCGCTCCTTCTCCCGTATTCGTAGAGCGATCGTTAAATCGGCGAAGCAGCTTGATAACGTCTCAGCTTCTACAGCAGGAGTAGCACAAGGAACAAGTGCAGTGGTCGGCAGTATGGAGGAAATTACACGTATTGCCGAAGAAGCCGCATCCCATACCGAGACGGTATCTGCGGCCGCAGAGGAACAGCTCGCCTCCATGGAAGAGATCGGTTCGTCTGCCGCAGATTTAACCCGTCTGGCAGAACAGCTCCAAGATTTGCTAGCACAATTCCAATTGGATGAAACAAATGACCCTTCTGACCGATAAATAGAATGAGTCTTCACGACAAAGGAGGAATGAAAACATGGATATCGCAGCATTATCAACGGGTATGAGCCAGGCCAGCTTGGCGCAAGCCGTGAGTGTGAAAGTATTGGGCATGGCTAAGGATCAAGCTGGTGAACAGGGACAAGCACTGATCCAGATGATGGAAAAAAGCGTACAGCCTCATCTCGGAGGTCAACTGGACCTTCGAGCGTAGCTTCACCACTATTCGACGGGCGATCTGTTCGGGTCTAAGCAGACCGGACAGGTCGCCTATTTTTTAACACATCTACCATCGCGATTTTTCGTTCAGCGCAAAACGTAGTAAACTATACATATCGTCCACGGCCTTGGTTCGGAGGATAGAGCAAAAACCGCACAATGAAAGAGGAGGATACATAAATCATGAGTTTTTCCGCATATTTCGAAAAGGTCAGAGAGCAGCAGCTTGATGAGCTGAAGGAATGGTTGTCCATTCCGAGTATTTCCGCATTATCCGAGCATAAAGGAGACATTAACAAAGCAGCCGATTGGCTTGCCGCCAAACTGACGTCTGCCGGATTGGAAAACGTTGAAATTATTCCGACTAAAGGCCATCCGCTGGTGTACGCGGATTATCTGCATGCACCCGGCAAACCGACGATCCTTGTGTACGGTCACTATGATGTACAGCCGGTCGACCCGCTTCATCTGTGGGAAACTCCACCGTTCGAGCCGTCGATCCGCGACGGAAAGCTGTATGCGCGCGGAGCTACAGATGATAAGGGTCAGGTATTCTTGCACATTAAGGCGGTCGAAGCCATTTTGAAGCAGGAAGGCAAGCTGCCGCTGAACATCAAATTTTGCATCGAAGGCGAGGAAGAAGTGTCCAGCCCGAGCCTGCTTGAATTTTTGCAAACAGGTGCAGACCGACTGGCTGCCGACGCTGTACTGGTATCCGACACCTCCCTGATCGAAAAAGGCAAGCCTGCCATTTGCACAGGTCTGCGCGGATTGTGCTCACTGGAAGTTGCAATCCACACCGCCAATACGGATCTGCATTCCGGCTCCTTTGGCGGCGGTGTGCCGAACGCGCTGCATGCCCTAGTGTCCTTGCTGGCAACGCTGCATGACGACAAGGGACGCGTCAGCATCGACGGCTTCTACGACGATGTCGCGCCGCTATCGGCTGAGATGAGAGCAGAGTTCGTGAAGCAAGATTTTAATGAGAGCAAGCTGCAAAAGGATCTTGCGCTTGATTCCCTCTACGGCGAAGAAGGATTCAGCTTCGTCGAGCGTGTCGGGGCACGTCCAACGCTGGAGCTGAACGGCGTGTATGGCGGCTTCCAGGGCGAAGGCACGAAGACGGTCATTCCGAAGGAAGCTCACGCCAAAATTACGTGCCGCCTGGTTGCCAACCAGAATCCACAGGACATTCTGGACAAAATCGAGCGCCATCTGCGCGCCCATGTTCCGACAGGTGCCACGTTGAACATCCAGCAGGGTGAAAAAGCAAACGCGTTTAACATCGACCCGTCACACGCATTTCTGCAAGCAGCGGCGGATGCTTTTGAAAAGGTATATGGTGTACGCGCCCTGTTTACCAAGGACGGCGGCTCCATCCCAATCGTGGAAACCTTCTCGCGTGTGCTAACCGCTCCAGTCGTACTGATGGGCTTCGGCTTGCCGGATGAGAACTTGCATGCGCCGAACGAGCATTTTAATTTGGAAAATTTCGATAAGGGCCTGCTGACCATTGTGGAGTTTTTGAAATCTGTGTAAGCTGATACCAAAAAAAGCATTCACGGCATGTGATCAACCATGCTTCGTGAATGCTTTTTTACATGGCTGCTGTCGCTTAAGAAAAACGGGTGTAGCGCAACAGGTGAACCAGCCGATTCAACCGCTCTATTTCCCGATCCAACTCATGAAGCGGTTGCCCGGCCAAAGCAGCGTTCGCTCTCAGATCACGCAGCGGGTTCATTTTCCGACCTATAAGTTTTAGCACCGTGGCCTTCCCCATGTTGTTCACCACCGCATATTGCGTTAGCGGGTCAAGCTCAATCCACAATACATGATGCTGTTGAAAAAACGACAATAGTTGCTTTTTCATTTCTTCCAGCTCTTCAAGCTCACCTGTAATTTGCGGATGATGATGAAAGGCCACATAGCCCATCACCCGCAGGTCACTTATAATTTGTTCCAGATGAAGCGTTTCGTTTATGTACACATTATTCGTCCTCATGCGATTCCTTGCGCCGTTCGTATAATTTTCCCGGATGACGTTCACCACCTGACTATCGTTATCATTTTATCGAGTATGATTCAATAATACACAAAAAAACAACCGGCTTATACGCCAGTTGTTTCCCGCTCCACAAAATACTTATTGGTCATAAAATGAGCCTTGCCTCTGGAAGTGTCGACCATTCCCTTTTTGTTGTCGAGAAAAACAATTTCCCGGCATTTAGTGCAGTACCACTTGGTCCGCTTAAAGGGAGATTCCGTTACATACGAAGTACCGCATTTGCAATCTACTTTGATCAAGGTTTCTGTTGATTTGTAAGCCTGGGACAGCTCTTTCAAGCCTGTATCCGGCTGTTGAACCGGGATAATGACTTCCTGATAGCTTGAATACTGATTATGAACTTTAAAATCAGCCACCAGTTCCGCATGTAGCCCAAAGTACTCTTTGCCAATCTCGGTTACAAATTTCTTGCCGATTCTGTAACACTCAAGCCATTCCTGTATCTGTTGATTAGACAAAGGCACTGTGCCCTTGATACCGCTATTTAATGTGTAAGTCATGATGTATAAAGTATCATCTTGTCTATGTCCGTACATGAGAAGCCTCCTTATAATACACTTGATAATGTACTACAAAGCGCAAAAAACATCAATTTTATTATTTGGCAAAAGGTTATAGCTGATTTATAAAGCTCAGGGAATGCACATATAGAATAAAAGCAACTGACCTAGGTCAGTTGCTTTGTCTTTCCACATAGTATTTGTTGGTCATATACCACGCCTTGCCTTTTTCCGTATCCACCATACCCTTTTTGCGATCCAGGAACACAATGTTATTGCATTCCTTGCATGACCACTTGGTCCTCTTATGCGGCGACTCTTCTATATAGGAAGCTCCGCATTTGCACTCTACCTGAATCAACGTTTTATACTGACTGTACGCCTCTGCCAACGGGTCTACGTCTACAGCTTTACTTACCACCGCAGGCTGTATCATGGATATATGATCCCGCTGCTCCGAGTATTCATTATGTACCTTAAAATCTGCTACCAATTCAGGATTCAAACCAAAATACTGTTTACCAACTACCGTTACAAACTTGCTGCCAATTCGATATGCTTTTATCCATTCCTGAACCTGCTTACTGGATAGGTCGACTGTTCCCTTTATACCGCTGTTCAGCGTATAGGTCATCAAATGTTCGTTTTGTGTCATATGTCTCCCCGTTCACCTCCGATCAAGAATATACCACAGGTAGACCTAAGCAAAAGCTACTTACTGCTACCTGAAGCAACGAGCTTTTCTGCCTTGTGATCCTTTTAATACAAGTATAACTCAAAACCCGAGCCGTCTTCCATTTTGTCTATATCCTGAGCACTGATTTCGCAGGAATCTATACTCGCCTCCTTAGACTATCACAAAATGCATTTTTATCTTTTTATCACTTTGTGGTACAGTCTTCTACATTAAACCATTCATGTGAGTTGGCGAATGATCTAATGGTAGTTTCTTCCTTCCTTATATATTACAACACTTTTGTACAAATTCCTACATGTTTCAGCGGTTTAATCGTTTTTTTCGTCACCTTGCCAGAGTAAGTGCTCCCGCTTATACTCAATAGCCTTTTCATATGTACCACCAGGTTCGCAACATACATTTTGATGAATTCTTCATTAGGGAGTTGAGCGTACCGGAGATACTGGCTTTTCATTTTATAGAGTAAAAATAATTTCCAAAGACCATTTTCGTTTTTTGAATTCATTCGTGTGATATATTTTCTCTTAGGGAGGCGAATCCATTTTGGAAAGAAAAAGTGTTATGGTGTATGAAGATATAAAAGAAAAATTACAATCTATAAAAACAGAGTTAGGTTTGAGTAATGAAAATGATGTTGTCAGTTATTTGATCAGTGTATATGAACACTCCGATTCTCTGCCCAAAAAATCTCAAATTCAACTCATTAAACTTATAAAATAGAAACACCAAAAATCCTTGAGTGTATAAGCGCCCAAGGATTTTTGGTAACGTAATTAATCAGGTATTTGAAAACACATAAAAATATTTTTATCTGTAAAATGTTCTTAGCATCTCCTGCGCAATCTGATCGACCTCTTCCAATTTATCGTTTTCACTCGGATTAGTGCTGAGCCTATTTAGTTCGTATGTTAGCTTTCCAAGTAAAGCATTGGGAAGCTGCTTACAAAAATGTATAAGCACGAAATACTTCCACGAACTATCGTTTGAATTTAATATTTGCCGGATGACTGGAATTAGCTCCATATCGAACTGGAACAAAATATTTCTTACTTCCGCTGAAATGGGCCAATTACTGTCTTGTAACCAGGTAAAAAGCTCAGGAATGATGGGTCGAATTTCTGCCTTACTGCACAATTTCAATTGATTAATGCTATCAAAATCCGACTTATGTTTAGGGATAAGATCGTGAGGATTCACCATGTGGCCTCCTTTACCTGGTTATTCCCCAAACATCTATGATTAATCTTTTTGGTTCAGTTTCTGCATTACATTGGAAATACATTTTGAAGCACGCACTCAGTAATTAAAAAAACAGATCATATCTTTTTACTAAATTATTAAAACGAATAGCCGTGAACGGTTTTCACTGAATCCTCATTGCAGCTATCACTGTGATATTAATGGACTAAGAGTATAAAAAGCTGTACCATACACGTGAGTTGTATGTCTTTCATACCAGTCGAACCGATGTACAAGTCGTTGAATAATTTTTTTCTGGGATCCACTTCCCACTTTCACCTTTAAAATAACTCCAAGCAGGTGACTCATGCCTAATCATATAAATCAGATTACCATCACGCTCAGCCCGTAGAAGTATTGATTATACCCTTGGTTTCTCCTGCGGGCTGAGCCTTTGCCCAAGGGAGCGTGATGGTAATGAAGCCTAACCGAAAAAAACGTAATCAAGCCTATTTTAGACATCACAGAAAGCGGGTTATTCAGCGTAAGAAACGACTTTCAGCACACCGGGGATGGGTCGTCAAATTCGACGGTGTATTCTCCAAAGGGAAAATTCATTGTTCCTGCTGGATGTGCAGCGCAAAAACAAAACGACTTGGCTATCCCAAATCGGAGTTATCAAGAATAGCTAGCTGTCAGGAACAGCTTCTGGATTATGATTTTTAAACTACAAATGATCAAAACAAGCGAATGTCTTTTTCTGCGACAATCGCTTGTTTTTAAGTTGACTCACTTGGCAAGGTCATCCTACAAAACAAAAGCCTTCTCGACCAGCCTTCACTTTTGAAGGATCATCGAGAAGACTTTGCACCCCGCAAAGAACAAGAGGTCAGATTTTTAATTCGCCAAGCCTGATTAATTCCACGACCGTCTGTGAACGACCTTTTACGTTCAGTTTCTGCATTACATTCGCGATGGGGTTTGAAACACACCAAGTTTGTTGTTAAGGTAAAAGGGCACTACTTTTTATCCAATTGATTTTGTTTGATAAATTCATCAAAATCATCACTTGTGTCCATAACCAATCTTTGTCGATTGTATTTGTCGTACTCTGCTGTCGCCAACTTCTCTGCAATCTCTTGCGAAATACTTCCTGCATTTATCAGAATATCTCGCTCATTGAATTTCAGGAATGAGTCCAGCTTCTGGGTCCAGTCCTTCATATACATCGGGGATTGACGTTCCGCCTGATCTTCCGCATAGTCCAGATACATCGTTACGATGCGATTCAACGTTTGTATTTCTTTATCGGTCAAATAGTTCTTGGCTACGGTTATATCGCTCTTCCTTACTTTATCGCCTTTCCAGCTCGTTAATCCCATATTGCCTTTATCAGCGCTTGCTCGCTCGGCAATCAGCTCTGCCGCGGTATGACCATGGACGGCAAAATGAAGTTTGTTTTGTACAGTAGCGAAAAACTCTTTGGACACACTGGAATGGGGGTCATAATCAACCGATAAGGCGTAGATATCCGTAATCTTGCGATAGAACCTTTTCTCCGATGCACGGATGTCGCGAATACGCTGGAGCAATTCATCGAAGTAGTCTTGTCCAAAGTGACGCATATCTTTCAAACGCTCATCGTCCATTGTAAAGCCTTTGACAAGGTACTCATTAAGCCGCTCGGTTGCCCACCTCCTGAACTGCGTGCCTCTGTGCGAGCGGACACGATACCCGACAGCAATAATCATTTCAAGATTGTAATGCTTGACCTTGCGTTTTATTTCTCTTGAACCTTCAATTTGAACTTGTAAGTATTCCTTACAAGTTGCATCAAAAGCTAGTTCATTTTCTCCATAGATGTGTTTAATGTGAAGCGTAATGTTTTGAGACGTAGTCTGATATAACTCTGCAATTGCCTTCTGAGTCATCCAAACGTTGCCGTTCTCCAGTTTCACGTCTATTTTGGTATTCCCATCTTCTGTCTGGTATATTAAGATATCTGTACGATTGTCCAATTTCTCAACTCCCACTCCTCCCCAACTAACGCTTACGGAATCATACGTTCTTATTTTATCATATTCGAAGTAAACACATTGACAATAAAGTCTCCTATTTTACAATCCTCGCCCTTTTTTTATCTATATTTAACATATGTCACAGCCATTTAAAGCTTTTTCACTCCAATTTACTTAACGAAGTTTCCAATCTCAGCACTAAGAATCGGTGGTTCAAACGGTTCAAACCGCTTAATGAAACCGTTTGATCCAGTAGACCATTTTTGTAATACGTATATTTGGCATCTGGTGATGAAGACTCTGTTCCCGCTGACGTTAACCGATTAAGGTCATCAAAGGTATAAGAGATTTCGCTGCCAAATGGCTCCCTCAGCTTAGTTCGATTTCCAATTAGTCATACTACTTGTTTACTTACCTGATTTTTCTCATCAGTTATTTTAATAACCTGTCCCAGTTCGTTAAATTCTCTTCACTTTTGGTTATATTTCGCCTCACCTTTGGCATTAGCAACGGAAGCACGACGATCCATCACATCATAATTGTAGGAAGTGCTATTTTATTGCCATCCTATGCTGTTACGTTATTGCCGCTAATCTTGTCGCAGCTATGTTTGCCCAAGAATTGTATTTTTTTAGAAATAAAATATATTTTATGCATTTTTAAAAAAACAAAAGCCTTCCCGACCAGCCTTCACTTTTGAAGGATCATCGAGAAGACTTTGCACCCCGCAAGGAACAAGAGGTCAGATTTTTAATTCGCCAAGCCTGATTAATTCCACGACCGCCTGTGAACGACCTTTTACGTTCAGTTTCTGCATTACGTTTGTTACGTGTTTTCAAGCACGCAAAAAAAATCAGACCTTTCCCAGTACCGAATAAATATCTACATCCCCGTCCTCAGTAACATCTATACGCTCAATCAACCTAACGAGCGTGTTTCTGGTTTGCTCGACACTGTCATAATCGTCAATGGCTGTTAACTGGTGGAGCGCTTGGGAAACCTCCCGTTTAAGCTTCTCTTGATTTTTATGAGCTGATTCCTTCTTACTAAGAGCAGATATTTTTTTCGTGGATGCTGCTATTTCATCTTCGTACATTTCGCGTTCGAACTCATACTGTTCGTCTGTTACGTTACCAAGCATATGCTGTCTTCTGACCTCGAAAAGAAGTTTTCGATTCGCAGTCACTATCTTTTCAATACTTTGTATTTCTTCGGAGTAAGTATTTGCCGTAAAAACTGTATTATCGTGTATAGATCTTTCAACGCCTACAAGTTCAACAGCTCTATTGAGCCGTTCTTTAATGGCCTCTATAACCGCATCCCTAAAACCCTTATATGGAATCCATGTTTTATTCGTACATCCCTTTTCCCCTTGCCTACGCCGCTTGCTGCACAATAAATAAGTGTACCGTTTACCATTTGATGTGCTTGTACTGCTCATTGTTACCATAGCGCCTCCACAGTGCTTACAGAAGGTCAATTTAGCAAAAGCATTCACAAATGTTTTTCGCCCTCCTCTTTTCCCTCCTCCACGAATTTCTCTAATACTCTGAGCCTGATCAAACAGTTCCCTAGGGATTATAACTGGATGAGCTTCAAAGTCCGTTCTCTCCCACTCAACTTCATCACGTAACTTCATCTTCTTATGGCGATTTTGCAAATTGTCAAGGTCTTCATAAACATCAACCGTCTCAAATTTAGAAAATACCACACACCCTGTATAATGTTCATTTTGGAGAATTCTCTGAACGGTAGTAATCCCCCAAACTCCACCTTTGGGGCTTCTCAGGTCAGTTTCTTCGTTAAGGAATGTAACGGTCGCTTTCTCGCCCATTCCCTTATTCACATACAGATCATAAATTATACGTACCACTTTAGCTTGTTCAGGGATGATTTCCAAAGTTTTTCTTCCATCAATCTTCACTTTTTTGTATCCGTAGGGAGCAAAAGCACCTATAAAGTCACCTTTTTTTGCCGCTTGCCGCTTTCCCCGTTTAACTGAAATACTCGTGTTTTCGGATTGTTTCTGATTGACGCTAGAAATAATTCCAAAAATCATCTCATTGTCTTCTTTTGCTGAGTCGTACATATCTTCGATGGAAACCAGTCGAATCCCGAGGGCATTTACCAAAATACGTTTAAGCGACAAAGCATCCAGCGTGTCACGACTAAAGCGGGACAATGATGCAAAATATATTGTATCAAACTCCCCGTTTTTAGCATCTTCGATCATTCGCTGTACATCTTCTCGCCCGGTTATATTTCTAGCCGTACCACGATCACGATAGACATGTTCTATCTCCTCTCCTTCGCGAGCCGATTCTTCGCGTATAAGACCTTCTTGATGCTCAGGGCTATCCTTCTGCGAAACTTGTAAAGTAGAGACGCGGACATAAGCCCGCGTCTTTTTCTTGTTGCTATTTTTTTTTCTTTTTGCTTTCTGCATACCGCGTTACCCCTTTGCATGGTTCCTTATAATTTCGAATAACCCTATCTTAAGGCTTGCCCCATGCCTTGCCAATATAGAATTTATATTCGGTTCCAATGCTTTTCCGATAATTTCGATAACATCGCCTTCAACCGGAATGAAATTGATATTTAATTTAACGTGCTTTTCCGATTTCTTTTTTGCCATAAATGCATCACCCGCTATTATGCTTATGACCAGAGGCATGGTCATGTTTCCTCTGAATCATTCATGTTGTTTTTAACTGTCATAAGATTTAGAGAGGATGCCAGCTTATAAAATGCTCTCCACCTAATCTTGCTGTATGTCGGCTCGCTGATCGGCGGCTGAAACACGAAGCTGTACACTCTCTGGTCCGTGATGTAATCATGTTCCTTTGTCATATACCGGGATTCGATGAGGAAGCTTTCCATCTTCGGCATACGCTTCACAGCTCGCTCTACCCTCCTGCAATATTCCTCGCGATACACCTGTGAATCTACATTATGAATAGCAATGTTGGCAGTCTGATCGCTGGTAACATTGGTCGGGCTACTGCGCGGCATATCGCTATAGGCGGCTGTTGTGCTTGCCTCCCGTTCTTCAATGCTGAGATACTTATATATCCTATATTTCTCAAGAGCCGCCTCGACAGCAGCCTGCGTCCTTTTTCGATCTATTTCAGGAAGAAAACTCTGTTGACCCACCTTGTAATCACCTCATGCTCTGTATTTCTGTTAAGTAAATCCCCCGACCGAAGCCGGGGAGTATATAAGCGCTAATGCTTAGAAAGGTAAATCGTCGTCCGGGTTATCTCCAGTAGGCGGGTTATCACCACCTGCAGCACTGGCGGCGATTGCAGCGGCTGCAGCTTCTTCTTCATCCAAAGACAATTCAGCCTGGTTAGGATCATCTTCACGCTTAACGTCCACTGTGCTGTCCTGGGCAATGGTCCCTTTAACGCCTTCACGATATTCTTTCTGCTCTTTCTGAAATTCCTCCATGGTCATCTGAGAAGCCACGATATTCAGGACCACATCTGAACCAGCCTTTTTATAAAATTCAAACGATTGGCTGGAGGATGTTCCACCCTTCACGATGAACTCCAGAACCGTCTTTTTAGAGTCCTTCGTGCTTTTGCTGAACTCCGCTGTGATCTTCTGTTCAACACCTTCGATACTAAGTTCGACTACCTCACGGGTCAGCGTGTTCAGTTCCGGCTTAAACTCGTCATCACCCTTTACGTGGAACTGAACCAGTTCCTTTTTAGAATCCTTGGTTTGCTTATTAAAATTCGCTTTCACTTGAATAGACATTTAAATTTCCCCTCTCAATTTTTATTTGTAGAAAACAATGAGTATCGACAACGCTATAATAGATGCAACACAGATGCAGGCCATGTTGCGAGCAGACTCTTTATTGCGGTCCCCTTCTGCTACTGTTCCGAGGAAAGAGATTACTATAATAGAGCCCAGCAGGATCTTAAACCACATATTTGACGGTCACCCCTTTTGCTTGCTCTTATGAGCATATTTATTACTAGGGTCCGGCTTTACCACGCCCATCATAGCCAGTTCGTGGACAACTCGCAGTTTCGATAATCCTGTAATCTTCGCGATGCGCGAACGAGGTACACCAGCACGGTCCAATCTGCGAATCTCCTTGACTGTTTCTTTGGGTAAAGGTATCTGCAAGCTATTAAGCAGCAAGTCCGGGCCAATAGAAGGCGCATCGTATCCATCTGGACCAGGAACTTTAGGCCCGCGCTGCTCTTTAATTTGTCCGCCTGAGCGATGCTTACGTTTGATCATTCCGTTTACCTCCCTTAGTGGGTGCAGATGTTACCTACACCTTGTACAGTATTTTTAAGTCTCCAAACAAGTTCCACGACATTTATTTACTAGGAGAGAGCATATATAATGGAATCGTTGGTATACTCCAGCATCCCTCTTCCCCTATAGATTCGTGTGTAGCGCAATTATAGGGGAAGAGGTTCACTCATCCCTATATCATTCCGTTTACTTCCCCGATATGATCGGGTACCGTGTTACCTACACCCTGTATAGGCTAAATTGACGTTTTCAAAGGTTCAGCAGAAGCAATCTGATTTCCATCCACAAAAACAAGAATCCTTATATCTCTCATATCCCGGTAGAAAGCCCACGCTTCTGAGTCATTTCCCGTAGCCATTTCAACTTTCCCGGTAATTACACTCACAAGTACATATGCAATGTCGTGCTTTACCATCCTGTTCCCTCCCTGTATAGGCTTAATCCTGACTTGATAATGTCATATAAGCAGCTTCTGCCCTTTCTCGGGGGGTGGCATCACAAAACCTGCTAATACATCCGTAATGGAACATGTCGTTTACATAATCCATTTCACCTTCCCAATCAAACTGTTTGGCTAAGTTGGCGGAATATTTAAATCCATTTGCTTTTATCGCGGCTGTCTGTACCTCCAGAGAGGCGGCAGGGTCGGTGCAGTAATCTTTCGGGCTGACAGAGTAAGCACCCTTTATGACGTTACCTTTGCGGTGTCGGTCTTCTTTAGCCCCCAAAAGTATTTCAAGTTGCATGTTAAGCTGCTGGTCTGTCATATCCTTTACTTGTGTCATGACTCTACCTCCACTCCACACCAGCAACAAAATTTTTGGGTTATATCCAGCACCACTTTTCCGCATGCTCCACAGTAGGGAAGAGTTATTGTAGCCTCCCCGCCTGTATGGTCGACGTGACCGCAATTAGTACACTTGTGGTTGTCGCTGGTAATATCCATCCTTGTTTTGTAATTCATTTTAGTTGCCATACTTGTTATCATCCTTCCAACGCTCCGTCAGAGTGCAGGAGCGTATTGTATTGGTGGTTACTCCCCTATGAATCTTTTTGCAAATCGTAACTGTTGCTCTATATATGGATCATCATCCCTGCCACCCATAGCCAGCCAGTCGCCTATGCGCTGGTTGATATCCTGCAAAACAGGTAGAGGTAAAAGGTGTGCTATTTGGGTGATCTCTTGCAGTGGGTTTGTCATTATTTGTTCTCCCCTGGTATGTCCGTCAATTTAACCCATATCACTGCCCCTTGTGGATGCTTATAAGGTATATAGGGGTATAGGGTAAGAGGCTGTTATGCCTCAACCATCTACAAATTCAGTACAGCCAATAGAGCCGCTTTGCATCGTTGTTCTGGAGTAGCATGTATCATACCAAGCAGATTCCCAGAATAACGAGTTACGAAATCATCAAGTTCATCAGCGTCTTTGATGTCAGTCCCGCCTACAACCGATGCCAAAGCGTAGGCATAGGAAACTCCGAACTTTTCTATTGCCACTTGTTCTACTTCCAACGCTGCGGACATTGACCCCGAATAACTGCAAAACAATTCTTTGCGCACAATTTTAATCCTGTGATCCTCGTGCATTGCTGCCAACTCATCAAGCCACTCTTCCGCTTCTGACTTGTAGTTGAAGTCCTCAAAAATAACAGTCTCTTCCTCATTGACAACCCACCACTTAATTTCTGGCGTTGCATTTAAAACTAGTTTACCTATGTGCGCATCCATTTCACGGCCCGGCTCCATAGCCATTATTTGTTTCCTTGTCAGTGACATGTATATCTCTCCTTTGGGGGGGGCTTATTCGACTACAATTTTGGTTACTTTAGCGTTCATATTCAGCGGTTTCAGGGTTTTGTAGCTATGTGCAAGATTGAATACCATAACCCCATCCTCGCAATGTAGTTCAGGCAAACAGTCCTCATCATCGGCATAAAACGGGGCCAAAGCCGCCAGTCCTTCTTCGTTGTCTATTCCAATACAAATCAACGGTATAGCCTCGTCAAAAAGATATGTTGAGTACAGTTCAAATTTCATACTGTTATCTCTCCTTTGGTATAGGGGATGCCCCTAAAATAGTGTTAATTGCACCGAACGCCTTGGCTCGGCTGGTATCCATTGCTTGCCGTATTCCCGCATCCACTCCGCCACACTCTTACGACGGTTCCACTCCGAACGTGGTATCCAGCTTGTGTTATCTCCCTGCACAGCAGCGTTGTACGGGGCAAACCATTTAGGCAGCATCATTCCCAATAGATGCACCCGAGCACTGACAGGGCCGCACAGCAAGCCATCAAGGTAACGAATGCGTTCTTCCTCAGACATTCGCACGGTCCCGCCGATGAATACCAGTTGTTCCGTTTGCAGTAACTCCGTATCTCCGCCCGGTTGCAAGATGGGAACCGGACTGTATCCGCGCCGCCTCATATCCTGCAAATACCATGCTGTAGCTTCCGGGTTGCCAATCTCGTCATACTGCATGTACATGTGTTTTGACTTCGCGTGACGGTCAATGTAGCTCCTGTAGCCTTGGTACGATATACAGTCCTCCGTAAACGTCCCAGGGTCCCATATCACCGTCCGATTCCGCATGTATGGCTCAAGCCAACTGGGGTACTTTCGCAGCAGGGTCGCGCTCAATAGCCAATACGGAACACCGCTGGCCTGCTCTGCAAGGTGCTTCCGGTTTACCCCGGCGACGTAGATAATCCGTTCCATGTTCATCGCCCTTTCTGCCGAGCTGCTTTCCATAATCCTGTAATTGACGACCTACAGGACAGTTGATTTTGCAATGCTTGTCCAGCTTGGATGTGACGCTGCCGTACTTCCGGTTAAAATCATCACGTATCGTGCAGCCGGAACACTTTTGATCCAGCAGATCGCCAATTGCTAAAACCGCATCTATCCGGTTAATGTGTCTCTCCCCCTTATGGAGGGCTAAGCCTCCTAAATGATCTATCTAAAGTACAAGTTCACTGGTTTCGCCGCATTTATTGCACGCCACCGTGTGGATGTAATAACCTCCGCCTACACTTCCGTTAGAATGGGCTTCGCAAACAAGGGTCCTGTACCCTACACCGCTGTATAACTCGTGTTTATTGCCGCATTCGCACGTACATTCTTCATCGCGGAACGCTCCGGTTCTTTTGGGCACCTGTACTGCCCCTCCTTCTTGTCCCCTATGGGGCCTAATGCGCGCCTTATACAAGCGTCAAATGGTTACCTTGGACTCAATGTATTGGCGAATGCCTTCAAGCTCCTTTAAAAGCTCTCCGATTGTTGTAGCGGTGCTCTCCATAACCTTCATCTTCACAACCTTTTTTAAAGCTCCTTCGACAGTGGAAAAGTATCCGTGCGTTTTGTACTGTTCAGCCTCTTTCCCAGTGAGCTTCACAAGTGTGGTCTTTCCGGTGTATTGCTTCAAAATAAACTGCATGCCGTCCGATTCCAGATATAAACTTCCTTCGATTTGAATTTTCATGTGTATCCTTCCTCTCTGCCCTCGGGGGCTAAACTTCTTCACTTACTGAGCCTGCGTTTATACCTTCAATTTCCTTCCCAAGAATACTCAGGACCCAACGGACACCAGCACGCCATCCGTTGTTATGTTCACTTTTGATGATGTATGAATCTTGGTAGATCGCCAGCAGGGTTTCTTCCGTGGTCAGCTCCACTTCGTATCCTGTGATAAGCGCCTGAGCCAGCAGCCAGACAGACATACCGTTCAATGCCTCCGCTTGCGTGCCGATCTGCCAGCCATTAGGGGCAGCGGCGTGTTCGTGCAATAGGGATTGTTTATCCCACTCGGTCAGCAACCACTTGATCCCCTCATCCTCTGCCTTGGTAAGCACAGGTTTATAGAGTCCGTCTTCCGGCTGAGTGACAGGCTGTGTGTCCGCCACAATCTCAGCAACCTGAGCAGGGGCAGCAGGTTTGGGCTCATCCTTCGGCTCGGCTTTGATAGACTCCTTATACCGAGCGATTTCCACCTCTTCGGCCTCTACGGAGCGAATGCCCCATTTCGGCAGCCAATACGCGTTTAGGCTGCTCGGTGTAATTCCTAATTTCTTAGCAGCATCCGGACGGGATAACGCTTCTGCCCGGAGCTTTAAATAATCGTTTTTCGTTGCTTTTGCCATAGTAGGTTTTTCCTCCTTGATGGTCGGTGTTTTGGCGCGGAAGGAAAGCGGCTTTATATGAGATTTTGGTATAGGCTTGCCGACAATCTCCGCGAGTTCTTCCGGGCTGAGGGTGTACGTTTTAACGTCGCTCTGACCCCGAGAAGCCGTCTCGTTTTTTCGATTTGGTACGGGTGTACCCATTAAAATCCCCTCTCTGAGCGTTTTTGGGCGCAGCTACCCGCCGCAGGACCCAATAGCCCCGGGTGTTATGCCTTATTTAAGATGGATTCTATTACTTCGATTTGGTACGGTTTGGTGTCTAGCAGCGG
>NZ_JTHP01000060.1 GCF_000943545.1 Paenibacillus terrae
ACACGACGACTAATGCGCCTGCGTCAGCGATTCGAGCTGAAATAACGTAGAGCGGCTCAGCAAGGCGCCGTTTACATAGTGAAAAGGGTTTTCGGTGGTGGCGCCGATAAACACGATCGTACCCTTTTCCACCGCAGGCAGCAGTGCATCCTGGCGTGAGCTGTTGAAACGATGTACCTCATCGAGAAACAGGATCGTCTTTTTGCCGTACATAGATTTATTCGTTTGTGCGCGGTCAATGACTTCCCTCACGTCCTTCACTGACGCTTCCACTGCATTCAGGCGAACAAATTCGCCTTGCGTGTGTTGTGAAATGATATGCGCCAGCGTCGTCTTGCCACATCCCGGCGGCCCGTACAGGAGTATGGAAGAAACCTGATCTGCCTCTATAGCTCTTCGCAGCAGCTTGCCCGGACCAACGACATGCTCCTGTCCAATATATTCGTCCAGCGAAGTCGGGCGCAGTCGGTCAGCAAGGAGTCGATTGCTTGGCGTCGAATCCTGGGAATATGAAAATAAGTCCATTTCATTCACTTCCTTATGGTGATATGAGGGAACACTCTACCCCTGCGGGGTCCATATACATCGCGTTCGCTCATGCAGTTGAAAAACCTGAAAATTCAAGCGATCTATCATCCTAAAAACGGTATGAACCGCCTTTTATTCTACCATACCCACAGACAAGTTGCAGATAGCACGGTCACGGCATAGCTATATATTTACATACCTGCAACCTGGCAAGCAAAAGAAAGAACAGCCGAACGAAAGATAAATTTCGTGGCTGTTCTTGTTACTGATATGACATATGACTCCCATGATGTTCACCATTATGGTAGCTTAAGCAGTTACTACGCATCCACTTAGACGCTAATTTAAAATACCCTTTCCTTACTTCACCTGTTCCTGTACATAACTCGGAAGAGTGCCCTCATGTAACAACCACAGCTCATGCAGCGCACGAGTACAGCCCACATACAGCAGCTTGGCATCCCATGCCAGCTCTCCATAATGTTCTCGGTCGGCATCCGCTACAATGACTGCGTCGAACTCCAGCCCTTTGGACAGGTACACAGGCAGAACGGACAATCCGCCTTCGTATTGCTTTTTACCGCCGTCAATCAGATTCACACCTAACCCTGCATTCGTAAAAGCCTCATGCAGCTCCACTGCCTCCTTCAAGGTACGTGTCAGCACAGATACAGTACGGTATTCCTTGGAAGAAAGCTCTTGCAGAGCGGTCAGCAAACTCTGTTCACGCCCCGATGTACCGTATGGCAGTGTACGCACCGGATCGCCGCTACGGAATACCGGAACGGCCGTAATGCCGCCGCGAACCCCCTGCTCCAAAATCGTATTTGCAAATTCTATAATTTCCAGCGTTGATCTGTAGCTTCGGGTAAGTGCAAAATATCCCGTATGTTCCGGCGCAAAAAGAGAACTCATTTCCTCCCACGCATGTACGCCACGGTATTCGTGAATGCCCTGTGACAGATCACCCAATATCGTGAAGGAATGCCCTTTAACGAACAAATCCAGCAATGCGATATGAAAAGGTGAAAAATCCTGCGCTTCATCAATGACCACATGGTCAAAACGTTGCGACGATTCTACCTCATGAATCAGCACATGAAGATATACCAAGGCAGTAAGATCCTCTTCGCGGATAACCTGTTTACGCAGGTCCGACTGTGTGGTCTTAAAAATAGCAGCAGGCAAAGAAGCCTTCAGCTCCGCAGCCGTGTCTGCGGGTAATCCTTTTGCTGCCTGAAAAAGCTGCTTGTAAAGCGTCAGCGCGTCGTATTGGGGCCATTTTTTAGCATATGCCTTTTCCCGGGGTCCCGCTTTTTTCTTGCATTCCTTGAGCGCAGCCGCCGAGGGCGACTTTTTCAGCTCCATTTCAATCCAGCGATGAACTCTTGCAAGCACACGTTCTTTTCGCTTCGCGAGCGGATAGGGCTTGTATTCCTCATTGAACCAGTTCAAAATCTCGGCTCGCGGGAGCACCGCCCCATCCCATGGTGAAAAATCTCCCTCCGGGACCGAGACAGGCTCCAGCCGTTCCACAAAAGCTTGAAGCAGCTTCATGAAGTGAATCGAACCTTTGAATCGTCCTGGCGCCTCATCCATAGATTCCGTTCTGAGGCTGCCGCTTTCAAACCAATAAGCTAACGTTTCAGCAGGATCAGCTATAGGTAAATCCAGACCCAACAAATGAAGCGCCCAGTCCGCAAATGTACTTTGCTGAATATTTCCAACCCCCAGCTCTGGAAGTACATCTGAAATATAATCGAGAAACATATGATTCGGTGCAAAAATAACCATCTTGTCCGCCGATACTTGCTCCTTGTATTGATACAGCAAAAATGCGAGACGATGCAGCGCTACCGTCGTCTTGCCACTACCCGCTACCCCTTGAATGACGAGGGCTGTATTTTTAGCGGCACGAATGATTTGATCCTGCTCTGCCTGAATCGTAGATACGATATCCCGCAATCGGTTATCCTTGTTCTCTCCCAGACGATAGACGAGAAATTCATCGGAAACCGCAGGCTCGTCGCTTTCACGGTTGTACGTATCAGCTACCCGTTCCAGTATTCTTTTACGAATGACAACGTTGCGCTTTAGATACACCAAGCCCTCAATCGTTCCCTCAGGAGCTTCGTAGGACGCGGTTTCTTCACCGCCTGTAAAAGAATAAAACAAGCTGGCAATCGGCGCGCGCCAATCAATCACAAGCGGATACGCAAACGCTTCCTCGCGCTCCACTCCGATTTTGCCGATGTAGAGCGGCTTACGCTGTCCCCTGCCACGTTCGTCAAAATCCATGCGTCCAAAATAAGGCTCCTGCGCACTTTTTGCCAAAGCCTGGCGTTTTTCCTCCCGCCCGGATTCCAGCACCTGCTCCGTAAAATCATGTCCCGTGTACACCGGCGTATTGCGAAGCCGTTCCAATCTGCGATCAATTTCCTCCATAGCAAGCGACAGCCTGTGCTGTTCTTCTTGATAGGCACTTTGAAACCCGTTCTCCATTTCAGTTACCTCCTAAGAATATCAAGTCTCGATTTTTGTATCCCATTCATTTGCTCCGACACAAAAAAAGGAAAGTAAGCGTAACACATTAAACCCAAAAAATCCAACCTTATTTCCTAATACGCCCATTTCCATGTACAAAAAAACCGTCCTGCTCTCATTTCAAGACGGCCCTCCATTTTCACATATGAACACGCCCAGTAATATAACCAAACCGCTTCTAACCAAATCCCCAAATTCACTTCAAACCACTTCTTCCACTCATACATCTGTTCTTATGTTCTTATGCTCTTATGCTCTTGTTCTTAGCCCTTGAACTTCCCCTGCCCTTCACATAAAGTATGGACCCTTGCGGCACCAGCGAAGCGGGTGATTTGAATCCGAAGAAGCGGAGCGTTCGCCTTTGCCTCTAAATTCCAACCTTCTGTCTTATTACAATCAGAGGAATTCAGAGGCAACAGCGATCGGAGGATCAAATCACACGCGAAGCGGCCTCAAACGCTCCATACTCCTCTCCCTCACACTTCCACAAACTGCTTCTGAGCCAGCTCTCGGTACACCTCATGGGATTCAATCAGCTCCGTGTGGGTTCCTGCACCGGTTACCTTACCCTTGTCCAACACAATAATTTGATCGGAATGAACCACAGTAGACAAACGGTGAGCGATAACAATCGTCGTACGACCTTCCATCAAATTCGCCAGCGCTTTTTGCACCTCATGCTCGGATGAACTGTCCAGACTGGATGTAGCCTCGTCCAGCATAAGAATATCCGGGCTACGTAGAAGCGCACGAGCAATGGCAATCCGTTGACGTTGCCCGCCAGAGAGCTTCATTCCCCGCTCACCCACTTCAGTCTCATAGCCTTGCGGTAAATCCATAATAAACGCATCCGCGTACGCCATCGTGGCTGCCTGTCTCACTTCCTCCAGATCAGCTTCCCGTCCCAAGCCATACGTAATATTATCTCTGACCGTTCCGGTCATCATCGAGCTTTCCTGCGACACATAGCCAATTTTGGAGCGCCAGGAGGATAATGTATACAACGATATCGGTTCATCTCCATAACGAATCTCTCCCGTATCCGGTACATAAAAACGTTCCAGCAACGAAAACAGCGTGGACTTGCCGCTTCCGCTCGGTCCAACAAATGCAGTTGTCCGGTTTGCCGGAATGACCAAACTGGCATGATGAAGAACCTCTTCACCTTCAGTATAGGAAAAGGCAACATCACGCAGCACGATATCCCTGCTTTCTTTTGTTGCTTCCTGCTTCAATTCCAGCGGCTCCTCTTCATGATCCAAAATCGTCTGAATTCGTTCCGTGGCACCCACCACCTTTTGCAGACGTGAATATAAGGTCGTGAACTGGGCCATCGGTGTAATCACCTGAAACAGCAGCAAAATAAAAGCTACCAAATCCCCGGCAGTCAGGACGCCCGATGCCACTCGTACACCACCTACACCCAAAATAATGACCAGCACTGCGGTCAGCAGGAAGGTAGAAATGGGACCTACCAACGCCAAAATACGAGATTCCTGCAAGCCAAAACGGAACATCCGGTAAATCCGATCCTCTCCGGCCTGTGCTTCCCTGCTTTCCGTCCCGTACGCCTTTACCAGCCTGATCTCTCCGATAACCTGACTCAGTACCGAAGTCAGATCAGCCATCTCATCCTGCTGCTTTTTGGATATACGGTACATTTTCCTGCCCACGGGAAATAAAATCAGCGCAGTTAATGGAACGATAGCCATAATAATGAGTGTCATGACCCAATCCAGATAAAAAAGCAAGGCAATACCGCCAATAATGGCAATTACGTTAGAAATCAGATTCACAAGATACTCCGTAATCAGGTTCATAATCAGACTTGTATCATTGGTGACACGACTCATCGTATCCCCGGAACGATTCCGGTCAAAATACGGAATGGGAAGAGACAAAATTTTATGCCATAAGCGTTTGCGCAAATTAGCCACAATTTTGTGTCCGGCATAGTTCAGCATATAAATGGAAACCGCTGAAGCCACAGCCTGGAGCACGAAGGCCCCAAGCAAGCCAAGAATGACCATTCGGTTCAATGAAGAAAAGGTCAAACCGTCGATCAGTCCCTTGGTCATCAGCGGTACAATTAAACCGGCAGTCGTCTGAATCAAGGTCAGAATCAGGGCGATCACGAGAATGGCCTTGGGAGGATGTGCACTTGCAATCAATTTGACAAATCGGCCCATGCCAGCCTTATCGGGTTTTTTATCCGGCTTTTCCTTCATTCGATCCTGCTGTTCATCCTGCTGTAGATGATGTTCCTTTTCCATAAACCATTTACCTCGCTTCCTGTCTGACCATTCTTGTCCAAACAACAACACCCGCGCTCTGCGCGGGTATGAATAGTGCCTAAATTTGAGTTTACTACACCAGAGAATGAAGCACAAAGTTAGCCACAAATAGCACGGAAATAATATACAATGCGACAGGCACTTCCTTGCCGCGCCCTGCTGCAAGTTTGGCTACGGGATATGCAATAAAACCAAATGCCATCCCGTCTACAATGCTATAAGTAAAAGGCATCATCACCATGACCAGAAATGCAGGAAACGCCTCGGTAAAATCACTAAAATCCATTTCACGCACATTTTGCACCATCAGACCGCCAATGATGATGAGCACGGGTGCAATGGCACTATCCGGAATGTAAGCTAGCAACGGAATAAAAAAGAAGGTTGCCCCGAATAAAATGGCAGTGACCAGCGGCGTCGCCCCTGAGCGACCTCCTGCTGCAATACCCGCCGTCGATTCCGCAGCCGCTACCGCTGGACTGCTCCCTAAAATACCGGCAAAAATATTGGTTACCGCTAACACTCGCAGGCTGTTCTTGAACGTGTCCGGTCTTCCGATCATGTTGGTCTGCGCTGCAATCATCCCAATGTTTTCGAACAGAACAATAAGCAGCAGCAAAAAAACAGCGATCCAGAAGGCTACCGAAACGATGCCTGAAAAGGATAACTCACCAAACAATTGCCCATACTGCCGCACTGTTTCAGAGGTTCGCACCCCGCTTGTCGGTTCTACAGCTCCCAGCACGTAAGCAAGCCCTGTTCCTGCCAAAATACTAATCAGCAGTCCTCCCTGCACGTTGCGCACAAACAGCACAATAGCGAGCAGCAATGTTACACAAGCCGTGATTACCTTTGGATCATTAAAATGGCCGATAGCGACAAAAGTCGTTTGGTGAGCAATCACGATGCCACTTTTTTGCAACCCGATAAAGGTCAAAAATAAACCAATTCCTACCGTAATTCCGTGCTGCAAATTATGGGGAATCGCCTGGCTAATCAGCTTGTACAAGGACGTAAATGCAACAACGGCGAATAAAATGCCTGTAATGGTGACCACCATCAATGCTTCCTGCCAGCTCAGCTTCATAGAGTGTACGAGCGTATAAGTGAAAAAAGCATTAATCCCCATCCCTGGTACAACAACCATGGGCGACTTTCCGCCAAAGGCCATAAGCAGGCAGCCGATAATCGACGTGAGCAGTGTACCCAGCATTGCCCCTTGTAATGGAATCCCGGCATCTGCCAAAATGGTGGCATTGACCATTACAATATATACAACGGAAAAATAGGAAATGGCACCAGCGGCCACTTCCTTTTTCCAATGATGCTCGGGTTTGAAACCGAGACTTCTGGACCATAGTCCACCCTTCATACCAAAACCCTCCAGCAAGTTGTTCGATCTGTACCTACTATTTTCAGACTTACACGCCAGCGTTGTTTAACAAATCCTTGACAGCCACACTGACCATAATCAATCCTGCCACGGGAGGTACAAAAGCATTACTCGCAGGCGGCTGCTTCGCCTTCCTGATTTCGGGTGCGTTCGCAGGTACGATTTTTTTCGTAATCTCTTCACGCGGCTTCATCGGTTCCTCATCGGAGTATACGACCTTGACACCTTTTGTAATGCCTTCCTTGCGCAGCTTGGTACGGATTACACGGGCAATCGGGTCCATTTTCGTTTGTGAGATATCCGCCACCTGAAAACGGCTTGGGTCCATTTTATTGGCAGCGCCCATACTGGAGATCATCGGAATGCCCCGCTTCAGACATTCCTTGATCAAATGGATTTTGTAAATAATCGTATCCGAGGCATCCAGCACATAATCCAGATCGTACTTGAACAGCTCCTCATACGTTTCTTCCGTATAAAACATGTTCAATGCAATCGCTTCACATTCAGGATTAATCAGCTTCACACGCTCGACCATCAGATCGGCCTTTTTTTGACCTACCGTTGTCGTCAGCGCATGAATTTGGCGGTTAATATTAGTAATATCCACGACATCCTTATCAATCAAAATGATGCGTCCAACACCCGTACGCGCCAGCGCTTCCACTGCAATGGAGCCGACACCACCGATACCTAGCACGGCTACCGTGCTATTTTTCATAACCTCCAGACCCTCAGTCCCGATGGCCAGTTCTGTTCTTGAAAATTGATGCAGCATATGGTACATATCCTCCCTCACTGATTTAGACACTATGCTTGTACTCCATGCATACAAACCACGAACCCATTATCCATAAGAGGGTAACGGGTTCATGGCACTTTTCTTCGCTTTTCACAGGCCCAAATAAGGCACTTATAGAATCAAATGTTCGTCTTAAGCTTTAGGAGCAACTGGCTTCGGAGCAAGACGGATATGAAGCTGCTCCAATTGACCTTGATCCACTTCGGACGGTGCGTCCATCAGCAAATCTGTTGCATTGGCTGTTTTCGGGAATGCAATGGTTTCGCGCAGGTTTGTACGACCCGCAAGCAACATCACAAGACGGTCAAAACCGAAGGCAATACCACCATGTGGAGGCGTACCATATTCGAACGCATCCAACAGATAGCCGAATTTTTCATTAGCTACTTCCGGCGACAGGCCAAGAGCATTGAACATTTTCTCCTGTACATCACGTTTGTAAATCCGCATCGAACCGCCGCCCACTTCGTAGCCGTTCAGTACGATGTCATAGGCCTGAGCACGAACTTGACCTGGGTCTGTGTCCAAGACGGCAAGGTCTTCGTCCTTCGGACGAGTGAACGGATGGTGTTCTGCTACATAACGTTTTTGTTCTTCATCATAGCCAAGCAGCGGGAAGTCTACAACCCATGCAAATTTGTATACGTTGTCGTCGATCAGACCCAGTTGACGGCCAATTTTCAGACGAAGCGCGCCCAATACATCAGCGACTACTTTTTTATTATCCGCAGAGAAGAGCAGCAAGTCGCCTTCTTCGGCTCCCGTACGCTCTCGCAGAGCTTCGATTTCTTCTGGTGTAAAGAATTTAACGATAGGCCCCTTGAATTCGCCTTCTTTCACTTGAATCCAAGCCAGACCTTTGGCACCGTAACGTGCAGCATAAGGACCCAGATCGTCAATATCCTTGCGGCTCCATGTGCCACAGCCCTTAGCATTGAGGACTTTAACCTCGCCGCCCTTTTCGATTACAGAAGCAAATACTTTCACACCGCTGCTTGCCACGATATCATTGACATGAATCAACTCAAGGCCAAAACGCAGATCCGGCTTGTCAGAGCCGTACTTGTCCATTGCATCGGCATGTGTAATCCGTTGGAACGGAGTTTCCAGTTCAACACCAACCGTCTCTCTGAACAGCTTCACCATCAGTTGCTCCATCATGGGCAGCAAGTCATCCTGTTGCATGAAAGAGGTCTCAATGTCGACCTGTGTAAATTCAGGCTGGCGGTCGGCACGCAAGTCTTCATCGCGGAAGCAACGTGCAATTTGGTAGTAGCGTTCTACGCCACCCACCATCAGCAATTGCTTGTAAAGTTGTGGCGATTGCGGCAATGCAAAAAACTCACCCTCATGCACACGGCTTGGCACCAAATAGTCGCGTGCACCCTCCGGCGAACTTTTCGTCAAAATTGGCGTTTCTACCTCGATGAAATCTTCACCGTCCAGGAAGTCACGGAATACTTTTGCTGCTTTGGAACGCAGTTTCAACGTCTGGTGCATTTCCGGACGACGCAGGTCCAGATAACGGTATTTCAAACGCAGCGACTCGTCCACTTCGACGCCATCCTCAATAAAGAATGGAGGTGTTTTGGCAGCATTCAGTACTTCAATTTCCGTAATACGTACTTCAATTTCACCTGTAGGCAGGTTCGCGTTAATGGTTTCGGCATCACGCTTGACGACGGTACCCGTAACCTCCAGTACATATTCACTACGAACACGGTCCGCGATTTGCAGCGCGTCACCCGAATATGCCGGGTTAAACACGATTTGTACAATCCCGCTGCGGTCACGCAGGTCGATAAAAAGTACGCCTCCCAGGTCACGACGGGTTTGTACCCAACCGTTCAATGTAACTGTTTCTCCGATATGCGCATGGGTTAATGCGCCGCATTGATGACTCCTTTTCATAATACACACTCCTGTTTATGTTTTAGTAGTTGATGCTATCTGACCAGCCGAAGGAAGTTCCACCCGACTGAATGTTACTCGGTTACTTCAATACATATTTGTTGTCTCTCGTGCTTACTGCATCACAGATGATAATAAAAGATGGTCTGGGTCTTAACCCAGCTCTTCCACCAGTTGATCCAGCTTGACGGTACGCTGCTCGCCAGTTTCCATGTTTTTCAGTGCAATTTCACCGCGAACCAGTTCATCCTCGCCCAAAATCGCAGTAAAGCGTGCTTTAAAACGATCTGCTGATTTCATCTGTGCCTTCATTTTGCGACCCAGATAATCTCGCTCTGCGGAAAATCCGGCTTGACGAAGCTTGAACAGCTGTCTGGTCACTTCCGTTTCTGCCGCTTCACCCAATGCCACCATATAGACATCCAGCGGCTTGGCTTCGTTCAGTTCGACACCCTGATGCTCCAAAATTAACTGAATCCGCTCCAGTCCGATGCCGAAGCCTATACCCGGCTGATCCGGTCCGCCCAGATCGCCAACCAATCCGTTGTAGCGTCCGCCTCCACCGATGGTGTCAATGGCTCCAATCCCTTCAGCTTTGAATTCGAACGCGGTCAACGTATAGTAATCCAGCCCCCGTACCAAACGCGGATTGACTGTATATTCCACACCCATGGCGTCCAAATTTTGCTTCACCTTCTCAAAGTGTGTGCGGGATTCTTCGTCCAAGCTATCCAAAATGGAAGGCGCACCGCCAAATTTGTCCTGGTCATCCTTGCTATCCAGCACTCGCAACGGATTACGCTCAATACGCGCTTGGCTCTCCTTGGTCAACGTATCCTTGATCGGCAACAGGAAATCCACCAGATGCTGACGGTAAGCTGCACGACTGGCTGCATTGCCGACTGAGTTAATCTCTACCTTTACCCCTTTCAAGCCCAGCTCACGGCAGAACTGATACCCGAAAGCGATAACCTCTGCGTCTAGTGCAGGATCTACCGCACCTAAAGCTTCAATACCGAATTGGTGGAACTGGCGCTGACGTCCAGCCTGTGGACGCTCATAGCGGAACATTGGACCGATATAATACAGCTTCGTTACATCCGGCTCCCCGTACAGCTTGTTCTCCACATAGGAGCGAACCACGCCTGCTGTCCCTTCCGGACGTAAAGTCATACTACGTTTTCCTTTATCCTCAAAGGTGTACATTTCCTTTTCCACCACATCCGTTGTTTCACCCACACTCCGAACGAACAAATTCGTTTGCTCGAACATCGGTGTACGGATTTCACGATAATTAAAGCGGCGGCTAATCTCACGGGCTTTTTCCTCGACAAATTGCCATTTTTCTACACTGCCCGGCAGCAAATCCTGTGTTCCCGTCGGTTTTTGAAAGGCCATTAACGTATCCCCCCGTCGTTGTATTTCTTATTGTGCGCTTTCTTCTTGCTCCACTTTTCAATATAAAACAAAAAATCCCTCGTCCTGTTAGCATTAACAGGGACGAGGGATTGTCGTTTACGAATCACCCGTGGTACCACCCACATTCCGGAGTTTGCCTGGACAACCAGCGTAAAAAACGCTCAGTGCCCGTCAGCATTGCGCTGACTCCGCTCATACGTATAACGCCCGTAACGCGCAGTACGGCTATTATGCAGGATCATCGGCTATTTGGTACAATTACCATGTACTCTAAGCGTATATTCCTCAATTGTTCGCCGTCTGTTCTCGGGGAAGTCATTCGTCCGCTCATCAAGGGAATTTTTACAGCCTGGAAATTCCTCTCTGCGCTTGTGGGTTCGGAGTACTTGGTCCCGTCATCAAATCATTTTTCATTATTTTATGATTTTAAAGAACCGCTTCGACAAAGTCAAGACATTCCCTTCACAATAAGACAAATAAGTCCTATAAAAAGAAAATAACCTGCGGAAACGGTCCGCAGGTTCAAAAGATATATCAAAAGGGGGTCATGCTGTTATTATAAACAACGAATATTAAGGAATGATGTTTCGAATGTTACAATTGTATTACAGCCGTTTCTATAACAACTGAATTCCTCATTTTGTCGACAAACCTGTGGCGATTTTTTCAGCTTTGATCCAGCCGTGCTACATAACCACGATTTGAACGAAGCTTATAAATGACCTCATCGTAATCGGCATCATTCACCTTCGCTGACAATACATACCGCAACTCATCCTGATCACCGTTAATGTAGACGTCTGTCGCATGAAGTAGGCCTGTGTCGTGATCCGTCGTTCCGCTGCGGTCTTCGTTCAAATCCCTGCGTGCAGTGCCACGGTCAGCCTCGCCATTCTCCGCCTCTAGAATAATGTTCTCACCATAAGCCCCAGCGACAGGTATCGCCGCGCCAGCAGTGCCAGTGTTGTTATAGGGTAACATTGGGATTAATACCCGCGTGTCCCTGCCGAGCGCATCATCCAGCGCACCTATTTCCAAATGCTCCGTTCTATAGGCTTGCAGCGAAGCTCTGGCGCCCTCAGCTTCATCCTCAGTGCGAAAATAAGCCTGAATTTGCTTTGCCATATCAAATCCTCCTCAAAATGGGATAGTACAAGCATGAATTCCAGTGGAATTTACAGTACCTTCAACAGCTCACGCACAAAAGCAGGCTCATCTTTAGGTGTACGAGACGTAATAAAGTTTCCGTCCACAACCGCCTCGCGATCCTCAAAATGCGCACCCGCATTAACCAAGTCATCCTTCAAAGGAGGATAAGCTGTAATCGTCCGTCCCTGTAATAAATCAGCGCTCGCCAAAATTTGCGGACCGTGGCAAATCGCGCCGATCGTTTTCTTTGCTTCATTAATTTCAGTCACAAATTTTAGAACATACGCATCCAGACGCAGATTTTCCGGGGATGATCCGCCGGGAATAACGACAGCATCATAGTCACTTGACTCCACATCCGCAATGGCTTTTTCGATGGTGTAGCTTGCTTTTCCCTGCTTGCCGTTCACCTTTTCGCCTTGTTTTAGCCCGATAATATCCGCCTCATGTCCGGCTTTCTTTAATTCATCGTAGGGCACTTGCATTTCGGAATCCTCAAATTGGTCGGCCAACAAAAACGCAATTTTACTCATAATCGTTCAGATCTCCTTTCCGGTTATCCTCAAGATGAGTTGTAAGTTAAGTTTGTGACAAATTTTCATTTGTCTACCACGCTTTGTTATTACCCGCTTGATCTATTTTTATAACAATTCGAAACAGTGAAAAAGAAAAAGGAGCCTCTCGGCTCCTTCCCTACCTGCGTGGCAAAGCGCCACGTCCCGGCTTGTCCATAGCTGCTGCAACATGCTGCAATAACGTATCACTCTCACGAGTGAGGCTGGTTGCCTCCTGAATGCTACCGGGAAAAAAAAGTGCAGCAGTTCGATAACCGTCCATTTTCGGGGTTTGACGCATGGCTTCGTCTCTCCTGTCACCCTTAAAGCTATCCATCTGGCTAAACACCAGCGGAGATGACATTATCCTCCCCTTAAACGGTCATTTTATACTGCTCCACGTTACGAACGTTCGCTATCCAGAATCAGCGTTACCGGACCCCAGTTGGTCAATGACACATCCATCATGGCCCCGAAAATTCCCGTCTCGACCTCCAAGCCTTTTGCTCTTAGCTGACTGTTGAAAAAATCATACAGCTTCTCTGCTTCCTCAGGCTTGGCCGCCCCCATGAAGTTCGGTCTTCTGCCCTTACGGCAGTCACCATACAGCGTAAACTGAGAGACGGACAAAATAGCTCCGCCAACATCCAGCACACTGTCGTTCATTTTGCCTTCAGTATCCTCAAATATACGTAATCCCGCTGCTTTTTCCGCCAAATAAACGGCATCGGCCGCCGTATCTCCCTGACCAATACCAACCAGCAGCATCAATCCGGTTCCGATCTTGCCGACCACCTTTTGATTAACCGCTACCTGAGCGTCTTTACAGCGTTGAATAATAATCTTCATCGCCTGTCCGCTGTCTCCTTTAACCTTGCCCTTTAAAAGCCTCCTACAGGCACGCCACGTCTCTTTTAGCAACATAACGTGTCTCTATACCAAAATGCGTTACAAAGGCTGTAAACCTATTTTCACACCCACAAGGGCTATTGCATAATCCGGTGAACAGTGTACACATCTTTCACCCGTTTGATTCGCTCAACAACAGAGTGCAAATGATCCGTATTGCGGATGAGAATCGTAATGTGAATCATCGCCATTTTATTTTTGTCCGTACGGCCTGTAACGGCTGAGAAGCTGGTTTTATTTTCTGAAATAGCCTGAAGCACCTCGTTCAACAAGCCGTTACGATCATGTCCCGTAATCTCAATATCGACGCTGTAATTCACTTCTGCGGCTTCTTCCCACTCAACCTCGATCACACGCGCCTGATCTTCGCCCGTACCCGAAGGGATGTTAGGACAGTCCGTGCGGTGAACAGATACGCCGCGTCCACGTGTTACATAACCGATGATGTCGTCTCCCGGCACGGGATTACAACATCGTGCAAAACGTACAAGCAAATTGTCGACGCCTCTGACGCTGACACCATTGGTCGGTGTTTTTTTCCGTTCGCCCTGCGGCTTATATTCCTTGACCGCGGTCGTCAGCTCAATCAGCCGTGCCTCTTCTTGCTCTCGTCGCAGCTTCTCTGTCAAACGTGTACAGACCTGCGCTGCTGTAATTCCACCGAAGCCGATGGCAGACAGCATATCCTCGATATCGTTAAAAGAAAACTTTTGCGCAACTTCCTGAAGCTTGTCGTCGCTCATCCACACCGAAGGCTCTATATCGCGTTTTCTCAGCTCGCGTTCCAGATTCTCACGGCCTTTTTCGACATTCTCCTCACGCTTTTCCTTCTTGAACCACTGCTTGATCTTACTGCGCGCGTGAGAGGACTGAGCAATTTTGAGCCAGTCCTGACTAGGTCCATAAGAATGCTTGGACGTCATAATTTCGACGATATCGCCGGTTTTAAGCCGATAGTCCAGCGGCACAATTCTTCCGTTTACCTTGGAGCCAATTGTGCGGTTCCCGACTTCGGTATGGATCCGGAAAGCAAAGTCCAGCGGAACCGATCCGGCTGGCAGCTCAATAACCTCTCCTTTTGGCGTAAATACAAAAACAAGGTCGGAGAAAAAGTCCATTTTGAGCGATTCCACAAATTCCGACGCGTCCTTCGCCTCATTTTGCAACTCCAGAATTTCGCGAAAAAAGGTGATTTTATCCTCAAAATTGGTGTTATTCGAACCATTTCCTTCTTTGTAGGCCCAGTGAGCCGCGATCCCGAACTCAGCAGTACGGTGCATATCCACCGTGCGAATCTGTACCTCGGTTGGTTCGCCATTCGGACCTACTACTGTCGTATGAAGGGACTGATACATGTTGGCCTTAGGCATGGCGATATAATCTTTAAACCGCCCCGGCATCGGCTTCCACAATGTATGGATAATGCCCAGTGTGGCATAGCAGTCCTTAATGTTATCCACAATGATCCGAATCGCCAGCAAATCATATATTTCATTGAATTGCTTGTTTTTCGTCGTCATTTTTTTAAACACACTGTAAATATGCTTGGGACGCCCGGATAGATCGGCCTGAATGCCCATCTCTTCCAGCTTCTCAGCGATGCGTTCTATAACGTTATCAATAAACTGCTCCCGCTCTGCCCGCTTCTTATGCATCAAATTGGCGATGCGATAATATTGCTGAGGATTCAGATAGCGCAAAGCAATATCTTCCATTTCCCATTTAATCGCTGAAATACCCAGTCGGTTCGCAACCGGACAGAAAATTTCCAACGTTTCATAAGCGATCCGGCGCTGGCTTTCCTCGGACTGGTATTTCAAAGTGCGCATGTTATGCAGACGATCCGCCAACTTGATGACAATGACGCGAATGTCCTGTGCCATGGCAATAAACATTTTTCGATAATTTTCGTTCTGTTGTTCTTCCTTGGAACGGAACTGGATACGCTCCAGCTTCGTCAGACCATCGACAAGCATCGCACATGTATCGCCAAAATGCTCGCGAATCTGCGCCAAAGACACCGTCGTATCCTCCACAACGTCATGTAAAAGAGCGGCGATAATGGAGATGGTATCCATCTGCATATTAACGACGATATCAGCAACCGCAAGCGGATGCAGAATATAAGGTTCACCGGACTTGCGAGTCTGGCCTGAATGGGCCTGCTCGGCAAAATCGTAGGCTTCCCTGATGCGGATAAGATCTGCTTCTCTGGTATAGGCCCCAGCCTTTTTAAGTAATTGCTCTATCCCCATTCTGCTCTATTCCGTGTCCTTTCTATGCAAAATGGAACCCGCCGATCATGTCGCGCAAAGGTTCCCTTTTAAAAGTGATTTCCTATAATTATGACGGTTACCACGTCACACGTCAACTATTACAGGTTTGGCATTGTCGTGTCATTCCGACACATATAGGTCAATGAAATCAGGATTGTTGGCGAAATGAAACGAATTATATTGAAAAAAATACGAAAAGTAATTAATGTATATAAGAATAATTGAAAGAACTAAGGAGTGAACTGCGTTGCAACGCGAAATTCAAGTTAATGAAAAGCTTCCGGCAGGACCCGGGTTCCTGCTCAGCGTACAGCATTTGTTTGCCATGTTTGGCAGTACCGTGCTGGTACCGAATATCTTCGGTGTCGATCCCGGCATGATTTTGCTAATGAACGGAATTGGCACATTGCTGTACATCTGGATCTGCCGTGGCAAAATTCCCGCCTATCTCGGCTCCAGCTTCGCTTTTATCGCTCCAGTTAGTCTCGTGCTTAAAAATAACCCTGGTGGCAATGGTTATGCCATGGCCCTCGGCGCTTTCATTGTTACAGGTATTATTTTCTGCCTTGTTGCACTGGTGATCAAATATGCCGGAACCCGGTGGCTGGACGTTGTATTCCCACCGGCTGTCATGGGCTCCATCGTAGCCCTGATTGGTCTGGAGCTGGTTCCGGTTGCAGCAGGCATGGCAGGCATTATCAATGCCGACCCCACCAAAGCCTGGACCCCGGATCCCAAAACCATTACTCTTTCCCTTGTTACACTAGGTGTCACTGTTCTGGGAGCCGTGCTGTTTCGCGGGTTTGCCAAAATCATTCATATTCTGATTGGTATCGTGGTGGGGTATGTGCTCGCTTATTTTATGGGTATGGTAAACACGCAAGCAATTGCCGATGCTCCTTTTTTCGGACATCCTGCAATTACCACTCCAGTATTTAACACCTCGGCTATGCTGACGATTCTTCCAGTCGCTCTGGTCGTTATCGTGGAGCATATCGGGCATTTGCTTGTGACTAGCAATATTGTCGGACGCGAGCTGTCCAAAGATCCCGGCCTGCATCGTTCGCTGCTGGGTAACGGTATCTCCACTATCTTTTCTGGTTTTGTTGGCTCGACGCCCAATACTACCTATGGTGAAAATATCGGTGTCATGGCATTAACGAAAGTGTACTCTGTATGGGTCATTGGCGGGGCCGCTGTCATTGCCATCCTATTGTCCTTCTCAGGCACCTTCTCGGCGATTGTTTCCAATATCCCGGCTCCGGTCATGGGCGGCGTATCCTTGCTGTTGTTCGGTGTCATCGCTGCTTCCGGTCTAAGAATCTTCGTGGAGCAAAAAGTTGATTTCGCCAAGCCGACTAACATGCTGCTTGCTACGGTCGTACTGGTCGTCGGAATCAGTGGTGCTACACTCACTTGGGGCGCTGTTACCCTCAAAGGTATGGCGTTGGCTACAATCATCGGGATTATCCTTAGCTTGTTCTTCAAGCTGATTGACGTACTCGGCTGGTCCAATGATAAAACTCAGGAACCCTTGACAGAAAAAACACCGGATTGATGACTGCCCCATCACATTAAAAATCGCCGACTCCGTGTGCTGCGAATGAACACCACCTGCCAAAACGGCAAAGCGTGTTGAGCCACAGCCCATGGAGAACGGCGATTTTTTTATTGCAGCGCCTGTATTTTCAAACAACATCACACACGAAAACGGGATACCACCTGATTGAGCGTATCAGAAACGCCTGTAAGCGACTTGGCTGAGCTATCCAGACCTTCCAACGCTTTCAGTTGCCGTTCGGACCGTTCCGAGGCTTGCCCAGCACGTTCAGCAGAAGCTTTCGCAATATCGGCAAGGTAACTAATAGATGCTGCAACCTCCTCTGAGCCTGCTGACATTTGCTCCGAGGCCGATGAGACCTCCTGCACTTCAATCGCAACCTGCTGGATATCTTGATTCATTACAGCAAAGCGCTGCTCAACCTCCTGCAAAATTGCCACTCCTTCATCCATCTCCAGAGTGCCCTGTTGCATTCCTTCCATTGCTGATTTCGTTTCTTCCTGCATGGACCGGATTCGGCTTGTAATTTGCTCCGCAGACTGGCTAACATTTACGGCAAGCTTGCCGATCTCTGAAGCCACAACGGCGAATCCACGTCCATGTTCACCCGCACGTGCTGCCTCAATAGAGGCATTCAGCGACAGTAGCTTGGTCTGCCCGCTAATTTCCTGAATGATCCCGATAATGCTGCCGATCTGAGCCGACCGTTCATTCAACGAACCTACTACCTTGCCTGCTTCATCCATAGATACCTTCGCTTTGTGCATTCCTCGGGTGACCTCGGTCAAACGTTCATTTCCTTGATGAGCCTTATGTTCAATGCCTGTGGTAGCTTCAGATACCTGCTGTATGGATTCGGCAATACGTTGAACGCCAACAGCCATTTCCTCCATCGCAGTCGCACTCTCTGCCGCAGCAGCCAACTGTAGTTCTGCGCCTTCTTTTACCTGAGCCAGCTCGTCAGCATTGTGCTTCGCATCCTCAGCTGCGCCAGAAATATCCCGGGAAATAGTTGAGGATACCGTCGTAATCACGCCGGATTCTTCGCTCAAGCGACTTGCCATCCCCCTTGTAGCAGCAATCACCTCATTGATTCCCTCTGCCATTTGACCAAACTCATCTTTACGATGATGAGATACTTCAACTGTATAATCTCCAACGGCCATGCGATTCGTCATCTGCATTATTTTTTTAATTTCTTTGACCATTCCCGAATTGCTAACCAGCAAAGCCCCCATGATTAACAGGATTCCGATAGCGCTAACGATAAGGAGCAGCTTAAGCATTTCGTTCGCAGGACGATTCAGCTCCGAATCCGGCAGCAGCACCCCAATTTTCCAACCGGTTTGCGGTATTGTATCATACAATATCCGATAATCCTCATTCCCGATGGACGCGGACAACTGCCCGGAAGCACCATTTTGGATAGCTTCTGCCTCCTCCATACCCAACACTTTCGCCAGCGGTTCACCTGCTTTTATGGATTGGAGTCCCGATGACAGGATCGCTCCATTCTTGTCCATCAAAACCGCGCTTCCTTGGGCACCGAATTTCATCCGTTCGATATAGGCTTGAATACTCGCCATACTTAAGTCACCCGTAATGACACCCATCAGCTTACCTGTTCGGTCATAAAATGCTTTTCCTGCAGTAATCATATTTACTTTCATTTTGGAATCGTAAAAAGGCTCCGTAAAGTTTATATCTTTACCACGCTCAACAGCCCCTGTATACCACAGCTGTGTTAAATAGTTATATTGCGGGTCATCATATTCAGTCGTTTGCTTCATCTGTTCACCATCTCTATGCACATAATTGGATCGATATGTCGTATCTGGCTCATACGCGTCCTTGGCGAAAAAGACACCCAGACCATATGTCATATCATTCAATGCCAGCTCTTGTTCATACAAATGTCCATAATCGTCGATCTTCATTCCTGTTCCCAGCTGCTCTGCACTCTTGGCCAGCATGGAGACAAGTAAAGCATGCCGATCCACATTAGCTGCAATATCTGCTTTAACTCCCGACAGAGAGTGGGTAGCATTCTGGCTAATTTCCGCGTCCAACTTTTGCTTAGCGAAAAAGTAAGACAAAAAACTGATTAAAATCAAAGTCAGAAGCACAAGGGGAACCAAGGTAGAGAATGTTCGTGCTTGTAAGCTTTTAAATTGAAATGTACGCAATATGACCACCCCTGCCCCTTTTTATTGTTTATCGACAATTCGTTCAATTTTTTTATAACGATTTTCGTAAATGAATTGAAAGTTTATGTTAGTTACATTTCTAACCAAAAACACATACCTAAAACAAAAATAGCCCGATGGAGCAACTCTTTTAGAAAAGAGAGGTTCCATCGAGCTATTTTTGTTATTCATGCTCAAATATTTCCCGGGAAACCCCCAGGCTTTAGAGCGCTTAGTACGTAATCAGCGTAAATACATCTACGTCAGGCAATTTCGTCCGTCCATTCAGATCAGATAGCTCTATAAGAAAAGCAGTCCCTACCACATTTCCACCAAGCTGACGTACCAAATTCACTGATGTAGCGATGGTTCCGCCTGTAGCAAGCAGATCATCCGCAATCATAACATTTTGTCCCGGCTCAATTGCATCCTTATGCATAGCCAGCATGTCCTTGCCGTATTCCAAACCGTATGCTTCCTCGATAGTCTCACCAGGCAGCTTGCCACTTTTACGGATGGGAATAAAACCAACACCAAGCGCATAAGCCAAAGGCGCACCTACAACGAATCCCCGTGCTTCGGGACCTGCAATCAGATCAATTTTCAAATCCGATACCAGTTCCTTCATATCATTGATTGCCTTGCGGTACAGTTCTCCATTTTTCATCAGGGTCGTAATATCCTTAAAACTAATCCCTGGTTGTGGAAAATCGGGAATCACCCGAATATATTCTTTGTAGTCCAACTTAGTTCCTCCTACTGTAAACTTCTAATTAGTATGTCCAGCCTACAACATTGACTTTGAGGGTACGCCTCAAGACGCGCCCTTCATAAGCGACATAATCCAGCTTGTCATTTGGGTTGTATCCGCATCCAGCAAATAACGCTCCATTTCAGCCATATCATGCAATTCCTGATAACGTGGAGAAGCCGTTAAATCTCGCTTGGGTGGATTGGAAACAAAACAGAATCGCCCTTTTGTACGCGTTATAAACTCAAGCTCCTCGAAAATGTCCAGCACTTTAGATAGCATTCGTACTGAACAGGAGCATTGGCGGCTAAGGGCAGGCAGCATTGCTTTTTCGTCCACAGGCTGCGTCCCTACTTGGGAAAGCACAACGTAAATACGCTTGAACAGCTCCCTGTCCGGGCTGACGAGCCGACCGCCTCGTTCACTGACTGAATGAAGAAGAAACACATTCTCCACATCTTCAAACGTAGACCACAATGCCTGCAACTGCTCTGTCGTATCCGGTGGCTCCAACACGAACAGTGACTTTACAGAGTGTTGCGTATCCCTTCGATCATCACTGGGAGTAACGCCGCCCTCCTTATCATATACCCATATGGATTCCGCGTTCACTGGACGAGACGGACGAAGCCTGGACGATGGATGCATCACAACAGCAACGTCATTTTTTCGTTCTTCTATACGAGGATGAAAAATCTTAAGCCCCCGCTCCAGCTCAGCAAAAGGGTCCGATACTCCCCGATAATCAAAAATTTGCGGAGCCTGTACACGGATATCCTGCATCATCAGCTGGAGGGAGCGTTTGCCGTTCCACTCGTTAATAGAAAGCTCGCCCATCAGATCAAGCTCGGTTTGCTGCTGCAAAAAATCGGCCAGATCACCACGCCGGAAGGCAATCGCATCCAGCGATAATCCGTTCTGCTCCAGCAACAGCTTTACATGATTTTTCTCACGCCCCATTTTACGGGCCTCACGCAATTGAAGACCCTGTAACACGAAACGTGGAGAAGGGTTCCCCATACCAAAGGGCTGGAGTAACTCCAGTTCTTCAACCACCTGTAAAGATACCTCGTCCAGACGACAGACCATATCTGCCTCGGCTACAGGAACGAGATTGTCTGGCGTCAAAATGGAAGCGGCATAGCGATTTAACCGTTCCTCAAATGATGCCAGATTGTCGCGAGACAGCGTCATACCCGCAGCCGAAGGATGACCGCCAAAGTGCTCCATCAGGTCATGACTGTCTGTCAGAGCACTATAAATATCCAAGGCCGGAATAGAACGGGCAGACCCTTTGCACATTCCTGTCTCTGCATCTATGCCCAGAATAATGGTTGGACGATAATAGCGATCCAGCAACTTGGATGCCACAATCCCCACGACACCCACGTTCCAGCCTTCACCAGCCAATACGATGACAGACGGCAGCGTGCCTCCATTCAGCTTGGCTGCCAGCTGCTGCTCGGCTTGCTCCACAATACGTTCAACTACTTGCTGACGCTCCCGATTAAGTAGATCCAGCGCATGCGCGAGCTGATCAGCTTCTTCCTCCTGCTCTGTCGTCAAAAGGGAGACCGCCCGTCCTGCATGATCCAGACGTCCGCTGGCATTAATCCGGGGAGCCAAGGCAAATGCAATGTTGACAGAGGTCACTGTAGACATATCCACACCCGCTACACCAAGCAACGCCCGAATACCCGGAAACACAGAGCTTCTCATAGACTGAATCCCTCTACGTACCATCGTCCGGTTCTCACCATGTAACGGCATCAGATCAGCTACCGTACCGATAGCAGCAATTTCAAACCATTCCTCGGGTACTTCACCCAGCAGCGCCTGTGCCAGCTTTAGAGCGACACCTACACCAGCAAGACCCTTGAATGGATAGGGACAGCCGGGTAGCTTAGGATTGATCAGAGCATACGCTTCAGGAAGCACAGCAGGAGGCTCGTGATGGTCTGTAACAATAACATCTATACCCAAGGTTGCCGCATAAGCGATTTGCTCTACTGCACTAATTCCTGTATCCACTGTAATGACGAGCGTAACCCCCTGCTGGTTAGCCCAATCAAGGGCATGATTGTGCAGTCCATATCCCTCATTGGAGCGGTGCGGAATATAAATATCATACGAAGCTTTTAGGAAGCGCATAAGCTGAATCATCAATGACGTACTGGATACCCCGTCCGCATCATAATCACCATAAATTAATATGTGCTCGCCACGTTCTAGCGCCTGACGGATCCTCGGCACTGCCTCTTTCATGCCCAGGAGCAGAAAAGGGTCGTGTATGTCGTCTGCACTTCCGTACAAAAAACGGTTTGCTTCCCCGGCCGTAGTGACACCCCGATTCACTAAAAGCCGGGACAACAATGGTGAAATCCCCAGCTCTTCCGTCAACGGCTGAGCCGCTTCCAGGCTAACCTCCGGGGTCTTCCATCGGTACTGCGAATGAAGCAATCCTATTCACCTTTCTTTCATAGTCGCCCTGCTTTTATTGCAGCAAGGACGACACATCATTATCCGGTAGTTCATGATTAGACTTGTAAGGATACCCGGCTTGATAAGAAACGAACTGCATCTGTACATGGGTCACCTGCGGAAAACGTGCCAGTAGCAGATTTTTTGCCCGATCAGCAATTTCCTGCGCTTCTTGCACGGTAATCCGGGGATTCACGCTAATGGTTACATCCACAGTTATAAAATGACCTGCTTCCTGTGCATGCAGATGCTGAACTGTTACGATACCATGCACCCGCTGTATCGTCTCCATAAAGCGTTGTGAGTCTTCCTCACGCAGAGGTTGTGCAGGAGCCGGATAGGCGGTATTCAGTACCATCAGATATCCTTTACGCAACACCAGACAGGCTACCAGCAACGCAGCGGTCGGGTCAAGATATAATAATGCAGGCCACTCCATCGCTTCGCCTGTCATTGCCCCAATCATGCCGATCAAAGCAATCAGCGACGCATAAAGCGAATACCGTTCATGATTAGCGTACAAATCTGCTTCAGCCTTATGGCCATGTTTAATGGAGTAGCGGTATTGAAACTGAAACAGCGACTCTCTCAGTACCAAAGCAGTGAAAGCGGTAATTAGTGCATACAGACCTGGAGCCTGCGGATCTGGACTGCTTAAAGAACGAACAGCCGATATGCCCAACTGAAGACCACTCATTAGCACCAATATAGCCAGTACCACCGATATGACAGTCCGGACTTTTTCACCGTTTCGCAACCGTGCCAGTATACCATGCTCTGCTGCACCTTTGGAAAACAAAAGCTCCTGCAAACGGGAAGCACTATCCGCAGCCGTGTGCAGCGCATCACCCATCAACGCCTTGCTGTTTGCCGCATAACCGACGGTTCCCTTTAGAACAGCCAGTGCAAGATTACCCACAATCCCGCTCCACGCCGCAGTTTCCAATGATCGGCTGCGTTCGCTATTCACAACGTCTCCCCCTCAATCCTGAACTGACAATTTCCCGGTAATGCTCCATTTCAAATTCTCCAAACCTTAGAAAACCGCGCCCATGCAGACGCGGCTTTCTCTTTAATTCATACTGCTGATGTTATGCATAATTTAAGACTTTGCAGTCTTGGCTGCACCACCGCCTGCTGCCGGAGACTTTTGTCTTCCTTTCAAAGCTACCCACAACGGGCTGGCAATGAAGATGGAAGAATAAGCACCGAACAACAAACCAATAACCATCGCAAGCGAGAACATCCGAATCGACTCGCCGCCAAAAATGAACAAGCACAAGGAGGCAATAAACACAGTAAACACCGTTGCAAGTGAACGAGTCATCGTCTGCGCAATACTGTGATCGACCACCTGTTCCAAGTCGTCCCTGGACTTCTTCTTCGCAAATCGTAAATTTTCCCGAATACGGTCAAAAATAACGACGGTGTCATTGATGGAGAAGCCGACAATCGTCAGAATTGCCGTAATAAAGGTCAAATCCACCTCAAGTTGGAAGATGGAGAAAATACTGATAACGAGAAATGCATCATGCAACAGCGAAACAATTGCTGCAATGGCAAACCGCCATTCAAACCGGATTGAGATATAGACAGCGATGGCTACACAGGCCAGCAAAATTGCCCATATTGCATTTCGCTCCAGCTCTTGTGCCATTTCCGTATCCACCGTATTAACCTCAAAGGATGCCTTTGGATCAAGCTCTTTATTGAAAGATGTTTTAAAATCATTCACTTGCTGATCCGTCAATACCTGCGAAAAGCGAATACCAAAGCGCTCTTTACCCGGCGTATAATCCACCTCTTTGCCAATACCTTTCTTGTCCAGCAAAGTTTGAATCTGTTCCTGTGTAACTGCTTTGGCCAAATTGGCATCCACATTGGAACCAGAACGGAAATCAACACCGTAATTCATACCGAAAATCGACAAGCTCAAAATACCAAGCAACGTGATAATAATCGAAAACGTGTAAAACCACTTGCTCATCTTGATATATTTAAAGTCCCAATTAAAGCGCACTGATATCACTCTCCTTCACACCAAAATACTTGGGCTTCTTCACAGCATCCGCTTTAACCAGCAGATTGAGCAAGAAACGGGAGAAGAAGATATTCGTCAAAATACTGGTGACAATATCAACGATGAGCACCAGAGCGAAACCTCTAACCGAGCCTGTTCCCAGACCGAACATAACAGCAGCCGCTATAATAGTCGTAATATTGGCATCCATAACGGTACGGAACGAGGCCTTACTACCTGCGATGACAGAAGAACGAATCGTTTTACCTGTCTTGATTTCTTCTTTAATCCGCTCATACGTAATGATATTGGCATCGACCGCCATCCCGATCCCCAGCACGAACGCTGCGATACCCGGAAGTGTGAGTACAAACCCACCTAAGTAGAAGATGGCAAGCACCAGCCAGGTATGAACGATGAGACAGAAGCTGGCAACCAATCCCGGTACACGGAACATCAAAATCATGAATACCAAAATAATGATCGAACCAATCAAACCGGCACGGATCGTCTGATCCAGTGACAATTGGCCCAGTGTAGCGCCTACACTCTGGGAATATTTTTCCGTCAGTTTGAGCGGAAGCGCACCCAGGTTAATCGTATCGGCCAGCTTGTTCGCTTCATCACGAGTATAGTTACCTGTGATCGATGCGCTGCCATCCGTCAGTTCTCCACGTACCGTAGGGGCGGAGAGTAATTCCTGATCCAGGAAAATAGCCAATTCTTTGTTCAGAAGTCGCTTTGTAATTTCAGCAAACTTGGCTTTGTCTTTCACTTTGATACTAATTTCAGGTTGGTTCAGCTGGTCAAAGCCGACAACAGCACCGTTCTCCACAAAATCATTACCGCGAAGCTCAACTTTGCTGTATTGGCCCGGCTTTTTAGCATCCGCTGCCGTTGCACTGCGGAACGTCAGCTCGGCAGGCTTTTTCAGCATGGAGCGGACTTCTGCCTCATTGGAGACACCGGCAAGCCGCACACGAATACGGTTGGTGCCCTCCGTTGTTACTTCCGGCTCAGTCGTACCGAGCGCATTAATCCGTCTCTCCAGACTTTGAGCTGTTTGTATGAGAGACTGTCTGGTTACACTCTGCCCGGCTTCCAAAGGCTGGGCTTCATATAAAATTTCAAAGCCTCCCTTTAAATCGAGGCCTAGTTTTAAACTGTTCAGCAGGCCCGGGCTTGTCCCGACCATAACACCAGTGGTTATGAGCACGACCACGATGAAACTTAGAATTCTCTTCATTCCGTCCCATGTTCCCCTTTCATTCTCAATATTCCTATTATAGCTACCCCTCAAAAAGCAGTCAATTTGAACGCAAAAAAAGACCCCCTTCTATTCGAAAGTGGAGCCCCGTAATGCGGACATTGTCAAATAGTTCATAAAGCTCGTCGCTTTAAGGGAAAGTATATCGTTAACGAGCTTGTGCAGCGGAGGAATACCCTCCTTTTCATATTTATGCCTGACACAATTCCAGACGTCCTTGCTTGTGACATGCTCATAGCCTACGAGAATCAACTCGTCCGCCTTGCTTTGACACAGCATCTCAATTGCGTCATCCCAATCCTGCTCATCCAGCTCTTCCATACCCACGATGGCCGTTCCTCCTCCCAGCGACTCCGGTTCCGCAGATCAGCAATTAGCGGGGTTATTGACTGCTTTATAGAACATTTCTGCCCTGATCCTGGAAAACCCTTCTTTTTCGTCGAAAATAGCCGTAAACCAACAATATATGCATTCATTTCGATCGTCAATAGCAGAATTCACCACTCCCCCTCTTGTTGTCCTGATCCCTCTGCTTTCAGTCGGAAAAGCTTGTCATGAACATGGACAGGTCCAGCATATCTTTTACAGTAACACATAGACGCGGAATTCATTTTTGGGGAAGAGGGAGTTGCGATTGAAAAAGCAGACATTCATCCATGGAGCAGTTATTTTATTAGCAGCTGGAATTATCAATCGGCTGCTGGGTTTTATTCCGCGAATCGCGCTCCCGCGTATTATCGGTCCCGAAGGAGTCGGCTTGTACCAACAGGGGTATCCCTTTTTTATCGTGCTGGTAACCCTTATTACCGGGGGGATACCGCTTGCCGTAGCCAAGCTTGTAGCCGAATCTGAAACTGCGGGTCAACCCGAAATGTCACGGCGTATTTTGCACACCAGCCTGCGCTTCACTGTTACACTTAGCCTGCTGGCCATGGTGCTCTGTCTTCTCTTTGCCCCCTGGATTACAAGCCACCTGCTGACAGACAGCCGTGTATATTATACATTTGTCAGTATGAGTCCGATGATTGTCATTGTTGCTGTTTCCTCTGCCTACAGAGGCTATTTTCAGGGAAAACAAAATATGATTCCGTCCGCAAGCTCCTCCATTGCCGAGACTGTCATGCGCATTTTTTGCGTCATCTGGTTTGCTTATCTGCTCCTTCCGCATGGCGTAGCCTATGCTGCTGCGGGGGCGATGCTCGGTGCGCTGGCGGGTGAACTCATTGGCATGATTGTTCTTCTTTGGCAATACAAATGGAACCAGCAAAAAGGTCATATACCCCTACAACCGGAAGTTCCTCCATCTTCAGGTGCTCATTCCGAACAACCGTCTGTGTTGTCACGACTTCTGTCTATATCGGTTCCCGTAACAGCCGGAAGACTTGTGGGATCGTTGTCCTATTTGCTCGAATCTATTCTATGTATGCGTAGCCTGGCCGTAGCAGGTATTGCCACCGGAGTGGCAACCGCCCAATACGGGGCCATGCAGGGTATGGTCATTCCAGTGTTATTACTGCCCGGTGTTCTCACCAGTTCACTGGCTGTTTCCCTTGTACCTTCTTTATCCGAAGCTGCTGCCAAGGGACAAATGACAGCCATTCATAAGCGATTGCATCAATCCCTTCGGCTTGCTTTAGTTGCAGGAGCCCCATTTGCTGTCATTATGTACGTATTGGCAGAGCCTCTGTGCCTGCTCCTCTACAACAATGGCGACATTGCGGGCATGCTTAAGCTCATGGCTCCTTTTGCTCTTTTTATGTACATTCAGGCCCCGCTTCAGGCAACACTTCAGGCTCTGGATCGTCCCGGAAGCGCCTTATTCAATACCTTTGTCGGAGCCGTTATCAAA
This sequence comes from Paenibacillus terrae, assembly GCF_000943545.1. Taxonomy (GTDB): domain Bacteria; phylum Bacillota; class Bacilli; order Paenibacillales; family Paenibacillaceae; genus Paenibacillus; species Paenibacillus terrae_A. The sequence goes on from NZ_JTHP01000060.1 coordinate 27,895, forward strand.
ATCGTGCTTATCGTCTGGCTTGCTTCCCAGCCTCAATACGGTATTTATGGAGCTGTTATTGCCATTTGTATCAACAGTTCCATAGTCACTCTTTTGCATGGCTTCAGTGTAAGCAGACTACTTCGGTTTAGAGTGCGGCTGCTTGATTTCTGGAAAACCGGAGTCGGCATGATTATCATGGCGGCTGCCGTCTTATATGCTTACAGACATCTAACGGTTTTCAGTCAAATGTGGCTGCAATTTCTTTTCGCCGCAGGCTTGGGCATTATTCTGTACCTTTTTCTGATGACTCTGACCAAAATGATTGACTGGGACAATCTCAACCGTATCCCCATCCTGAGAAGATGGTTTAAGGCATAGCAGGCTTAATCCGAGGATTCCCCAAAGGCAGGCGGCGTAATATATACATCGCCTTTATGGTTAACCGAGCACAAGAAAACATCCTTAAAATCTTTATGTCCTTGAGCTTGAATCTGATTTTTAAGCCAAAAACGGTTCATATCCATACGCTCCAAATTTCGATCCAGCACTTTGCCATCCATAATCAACGGAATGGGAAGGCCTTCATATCTAAACTTCCCGCCGATTTGAGGCGAAGGATGGACTTTATCCTCCTGTTGATCGTTTTTTATCAAATTCGTTTGTTCTAAACTTGGTTTCTGCTTTTCAGATTCACTATCTCCAACGTCATCATCTTTACTTATGACCGTGAGCTTGCCTGTCGTTTCCAAAATAACATATTCTACATCGTCCAAGCCTTCGATATTTTGTTCCCGAAGTTGTAACAGCAGATCATCTAAATTGTAGCGTTGCTTCAGCATTTCTTCCCTGTTTATTTGTCCATTGGAGAACAATACACTGGGCTTACCATCGAACAGCAGCCGTAGACGCCGACTTTTAAGACTGAAATACGAAATGCCGATCTGCAAAATCAGAAGCACGCCCAAAGGAATCAATCCTTCATACAACGGACGTTTTATATCTTCCAAACTGAATACAGCGATTTCCGCAATCATAATGGATATCACGAGGTCAAAAACAGATAATTTTCCGATCTCCCGTTTACCCATTAAGCGCATAACCAGAAATACAATAAAGTACATGAGCAACGTTCGAAATATATGTGCAAAAATATCGTGACCCAACATGTCGCCTCCTCTCCTATACTTGCGACAAGACATTCGCCGTTCATTGTACACGTATTCTGACCGTTTCTCATATCAACCATACAAAAAACAAAAGGTTAAATTATTCAAATAAAGACAAAGACTGCTTACGACTTGGTACTAAGCCGGGAGGCTTGGCCATAGAATTATAATAGTTCAAACCTTGGTACAGGAGGAATTATCAATGGAGCTCATTCGCCGCTGGTGTTCGTTTCGTCTGGCCCATCCCATTTTATCCGGCTTGTTTTATGCTTTTGCATGGATGCTGCTGGGCGCATTTATCCTTTCGCTACTCTTGTGGCTGACACAGATGCAGGAACAGGATTTATCGTTGTATACGTACATCGTTCATGCATTCGCCATGGTATCCGGCGGCTTCGTCGCTGGTAAAAGATCTACGAACAAAGGCTGGTATCAAGGCGGTATTACAGGCATCCTGTATGGGCTAATCGTGCTGCTGGTCGGTTTTCTGGCACTGGATGCAGGCATGAACGCCAAGGATCTTTTGCATCTGGGAATTGCCTTTATCATTGGAGCCGGGGGCGGGATGTTTGGGATTAACCTGAGCAGATAATCAAAATGTATGTGGCGAAACAACACAAAAAACCGAGCCCTTCTCAAAGGCTCGGTTTTTGCATGGTTATGCTAATATTCTATGATTTGGAAACAACTTCCTCGGAAGCTGCATCTTTTGCAATCGCATTGCTGATCGCGCTGCGATCAAAGGTTAGCTTCGTAACATCATTCACACGCAAAACGACCACATCATCCGTAATCTCCATAATTGTACCGTGAAGACCTCCGATTGTAATCACTTTATCACCCTTTTTCAAGGCTTGAAGCATCGTTTGACGCTGCTTCTGTTTTTTCTGATTCGGACGAATCAGCAAGAAATAGAAGATTACAAACATCAGAGCCAGTGGCCAAATCATTTGAAAAAGCCCCCCAGCTCCACCAGGTGCAGCTGCAGCAAATTGAAACATATTAAATCCCCCTTTCGTATACTCTCCCCTAAAACTTAAAAACCTTTATCATTATCATGAAGACCGTACTGCTCAAAAAATTCATCGCGGAAATCAAGCAGTCTGTCATCCATAATCGCTTGTCTGACATTGCGCATCAATTGAATTAAGAAATGCAAATTATGATACGTTGTCAGTCGGAGCCCGAAGGTTTCATCCGCTTTAATCAAGTGTCGTAAGTAAGCACGTGAATAATTACGACAGGTATAGCAATCACAAGCCGGATCAAGCGGGCCGAAATCTCTTGCATATTGGGCATTGCGAACGACAAGACGGCCTTGGCTGGTCATCGTTGTCCCGTTGCGAGCAATTCGTGTTGGAAGTACGCAATCAAACATATCCACACCACGGATAGCGCCTTCAATCAAGGCATCCGGAGAACCTACGCCCATCAAATAGCGTGGCTTGTTAGTGGGAAGCAGAGGAAGCGTATAATCCAGCACTTCATACATCAAATGCTTCGGTTCACCTACGCTCAGTCCACCAATAGCATACCCCGGGAAATCCATGGAAGTCAAATCCGCCGCGCTCTGCTTGCGCAGATCTTCATGCATCCCTCCCTGAACAATGGCAAACAACCCTTGATCATGAGGACGCGCATGCGCCTCCAAACAGCGCTCAGCCCAACGGCTGGTACGTTCCAACGACTTTTTCACATACTCATATTCAGCCGGAAAAGGAGGACATTCATCAAAGGCCATCATAATATCCGAGCCGAGCGAGTTTTGAATTTCCATTGCCACTTCTGGCGAAAGAAACTTCTTATCTCCATTCAAATGAGAGCGAAAATGAACGCCCTCCTCCGTAATTTTACGCATTTCACTCAATGAAAACACTTGAAACCCGCCGCTGTCCGTTAAAATAGGACGATCCCAGTTCATAAACTTGTGCAACCCGCCCGCTTCACGAATAATATCGTGACCAGGACGAAGAAACAGATGGTACGTATTACTCAAAATAATTTGAGCATCCATCTCTTTCAGTTCCTCAGGACTCATCGTTTTAACTGTAGCTTGTGTCCCTACAGGCATAAAGGTTGGTGTCTCAATAACCCCGTGAGGTGTATGCACACGCCCGAGACGGGCTCCCGATTGCTTGCAGGTTTTAATATGTTCGTATCTTATTGCTGGTGCCATATTTTCTCTACCATCCTTAATTAATAAATGAACATTGCGTCCCCAAAGCTGAAAAACCGATATTCCTGGTCAATCGCCTCTTGGTAAGCATGCATAATATTCTCCCTGCCCGCCAGTGCGCTGACCAGCATAACCAATGTGGATTTAGGCAAATGAAAATTCGTAATCATCGCATCTACCACACGGAATTCATAACCTGGATAAATGAAAATCTGCGTCCAGCCGCTGCTGGCCTGTAATAGTCCGTCACCGAATGTATTGCCCACCGTCTCCAGTGTCCGGCAACTGGTTGTCCCCACCGCCACGACTCTTCCGCCACGCGCTTTGGTTTCATTCAGCACATCTGCCGTTTCCTGTGACAATGAGTAATATTCTTCATGCATCACATGCTCTTCAATCGTATCTACAGACATGGGTCTGAACGTTCCTAAACCGACGTGAAGGGTGACAAAAGCAATGGAAACACCCTTTTCTCTAATTCGGTCCAGCAATTCCTCTGTAAAATGTAATCCTGCGGTTGGAGCCGCGGCTGAGCCTTCATGCCGGGCATAAACCGTCTGATAACGCTCACGGTCATCCAGTTGCTCCTTGATATATGGTGGAAGCGGCATTTGCCCAAGACGATCCAATATCTCCTGAAAAATACCTTCATATGAGAATGAGAGCACTCTTCCGCCCATATCGCCTTCTTCCTCAATGACCGCCTTCAGCTCATCACCGAAAACGATGACCGCACCCTTTTTAAGCTTCTTGCCGGGTTTTACCAATGCTTCCCATCGGTCACCCTCCAGTTGCTTGAGCAGTAACACCTCGGCCTTAGCTCCCGTGTCTTCCTTGATACCAAACAAGCGTGCAGGAATCACTCGCGTATCATTTAGCACCAGCGTATCGCCCGGTTGGAGATACTGCACAATATCTGAAAATGTATGATGACCCACTTCACCGCTACCCTTGTTCAACGTCAGCAGTCTGGAAGCACTTCGATCAAGCAAAGGCGTCTGTGCAATTAATGTTTCAGGTAATTCAAAATCGTAATCGTTTACGTTCATATATTGGTCAGTCCTTAACTATATCCACATTTTTGTAATAGTGTTGCAAAATTTTCTTGTAATCATACCCCTGATCAGCCAAACCGTTGGCTCCCCATTGTGACAAGCCCAAACCGTGACCATTCCCTTTGCCTGTAAAAATAAAGCTCTGCGTTTTGTCGATGACGCGCGCATGACGATCTTCATTCATGACGATTACCCCGTTACCACCGGAAGTGCTGCTCCCTGAAGCCGACAGGATTGTAGTTCCCTGTGCACCATTTACATGAGTAGTAGCCCCATCAGCGCCTAATACAGTATAACTGCCGGTACTCGCAATATCAAACAGCGTGCTCGGCAATCCTCCCATCGCTGAACGATACATATCAGGATACTTCACCTTTAAAGGCGATCCGTTCGCTTCAACCTCCAGCACTCGTCCAGACGGACCGCGTTTGGTGACATCGAGATGGTCAATAGAGGACGGTACTGTGCCCGTTACTTTCCCTTGCAAGGATTTTACAAGCTGAGCAGCCGTAAAGGGTCCCCGCACCCATGCGTAGTCTCCAGATTGAGGTACCTTTTCCAATACAATCATTTCTTCACCCGGTTGTACCTTGGCTACTGCTGTCACGTTTGATTGAATTTGAGGAATGGGACGCACATTGGTATTTTCAGCAGTCACGGTGACCTTGTCTAGCCCCGCCTCTGTGACTCCCTCCAGCTCCTTAACGTTATCTTCTCGGATATAGCCTGTCTTTCCGCTCGAGAGAAGCACGTGATACCACTCTTGTGCTCCTTTTTGCGCCGAAATATCTCCAGAGCTATCTACGCTGGCAAACGCTTCGCCGCCACTGTTCCACACCTCGGAAGCATCCGCTGTAACGCCGCCCGCATTGGACGAAAATACAGCTTCAACCACCTTGCCACCACTTTTAATCACTTCACCAGCGGTTGCATCTACAGCCTCGCTAACATTTGCATGCTCCGAGCCTTTGCCGTTATAAGCCTGGCTTAACGTTCCATCCACTACGTTACCGATCTGAAAACGATTGCCTTGGGCAAGCGCATAGCTGCGAGCCGCTACCGCTTGTGCCTTGAGCGCTTCACCCGGCCATGAGGAATAGACTTCAGCTCCTACCACGGAATACAAATACTGCTCCAACGGCACTTCGTTTACTAGCGCTAGCTGTCCTGACGTCATGCCAATCTCCATGTCTCCACGATATGTACGCTGTGATCTCTCAACCACTTGAATTCCATCGTTGCCTCCGTTGACAATAACCTTGCTATTATCAGAACCACTCAGCACGTAATGAGTCATCACCTGAGAGCCTGTCGTTACTCCTGCTTCCTGTCTCACAATCAGTCCAGTTTGAGTAGCGTTGACTTTAGAGAGGGTGAGTTGCGGTTGCTGGCTTTCCAGTTCTGTTTTCAAAGCGGACAACTTGCTGTCATTACTCTCTTCACCGATCCACACAGCATATTGACCTCTCGATTGAACTACGGTAAAAGCATCAAAACCTGCGGCAGCAATCGTCGTTCGGACGAGATTGGCCTCTTGCTCACTGCCATAGTTCCCTGTAGACCAATGCTTGTTCCCCGTAACTTCGGCCTGTGCTCCAGTTGCAGTAGAAATGCGCTGTACAGCGGCCTGCGCCGCCTGTTCACTCGCATATATTCCCGCATACACCTGATAGATAGAGCTACCGTTTTTAGAGCCAATAAAAACCGTCGGTTTATCATTGGTCTTCTGCAACACTTGAGCCGCTTTTATCGCAGCCGCTTCATTTCCTTCAAGTACCTTCACCCGATAGCTGTCTACACTAAAGCGTGCTGTGCTGTCCGAAAGTCTCGTCCAGGCCTGAAAGCTGCCCCCACTGTTTTGTCCGACACTCAAACCCCCTGATGATTTCAAGGTAACAGCGGGTGTAGTCGCTTTATATTTGCTGCCCAGATCCGCAAAGATCACTACACGAATATCCTCTTGGGTGGCAGCGGCGTGAACAGTCGGAGACCAAGGCAGGCAAAATACAGCTAATACTATAACCGCTGTTGCCCGTTTGGCCCGACCCGCCCATGTGCCGAAAATTGTGTTTTGATTCAACGCCTTTTCACTCATTTTTGGCTCCCCCATTTCTGGCTGTCATAGCACGCATACTGCATGATTTGGCGGGAACTTGACTCATACCTGTCCCTTTTAATACATCGGCGAAATACGCCTAAACTTGAACCCGCTCAAATCTTAATTCACGCACTCTCTTTTTCCATACCATTCGTCTAGCAATATCATACGAGTACATAGCCGTGTAACCACGTTAAGAACTAATTTCAGCTACATTTTTCTGTGTATGAGGCGATACTGCCTGTTCTCATGTGATAAAAGTACACACTCCCTGCTCACCGTGAATCCGTTGGCATGGGAATTCCGAGATGAGCATAGGCCGCCGGAGTCACCATCCGTCCCCGCGGCGTTCTTTGCAGAAGGCCGATTTGCAACAAATATGGCTCATACACATCCTCGATCGTCTGACTTTCTTCACCAATGGTCGCTGCAATTGTATCCAATCCCACAGGCCCGCCACGGAATGAATGAATCATCGCCTTAAGCATTTTATGATCAATTTCATCCAGTCCGCGCGGATCAATTTGCAGTCTCTTTAACGCCTCTGCGGCCAGCTCCGAATGAATAATACCGTCTCCTGCAACTTGGGCAAAATCACGCACCCTTTTTAACAGCCGATTCGCAATCCGTGGCGTCCCCCGTGAACGCAATGCGATTTCCTCGGCTGCATCACCGACAATCTCAATCTCCATAATATCCGCGTTTCTTGATACGATGTAGGCCAGCTCGTCTGTCGTATAGAACTCCAACCGACTAATGACACCAAATCGGTCACGCAATGGCGCAGAAAGCAGCCCAGCGCGCGTAGTAGCCCCGATAAGCGTAAAGGGCGGCAAATCCAGACGGACTGAACGCGCACTTGGGCCTTTACCAATCATAATGTCCAGAGCAAAATCCTCCATTGCCGGATACATGACTTCTTCCACCGTACGGTGCAGGCGATGTATCTCGTCAATGAACAAAACATCGCCCTCTTGAAGATTAGTCAGCAACGCCGCCAAGTCTCCAGGTCGTTCAATTGCCGGGCCTGAGGTCGTGCGTAAATTAACACCAAGCTCGTTGGCGATAATATTGGCGAGCGTCGTTTTGCCCAATCCAGGCGGGCCGTACAGCAGTACATGATCCAGCGCCTCTTTACGCATTTTGGCCGCTTCAATATATATTTTCAAATTTTCTTTTACCTGATTTTGCCCGATATATTCATTCAGATAACGGGGGCGAAGGCTTAGCTCCGCCGTCTGGTCTTCCATCATCAAATTGGCGGAAATAATCCGGTCATCCATATTCCATCGCTCCTCCTTTTCATCAGACTTCTTTAACGGACATCACCGTCCTATCCGGCAAACAACAGTTGCAAAGCCCGTTTCATCAAAATATCGGCAGATTCATCAGGTTTCGCATCTATCTTTATTTTGCTCCATACCTTATCCAGCTCTGCATCTGTGTAGCCCAACGCCTTGAGCGCTTCTCGTGCCTCGCTCCAATAGGAACCCTCGCCTTCCTCCACGACAGGCTCCGCAAACAATCCGGTCGCGATGCCGACTGAGCCGATGCCGTCCAGCTTGTCCTTCAAATCCAGAATCATGCGCTGTGCTGTCTTTTTACCGATGCCCGGCAGCTTGGTGAGAAATGCGATGTTCTCCTGATAGATTGCCGTTACCACATGAGTAGGTGTACCGCCTCCCAAGATGCCTAGCGCCACACGCGGCCCAATTCCGGATACATCAATCAGCTTACGAAACAACTGCTGTTCCTCACGAGTCGCAAACCCGAACAGTAAAGTGGCATCGTCCCTTACATGATGATGAATATAGATGACAATCGGCCCTTCCGTTTTGGCAAAGGCATAAGGATTCGGACAAAATACCCGGTACCCGACACCCTGCACATCCAAAACGACATACTCATTTTCCAAGTGAGCCACAGAACCACGCAAGAAATCTATCATTTTCGCAATACCTCATTTAACTTTGAATTTAGTCCATATGAATGCGCATGACAAATAGCCACTGCCAAAGCATCCGCCACATCATCCGGTTTGGGCACAACTTGAAGCTTCAGAAACATTCTTACCATTTCCTGTACCTGCTTCTTCTCAGCCTTTCCATACCCTACAATAGCCTGTTTCACCTGCATAGGCGTATATTCCCCTATAGGCAGACCACGTTGTTTCGCAGCCAGCACCAGCACACCGCGCGCCTGACTCACAGACATTGCGGTTGTTACGTTACGATTAAAAAAAAGCTTCTCCAGCGCTACCGCATCAGGCTTATATTTATCAATCAATTGCAGCATGCCTTCATACACATGAAGCAACCGCTCTTCTTCCGGTGTATGGGCCTCCGTCTGGATGCAGCCATATTGAACAGGAACCACCTTACTGCCAATCTTGTCCACAAATCCAAAGCCCACAATTGCAATACCCGGATCAATTCCTAGAAAACGCAAAAAAATCTCTCCCCTATCGCCAAAATACGGCGTTAACTAGCCATCAACGATCAATATCAAAACCATAATCATTGCCAAATACTAAACAAAGCGAACATATGTGTCGTTCATTTCATTATAACAAAACTTTGCATCTAATAGAGTAAAAAGTTTAACTCTAAGTTCAGCACAAAAAAAGAGACGTTGTACGCCTCACCCCCCGGGCAAAGCCTACACGCCTCCCACTTGCATGTAATCAATATTGCTGCTTCAATACCCGCTGTGTTCGTTCCACCGCAAAATCACCAAAAGTGGAGATCACGCTGTTGTATTCGTTCATATCCTGCACACGGATTCCCTGCTGGAGCTGCTCATACACGCCCTCGGGCAGAGCCGTCTCCATTGATCCTACATCCAGCTGAAAGAAAGTCCGAATTACTTTTTCTTTTTTAGGCGGTCCTTCAAACAAAGTAAGCTGTCCATCCATACTAATACCCATGTAGGCGTGCTGTTTGCATAACTCCGACAAATCCTCCACTTTACGCTCCAGCCAAACCTCGCCCCTGGAATTTAACCGTCCCTTCCAATCGGGATGCTGCTTCAGCAAACTCTCTAACTGCTGCGAACTTAACGTTCCCAAGGAAAGTGTCTCTGTGCCACACACATAGGTAGTTAACAAATGAGTCTTTCTGCTGATGCCAGAAGCACGGATACTTTGCAATACCTGCACCTGCGAGGAATGCACTTCAGCCGGACTCGTGTGTGAAGGCTCCTCCGTATCAACGTCCGCCATAACGGTAGTAGCAAGGGGCTGTGACAGCATAGTCTGCATATGACGTGAAAACAGGATACCTAAACCTGCCAGCAAACAAGCCGATCCAAAAATAGTACAGGCCCACACCGTTCTTCTCCACTGCTTCCAGCGTCGTTTAATTTGTTTTTTCCAGCTTAATCGCTTCACAGTAATCCCTTCCGTCCCACTTTTTGTGTTAGTGTGACCTGACGATTACTAATTTATACAAAAAAAGACAAAAAATAAAACAAAAAAAGCCGCTTCTTCAAGCGACTTTCCTTTTGAATCGGGATGACACGATTTGAACATGCGACCCCCTGGTCCCAAACCAGGTGCTCTACCAAGCTGAGCTACATCCCGAAATACATGCCGGTGAGAGGACTCGAACCTCCACGGTTTCCCTCACGATTTTGAGTCGCGCGCGTCTGCCAATTCCGCCACACCGGCTTATGAAGTTAAATGGCGCGCCCTGAGAGATTCGAACTCCCGGCCTTTTGATTCGTAGTCAAACGCTCTATCCAGCTGAGCTAAGGGCGCAAATATGGAGCGGACGACGGGAATCGAACCCGCGACCCTCGCCTTGGCAAGGCGATGCTCTACCGCTGAGCCACGTCCGCAATACAATGATATCCATGACATATAAGTTCATGAATGGTGAGCCATGAAGGACTCGAACCTTCGACACCCTGATTAAAAGTCAGGTGCTCTACCAACTGAGCTAATGGCTCCCAACAGGGTAGTATAACTTTGTAAAAATGGCGGAACTGACGGGATTCGAACCCGCGATCTCCTGCGTGACAGGCAGGCATGTTAGGCCTCTACACCACAGTTCCAAAAGGATTTCCTTAAGGGAAATTAATTGCGGGGACAGGATTTGAACCTGTGACCTTCGGGTTATGAGCCCGACGAGCTACCGAACTGCTCCACCCCGCGATAATATTAGGAAATGCTATATAATAATAAATGGTGGAGGCTGAGGGGCTCGAACCCCCGACCCTCTGCTTGTAAGGCAGATGCTCTCCCAGCTGAGCTAAGCCTCCATATTATGACCCGTAGGGGAATCGAACCCCTGTTACCTCCGTGAAAGGGAGGTGTCTTAACCGCTTGACCAACGGGCCTTAACAATAAATAATATCTGGCGGAGAGAGAGGGATTCGAACCCTCGAGACGCTTTTGGCGCCTACACGATTTCCAATCGTGCTCCTTCGGCCAACTCGGACACCTCTCCATATGGCTCCCCGAACAGGACTCGAACCTGTGACAACTCGATTAACAGTCGAGTGCTCTACCAACTGAGCTATCAGGGAATAGTAATCATAAAGATTT
>NZ_JTHP01000061.1 GCF_000943545.1 Paenibacillus terrae
CTACTTAGCAATGGTCGGTCAACCAGACAGTGCCACATAACAATAATGTTTCACAAATCCCCAATACCTTTTGTTCCAAAATTATCATCCCGGTTACACGAGGTATGATCAGAAAATTTCAGTTTATTGTACAAAGTTAAATATACAGATGAAGTAAAAAATCTTGCATATAGAATTTTATCCATTCCGCACAAGTTGGATGAACTTCATAGCTTCCTAAAAATAATTTATAAAAACAGGTTCATTGATTGATAGGCCTAATTTTTGGGCTTGATCTTCTAATAAACAAATTGTTTCTTTCATATGATTTTTCGGATAGCTGTCAACAGCCTCTGTATAGCCTGCGGCTTGCATTAAATATTCGTAACTAGTGTCCTTTAAAAAAGGAACCAGATTCTTCAAGTTCAATGGAGAGACTTTATTTAAGCCCGATTCGATTCGGTTTATTGTCGAATGACTTACACCGGATTTTTCGGCAAGCTCTCTTTGGCTCCTATACCCGCTTCTCTCTCTTAATTTTGCAAAGTAAACTCCAAATTCCTTTAGGTTCATTTTCATCCCCCTCCATTAATCTAGCTTTTAAAAAAGTCACATATCTCTTTAAATATACTACTGCACATGATTATAGATTCCATAAGAATTTGTTTTATCTTTTCACAATTGAATTATTTTTCGATAAATTATCAACATCATGAAAAAATAGCGCTAACTTTGTTCTGACTTTCCCTGACATTGGTTTTATCTCTGTAATATTTATTGGGAAAAAGAGATGATTTAATAATATTACACCACATACTTTATCTTTCAAATACTAGATCCAAAACGACGAAACTAAAATATATATTCTGTTATCAAAAAACAATCCCGTTTTTCTCAGAGAATATAACTAGCAATTTGGAGTCATGCGTTTAGCACTTTTAGATCTTAAGCCTGTCAAAATATAAATAGTTCTCATAATTAATTAATTTCTATTTTATGACATGAGTATGTATTATACTATCATATAAGGCATTTTATAGAATAATTAAAGTCGTTAAGTAATAGAGTAATTAGTTTTGCATAAAGGAGGATGGATAAGAATGAATTAAACTTGAGCGAATCGTTATACCAAGAAATATACGAAGTGAACTTGTTTCTGTAAGAAAATTTTTCAACAGGGATAGGCATCATCCTAAGAAAAACATAGTCTGATGCCCTTTAGAATGTCTTGATTTATTCCCTGTGTACGTGAGCGTATATTATGTGGTTGGTTTTTGTTATATCAGTTGGATAAAAATCTTATTCTGAGACATACGGTTGTACTGATTTATAAGTTCATCCAAAAGCATAGACTGCTCTAGCACACAAGCATGCCTAAAACCATACCGTTTGTACAAATCATGTAATCGCTGCCGGGCGCTCTCTAACTGTTGTTCTATCGATTTATCCGTATTCATACCACATTACCCCTCCTAATGTATCTCATTTTAGGTTCGTATGTGGTAAATATAGGCTTCTGTTTTTGCAGAAAAACCAGCTAAACATAATAAAAAAAGACCAGCTAAAAAGCTGGCCAATGGAAAGACAATAAAACTTGGATCAAAATGTACCCACATGATCTTGCGGCTGGAATGTTCCAGAAGTCGGATGCTGAACTGGTACTCCGAATACCAGTAAGAAACTAGCTGCCACTAAGATTAAAGCCATCTTTTTTATCATTTTTTTCCCACACCTCCTCATATATGGATTGGAACTGAGTCTGTACTCCAGGAGCCGCATGTGTTTTGAAATGAAAAAATAGTCCAACACAATTGGCAATAAGTAGTACATGATTAATTGTAGCAGATTTTTCCAATGCGTCTATCAGACACTTAAAGCCATATGAATATTCTTCTTTATTAAAGCTATATTTGGCCATTTTGTACCAAAACCGTGCCTGCTGTTGCAGTAAAAACGGCTCAACAGGAGATGGCTCTTGATACGACGCAATTTTAGGCTCAAAGCGATGAAGGATGTGGTCCACATCAATATTGTACTTATTGGCTGCTTCAACGATATTCAAAAGTTCATTAAATATATGTTTTTCACCAGATATATATTCTGCGTAATCCGACAGGACACTAACGTCTCCAGTCATAAGCCTATTTACGTAAGTATTAATTTTGGCCCATTGCTGAAATTGACCAACCCAATGGAGTGTATCTGAATCAGTTTCCTTAACCCAGCCTAGATCAGTATAGCAACGTATATGCTCTAAAGCCCGTTCATGATCTCCAATTGCATCACTAGCATGTGCACACATCAGTTCGGCATAAGCTATGTATGCAAACAACGGCCCAGAACTTGGTTTTCTTTGTGGAAATTTCTCTTTCCGATCGGAGTTATGAACAATGTCATATTGAATTCTGCCTAGTTGTCCCAACTGATGAGAAAAATTATATACCTTGTCCCATTCACTTAATGATCTGTAAAGATTCGCTAAATCTTTTAGTGCATCTAGCTGATCCCATTCATTCAAACGATTAACAAATGTTTCAAATATAGTAGCTGCTTTGAGATTAAGATTCTGATCCTTTCCTATAGCAAGCTGAAATAAGCGATATTGGCACACCGCAAGTCGTTCTGAATGTTGCTGCCTTTCATTCTCGGCCACTTTTTCGTAAAGATAAGTAGCTGCTTTTCCATAACCATTTCTGAAAGAATCTTCGGCTAATTTAAAGAGCTGTCGAGCATAGTTAGGATTATCTAGTAACACACTTACTACTTTTTTTAAGCAGTCTAATCTATTAAACTGCACACATCGATACAAGAACGGACTAATTCTTCTCCAGTTAAGTTGTACATCTACAACCAATTCTTCAACAAATAAATCATAGAAGTGGTCTGGGGGTAGATTCATTCCTTTAGTGATGCGATCCAATTGGTACGTCGAAATGGGGCGATTGCCACTTACAATGCCGCTTACTGTACCTGGATTCATGCCTGCAATGTGTCCAAACCCTGTCAAAGTTATGCCTTCTCGTTTTAGATATTTATCTAATTCTGCTCGAATCGTAGGTGTGATTTCCATGATAAACCACCCTTTCAGCTTGAACTTAATGTGATGCATTCTTCAGTAAAAGTTTTAGTTAGCAATCTTATAATATAATTATAATTTTGCTCATCCATAATAGTACCATCTTTTGGAACAATAATAAATACTTCTATTTTATTGCTTTTTATCTTGTTATAGGAGAGTTTCGAGATGCCACACGTAAAAATGACAAGGCAATTAGATCCTACAGGTCGCTTCGTAATTCCAAAAGAAATACTCACGACCTGCAGCATATCTCCCCATGATTCAGTGGAATACTTTATAGATGAAGAATCTAGTGCGATATCCCTACAAAGATATAAAAAATATTATTGTATATTTTGTAATTACACAGAAGACTTAATGCGTTTTAATGGTTCTCTTATATGTGAAAATTGTAGATATATTCTCAAAAATACATCTAAGGATACGACGGCTTAACAACCTAAAGAGATCATGAGTCAACTTTTTTTAGATTTATATAAAGAACATCTGGATGCAACACTACAGGAATACGCCAATATGTTAGTCATGACGCAGGCTCGTGTTAGTCAGCTCATACAAAAATGTTTTATCAAACGGGTGATCAACTGGAGGTTAAATCTGTTTCTGCTACCATTCGCTCAAGTAATACCAATTCCTAAAATTGATAAAAAGGAGGATACCATTTTGAAGAGTACAGGTATGACACGCCCATTGGATTCGTTAGGCCGAATTGTAATACCCAAGGAAATGCGAATATCAATGGACATTGATGTTGGAGACAGTTTAGAATTTTATATGGATGTTGAAACAGGCTTTTTGAGTCTGCGTAATTATGTTGGTGTGGCTTGTAGAATATGCTCATCTATTGAAGATCTAACCTATTTTAGAGATTCATTCTTATGTAAAAAATGTATAAATGATTTGAAAGGAAACATAGGAGTTAATCCTATTCCTGTTTCCGTTGTTAAAGGTCCTAACTACAAGGAAAAGCGAGATTATAAGTCGTCAGAGTACCTACTACAGCAACTAAAAGACCTCATGCTCGAACATCCTAATGCCAAGCAGGGAGAATATGCAGATTGGCTCGAAGTATCACAGGGTCGCATATCTCAGCTTAAAAAGATGTTATAGGTAAAATCGGAATTTTGCCATTTTGACTTGTTGATCACGCTTTAATGTTCGTTCGATTTTTTAATAGATTCTTAAATGGAGTAGCTAAAACCCTGATTCCTCTAATGAAGAATTGGGGTTTTTATCTACGGTTGTACCTACATGTGCAACCAATCCTAGTACTCCAACGGCACTCCCCAGTACCAGAATATGAAACAACATCTGATAATCAATCTCCATATGCATCAATCTTCTCTCACCAGTTTTTAGCATATACTTTAACAGATGTGTCTTATAACATTTTACCCTGAAGTTAGGGGGCTTCCATTTTTGCTCAGCTTTACTGCTTCCTTCTGTTCATAAGTTTTATTCCTCTGATGCTTCCCGCTAGATTTGCTTGAGCGATACCAAGAGTTGCCCTGCTTCTTAGTCAGAAGACGTGCATATTTTCGTATAAAAGCCCTGACCAGGCGCATTTCCTTACGGACCATCTCTTTCTGTTCCTCTGGACTGCCTGTGTCTTTACCGTACAGTAGATCATAATTAGCATGACCAACGGTATCAAATGTGCTCAACAAATAAATAGATTCTTTAATCGCATCTGAGAGCGTGAGCGTGCGCTTCATGTTGGTTTCCCAATTGATCGAGTGCTCCTTTAACTTACCCGAGCGTAAGGCATCAGGTGCCCATATTTCCTGTTCCCAAGTAAGAGAGAAAATAGTTTCTTTAGGACACCCAAGCGACTCAAAATTTCGATTCGAAGCTGCTGCCTACGCTGCATGATCCTCTCATATTTTTTAACTACTTTCCCGCTCGGGCTTGGTACCCATGAGACTTTTTTAGCAGCTATACAGCTATATATTCGGCAATAACTCTTGATTGGATAGGTCTTTAATTTTCTTCATCCTCATTGCTATAGCTCCCTTGTTTGGCGTACCAGTCCCTCACTTATTACCAACTTTATAGGATTAGCTTCTCCATTGTACATTCCTATGAACAATTCCACATTCTATGTATTTACGGTCAAAAATCCAAAAAAGAACGTACGCTACACTACTTCTTGTTCTTTTGAATTCTACCTTCCTTGACCTGCGTTCAAAACGGTTTCAAACGCCAAGACAGAGTGCAGCGGGGTCTTGGTACTGTTTCTGCAAAAAATGATGAGAGCAAAATGGTGAAGATGGAGCAAATATGAGTAAATAGAGCACTTCGATCCTGCATCATATAGATTTTGTTTTTTGAAGATGATACTTTACCCGTCAACTGACCAGCGATGCGGGCGGGGTATCCGGTTGGTACCATAAAAAAAGAGTAGAGTTCAAATGAAATCTACTCTGAAACCAGGCCTTTATGCTTTTGACCTACGCACCGTTGAGGGTGTCAAGCGCGGACCGGACATAGAGCGCCTAAGGCAACCCTCCAGCGGCGTGTATCAGGTCTAGGGTAGGGTTTTAAGTGGCCAATGAGTTGTTAGCGTGAGTCCGATTCCCCGTTTCGGATCTGTTCCACACCCCGATCATCTCTAGCTTGTAGCACAATGCAGCAAAAAAGGACCCTCCCGATCTTTCCGGAAACGTCCTTCTTCTGCTCGGTTTTTCAGGTTATTGGCCATACTCACACCCAGACAAAATACCTCGCTTAATGTAAATTGTTTTGCTTTTTTTATTTTGCCATCTTTTGATGACGATGAACAAATAAGTAAGTAGAACAACGAAGAAAACAATACCGATTATGGAAGCTATAAAAGCCGAAGTCAAATCTAACAACTCCTTACCTTTTTTAGGTAACTGTATAAATATTTTAACCGATCTCACATTGATGAAGGTATGATGAAGAAGTTCAATCTATTTGGCACAACAAAAAGAACGATTTGCATCGCCTATATACTTCAGAACCGTTGGATCTCAGCATTTGGAGGGTTTACTATTTAGAATTCTTTTGGTATCTCCTTTTCTCAAAGGTGGTATTTTCTTTTATTGGGAGACATGATGCAAGAAATACCGTTTTTCTATTGTTAATTTTTCATATAATGAAATAATCACATTATAAGTCTTGTGCTGTAGCCAACTTTATATGGAGATACTCCACACTTATATATTATATATTACATAACATGGGATGAATGTATTGAAATTTATCTGCACCAGAACTAATGTAGTATTGGCCTGCTTTAGCTGTATTCATTCTCACCAAAAGAGTCAAAATGGGTATTTTGTTATGGCACTAACTAGAATAGGCTGCGAGATATTCTCGCAGCCCTTCCTTGTAGAATTAAGGTTACCTTTTATCTATTATTGTTAATCTTCAATTTTCGCTAAATTATATCAAGTAACCGTTCAAATTCTTCTGGTGAAAGGGAATCATGAGCCATAAATCCGCCGTCATAGTCCTTTTCAGAAAACATATACTGACCTGAGGTTAAATCTACATTGATTTCCAATACACAATATATTCCGTCAAGATGAAAATCAAAAGCTCCAGTAGATTCACCGAGAGATGTAAAAGTCTCCACAACCTTTTGAATCTTGAAACTCTCTTGTATAAAACCGGCTCCCCCTGTTCATCTTCTTATACCGTTCTTACAAACCCCTTTTGTTCTAATCTTTCTCTCGTTAACATACTGCTTCCTCACCAAAATTATAATATCAGACTTATTTGTTATCCCTCAAACCAAATGTATTTCCAAATAAGACAAGAATCAATAATAGCCGAATGCTGTAAGGTTAAGAATAAAAACATCTATATAACTGTAAAAAAGAATTAGAGATGTAGAAACATTATATCAATCAAAAATTGTCCATATCGCAGAGCTAGGGCTTCATCACTTTATATCCATCAATCTCTAAGAAGCAACACAATGTTAAGTTTGTATGGAATATGGACGTATCTATTTTCGGGTCCAAACACAATTGTGAGCAACGATTATAATTGAGATATTATTTTATTATTATTGATACAAATTGTAATTTAAAGTAATAATTTATATTTTTTTAAGTGTAAGCAGAACCCCCTCTACCACTAATTATGACCAAATCTTAGGTTCATTAAGGCAAAATACGGTTTTTAGCCTGCTCCGTACAAGAGATGATATTTAGGACTAAAGCTCCTGTTCGGAAAATCGGTTATATTCTTTCGCTCTTAAATCTCAACAAAAAAGAGGGGGTGGCTTAAGGCCTGTGAGTTACGGTAATAATTGATACGAAAAACACACCATTTTGCTCTATAATTTCAGTTACAACTGATACTTTTTGCGATTATAAATGATACTTTTCGTGTTTATTTTGATTATAATTGATACTTTTCGGAAATACCCTATCTCAATCGAAAATCACACTTGACGGATCGTCCTCTGATTGTTGACTCCACACTAGAGAATTCCATTCATTCAGCATCCTTAAAGCTGATATCATCGTAATTAATCTATAAACATCTTTTTTATTCCATAACGTTGGATTATCTCTCCCGTGTAAAACCCAATTTCTATTGATCAACGGCATCCTATCTTCCGTGAATCCACGATACCCAAACGCTATATTGCGTAACAGGTTAAGAACCGAAGCACTAATTGCGTATATAATTGAACTTGTATCTCCAGTTTGTACAAGCGAGGACTGCACCCTCCTTATTAATCTTTTTCCTATTTCATCAGATTGTTCATATGATAGTTCATGTTCAATAGCAGAAACTAGCGAGGGAACAACTGCTTTATATTTTTCATTATTATTTGAATAAAAACACTCATCGTAAAAATCTTGCCAACCTTCTTGAGCAGTGGTTGTAATGTAATCTGTTTCTCGTTTATATAAATCATAATTGTCTGATTCGAATGCCCTCACAAAAAGCCGATCCTTCGTTACTTGACTACCCTCTTCTTTGGCGATACTCTTGTATTCACCGATGGTCATATGAGCTGACATGCACCAACCATCCTTTGCATTTCTCTCACAAGCCTCATTAAAGTGATTCGTTAATAGATCCATATTCATAATTTGATTCACGTTTAGAGTGACTGAATGAAATGCTCCAGTTATATCCTGAACATTTTTAGTAATTGGCGAAAACAATTTGAAAGATTTATTGGCATGCTCGTTGATAGGACTAAAGGAACGAATTAAATTTACGTTCTGTTGAATTGAATTTATTAACTCGAAATTAAACCCGCTGGTTTTAAAACTACTATTGTTGTCACCCAATATATCTCCCCCAAAATTATCTTTACTTGTTATAGCTAACAAAGAAAGGATATCACGATGAATGCCTAACTAGTAAGGTAAAAAATCAACATTACAGATGTTGTCTACATAAAAAATTCAGTAGGAAGGCAACCTTGAATGGTTTTCAGATATACTGTTTGGTAGGCTACATTTAATTACTAGTAACAAGTCATGCCTCTGTTGTTTTTTTTATAATAAGTACATGCTTCTTGAACTCCTACCTTTAAATCATAGCTCTTCAAAAAATAATGCCAATTGTAGAACGTTTCCCTCCAATGAGTCTATTCAATTTGGTCCCATTATCGTCTCTTCTTATCGCACAGTGACCTTGGACAAATCAGCATCCATACCTTTAAGCGCAGCATAGGTTATCCATGACTGTGCCGTCAAGTAAATGACTCATGTTCTTGTCCATCGACAGGAATACTGGTTAGTTTTGTTGAATCATTCAACCTTTCTGCTTACAAGTGAAGAAAGCAGCCGATCTTATTGATCGGCCGCCTTTTGTAAATGATTGATTCTAATATTTTTTATTAAAGTATCTTTTACGATCCGATAACTGCTTCTTCAGATGAAACTTATCCTCAAATAACCTGTTTACTAATTCCTCTGTCTCTTTCTAATTTTTGACACGTAATTCATCAATCATATATTTATCCTGTTTGGTCTTACATGTTTTGATATTCCACCAAATTCGTATCTCCAAAACTGGATTTCATTCAAATCTGCATCTACTAGATCAGGCGTATATCGTGAAGCAAGAACAATCAACTTATTAATCAGGTTCGTACTTCTTGTGCAACTCTTTGTCAGTCCAAAATCAGAACGAATAAAAAAATTGAGAACTGGCATTAGACTGACCTTCAATTCTTAACATAAAATGGAGTGGATTTCAGCAATATACCTTTAAGTGTATTAATGCCTTCGCATTAATATCACGCACCGTTAATTATTCATCATACTGACCCTTTTTTCAATTGAATAACCGAATAAATCAAGTTAATCTTGCCATCCAATAGTCACTCGATCACTATGGAACTTGACATCAATATTATTTAAAATCGGTTTTAACACACGAACAAGTTCCCTGTATTCGTCTCTCCTCATATGAAACAAGTCTTCATACTTATTAAGTTTTTTAAACTGATTATATATTTCAATTAATTCCCTAGTATATTCTGAGGGGTTCTCAATTAACAATTTCTCTGTCTTATCATAAACCACGGTTTCAAATCTCATAAATTGTAGCGTAAAATATAATTGCTCAGTTCTGAATTCTTCTGGTTTAATCAAATTGAGAATATCTCTGAATCTGAATTTATATCCATTAAACATTAACGTTTGTCTAAACAGCGTAGAGTAGTTGGAGTTCAGTTCATCCTCTATTATGAGTTTTATCTGATCATCGATATTGTTTTTATTCCCCAACATTTCAGATTCCAGTAAGTCAACGATTTCTTTTAGTTCATCCTTATTTTTGCTGAGTATATCACGTGATAAATCTGAAAAGCCCTTTACATTTTCTTTGTAATCAAACGAAAAGTTTTCATAGTTCAGCTTTTTCCTGTAGTCTTTCTTAGTCCCAAGCATGAACAAATTAATTTCATTAAAGCTACTATAAAGACCATTTGAGTCATATGTGTCTAGCGTTTCTTCTATCTTCTTGACGTCAACTGTTGAGCTGACTTGATAGCAAATGCGAGAATGATAATCCCCCAGATCAACGGCTGGAAAGTTAACTTTTATTTTATTCAAATTAATCAAATTCAGACCATAAGTTTTGTTAAGAACCGGAACAAGGAAATCCTCGCAGTATTTATTGATGTCGTTTAGACTATTCACGTTATTAAGTTCAATATAGCTTTTAAGCCATCCAATGCATGCAAGAGCACGTTTAGTAAGATCTTCTCGTTTCAATAACATTCATCCAATACCTGCCTTTGAACTTCTAAGAGTATTATTTTGATTTTGTTGTAACATCACTTATTTCGTAAAGTAACCCCTAGACCAGTCCCTGATCTATAGTCCGTTGCTACTTTGATCTGCAGTTTAACAGTGTTCTCTAAATTCACATTATAGCTGAATTGCGGGTCTCAAACTTTAAATTCATGAGAGTATGCTTTCTCCCCATCCAGAACAATAGTACAATTGAGCGTGTTGCGAGAACTCTAGAATTTCTCAATTAATCTTCCTGTACCTTTAAGACCTTTGTATTTGCCATTAAGATAATACTCATCGTATTTCCAGTTTTCTGGAGCAGCTGAAAAACTGTGTGTATGATAATTGGAATAATTATTCCTGACGTTATCAGCAACAGCGAATCATCGTAACCAACCCCAAAGATGTTGAATATACTTGCAGACTGTGTATCGATTGGTTTCATATTTTTCCAGGATATAGAATTGTCTCCCCCTGACTTGGCCCAATCAAATTCTTCGCATCCAATTTCACGGATTGCCCTAGTGCAGCATCACTTACAAATGTTAAGGGTACAATGTATTACCATTGTTACAGGAAAGTTTTAAGTTCTCTTTTTAGGCATTTTTGAAATATGATCCACCTTTATGGTATTTATACTTTAAAAGACCTCAATCATTTGCCACCAGAAGCGTATGCTCATGCTCCGTTAATCGCCGCACCAAAGGCCATTCCTATAATTAGACTTTTAGGCTGGTCTCTCATGTTGATAATAACCAAATATATATCGGCTTCTTTCCTCCTGTAGTTTACATTAGATGAGTATCTCAAATATATAACAATGAGTATCTAAGCATTTCAAGTGATTCCCTATTATCAGAAGAGCATCAACTATTTCGTTCAACCATACACTTTAAATAATGCTTTCTGCGTATTGCAATTAGCTGCATATCATAAATTACTAAACAAAGAAAAAGAGCCTCCAAAAAGGAGGCCCAGGCTGTCGAGAAAGTCTCGACAGCCTGAATCCTTGCTATGCAAGGATTTTTCAAAAAATTATCATTGTTGATGTCTCAAACATGTACCGTTAAAAGTCTCATTTATTAATGAAATCTGCCTCAACTATAACCGTTACTCACAAGGCCACTCCCTCAATTCCTTCATTTATCTTTTTTGAAGCATGTTAAAAATCATTTCAGCTGCTTCTGCACGAGTAATGCTTTGTTTAGGCCGAAAACTACCATCGGGATAGCCTTGAACTAAATTGTCCTGGGTAAGTCCAAGCACATCTTCTCTCGCCCATTCTACAATTTTAGAAGTATCCGAGTAAATATTACTATTCTGTACTGGAGTAGCCTTCACAACATTATTAACCATTTTAGCAGCCTGCTCCCGTTTGATGAGCTGTTCAGGAGCAAAGACCGTGTTACTAAATCCACGAGCAACCTGACCTTTTATCGCACGTTTGAGTGGATCAATGTACCAAGCTGAATGATTAATATCTTTGAAACTTAACGATACATCCAGTTCCTGAGGTAGTTCCAATGAACGGACAAGCATCGTGGTAAACTCGACACGTGTTACAGGCCTGCTCGGTTCAAAAGTTGTATCATTGATACCCTTCAATATTCCTTTATCGGCAAGCGCATTTATCTTGTCTTTATTAAATGTCTTGTCAATGTCATCAAAGTGATTTTTCTTGGTCTCAGTTGAAGATATTTGAACTGTTTGGGATTCGATTGGCTCTTCTGCAACAGGTTTCACTATATTTATTAAGCCTCCTCCTTCAGATGAGACCTTTTTCTTTAGTGTCTGCGTCTCCAGTTTTCTGGGTTCACTTTTCTTTCCCGACTCATTTTCGGTCCACATAAGAACTTCATATTTGGTATTGGCTGTGAGTCCTTCCCAATTGAACTCCCGAGCCTTTCCCCTATAGATTTCGTTTCCTTTATAAGACATGACAAAAATCTCGTTCGGATGATCAAATAGCCAGGTGAATAGAATCGAATTTCTGTCTGGTGTTAGATTGACCGTATAATCAGCATTCGGAAGCGTACTTACTGTCACCCTTGCAGTTGGGCCGCTGCCAGTACTGTTCACCGGCTCTAATCGGATCTCGTAGTTTTTTCCGCTTTCAAGTGCTGGTAGGGTATACGTAGAATTGGTAGTCTCTCCGATATACTTATCCCCTACATATATTTTGGTGCTGTCTGAGCCTGGAGCTGGCTTCCACCCTATGGTTACCGAATCCTCCGTCACATCAATGATCTTTATATCATTAATGGATAAGGAATCTGGAAGCATACGATGAGTATAGCTACTATTCAAACCCATTCCCGTCGAATTTTCTGAGCTACTATAAAAATGATAAATGACGCCTGGTTGCAGATGATCGAACGTCATTTCATTTTTTTCTGTCTGCTGTTCTTGCTCATCTTCACGTATTCCCACATGATACTTTTCCGCACTCTTAACAGTATCCCATGTAAACGTAACAGTTGTTGCAGATTGGGATTTTATACGCATAAGAGGAGCTGCAGGTAGAGTCAGTAACTGCTTTTCAGCTGGTTGTCCAATGCCGCCAGCGTTTCCACTCGCCACCGAATAGTTATAACTGGTACCAGGTTCCAGACCATCCACTTGTACAGTCGTATCCGACACGACATAAGTGGACCCATTGATCTTAATTCTGTACTTGGAAGCTCCGCGCTGTGGCTTCCAGCTCAAAGTTACCCCTTGTGAACCTATATGTTCAGCCTTTAGGTCCGTAGGCTGATCTGGTAACGTGACAGAATGTATGATCTGTTCCTTGCCATAGCCACTACGATTAAAAGCTCGTATTCGTAGCTCCGCAAGAGTACCGGATGGTAGAGACGTGAACTCAAACTGCTGAATATCCTCAGCTAGTAAAATCTCAGTTCCTCCATTTACCCGGACTAAATACCCTTCTGCACCTTGGGTAGGAGTCCAGTTCGTCTTTAATGAGTAAACATCAGAAGTAACCGTTCTGAAGTTTGCAACCTGTTCTGGCAACGTTATAGCTCTATAGTCGCTAAATTCACCCATCCCAGTCTCATTCTTTGCAGAAATCCTGTATAGATATTCCGTTCCCGGCCTTAGCCCGGTATCTTCAAATTCCGAGTATACATCTTTATAAACACTCTTTGTATCACGGTCCAATTGATAGTATGTTGCTGTCAAAACCGTATTCCAACGAAGCCGGACACGATCCTCTTGAGCTTGGACAGATATAAAATCTGTAGCTCGATCTGGAAGACTTAAATAGGAAACATGGGTTTGAATCCCTTCACCCGTTGAATTGACAGCGGATATACCAACATCATAGACAGTACCAGGTTGGAGATTATCCAACTGCTCATAAACAGATCCGGTTACAGTAGTATGAAAGTCGATCTGTTTAGTATCCTGATTCACCGCGCTAATATTGTAATAGGTGGCAGACTGCACCGTTTCAAAGCTTAGATGGGCCCGGCTAGAATTCCTCCCCACACTATCCACGCGGATATTCGACACTGCACCAGGAAGAGTGAGAATATGAACCTTATTACTATTCACGCTTGTACCGACATGATTACGTGCCTGAACAACATAGTCATATTCAGTGCCCTCTTGGAGTGAGTCATCTGTAAATATATTTTGCGGATAAGGAATTGTCCACGTTTTTCCAGTTGTCGTATTGGTCAATACATACTCATAACCGTCCGTAAGGGTTTGACCATTGGGTAGAGACCACTCAAGCTGCGCCTCTTTTTCCCGAACGGATAGTACTTTTAATGTAGGCACCTCTGGAGGATACTGAACCCGTAAGTATGATGTCGTTTCCTCCTTTACATTCCCAACATTATCAGAAGCTTTCGCATGCAGATACCACTCACCTTCCTTTGGAATTGAGATGGTTTTCGTTTCACTTGTGGCCGTTTCCCAATCCGTAGGGGATGAAGAACTATGGTCTACTTTGTAATACCTCATATTGGGATCAATACCAGCTATAGAATCGGTATATTTAATGTCCACCTTGATGGTAGATTTATCCCAATCGCGCTCCCTCGGAGTAAATTGTATATTAGGTGGTATTTTATCCACCTTGGCTATATTCTGAACCTCAGGACTCCTATTTCCTGCCTGATCCACTGTCCTTGCTGTTATGATTGAGCTGCCGTTTGCCGTGATTATACCATGATCCCCATCTTGATAGGACCCTTCGTTTATACGGTATTGATAATGAACGTCCGATAAATCGTCCGTACTACCTGAAATTTGAAATGTTACATCATCGGCTGTGTAGACACTCGACGACACACTAATAGTCGGCTTTGTAGGTGGCGTTTTGTCAATCCTCAAAAGCTTGGTTGTTTCTTGAGATAGATTACTAGCCTTATCGACAGCCCGCGCATATATCATCGTCTGGCCCTCTAATGGAATGGAGAACTGTTGATCGTAATCCTTCCAGGTTCCGTCTTCCCCGACCTTGTATTGATTTTTTAAGAATCCACTTAGGGTATCCTCAGTATCGGTCATTGAAACCTGAATATCATCTTTAGACCACTCACCAGAACTAAGCTGGATAACAGGTTTGGTCGGTGGGGTTTTATCTACCCGCAGCTGCTCCATGACCTCGTCACCAATATTTCCGGCTTTATCCAAGGTTCGTGCATATACCTTGACATTTTCTACTCCTACAGGAATAGGAGCTACATAGTCCGTCCAGTTTCCGCTTTCGCCAATTTTGTATTGGCTTTTCAGTACGTCACTGCTGCCAGCGTCTACTCCATCGGTGACAGTGACCATGATATCTTTGTTGGTCCACTCTTTGGTGCTTACCGATATAACTGGCTGGCTTGGAGGTAGACGATCAATTTTAGCATCAGCAGATACCACATTACTGATATTGGTTGCCAGGTCAATGGAACGGGCAAAAATGGTTGTCCGGCCCTCTTGTGTTATGTTAAAAGGCTCAGTATAGTCGAGCCAGCTGCCGTTGCCAATACGATATTGAGTTTTTTGAACCCCACTAAGGTTGTCTTGACCACTGGATAGGGTCACCAATACATCCTTGTTTGTATAATTAAGATCACTCAGGGTGATTGTTGGAGTTGTCGGAGGTGTTTTATCGATATTTGAATTGGCCTCCGTTACTTGGCTGATATTGCCTGCACGGTCAATTGTTCGGGCGTAAATCTTAACATTCTCTTGTGAGACGGTCACTGGGCCAACATAATCCACCCACGCACCATTGCCAATCTTATATTGGCTTTTGAGGACACCGCTGCCCCCTGAATCATGGCCGTCTTGTACCGTGAATTGCTTATCACTACTTGCCCAATTGATATTGTTAACCAAAATATTGGGTCGATCCGGTGCGATATTATCAATCAATACATCTTTCATAACTTCTGGGCTAACATTGCCTACATTATCTACGGATCTAGCGTAAATAGTGCTTTGACCATTTTGATTAACATGGAAAACACCATTGTAATCTTGCCAGCCTTGGTTCACGGCTCCCTCGATACGGTATTGGGAACGAGATAAACCGGAAAAATCGTCTGTTCCCGGCTCCAGCGTAATTGCATAGTCTGTGCTGTTTCCCGTTACCTGAATTCTTGGCGGAATCGGGGCCATCTTGTCGATCCGTACAATACCAGAAGAAAGGTCACTTTTCTGATTTTTAAGATCCACCGTTCTTGCATAGATGGTATTATTTCCATGACCATCAACTGTAAATGGTCCGGTATAGCGTTGGAACGCACTACCGTTTAGACTGTACTCGTAGTAATTTAGCCCTTCGGGGGCTACATCCCCATCCAACCAAACATTTACAGGGTCCTTTGTCCATCCTGTACTTGATTGGCCTTGAGCTCCAGCATTTACTTGAGGAGGTTTAGGCAAAAACTCTGATTTTGGTATGATACGAACACCAAAGGTTGTTATGCGGGAACTATTATTGAAGTTATCTACCCCCAGAGCGTATAGACCTCTTACTTGTTTATGGCCGATTACGTCGGTTACATCAATCCATTGGTTTCGCGGATCACTACCGAAACCGTTAGGGCCAATGCGAGACCATTGCGTATAATTCGTACTTGTAGTATAAGCAAAAGAACCGACACCAGCGGAGGTTGAAAACCACATTCCCCATTCGCCGGTATAAATAATTTGAACCCTGTAATTGTTTAAATCATATGATTTACCCAAATCAATAAATCGTTCATAGGGCTCTTTCTCATTACAGTTGTAACCAGTGGTAGTAGTCTGACGAGAAACCTCAGTTGCACCACCACTGCCTCCCCACCACTGTCCAGGAGTAGTCCCGAAACTATTCCCACAGCCTGGCCCACCTATAATTTCCTTTTCGGGTCTTACTGTTGCGGCTGATGCTATTGCCGGAAATAAAGGAATCGAGGTAAAAAGGACTAGTAAAGCTAATAACCCACATGTCCATGTGCTATACTTTCGTAACTTTCTTAACAAAATCGTTTCCATTTACTTCTCCCTTCAAGTATTTTGTTTTCAAAGAGTTCTGCAATCTCGCTTTTAAAAAAAGAAAAAGCACCTCAAACAAAGGCAAATTAGCCTAAGTTTGAGGTGCTTCCCCATTTAACGAGTATGCATTTGTGGCTATTATACTTCGTTCTAAATGTGATGTAAACTGAACCCCTTTGTTTGAATTCCATATGGATTGTTATAAAGTTCAATCAAAGTTTTCCTACTAAAACTACTAAAATCAACCAAACTATCTTATAATAATTAAAAATAACTTGGTGATGGTGATTAATGTGAATAAAGATTATTTTGTGGATATTTCTGAGGAGCTAGGCCTTACATCCGGCACTTTATACTTAATGAATATTTCAAAAAGATCCATTGATGAAATGTCATTTGAATTTGTAGATAGAAGTTTAAACTTTCTACAAGAACAAGGCGCTCATTCTTTCGGTAAAATCATTACCATGTTTGATGGATATAATGATATAAAAGATGAAATTTACGAGATAAATGAGGTGAGAACATGGGTAAAAGAATTATTTCAACTTTACCCTCACTTCCTTTATTTTATAAACTACAGTTTTGATTCGCACATTACATTGCTTTCAAGCGTAAGTGATGTTGAAATAAGTTATACAGGGGGAGGAACACTATCTCCTATGGAATATAAACGGTTGGGGATAGATCCCTTGACTGATATTGAACCTAAACAATGGACAATAACCTTGTCAGAGGGTCTCTACTTACAAATGAAGAGGGCACTTATTGATTATGGCCAAAATGTGAATGACTTCCTAGGTGCTGCTGAGACAATCAAAATGATTAATGCAGTTACTAACCCTACAAAGCTAGGCAAGAATCAAATAATATGATTATTGCTAAATAACACCGAGTATTGATGAGTGATAGATTGTATGCATGCATCTGTGGATTTCATTCTCACAGAGATAGAGTCGGTGCCATAACATTATTCATGCACCTGTGGTAAATGGTAACAGTCTATCGACCTAAAATGCTAAACAAAAATGGACAGAGAACGCGGTAATCACTCAAGAATCCCACTGCTTTAGCTGTGGGATTGTCAAGGTATAGTAATCAAGTAGCTCATATGACCTCAATCACTGATACATCCACAATATACTTCCGTTGTGTACCAATAATACTCTGAATTGCTCGATTCAGCTCAGAAACAATATCTGTTGTCTCCATTTCTCCATTTAGTTTAAATTCAAAGAACTTGGCATCATCAGCCACTAAATCACTTAGTGACAGATATGTACTTTCCTCTTCATTCATAGGCACCATTATACTTTCTGTAGTCCCTCGTATCTCTTTGCTCGCCTCAGACTCTTCATAGTGATCCGCTTCTAATAATTCAAGCATGGGCAAATCCATCTCATTCAAAAAAAAGTTCAATTCATCAATTGAATCCACGGCCCATGCTTTTAAGATTTCTTCATTCAAAAACCGACTCTGCCATTCCGACCAACACCGGAATCGAATATCACGCGGAAGCAGTTTCAATTGCTCTACAGGAATGATTTTCTCATAAATATTATATCTTGAACTCACTTCACTATAAGCATATTCCTTCTGTTGCGCCTTAGTCATAAGTGAGTATGCGGTAACCATTCCTCTTCGGCTCCCGTTTACTCTGGAAAAAGCTCCGTTTGCAGTGCGTTTTTTAGATTTACTATCATCCGAAAAAACCTTGCTTATATCTTCAAACAATCTTGTTCCTCCTTGCCTTGGTGGCTCTAGCTAAACTGATAAGTATTTTAAGATTAACTAAGCGAAAACAAATTTATATCATAATGTCTGTTATATCAGAATTCTTTTTTTTCCAGAAACAGAATCACTTCCTATAAAACTCCCCTTATCTAAAAGCCCCCTTTAAAGTCCAATTATATATTCCTTCTTAGAAAAAAGAGAGCTTAGAAAACATACACCGGTCTACATACCACATTCACCGTGGTAAGTTCTGATAAAACAAAAAAAACCTCTAATGGTTTTCCCATTAGAGGTTCTCTCCAGTTTTCATTTCATTATTAATAAGTTAAATATTAAAAATAATTTGGTTTCTTGGTAATGTTAGTTGAGTTAAGTTAACTCAACTAACATTACCACATTTGCGTCAGGCAACATTAATCATAAAGTTTTTCAAGTCATTCAGCATCAATTCAGTTCGTTTTTGAACAATAAGTATATTACTTGTCCTACTCTGAACAGTTAGCCCAAACGGGGATTCTTTAGAGTAGTCTTCAACTAAGAATTTTTTTGCCCAATCCCCAAATTTCTTTGGCTCTACATTAAACTTTCGAGCATGAGCCGATGCCATAAAGAGAGAAGGGATTACAGATTTTTTTAATCCAGCCTTACACTCCTTTAAAGTCCATTCATCAACTGATTCTTCCATATATTTACAATTGTTTTTAATTTGTGCAATAATATTATCGGGAATTTTCTTTTTGCCTATATCTGCAATAAATTTCTTAATGTCTTTTCCACTAAAGGAGATATTTTTTTCCATTATAAGTGAAATAATTTGGAATACCGTTTTCTCATTTACATTCCCCGTTAGATCAGCAGATGTAAAGTTAATTCTGCTGAAGAAGTCTTCTTTCGTGATATCAGCCACTATCGAGAGGTTTTCTTCTCCGAGAAGAGCCCGAGCCTGCTCGTATTCGGTCAAAGGCTTAGTTTGATTAACTCGATAGAAGATCTCTTCAACATCTTCAAGTGTATACTCTTCATCGAAAATTGTTACTGCAAAATTGAAAGATTTTAATGCCTGTTGCATTTCTTCTGATAATTCACTGTATAGTTTCCCTGCAACATTTACTCCATTCACAGGAGGAGTATCATCAGATAGTCGGAATTTATCCTCTAAATACTCATAAAGTGATTTCAATCTTTGCTTGCAATCAACAGCATAGTAGATCCATTTAAATTTCCCTGGTTTGCTCTCTCCAAGATGGTCACCATTCTTCCAAACCAGTAAATTTGGAACGTATCCATTGTTTAAGAAAGTATGTATCAATAAACTCTTCCAAGGTCGGTCCTTCTGTCTAACATATCCTCTTTGAAAATGTAGATCAAAATTGAATTGATCTTTCATGTTATTGATAATATAGGTTGTCCATTGGACAGTTGGTTTCCCCATTATTTATCACTCCTTATTTGAATTCAAAACAATCCTCAAGGTATACTACATTTTAATAGAACATAATGAATTTGAGTAGCGATTTCAGCCTCTTCTTATTTTTACTCCACATCCTCCCAATTCTGAAATGTCCTATAACAGAAAAAACCATTCCAAAGTTGAATTGTACCCACACTGAATAAAGGGTAGCATTAGACAATTAGAATGGTGATAACACACAAGATACGATGGTGTCGCCTGACTCCACCCCTACAGAATAAATTTATACAGTAAGTATAATTCACACCCACTTTATTGTAAAGGATAGAAAACCAGCTCGTAAAAGAGATTTATAATAAATTATGAAAAAATAGAGGAAATATTTCATAGGAGATGAACAGTGATAGAAATTCACGATTGGGTTATTGTTAAAGGACAATCTAAGCGTGGAGTGAATCATAATTATGAGATCGGTCAACTCAAGAGTATTGATAATGGCCAACACTCTTTTCCCTATAACGTTGAAATGAAAAAAGACAATAGTATTGAAGAGTTCCCTCATGCACCTATAATAGAACTTAATAGAACTGGATCTGATACACTTGGTTGGACAGAAAAATTAAGGGCTAGTAGAATAGTTACAACATAACAAGGAGCGGGTCTACTATGCCAAGAAAAAGACGTACATTTACAGACGAGCTCAAGAGACAAATGGTCCAACTATATGAGAATGGAGAATCAAGAGCAGATATTGTGGAGGAATACGAATTAAGTGCATCTGCCTTAGATCGTTGGATTAAACAAGCTCAAACCTCAGGCTCATTCGCAGAGAAGGACAATCGTTCTCCTGAAGAGAATGAACTCATTGCACAGCGAAAAGAGAATCAGCGACTTAAAATGGAAAACGACATTTTAAAGCAAGCAGCGCTGATCATGGGACGAAAGTAAGTGTCATCAAACGAAATCGTGACAAATACTCGGTATCAGCAATGTGTTCCGTCCTACAAATCTCAAAAAGCACCTACTACTATGAAGCCAAAGAACGCCGCAATGAAGACGATATTACGGCACATATCGTTGAGATTTTCAAAAAGAATCTAAAGACATATGGCACAAGAAAGATCAAATCTAAGCTTTACGAGCGTGGAGTTATTGCATCCAGGCGTCGAATTGGCCGAATCATGAAGGCACAAGGGCTAGGTTCAACATACACAGTAGCTCAATACAAACCTCACAAATCTGAAACGAATCATTCGCAACAGCCAAATGAACTGGACCGAGAATTCCAGCAATCTGAAGCGAAGCGCGTCGTTGTAAGTGACTTAACGTACGTCAAAGTCAAAAACAGATGGCACTATATCTGTATATTAGTTGACCTCTTTAATCGAGAGATTATTGGATCTAGCGTAGGTCCTAACAAGGATGTAGGTCTAGTCGCACGTGCCTTTGCCTCTGTACAAGGAGATCTCCGCCAAGTTCAATTGTTCCATACCGATCGTGGTAGGGAATTCAAAAACAAATCGATCGATGAGACACTGGCTACGTTCCAGATTAGTCGTTCTCTAAGTATGAAAGGCTGTCCTTATGACAACGCAGTCGCTAAAGCTACGTTTAAAATTATGAAGACCGAATTTATTCATCAGATGCACTTTCAAAGTCTAAATCATCTCACTTTGGAGCTAAATGACTATGCGAACCGGTATAACAAATATCGTATTCATGGAACTTTGAGCTACATGAGCCCCGTAAACTACAGAGAATCAGCCCTTAAAAAAGTTGTCTGAATTAGTGTTGACAATCCACGTGAACGGATTCCCAAAACCTGCATGAGTCGGAGCACCTTCTTATGGTTCATCCTGACCCCATGATCCTGCAGCAAGAAGAGTTGGATTTGGCGGTAGCCATAGACCCCGTCATACTGCTCGTACACTTTCTTCACGAGTGCCTTCGCGTTCTGATCCCGATCTGCTCCTCTACGTTTAAAAAAGGCGTAATATCCACTTCTAGAGACCTTGAAGAGCTTACAAAGTTCACTAACGGGATAATCTTTGGCAGCCTTCTCGATGGTTATAAACTTGTGCGCTTCACCTCTTGCATCCAGATTTCCAAACACTTTTTTAGCATGTCATTTTCCCGTTTGAGCTTTTGTGCATACCTGTCTTGGTCGATATATTCCTTCCGTCGTCCTCGCTGATCCAGAAGTCCGAACTCACCGAGCTCCTTATATTTCCGCATCCATTGTTTCAACCGATGTCTATCTGCAATTCCAAACTTCTCCATAAGCCTACGATATCTCCAACCTTCTTCGAGATGAAGCCGTATAGCCCCCATCTTGGTCTCATACGTATACTCGTTAAACTTCTTTCCTTTTGTCGCTGACATAAAAAATGCACCCCCTAGATTTTCATCGGATAAACCAGGGGTTTATTCCAATGTCTATTCTAAGGGGTGCACTTCAAATGCAAGTGGTGTTTTTTTAACAATTTAACAATTTAACAATTTAGAACGTTTCAATCAACTCTCGCACAGATGGCGAGTGACAATAATCTAGTGGTTAGTCACATATTACCAGATAATTCTATTTAGTGTCAACTCAAATCATTTTTCAAAATACTAATTTTACACTGACTGAACTGCACAATGAGGCCACTATCGCCACTGCACTCCGCTCGCAACCTGAGGAACACATAACATTTGCTGCCGCTGTTAGAATTACAATTTGATTTTTGGAGATTACCATCTAATCTCCTCAATGATATCAGTATCAAAGATACACAGTTCTGTTTCCCCTGTAATATAAGCTACAGCAATAGCTTTGTAATTTTTATCAGAAATAGCTTTTTTCCAATTATGCTCACTGGGGTAGTCTACTATAAACTCCTCAAAATTTATATGAGTAACTTGGCTCTCATCTATCCTTACTTTAAGGATTTCAGTCCCAAAAATATAAGCTCCATCCTTACTTGAAGTTAGATATACTCCATTCCCCCATAGTCCATTTGAAAGTTCGAAATCACTTTCCAGTATACTATTTTTTCGTTGTTGATTTGTTCCGTGGTACCAAAACATACTTCCTCCCCCTCCAGATTCATTCGTAATTATTTATAGATCGTGTAAAATATTATACTTTTTGATTTATTTCTACAATAAGCTCAGCTGAGTTGGAATATGAGATAATTGATTATATAACGCTTTTGCTAATGCATGTCCTACGTTATAGGCAACTCCATTTCCGGTCGCACGATACTGGTGAGTCAATAACATTTTTTCTGGGAAGACATAAGTGTCTGGCATACCCATAATCCGCAAACATTCCCTGACAGTAAGTCTTCTATCTTTTGACGGGTGCAAATATTCTCTTCCATCTTTGGAGATATGCGCTGTAAGTGTTGGTGAAATTCCGTCCTTTTGCAATCGACGCATCCCTCTAAACTGGTTAGGCCGAGGATTTTCCATAACGTCATAAATTCGTTGTGGTGTAGGACTAGTCCAGGTTGCGTAATGGTTTGGAAAAGTTCCATCGGCTTCTGGTAGATCACCTATTACATCCTCCACTGTTTTACGATTATTAAATGAAACATCAGGAAAACAGAATTTAAACTTAAGATCCTTTCGTATTCCTACAAAAAAGACCCGTTCTCTGTGTTGAGCTGTTGAAAAATCACTGGCGTTTAACACTTTCCAACTAACTTGATAGCCCAACTTATCGAAATGAGATATAAGTTTGAGTAAAGTCAATTTGTGTTTTCGAGCTAACCCAACAACATTCTCAAATAGGAAAGCAAGGGGCTTTTTTGCCTTAATAATCTCAACATTGGATTGTCAACACTAAACTGAACAACTATTATGAGGGCACTTTCCTGGCTTCTACAGGTGTGAGGTACCCGAGTGTACCATGAATACGGTGATGGTTAAACCAGTGGACATAGTCACGCAACTCGACATCAAGCTGCTCCTCTGATTGAAAATGAGTCTGGTTTGCGAACTCCGTTTTAAAGATTTTAAAGGTAGCTTCAGCTACAGCATTATCGTAAGGGCAGCCTTTTGCGCTAAGCGAACGGGTGACACCAAATGTTTCTAAGGCCTGCGAGATCAGCTGGTTATCAAACTCCTTCCCTCGATCCGTATGAAACATCTGGATACAATCCAGTCGTACGGAAAGGCTCGCAATCGCCTGATACACAAGCGATGCTGTCTTCCGTGGCCCGCTACTAAAACCAATCATCTCACGGTTAAAGAGATCTACAAATAAGCATACGTAGTGCCACTTTCCAGCCACTCGTACATACGTCAGATCGCTCACGACAACCGCGTAGGGCTCTTCTTGGTGGAACTGACGTTGCAGTCGATTCTGGGTTTCAGACTCGTTGGAACCATTCTTGGAAGGCTTGTACTGAGCCACGGTATAATTGGAGACTAAACCCTGTTTTTTCATCATACGGCCGATTTTACGACGTGAAGTGTGAATGTCTTTTTTCTTTAACTCCACTTTGATTTTGCGTGTTCCGTAGTTATTTCGACTTGCTCTAAAGATGTCCACAACCGCGTTCTCCATCTTTTGTTCGTCTTCGTTAGCAGCTGGTTCAGGTTTGTAGTAATAGGTGCTGCGTGGTAGCTCCAGGACTTTACACAATGCTGATACCGAGTATTTGTGCGCGTTGTTGCGAATCACATTTACTTTCGTCCCATGATCAGCGCGGCTTGCTTTAAAATATCGTTCTCCATTCGTAGTTGTTGAATTTCTTTGCGTAAAGAAAGAAGTTCATGCTCCTCCGGCTTACGATTCGCCTTTTCTGTAAAAGAACCTGAATTTTGACTCTGCGCAATCCAACGATCCAGTGCAGACGCACTCAAGTCGTACTCGCGAACAATGTTCACCCTTGACTTTCCATTCTCATATAACTGCACCATCTGTTTCTTAAATTCTGCCGTAAATGTACGTCTTGGTTTTGGCATCGTAGATCCGCTCCTTCTTCTGATCTGCTTATTCTACTAGCCCTTATATTTTCTGTCCAACCAAGTGTAGCCGATCCACATACTTCCAGACAAGCTTTCCTCTCTCACCTTTCTCTCCTTTGTTTTTTCCAGAAGATGAAAAATCTTGGCATGGAGGACCACCAATAAACACATCCGCGCAGGGTATCTCACTAATGGGTATGGTGTTAATATCTCCAATACGAATATGACTTCCTACATTTGCAATGTAGCTGTCTGCAGCTGGTTTGCAGACTTCATTGGCCCAAATAATTTTAAATAAATCCTTAAAAGCAAAGTCAAGTAGGCCTCCTCCTGAAAATATGGAGCAGGCAGTATAATTTCCTTCAAGATCTGGCATTCATGAGCCCTCTTCTTTTTTAAGCTCACAGCTTAAAAAGAGGGCAACCAACAAGGAGTACGAAGGGGACGTACTCTGCACTTAAGTGAAGCTCTAAAAGCCCCTACTTCACATTACAATGGTTATTCCGATAGGTAAGCTTTTGAATGTTATCTCCAGCTTTTCCCCCGGTTAACACCGGACACGAGTCTTTCGATCTCATACGGCGTTTCATCTAGCTCAACTGACGGTAAGCTTTACTTTCGAAAAAACACTAGACAAGATAATCCGTTCTTGAAAGGAGGGTTTCTTTCAAATTAGGTCTTTGACTATCAAGTCAATACCTTTTCTTTGTAAACAATCCCCTATATTTACTTCAAGCTTATGACCAAATTGATCTTGTAGTGAATGGTTGGTCAGTCTTATACTAGACTAGTGGCTATCCCTCCGGCTTTGTTAATGCCATCAATGGTACTGTGCCACCACTTTCACCGCTACAAACCAGGTTATACCTTGACTAATATCATCTTAGACTTTCCCTGGACCGCTTCAATGGATGAGAGTCCTCAGCGTTAACAGCTTACCACGTTCCGGTTTATCCTATCTGTTCATGAACCCTTAGATGCTTCCTATGAGCCTGTTGAACTCGATAAAAATTCGATTACTGCCTGTAACAGTAGATGGACTTTCACACCACAAAAGATTACTTATCCACGTCCAACGCTGCCAAAGCAGCAATATGCATTTCTACATACAGAACCTTTAGACCCGTACACTCGGAAGTTCGTCTACGCCCAATTATGTAGTAATGGACGAATTCTCATCATAGGTTTTTTTAGACTCCAAGCACCACTTGATACAACCTTCCCCTCGAAGGGCATTTCCTCGGCCGAACCGTCAGGGTATCTTCAGCGCCTATACGGCGAGCTTTATAACGTAATCCACTCTCAAAGACTGTCGCTATTCGCTAAGGAGGAGGCCTTTCTGGACGTTACTCCATCTTTCGACCTCTTAGATAACCAGTTCTACTGAATTTTTTCAGCGCTTAGACTTTACCTCAGCAAGAGCATTGCTGCTGCTCTTCCAAGCTGATCTAAGAACGTGTCGCACTTGCGGGGTTCTAAAGAGTCGGAAAGCACTCAAGCTGGAACATACTTACCGTGGCATGGAACGCTTTCCAAATCCCCCAACCTGTTAAACAGGGAATACTCGATCTTTTCTTTTCCTACGAATTTCTCTCTGCATTTCAAACCACGCACTATCACGATATTGTTCGCGATCATCTTTGCCAAAATCAAATGACAGTGAGAGATAACACTTATCTGTTCCATACACCTCGCATTGCATGCAAACATTATTCAAGCCGATCCATACCGATGAGAATGTGGTGATCGATATTTCAAAGAAACCTTTTATGTCTCCCTCGATCCACCACTTTACCCCTGTACACTCAAGCTTAATTCTACTCAGCAGTGCTCTGCAGCTCTTTTCGGGTCTAAATCCGTGAGAGTTGTCGGAGAACCTACCTTCATAGGTTGCTTCCAGGACGTTTCGGAGAACTTCCTGGAAGAGCTTGTCCATGAAGGATGGAATGCCCAGAGGACGTTGACCACCAGATTTTTTGGGTATCATTCTCCTTCTAGCAGGCTTTGGCTGATATGACTCGTCCCGTAAACTATTGATTAGCTTACTTACCCGTTCCATATTGAAGTCATCGATCGTTTCTCCGTCTGCACCGGCAGTCATGTTCCCTTCCTTCCCCTGGATTTTGGCATATGCCTTAAGGCAGAAGTCAGGGTTGTATAGAATGTGGTAAAGATCAGTAAAGAGGTAATCTTCCTTTTGGGCGTTCTTGATTAGATTGACTAAAACAATGTTGGGATCTCTCATGGTCTCACACCACTTCCTAAATTGTTTAATCAATCAACACCTGTCTTCCTTCGCCAGCATTCACACGTTTCTGAGGAAAGGGAGGTACGCTAAATATTGATTGAAGTTATCGAATGAGTGGCAGGTCGTGATTGTTTTTTTACGAAGTCTTTTCAGTTTAGCTGCCTTACCTTCAACAGTAAGATCGGTCCCTATTACGACATTATTTGGACTCAGAAGACCGTTCAATGTTGTGTAAAGACTCTTAGCGATTCCCTGCCTTTGGTGGTCTTTTCTAACGTCGACATACGAGATGCTGTACGTTAAAGGATGTTGAGGATCTTGATAAAGCAGCATTACTCCCCGGACATCTACTCCTTCGATGGCTATTATACAGTAATATTCCATTATCGATGCCATATTAAAGTCATGTGGAGAGAAAAAGTGAAAACCCTCGTAAACCCTACTACCGTTAACATTCTTCTTTCCTTCATTCAAGCCCTCTGCGATTCCCCTCAAGTCAATGAGAGGTAAAAACTCATACTTCACTATCTTCACCTCTCTATGATTTGTGAATGTAGGACATCTCACCTCTAACTATAGTTATGAGGTTCGTCTCCCCCCATTTATGATCCACAGCGGTTTCGCCTTCATCCAGCACCTTATTTTCAATCAGATTCTTAGCCCATTGTTGCGGATCGCTTGGGCATTCATATTCTTCCTTCCATGTGCTTAATGAGTCAACCTGTTTGACTTCAATCTCGATTTTCGGCATCATCGTTCTCCTGTTCTTTTAAAAATATGAAGCTTATGGTCTGCACATATCTATATAGGTACAGACTAAAAGCACACATTTTTATGAATGAATTATTTCGAAGTTCTCCTTGCTTTATTGAATTTCTCTCTGAATCGATCTAAAACCCAATCTTTTTCGTAATGGTTAGTATCTGCAACATCATCGCAAATTTGAAAAACCTCTTCTACAAGTTCATCAATTCGTCTCATCGCTTGTTTGTAGATGCGATGAAGCTCTTCCTCTTCTTTCGACAAGCTACCACTCCCCCTATGCTGTATTGAATCAAGGTGTATTTTAGACTTACGAAATTCGGTTTCCAATTCTGTCCATCTGCCAACAATTTCCCAACCATCATCAATCATTTGCTTTTCATGTTTTATAGCTTCTTCAGTATCTTCATAGCTATAGATTTCATGTTCCCACTTAGATTCTAGTTTCATTCTCCATTCTGAATAAAAATAAAATGAATAAAGGATTTTTATTTAGAATAACAAGTGTCGAAGCAACTCTATTTTTTATATACCTTTGTCAATTTCCATTTTCTCCAAAAATTTCTTTCGTTTAATATAAAAAGCTTCATTTCAAATTTCCCTTTGTTCCTTTCAATAAAATCGTTGGCGTGTTCCAAAGCAGTTTTAAAACTATGCTTAAAGAAAAAAACTTTGTTATTGTTATATTCAATTTTAACTTCTTGTTTTTCCATTTTTACATTCTCCATTCTGAACTTTTATTTGCCTCTTTTTATCATGAACCCAGCTTAGACTTTACCTCAGCAAGAGCATTGCTGCTGCTCTTCCAAGCTGATCCAAGAACGTGTCGCACTTGCGGGGTTCTAAAGAGTCGGAAACGCTCAAGCTGTATAAACTTACCGTGGCATGGAACGCTGTCCAAATCTCCCAACCTGCTAAACAGGGAATACTCGTTCTTTTCTTTTCCTGCGAATTTCTCTCTGCATTTCAAACCACGCACTATCACGATATTGTTCGCGATCATCTTTGCCACAATCAAATGACAGTGAGAAATAACACTTATCTGTTCCATACACCTCGCATTGCATGCAAACATTATTCAAAAAGGTGACTGCTTCTCTCATATTTACGATGTAAGTTTGATCCAGACTGACTACACCAAAGAATGAACAATTGATTAAACTTTCTTCGGCAGTCTGAAATGGGAGTATTAGCACCCACGGACTCTC
This sequence comes from Paenibacillus terrae, assembly GCF_000943545.1. Lineage (GTDB taxonomy): Bacteria > Bacillota > Bacilli > Paenibacillales > Paenibacillaceae > Paenibacillus > Paenibacillus terrae_A. The sequence continues at coordinate 29,105 of NZ_JTHP01000061.1, forward strand.
ACACTCAAACAGAGTACTGAAGAAGTGCACAGCTCGTTTTCTACCATCCAATAAACCTTGATTATAAAGATCAGTCTTATAACGACCATCTACGGGTATAAAAGCATAACCATCTTCAGCATGCAACAGCTCTTGGAACACAAGATGTTTCGATCCTTTGCTATTTACATGGACTTCAATTGGCTTGGGACGACCCACAATTTTTCACCCCTTTCATATGAAATAAAGTGACTTATTAACTATCCCTTAATAGGGAATCAGTTTTTCCAGCTAAGGTGTTGTACATTTCCTCAAACTCTAAATTTTCATAAACCTCTCCCGCTTCAAGTACGCTTTCAGATGGATTACCCTACTTTCTAAATCCTCATAAACCTTATTAGATAACGATCGCTTTCAACAATAGTCAGCATTTTCTCCACATAAAAAAACTGTTTTTCTACCTGAACAGCTTTTAGCTCATCAATTGATTACTCTCCTTTAATGAAAAAGACCACATTTCTTCCCGTCTGGGACAACGTGGTCTTTCACAAATTTATTTTTATTCATAGTGCCCAACATTTTTTAATTCATCATCATCTCCCTCCTATTTGGGAACAAAAAAAGAACCCATCTTAAAGAGACTAATCTACTTATAATGAAAAGTAGAAATGCTCCTAAAGAGGGTTCTTTAATAAACAGTCAGCAGATATGTCCCAGGACTTCGCCAAAAAATTAATGATAATAAATAAATTATACTCGGTTATTCATAATTTGAGAAGCAGACTAGAAAATTAGGCATAGTCTTCAACAACAACTTCGACAATGGGATTATTTCTCAAAGTACTGACTGTGTTGGAGTGTTGTTCCAGAAACTTAGGTATCCTTAAAAGACCCACGGAACAAGAATCCGACAGGTTTGGGCACATCTAGGCTTTGGGCAGCTACCGGCACTGATCGCTCTACAGGAACACGACGATGTGCGCATCGATGGCTATTTTCTGCTTCAGTCCTAAAAGAACAGAAAAAAAGGACGGCATGACCGCCCCTTTACATAATAATATTCAATCGTTGTTGATCATTTACTAGAATATTTATCTGCCAATTCCTTTTCGAATTCTTTTTTATAAACTACAAATTCATCATCCGTAAGGAAGCCAATTTGATTGTAGATCTCGGCCGTTCCCAAATTAATTTTAATGGGCTTTCGCATGTCCATTAGATATCCTTTAGCTAGATCAAACTGTGATTTATGCATAACCATAATTGGATTTTCTTTGCTTGGGACAGGTATTTTTTCAACTTCTTCCCTTGATAAATCGTGCTTATTTAATTTATAGAATTTTTCATCGTCTAAAGTAACGTAAACCGTATGAGTGTTAAAAGTTAAGTGGAAAGCTTGCTCCATAATAATCATACCCTCCTGTGAATTATAGATGAAAACCACTTATTGCTTGGTTGATAATATCCTGATTGATACCTGTGTATCTCATGGTGATGGATGAGCCGAATGGTCTTTATTCTGTTTCCAGCCATTCCACCATAAAGTTCTAGGAGACCTTTTTATTAGTCATCCATAAAAATGATAAAATAAGTGTAAAAGCTGTTAGTGCCATCAACGGTATTGTTATAAATCCAAACCAGTTAGTGTAGTCTGTTTTACACGATACTCCTACATTACAAGGTAGTATTTTTCCAAGAGACGCTAGCTTCTGGCCTAGATAATGATACAACGCAATACCTAAACCTATAAAAGACAGAAAAAATGCGGAACGAGCATATTTCCTATCCTCAGTTAAGGAGGCATATCCCAAAATCACAGTTAAAGGATACATACAAATTCGTTGCAACCAACATAATTTACAAGGTTCATAATGCAAAATCTCACTAAAATACAGGCTACCACATGTGGCGACGATTGAGACAAACCAAGCCATCAGAATTCCATAATTCTGAAACGTTTTTTTGATCACTTTTTTTCCTCCTTTTTACTAATCACATCATTTATTGCGATCTTAATCTGTTCATAATCAAGGCCTCCCGTTTCAATAGCCATTCCGTTTACAACCAGTGTAGGCGTCTGCCGAATCCCCAACTCACGAGAAAAATTCAAATCTTTATTTACCATTTCATCAAATTCTCCTGCTTTCAGCGATCTCTCCATCTCTTTATAATCGACTTTGACCTTTGTGATTTTTGCTATTTCAACTAAATAAGCAATTGTGGCCCAGTTTTCGGATTCATCTTTTTGCAGCTTAAAGATTTGCTCATAGTAGGCCCAGAAATCTTCAGGGCTATTTTTTGCTACATATTCACCAGCCGCTGCTGCCGTTAAAGAGTCAGGACCAATGATTGGAAAGTTCACAAATTTGAAGCTTGCCTTACCAGTATTAATATAATCTTTTATCAATCTTGGATAGATATCTGAGGCGAAGTGCTTGCACCCAGGGCACTTGAAGTCTCCAAATTCAATAATAGTAGCGGGAGCATCCTTTTTACCTAAGACCGGCTGATCATCGAAGTGATTTAACGATATCCCCGATTTAACCGCTTTAGGCTGGTTGTCCTTACTATTTGCGTAAACCATTGCAACCAGTAAACAAAATACCATCAATACAGACATAGAAATTACTACAGCTTTAGCTTTTCTTTTCAAAACTTCTCCTCCTTTAAATGAACAAAAAGCACTCAGTGAAAACACTCTTCTTCAGAGTGTAATCACCGGTGCTTCCGGATTTTATATATAATATTTTAGTTCCCGATATCAAACCACTATTATTAGAGTTGTTACATATTTAGAATAAATGATGTATATCTCCGAGTGCATTTCTATTCTAAGAAGAAATTGCAACTTTAGATTATCTTAGTTTTAGATATTTTCAAACTCGTATAACGCTTATTTAAAGTATATCAAAAACTTCATTCTTCGAGAAACAAGTAGGTGAAGAGCCAGTTTTTCATTTAGGTTAGTTTATATCGCTTAGCAATGTGCTTGAGTATGTTCTAAGCCTTGCCTTTACATACGAAAGGGATAAACTACCACCTTCAAATGTATATTCTCTAGCATATTCGCAGAGCAATAACCTTTAATTAACTCCAAAAAAAGAGGAAGAACCGACAAGGAAAAAGATTTTCTATAAACCACTTATGTCCATACCTCAATTGGAGATTCACTCATCCAGTATAAATTCTTTGATGATCCGCTACTTTGTTTATCATCTCTGGAACTATTTTTATCAGCATCAAGAAAGTCATTTTGTTCATGTTGTAGAACACTTAACTGGATACCTTTATCATCTGCCATTTTAGTAGCTAACCTAAGCCCATATTTACGAATTATCTCTCTCTGACCCTGATATGTAAAAATTGATTCAACTTCACCGTTACTATCACATTTCAATTCCAACTCTAATTCTGGATATGCAGGGATAGCACGCTCAATGCCTCGCTTCGTTGCTACAGTAAGAATTGTTCGCCCAAAACCCTTTGTTTGCGGTATTAAGTTCATATAACGAATAAAATCAGAGCAATTATTGGCAGTAAAATAAAATGAGACCCGGCGTAAACAGGATTCCTCAAGTGAATCATAATTTGAGCACATTTTACATATTTCCTTCATAAAAGCTTCCTTCCTTTCTCAGAAAAATGCCTAATCTATAATCTTTCAAATCGCTCATGCCGAGCATAATATATGTCCATATCCTTGTACACCTTACTACAAAGGCAATTTTATTAAAATCTCCAATGTTGCGGAATAAATCATCAACATTAACAACCTCTCATGTTAGGGGATTTTCTGTTTTTAAAAGTGCAGTGAGGTTAACCTCCTGCTGATTTTTTTTTGCCACTATATTGAGAATAGAGCGGATATTGATTTCTTGAACATAATATATCGGCTTATCCTCTTGTGCTGCAAATGCCTTGGCTTCCCACATACTGGCATGAGATACAAAGAGCCTCAGTACTACGATGATATCAGCCTGCTGCAATGCAGCGTAAAAATGCGGATTATGCTTACGTCCATCGTGGACGATGATGTTGCAGGGATAACCATTCCTCTCTCTACTCCGGTAGCCACCGATTATAGAGACTGTCTTGCCCTCCAAGTCCGACAGATCAGGCAGGGGAGATGTCTGAGTATCGGGCGCATCCTCGACCAACACAGGGGGCTCTTGAACGTCTTCAGACTCATCTGGACGCAGTTTCCGAAGCTCTGCTAACAACTCCCCTACAAAACTTTTAAGCTCCCGTATGCGTCGTATATCGTCCTTACTACGTTCTGTGATCGGCTGCTGCTCGCTCAAACTGGCAATCTTGGCGTTGGCCACACCTAACTTATCTTGGAACGTAGCAATTGTGTGTTTTTGCTCATCAAGAAGGCGTAAAAGCTTGTTGTACTTTACCGTCTGCTTATGAGCTGTATCGGTCAATTGCCCGACCCGCCGAAGAAGAAAGGCGTTGTCGCCGCGCTCCCGTTTAAATAGCAATCCGATATATTTTGTACGTAAGTCCTCCTGCGACTCTGCAATAGGGAAATACATAATTCCAAAACGGGTGCGTGCTGGGCCAAAGTGCTTTGTGTAATCGATAGGCACCCATCCCATTGCGCCGATATCGAGCAACTCTTTTACAAATTTGGCATTGGCAGCTTGCCAAAATGAGCGCCGGTCTGCTTGTGCCACCTTTTGTGCCTCGCGCCGAGCATGTAAGTCTGACTTTAGAGTTGGACTCTGTCCAAGTGCAACGAACCCTGCCGCAACTTCCACGCGTGACAACTCAGCTACAGAAGCCTGCCAGTTATCCAACGCGTAATCAGTAAACGCTGACCAGAACTCCTTTTCGCGATCCGCAAATATCTCGAAGCGCTTTTCGTGCCCCTCCAGGATCGCCGCACTTGTCTCCGGGTCAATATAGTCGTGATTAATTGCCTGCTTGACCGCATCGACTTTGCGTAACATCTCTCGATACACGATATGCTCTGCCGGATATTCCGCACCACATTTGCTGCAGGGGATAGGGACTATAGGATGGTTTACGTGATCCATTTCGGCGTCTTGTTGCTCGTATGTCATTTTGCCGTAGTCATACACAAGCAACTCACTATAGTACTTACACTTTGTGCAGCGACCAGTTAGGTAGACATGCATATGCACAAAATCGTTCATTTCTCCTCCCCCCTATCCTTTACACTGAGAGTAAAACCTAACGTGTCAGCGATTCGCACAAAATCTTTCAAACGCAACGAGCCACTTTGAATCGCTGCTCTAAGAGTCGTTTCTTTCATTCCGATCTCTTGCGCCAAGCCTGCAACACTCGACCGGCCACGACTTGCGAGCATCAGCCTTACTCCATTAGTAGCTGGCTCCATATCTATTTTTATTTCCATGGTAACACCTCCGTATGCTTATAGTACATCATATATAACCTAAAGTGAAATTATTTAATTTAACGACAATTATATTGTTGATTAAATAATATAATTGGTGTAAGATGTAATCAAGCAAGGGGAACACAATAAAAAAACGGAGAGGTTTAGAATGGCAAACGTAATGACAAACGCTTGGGCAATCGCCCTTATGGGAGTAGCTAAATTCGGAGATAGTTCAAAACAATACTTCATTTAGGCGCTTCGTCTGGCTGGGGCCAGATTGAATGCTTACAACTCCAAAGTGGAGTGAGAATTGTGACAGCCGTAATAAAGAATCATGCAAACCGAATTGTAGAAACGATTGGAAGGAGCTGAGCCTAGTGGGAACTAAGCGAATGACGGCTAAGCGTGCCGCTAAAATCATCACGTACAATTGGTTGTCCGGCGGCGGCACATCGACGTGGTATCTAGCCAAGGAAGATATGTCCTTTTACTAAGAGGACTATGGTTACAAAGTGACCGAGAAGCGCCGGGAAGGAATTCTAAAGTACGTAGAACAGATAACCGACCCGATATTTGAAAAGCTGAGAGCTTCGCTTCAGAAAAACGGTTTTGATTCATAAGCAAGCAAGGGGCTACGATCCCTCTATAGGAGGCAATCTTGATGCTAGTTTATAACGGAGAGTCAGTTAAAATTACAGTTGTATCGGATGGCAACCCGGATACGGTTATTCAGCCCGGCGAGTATGCGAAGCTGGCCGGGGAGTTGGTGGGCTTTGCTACAGACATGTTCCACGTTCTGGAGGATGGCGAGTGGTACGCCAAACGGGAACATTGCTATTCGGGGGCCGATGTGGAGATTTACAACAATAGAAAATGAAAAAGCCCCTCGGTCAAGGGACTTTTTCAGAACGCCATGCGTTACGGTTAAAAGTTAATGTAGCCTTACAGAGGTAACGAGTACCAGATCGTAGGTGATTAAAATACATCAAATGTTACGGTTAAAAGTTAATCGGATGGGTGACAAATAGCTATTTCAATACATCATCATGTTACGGTTAGAAATTTTGTTCTATTTTAAAACTAGAACTAAAAATTTCAATACACCTCGTGTTAAGGTTGCAAAAACAATATACCACTAATGTCAAGTGCCGCGACAGTGCTTTAGTAATAATCCGAGGGCTACGGTCCCTCTATAACAGGAGGTAATCATATGGAAACAGTAACGTGGATCGTAAGTATTACGGCTTTGGTAGTTTCGGTCATCGTTTAATAGATTGAAAAATAGGCAATTCCTATAACAAAAATGTATAATAATCACAAATATAAAAAGGCAAAAAGAGAGGGAGAATAGTTCATGGAGAAAAGTTGGAAGTCTCTAAAAGATTTCATATTTGAAGGAAAAACACTGGTTAACGCTGGCTATGCAGGTGACGCAAAAGATGTTGGACATAAGGTATCGCAGTTCTACGTGGATAAAGTAGAGATCGGGGGAATTACCAATCACTACAGCATTACGTGGGATTTTGAGGAGTTTTACCGCAATGAGGGTGAGCACACGTTTGAGTGGCCGACACCCCACGCTTTCAGACTTATCGAACAAGAACATTACCAGATTACAGTGGATTATTTTTCAGGTGCTTCATTCACGCCTCTCAAAAAAACGTTTGAGTTGGATGGTATGATTCTGACCATTATTAACAGACCAGTTGAATTTGCTCCTGTGGCTGGCTCCCTGAGATACTACGCCGGGGCAACCGACCAAAGAGGAAAAGCATATCAGGTTTACTGGAATATGTTCAATTTATTCGAGCCAGTGGAAATCGAACTAATGGTCGACAATAGCAAATACTGTAAATATTGTCTTAAAAGATGGACTAGGCACGCTGATAGCGATACAACATGCGAGCATGAGTGGGCGAGCACACTTGATTAAAGATCCACCTCAAATTTGCCCGGTCTGCGGGTTCAATCCCGTAGGCCGGAATAAAAACTACTGCTTTCAAACCTGTTATTTATATTCAAGTCAAATACAAAGATATGTATCACCTGTGGAAATGAGTTTCCTGCCTCACCCTGCTCCCTTAACGTCACCAGCAGCCCTGAATGTTCAGCCGAGAACAAGCGGGGAAAGCGTACCAATGCAGTAGGTTTAGAGTGAACATCATAACGGATGGATCGATCTCTGCCGTTGTTTGGACAAACGTTATCAGCTCCAAAAGCCTTAAGTAGGCTTTTATGCAGAGCACCATCCGCCCCCCTTTAAATTGTTTTTCTCATGTCTCGTAATTCCCTACGTCACCCACTGCCCTCCTCGGCAACCCATTCAATAACCAAACGCATATAGCCAATAATCTCCCCAATTCACCTTACAACATGTGAGATAACTTAGGTACTAAGTATGCAGCCAACAAGACTATAGGACTAAACAACATCATTCCTAGTCCCAATCTTTTTTTCTGTGGATTTTTGGCAGCTGATAACCGTACTAAAAGACCAAAATAAAACATTGTAAATACAACTGGAATAGAAACAAACCAGACTCCTTTGAAAAGCTGAGGTCCAATGGAGCCTGCACCATTCACCATATTTTCCACACTATCTCCACTATGTGAAGGTTGTGGCTCTATTCCAACAAACGATTGTGCAATTAATGGTGCATATGCAATAAGTAAAGCTCCACTCCCGAATAAAACTACAAAGACATAACCCATCTTTTTTCTCCGTGGATTTTTACCCGATGTCAACAATAGTAGAAAACCTACGATAATCAAGACTGTGAAAATCGGTAGCCCCACCAATTGTAGTAATCTAACTAGTTGTTCTACAAGAACTTTCAATCCTTCAAATAGATCATCCAATTTCAACATCCTTCTTTCACTCTTTTAATTACTTATTCTCATTTCCAATAGTTGTAATAAATTGGACATCGTCCACCTGCCAGCCTTTCTCTTCTGAGTAGAGCAATACCGTATGAACAATTATCGTTTGAGAGGTTTCGACATTATTAAAGGATGTACTCACATTAAATTGATTTATAAACTCTGCTTTATCTTTATCTATCGCATACTGGAATGGCTGAAGTTTACTCATTTTTGATGATACTGAGGGAGTATTCTCATTATACTGAGGTAAATCAATTTCAGAAGGAAGTGCTGAGCTAAACCCAATTGCGGTCATCAAAGGTTTAATTTGATCATAACGTTGCTTTGTATTTGGATACGTAAAAAAATTTTCTATAAACTCTTTATTTGCTTTTTCCGCTCCTTCCTGAACGATCTGTTCTTTAAGCTGTGCTTTTAAGTTTTGACTATACACCAATTGAGTAATATTCAAGATGAACAAAACGGCTAATAAAAAGTATATTTTTTTCATAAGATTGCCCCTTTTCAAAGATTATTAATGATATATAGA
>NZ_JTHP01000062.1 GCF_000943545.1 Paenibacillus terrae
ACACGACGACTAGACGCAGATGGAGGTTGCCGACGAAATCGGTATCTCTCAAGCCCAGGTTTCGAGATTAGAGAAGTCGGCTATACAGCAAATGCAAAAGCATGTGAAGTCTTAGTTTTAAGGGAAGAGAAGCTTGGAAGGCACACCGATAAAAACGATCCTGTGTGGATCGTTTTTGCGTTTAAAGGACATTTTTTGGGTTCTCTCGCTCATATAGTGAAATAAAGGATGTGATGCGTGTGAGTACGCCGGAAACGTCGGTAAGGGCCATGAAAATTTCCGAGTTTCAAACAAAGGATGTCATTAATATTGTAGATGGGCGACGATTGGGACAAATCAGTGATTTGGAGATTGATGTACGGCAGGGCAAAATCGAGGCCATTGTTGTCCCTGGCAGCAGCCGTTTTATGGGCTGGTTTGGAGGGGGAAGTGAACTGGTCATTCCTTGGCGCAACATTGTGAAAATTGGCTCGGATGTGGTACTTGTACGATTGGAGGGACTGCATGAGCCGCAGGGTGATGGTGAGGAAAAAGTATATATTGAGCGCCAGGAACGAAATGATCGACGGGGATTTTGAGCAGTGATTTTGAGCTTTAGGAATATGTGCATTTGATAGCTATGTGAAGACACGGCGGCGGCTTTTTGGTACACTGGGCAGTAGAGGTGAGAACGAATGGAACCGTTTGTAGTAAATACCGGGGCAACGGGTGTCGCGTCAACGACAGATGGCACGCATCCTTTGCCGGAGTTGTTATATATTCAATCCTGGGAGAAACAGGTTCGCGGATTGACAGCAGGCTTTACCGGACGCCATGGCGGTGTCAGTGAAGTGCCTTATGAAAGTCTGAATTGTGCGTTTCATGTAGGGGATGACCCGGAGAAAGTTATTCGCAATCGGCAGCTTATTGCGGAGCAGCTCGGATTTATGCCTGAAGCCTGGACCTGTGGAGAGCAGGTACACGGTAATCACGTTGCTGTTGTAAAGGCTGCTGACCGCGGACGTGGCTTTGTGGATTGTGCATCCGCTTTTCAGGATACAGACGGACTGTTGACCGATGTACCAGGCATTTTACTGACATCCTTTTATGCGGATTGCGTGCCGTTATATTTTTGTGATCCGGTGCGGCGTGTGGTTGGGCTGGCGCATGCGGGCTGGAAAGGAACAGTTGCGGAGATTGCGCTGAAAATGGTGCAAACGATGCAGACCGAATATGGATCTCAGCCGTCCGATTTGCTTGCAGCCATTGGCCCTTCCATTGGTTCTGAGTCATACGAGGTGGATGAGCATGTGATGAGCCAAATTCGGGTTTTGGAGCATGATTGCCCGGGTAATGATAAATGGGAAGGTACTGTCTATTTCCCATTAGGCGGCGGAAAAACGCTCCTTGACTTGAAACAATGCAATCGACACATTATGATGAAAGCAGGAATATTGCCGAGCCGTATCGAATGTACTACCTTATGCACGAGTAGCCGCAGCGATTTGTTTTTTTCGTATCGCAAGGAAGGCGGCGTCACAGGGAGAATGGCGAGCTGGATTGGTCTGGAAGAGAGGTGAGTCCTCCCGTGTCTTTGGAGGAACGAATTAAAGAAGTGAACGCCCGTGTGGAAGCGGCATGTGCCCGCAGCGGACGTTTGCGTGAAGAAGTAAATGTGATTGCTGTCACGAAATATGTTTCAGCAGTGGCGATGGCATCCGTATTAGACAATGGCTTGGAGCATGTTGGCGAAAATCGCTGGCAGGATGCTGCGGATAAATGGAGCAAGCTCGGTGACCGGGGAACATGGCATTTTATCGGTCATCTGCAAACGAATAAGGTTAAAGATGTTATTGGAAAATTTGAATTTATACACTCGCTTGATCGGTTGTCGCTGGCTCAGGAATTGGACAAGAAGGCGGCTGCTCTTGGACTAAAGATCAAAGCCTTTGTGCAAGTTAATATTTCAGGGGAAACTTCGAAATATGGCCTTTCTTCTGAGGCGGTGGTACCTTTTCTGAAACAAATTCGCGATCTGGAGCATGTGGACGTGATCGGCTTGATGACGATGGCTCCCCATGAGGCAGACCCGGAGAATACCCGGCCTGTATTTCGGGGGCTACGTGAACTGCGTGATGCGTTAAATGGACAAGCTTTAACGAGAGAACCTATTGTTCACCTGTCGATGGGCATGTCTAATGATTTTGAGGTGGCGGTTGAAGAAGGAGCGACCTGGTTACGGCTTGGTTCTGTACTGGTCGGACGAGAGGAGGATTTCCATTGGGCGTAATGAATAAGTTCATGAACTTCCTGGGACTTCAGGAAGAAGAGGAAGTTGTAGAGCGAGAGGTTATGAATACGCCGGAAGATCAAGAAATTGAAACCCCAAGCTTTGATAAACGTAAGAACCAGAAGGGCAATAATGTTGTCAGCATCCATTCACAGAAAAATGTGAAAGTTGTCCTGTATGAGCCGCGTTCTTATGATGAAGCACAGGAAATTGCCGACCACATTCGTTCCCATCGTACAGTCGTGGTCAATTTGCAACGCATCCGTAAGGATCAGGCGCTGCGCATCATTGATTTTTTAAGTGGTACTGTATATGCGTTGGGCGGGGGGATTTCTAAGGTGGGCAATAATATTTTCCTGTGTACACCGGATACGGTTGAAATTCAAGGCTCCATTACGGAAATACTAGCTGACACTGAACAAGAACTTAACAGAATGAGGTGAGCTTTTCTTGATCGAGGTAATCGGTTGGCTATTTCAGATTTATTCTTACATGATCATTGCATATGTCCTGATGTCATGGCTTCCTAATGCAAGAGAAAGTGTAATCGGTGATTTACTTGCCAAGTTTGTGGAGCCGTATTTGTCTCCTTTTCGCAGATTTATACCGCCAATCTTCGGGATGATTGATATTTCACCCATCGTTGCGCTGATTGCTTTGCGTTTTGCGTCGTACGGTTTGATGTCTTTAATTAGCAATTTCGTCTAGGAGGACTTATGCGAACCGAGATTTATGAGCATTTTCACCCGGATGAACGGGATTATGTAGATCGCGCTTCCGAATGGATCAGTCATGCGGGGGCTTATCACGAGCAGAAGCTGACTGATTTTTTGGACCCGCGTCAACTGTACATATTGGAGACGCTTGCTTCGAAGGAAGACAAGGTCACGATTAGGGTAGATGGCGGCTATGAGGCATCGGAACGAAAGCGGGCGCTGATTGCGCCCGATTATTCGTATTTGGACGAGGAGAATATGGGGATTCAAGTTCTTTCCGTCACGTCCGATGATCATAAAATGAATACGTTGGAGCACGGTGATTACCTGGGTGCGATATTGGGACTTGGAATCAAGCGTGGAAAAATCGGGGATATTCATGTGCTGGACGACGGGTGCCATGTATTGGTGGCTTCAGAGATCAGCGATTTTATTACAATGCATTTACAGCAGGTTCATCGTGTTCATGTGTGGACCGAACTGTTGCCTCCAGAAAATTTGCGGACGAAGGATGTTGCATTGGAGCCGCTGGACCTGACGGTGGCTTCTTTGCGTCTGGATGGCATTGCCAGTGATGTGTATAAGCTGAGCCGCAGCAAGATCTTAACACCGATCCGGGCCGGACGGTGCCGGGTAAATTGGAAGGTAGAGGAGAATCCATCCACTTCACTTAAGGCGGGAGACGTTATTTCCATGCAGGGATTTGGGCGTTTCAAATTGCTGGAAACAGACGGTGTGACAAAAAAAGGAAGATTCCGTGTCAAAATTGGCAAGTTTATATAGCTGGAGGCAGGATTCACGAGCTTTCTGTCGAAAGAATTAAGCTATAGCGGAGAACTGGAACGATTTTGCTCTGTACAGCATTCACAAAACGGGGTATGATGACCGATAGATGATAGTGAGCGTCGTGACGCGGAAAATGTTTTTTTGTCAATCTTATAGGAGGTGGACGGCATGCCATTAACGCCATTGGATATACATAACAAGGAATTTGCCCGCCGGCTTCGCGGTTATGACGAAGATCAGGTCAATGAATTTTTGGATCAGGTGATCAAGGATTACGAGGGCGTTATCCGTGAAAATAAAGAACTGAGTACACAGCTGTTGAATGTTCAGGAAAAGCTCGATCATTTTTCGACCATTGAGGATACGCTGAGCAAGACGATTATCGTGGCGCAGGAAGCGGCTGATGAAGTCCGTAACAATGCCAAGAAAGAATCGCAGCTCATCGTGAAGGAAGCGGAAAAAAATGCGGACCGCATTGTGAATGAAGCGTTGTCCAAATCCCGCAAAATTGCGTTGGAGGTCGAGGAACTGAAGAAGCAGGCTTCGATTTACCGGGCACGTTTTCGTACATTGGTGGAGGCGCAGCTTGACTTGTTAAGTCAGGACGGATGGGAAGCGCTTGAAAATCGTGAACGCGAAGTGCTGGAGCGCGAGCGTGAAATGAAAGAGATTTATTAATCGTCATTTCTGACAGCGATGATTGGGTCTCGTCAGGGTTGACTTTTATCTTCAAACAGGCTATAACTGTAAATACTATACTGAATATCACGTTATCTGTTGGGTAATGGGTTGTTATTCAGGGCAGCGAAGCTGCTGATTTAATATCCCGATGAATTTAACATTTGTAATTCGTTGATGGGAACGAGTACGTCATGTTTTTGTCCCTCAGAGAGTTGGCCTTTTTCCGGTGCAAGCCAACGTTCAGAACATGACCGAATATCCTCCCTGAGAAGTGAGCTGAAGCGCTTGAGTTTTATCCGGCGTGTGTAAGCTATCGCCGTGTGCCATACGTTACAATGGCGCCCTGCTGTAGTTGAGTAGGGCTCGGAGAGCCGTGACGGGACCAGTCTTTTTGAAAATGGTCTGTTTACGGAATCAGGGTGGTAACGCGAGCACAGTCTCGTCCCTTTACAGGGACGGGGCTTTTTTGTTGCTTTTTTTTCAGAGAATGCTACAGAAACTGATGAACAAGAGAGGAAGAGTGACATTATGAACAGAGTAGATGTCAAAGAAAAGGCACGGTCCCGCGACCTGCGCATCCTGAGCAAATGGAAGCAGGAGGACACATTCCGTAAAACGATCACACATCGTGAGGGTAAGCCAAATTTTGTGTTTTATGAAGGTCCGCCAACAGCTAATGGTAAACCGCATATCGGTCACATGCTGGGCCGTGTAATTAAGGATTTTGTCGGCCGTTACCAGACGATGAAGGGGTATCGTGTCGTACGTAAGGCGGGTTGGGATACCCACGGTCTGCCGGTAGAATTGGGTGTACAGAAGCAACTGGGCATTTCCCATAAGCCTGAAATTGAGGAATACGGCGTTGAAAAGTTTATCAAAAAATGTAAAGCCAGCGTGTTTGAGTATGAGCAGCAATGGCGTGATCTGACCGAAGCGATCGGCTACTGGACAGACCTAGATAATCCATACATCACGCTGGATAATAATTATATCGAGAGTGTGTGGAACATTCTGGCGACGATTCACGAAAAGGATCTGCTGTATCGCGGTCATCGCGTAAGTCCGTATTGTCCGGATTGTCAGACAACGCTGAGTTCCCATGAAGTGGCACAGGGCTACAAAGACGTAAAAGACCTGAGTGCCACGGCCAAATTTAAGCTGCATAGCAGTGGTGAATATGTGCTGGCCTGGACGACAACACCTTGGACCTTGCCGAGTCACGTGGCACTTGCCGTCAATCCTGATCTGGAATACGCTCGTGTAAAACAGGAAGACAGTGTATACATCGTTGCCAAAAATCTCGTCGAAGACGTGATTAAAGGCGATCATGAAGTGATTGGCACGTTGTCTGGCTCGGAACTGGTAGGTCAAACGTATACTCCGCCATTTACGTATTTCCAAGTCGAGAAGGGCAATCAGATTCTGGGTGCGAGGTTCGTAACGGACTCCAGCGGTACAGGTATCGTTCATATGGCTCCGGCGCATGGCGAGGATGATTACCGGGTATGCCGTGAAAATGGCGTTGGATTCATCAATGTGGTGGATCTCCAGGGTAACTACGTAGAGGAAATCACTGATTTTGCAGGCCGTTTTGTGAAGGACTGTGATGTGGATATTGTTAAAATGCTGTCGGAAAAAGGCTTGCTGTACAGCAAGGAAAAATACGAGCATAGTTATCCGTTCTGCTGGCGCTGTGATACTCCGCTATTGTACTATGCCATGGATAGCTGGTTTATCAAAACAACCGCTATCAAGGATCAACTGATTGCCAACAATAACGAAGTTGAATGGTATCCGGGTCATATACGCGAAGGACGCTTCGGCAAGTTTTTGGAGGAATTGGTGGACTGGAACATCAGCCGTGATCGCTATTGGGGCACACCGCTGAATATCTGGGTTTGTGAAGAAACCGGAGAGCAGTTCGCTCCGCATAGTATTGCTGAACTACGGGAACGTGCGATTGGCGATGTACCAGCGGACATTGAGCTGCACAAGCCATATGTGGATGAAGTCAAGGTTCGCAGTACATGCGGCAAATACGAAATGACCCGTACACCGGAAGTAATCGACGTATGGTTCGACAGCGGCTCCATGCCTTTTGCCCAACATCATTATCCGTTTGAAAATAATGAAACATTCGAGCAGCAATTCCCGGCAGACATGATCTGTGAAGGTATTGACCAGACTCGTGGCTGGTTCTACAGCTTGCTTGCTGTTTCGACCATGCTTACAGGGAAAGCTCCTTACAAAGCAGTTATGGCGACAGGTCACGTACTGGATGAGCAAGGGCAGAAAATGTCCAAATCCAAGGGAAATGTGATTGATCCATGGGAAGTGATTGACGAGTACGGTACAGATGCTTTCCGTTGGGCTTTGTTGTCCGATAGTGCACCGTGGAATAGCAAACGTTTTTCCAAGGGCATTGTAGGCGAAGCCAAATCGAAGCTGGTAGATACGCTCGTAAATACACACGCTTTCCTGACCTTGTATGCGGATATCGACGGTTTTGATCCGGCACAGCATCCGTTCAAGCCATCGGCACACAAGCTGGATCGCTGGATT
This sequence comes from Paenibacillus terrae, assembly GCF_000943545.1. GTDB lineage: Bacteria > Bacillota > Bacilli > Paenibacillales > Paenibacillaceae > Paenibacillus > Paenibacillus terrae_A. The sequence continues at coordinate 7,015 of NZ_JTHP01000062.1, forward strand.
TTGTCCCGTCTCAACAGCTTGATTCTGGTGGTGGACAAAGCACTGGCTGTGAACGATTTCCTGAACTCGTCCAAAGCGATTGAGTCGTTCGTGGATGAACTGAGCAATTGGTATATCCGCCGTTCGCGTGATCGGTTCTGGGGCAATGGCCTTACAGAAGATAAATTGGATGCGTACCGTACACTGACTGAGGTGTTGTTGACGACAGCGAAGCTGCTTGCGCCGTTCACGCCGATGCTGGCTGAGGATATTTACCTGAACCTGAGCAACGGGGAAAGCGTTCATCTGGATGATTATCCAACTGCAAATGAAGCCCTGATTGATCTGGAGCTGGAGCGTGACATGGAGACGGCTCGCCGCGTAGTAGAACTGGCGCGCAATATCCGTAACGAAACGGGGCTGAAAACGCGTCAGCCGTTATCCGAATTGATTTTGTCCATGGATCAGGATTTTGAGCTGAGTGGTTATAAGGAAATCATCAAGGATGAGATCAATGTGAAACATATTCATGTTGAAACGGACGATAGCGGCTTTGTAGACTTCACGCTGAAGCTGAATTTGAAGGTAGCGGGCAAGAAATACGGCAAAAATGTCGGCTTCCTGCAAAACTTTTTCAAAGGAATGTCTGCGGAGGACACCCGTTCTGTTGTGGAAAAAGGAGTGCTGAACGTGGCTTCTCCAGAAGGGGAAGAGTTGCAGGTTACAGCGGAGGAATTGCTGGTGGAGAAAAAAGCGAAGGAAGGCTTTGCTTCCGCTTCCGGCTATGGTTTAACCGTAGCATTGAACACGGACATTACGCCTGAACTGGAGCAAGAGGGCTGGGTACGTGAGGTTGTTCGTGCGGTGCAGGATTACCGTAAGAAGCTGGATCTGCCGATTGAAAAGTATGTGGCACTTACGCTGGATGTAGATAGTGAGCTACGTCAGGCGATTCAAAACTTCGATTCGGTGTTGCGTGAGAACGTATTGGTAACGACAGTGACATTTGGTCAAGCCGAGCCTGTGGAACGCGTAGAAGTGAACGGTAAAACTATCGGCGTGCATATTGGGGAATAATTACAAGACCCCTGTCCCATAATACAATAACAGGCAGCATATAAAAAACGAGCCTAAGCATTGGAAACGGATGGATGATCTCCGTTACATGCTTCGGCTCGTTTGCTGCGTTCAGGGCAGCATGGGAAAAGGGGGATTGTGCATGACCGCACGATCAAGGCGCAGACAGGGCAGAAGCCGCCAAGGCATGAACGGAGGAAGTACAGGGGCTGTAGTCACAGATCTAGGTACAGCAGGTGATCAGGCTGACCAGCTAAGCCGTGTAGAAAAGCTGGTGCGTTCCGTGTCGCAGCAGCTGGAACGCAGCCGCATTGCTGATTATGCCCTGTTGCTCAACAAGCCTTGGCGATTGCTATGGCTAAACTTAATATCAGGTCTGTCTCGGGGGCTCGGTATCGCGCTTGGATTTACTTTTTTCGCGGCGACCATTATCTATGTGTTGCAAGTGTTGGGAGCGCTGAATTTGCCGATCATCGGTGATTATATTGCTGATATTGTACGGATTGTGCAACGACAACTGCAGCTAAACACCTACTAGTTACTTATTTACCTGTTAGGATTTGGTTTAACTATTCGTCTTCGTGCGTATCTGGCTCCAGCAGACCTTCGCCCTCACCATCATCCAGATAACGCTGATAAATGGAACTGCGGACAACCGATACATTTTTTCCATATATGTCTGTGGCTACAAAGCTTTCGTAAGGCTCTACGAAGCCCATATTATCATCGTTGGCCTCAATTTCCATATCGTCGTAGCTATGAATTTCTCCACTTTCGGCCATGGCTGGTGTATTCGATGTACCCCAGCTTTCAACGATTTGCCAGGCGTCCTCGCCGTCAAAGCCGTTTTGATCTTCACGCTCATCCAGACTTGTTCTGCCGAATGCGGGAGCGAGGAATTCCTCCTCCACCGGGCGTCGGTTGGAAACTTCTGTTTCAGGGCTGTATTCTTTGCAGTAAATGGTATAGGGAACTGCTAGCAGACGGTCATAAGGAATCGGTTTGCCGCTAGCTGCACAAATGCCATAGGTTCCCTTATCCATTGCCATTAAGGCTGATTCGATACGTTCTAATTGAAATTCGTCGTGCTCCAATAGGGAAATGTCCTTGGCTCGCTCATACGTTTCGGTAGCCAAATCACCCGGATGATTATCAATAGGGGAAAGCTCGCCGGTCTGATCGCGTTGGGAATCGCCGAGTCCATAATGATCGTTGTCCTGCAAACGATGCTCAATTTCCTTTTTACGTTCCAGCAGTTCGTTACGCAATCCCTGCAATTGTTGCTCCGTCAATGGGGACATGGAATCCACTCCTTATTCTAGGTTTAAGCTGCGCGTACGCTGTGTCGGTTATGCTTCTTGTAGTTTGCACCGGAAAGACCTCTTTTACATAGGAAATTCTGATCAAATGCGCTGGAGTTGATTTCATTCGTAATCCAGGCTCAATAGCTTGGGGGATTCGTGGACGATCTGAGAAGGCTTATGCTACAATAAATGGGTTCGACAACGGATATAAGCAGATCGGAGTGACGAAGGACTGTGATTTATTTTGGTATTGCGCTAATTATTTTTTTGATTGATCAGGGAGTCAAATATTTGGTGGCTACGCGCATGGAATTGTACGAGCAGATACCCGTCATCGGCAATTTCTTTCTAATCACGTCCCATCGTAACCGGGGAGCCGCTTTTGGGATTTTGGAAGGCCAGCGTTGGCTGTTTATCGTGATTACGATTGTGGTGGTGATCGGTATCATATGGTACTTGCGGAAAACGGTAAAGGCCGGGCAGAAATTGCTTCCAGTTGCATTAAGTTTAGTACTTGGAGGCGCGGTCGGTAACTTTTTGGATCGAGCTATTTCAGGGGAAGTGGTTGATTTTGCTCGATTCAATTTTGGAAGCTATACGTTTCCGATTTTTAATGTGGCAGATTCGGCGATTGTCATTGGTGTAGCACTGATTATTTTGGATACATTATTGGAATCGCGTCGGAACAAAGGTAATGGCAGTGATAGCATTGAAGGGAAGTCATAGCATGAAAGAAGTAAACGAAAACGGCGAAGCCACAGGTTTGTCTTATGAGGACGAACTGGAGGGTGAATCTCTGGAATGGACAGCGGAATCCGGGGATGCCAAAACACGTATAGACAAATATATCGCCGAAGAAATGAAGGATGTGTCCCGTTCCCAGATTCAATTGTGGATCGGGAACAGTCGGGTGCTGGTGAACGGGACAGCGATCAAGGCGAATTACAAGCTGGCTGAAGGTGATCGAATTTCATTATCCGTACCTGAGCCGGAGAGTGTAGATATTGTACCGGAAAATATTCCGCTGGATGTTGTTTACGAGGATTCGGACGTCATTGTCATTAACAAGCAACGTGGTTTGGTTGTACATCCTGCACCAGGACACTCTTCGGGAACACTGGTCAACGCACTCATGTACCACTGTCATGATCTTTCCGGCATTAACGGAGAATTGCGTCCAGGTATCGTCCATCGTATTGATAAGGATACATCAGGACTGCTGATGGCGGCCAAAAATGATCAGGCTCACGCCTCGCTCGCAGCGCAGCTCAAGGACCACAGCGTCACTCGCAAATATATAGCGCTGGTTCACGGTCATCTAAGTCATGATCAGGGAACGGTAGATGCTCCCATCGGGCGTGATTCGGGGGATCGCAAATTGTTCACCGTGACAGAGCGTAACAGCAAGCATGCAGTTACCCATTTTCTCGTGATTGAGCGTTTGGGGGATTATACCTTGCTGGAACTTCAACTGGAAACAGGGCGCACGCATCAAATCCGTGTGCATATGAAATTTATTGGGCACCCGTTGGTCGGTGATCCGATGTATGGACGTAGCAGAGGGGTCCGTATGGACGGTCAGGCACTGCATGCCGCGGTATTGGGCTTTAAACATCCCACCACTGGAGAGTACATGGAGTTCAGCAGACCGATTCCTCCCGATATGGAAGATGTACTGGCATCCTTACGCAGTCGGTAAACAATGATAAATTGCATTCGATATTCACAAACCTGAATAATGATTAAGCATAACCGCCTAATTGGCGGTTATTTTTGTTATTGGTCATGGTATATGTAAAAACAACTATGGATAATTATACAGTAAAGTTGTATAATTATTTAAGTGCTTCCGGTGGCTCCGGTTGAACAGGTGTTGACACGTGATTTTCAATCTGTCATACTTCTTGTAGTTGCGATGAACTTTGTCCAAAAGATGACTTGCCATCTTTCACTATGAGAAGCTGGATAAAGGAAATCCTGAATAGCACCTTTAAATCAGTCCCGTGAGGCTGGCAAGGTAACGTGAATGGATCACTGATCAGTGCATCCGCTGCGGCGGCATGTCTTCAGTGTATCCGAGAGATCGGAGAACGGTGGAAGACTGTTCATACGAGACTCCTTGCCAAACTTGGGCAAGGAGTCTTTTTTGTATCCGAACACGGGACCAGGTCTGAAGGGAACATAACCTGAGGAGGCTGGAAGCATGAGTCATGAAACACATGTACTGATGGATGAAATTGCGATTCGCCGGGCTTTGACACGGATTGCACATGAAATTTTGGAAAAAAACAAAGGCATTGACAATTGTGTGCTGGTAGGCATTCGAACACGAGGGGTTCATCTGGCGCAGCGTCTGGCTGCAAAAATCGCTGAAATTGAGGGCGCCCCGATTCCATGGGGAGAGCTGGATGTCACAGCTTACCGCGATGACCGGGGGGACAATGCTGAAGCCAAGGAAAATGGAAATGAGCTTTTGATGAATCCCGCTGACGTATCGGTTCATGATAAGAAAGTCATTCTCTTCGACGATGTGCTGTACACAGGCCGTACCATTCGCGCGGCGATGGACGCATTGATGCACTGCGGAAGACCGCAAATGATCCAGCTGGCGGTGCTGGCAGATCGCGGACACCGTGAGCTTCCGATTCGTCCAGATTACATCGGCAAGAACATCCCGACCTCCAAATCCGAGGAAATCGTAGTTGCGCTTCAGGAGACGGACGGTAAGGACGAAGTGACGATCAATCAGAACCGGGGGGAACAGGCATGATTACAACAACCAGTCAACTTAGAGAACGCAGCCTGCTCGGATTAAAAGAACTTAGCCGAAATGAAATCGAGTCGATTCTGGATCGCGCTCATTATTGGGAATCACAGCCAGAAAAGCTGGTTCCAGTGCTGCAATCACGCTTTGCGGCCAACATGTTTTTTGAAAACAGCACCCGCACCCGCTTTTCTTTTGAAATGGCGGAAAAACGCTTAGGCGCTCAGGTTTTGAACTTTTCCGCTGCCGCCTCCAGTGTGGAAAAAGGGGAATCCATATACGACACGGTACGCACGCTTGAATCCATGGGTATCGACGCAGGAGTCATTCGGCTGAAGCCAGCCGGAGTGCTGCAAGAGCTTGCTGAGAAGGTCAGTGTTCCACTGGTGAACGCCGGTGATGGCAACAACGAGCATCCAACGCAGGCGTTGCTGGATCTGTACACGATGCGCAAGACTTTCGGCGAGCTAAAAGGCTTGCGAGTATCCATCATTGGAGACATTCTGCACAGCCGTGTGGCTCGATCGAATCTGTGGGCCTTGCAAAAATTTGGAGCCCAGGTTAGCTTCTGCGCGCCGGACAATATGCAGGCGTCTGATCTTGCGGCGCACGCGCCTTATGTACCGATGCAAGAAGCATTACAGGCAGACGTAGTTATGATGCTTCGGGTACAGCTGGAACGACACGCCGAAGGAATGCTGCGCTCAGCGGATGAGTATCGCGAGCAGTACGGCTTGACAGAGCAAAGAGCAGCCAATCTTAAACCCGGAACGATCATTATGCATCCGGCTCCAGTAAACCGGAATGTGGAAATCGACAGTGCAGTCGTGGAAAGCGAACAATCACGGATTTTCCCGCAGATGGCAAACGGGGTTCCAATCCGCATGGCGGTTATGGAACGGGCAATGAAGCTGTAGAAACTGTCAGCAGGATCGCGGAATTAGCATTGGTAACGGTTAAAGCAAAGCATAACAAGCAGCGGCTAAAGTTGCAGAAAACCTGAGCGGAGGAACCTTTTACATGAACCAATTAATTATGAATGCAAGCGTATTGAACGAACAGGGCGAGGCTGAACTGAAATCTATTCTGATCGCGGACGGAAAAATCCTGGCAATCGTAAATGCGGACGCTGGAGTTAGTCTACTCGTGGAAGAAGGGGCATCCGAGCAGGAGAGCCAAGTCGAAAAAATCGACGCCCAAGGCAAGCTGGTGATTCCCGGTTTGATCGACATGCATGTGCATCTGAGAGAACCTGGCTTTGAATATAAAGAAACGATTGAAACGGGCAGCCGTGCGGCGGTGAAAGGTGGATTTACGACGATTGCCTGCATGCCGAACACACGCCCGGTGACAGACAATGCGGATACGGTTCAGCTGGTACTGAAAAAGGGGCAGGACGCCGGGCTTGCCAAGGTACTTCCTTACGCAGCCATTACGAAAAACGAGTTGGGCCGGGAGCTGACGGACTTTGAAGCGCTCAAAGCAGCAGGCGCAATCGGCTTTACTGACGATGGTGTCGGGGTGCAAAGCGCGCAAATGATGAAGGACGCCATGGCGCGGGCCAAAGCGCTGGATATGCCGGTTATTGCTCACTGTGAAGATAACACGCTTGTTGAAGGAGCGGCGGTGACAGAAGGCGAATTTGCCAAGCGTCACGGACTTAAAGGCATTCCGAACGAATCCGAAGCGATTCACGTCGGACGGGACATTTTACTATCCGAGGCAACCGGGGCACACTATCATGTATGCCATGTCAGCACGGAGCAGTCTGTGCGGTTGATCCGCCACGCGAAATCTTTTGGCATCAAGGTAACGGCTGAGGTATGTCCACACCATCTGGTATTGTCGGATGAAGACATTCCGGGGCTGGATGCGAATTGGAAAATGAATCCTCCGCTGCGCTCCCCGCGTGATGTGCAGGCCTGCATCGAGGGACTGGAGGACGGGACGATCGACATCATCGTAACCGACCATGCGGCACACAGCGAAGAAGAGAAGGCAAAAGGCTTGGAACTAGCACCTTTCGGTATCGTTGGCTTTGAAACAGCTTTCCCGCTGCTGTACACGAAATTTGTAGCTACCGGACAATGGACGCTGGACTTTCTGGTACGGCGCATGACGACTGACCCGGCGCGTGTCTTCCGCCTCGACACAGGGCGCTTGGAAGAAGGAGCCCCCGCCGACCTGACCATGATTGATCTGGAGCAGGAGCAGGCCGTTGATCCGCAAACATTTGCCAGCAAAGGACGGAACACTCCTTTTACAGGCTGGAAACTTAAAGGCTGGCCAGTGAAAACTTGGGTAGACGGCAGACTGGTATGGTCTGCTGACGAAGTGAAATAAATACAAACCACTAAAATAATAGAACCTTATAGCAGGAAATCATACAGAGGAGTGAGACGGGATGCAGGCAAGATTGTTGCTTCAGGACGGCACGCTGTTTACAGGCACAGCATTTGGTGCGGACGGTGAAAAAACAGGCGAGGTCGTTTTCAACACAGGGATTACAGGCTACCAGGAGGTACTGACTGATCCCTCTTATTGCGGACAAATCGTAACAATGACTTACCCGCTGATTGGCAATTACGGAATTACTCGGGATGACTTCGAGTCGGTACGGCCTTATGTGCATGGTTTTGCCGTTCGACGTTACGAGCCGGTGCCAAGCAACTGGCGTGCCCAATACAGCGTGGACGATTTGCTGAAGGAATATGGCATCATTGGCATTAGCGACATCGACACCCGCATGCTTACCCGGATTATTCGCCATCACGGCACGATGAAGGGCATTTTGACGACAGGCACTCAGCCTGTGGAAGAACTGAAAGAAATGATGGCTGACCTGACGATTGAAGAACTGCGTAATCAGGTTCCATTGACCTCAACGCCTCATCCGTATAGCAGCCCTGGCAACGGGGAGCGGATTGTACTGATTGACTATGGCGCTAAGAGCGGTATCTTGCGTGAACTGAATAAAAGGGATTGCGACGTAGTAGTGGTTCCGCATGATACAACGGCAGAGGAAATTCGTCGCTTGGACCCGGACGGAATTCAGTTGTCCAACGGCCCTGGAGATCCCAAAGACGTACCGCATGCCGTACGCACGGTGGCTGAACTGCTAGGGGAATATCCGATCTTCGGAATTTGCTTGGGACACCAGCTGTTTGCCTTAGCTTCGGGAGCGGATACGGAAAAACTGAAATTCGGTCATCGTGGCGGTAACCATCCTGTGAAGGAACTGGAGAGCGGACGCTGCTTCATCACTTCACAAAATCACGGCTATACCGTGAATGAGGGTTCGATCGAAGGAACCGAGCTTGAAGTGACGCATATTAATAACAACGATAAAACGATTGAAGGTCTTAAGCATACCAAGTATCCCGCGTTTTCGGTGCAATATCATCCGGAGGCTGCGCCTGGACCTTACGATAACGGCTACTTGTTTGACCGCTTTCTGGACATGATCCGTGAGCACAAAAGAAATCATCCAAAGCAACCGCGTCAGGCTGCTATCGCCGCCGCAGTGAGAGGAGAGCGCTAATATGCCGAAAAATACAGAACATAAAAAAATACTCGTAATTGGTTCCGGCCCTATCGTGATTGGTCAGGCTGCGGAATTCGACTACGCTGGTACACAAGCTTGTCAAGCGCTCAAAGAAGAAGGCGTCGAGGTAGTGCTGATCAACAGTAACCCGGCAACCATCATGACAGACACGAACATGGCGGACAAAGTATACATCGAGCCGATTACACTTGATTTTGTAACACAAATTATCCGTCAAGAGCGTCCGGATGGCCTGCTTCCTACACTGGGAGGACAAACAGGACTGAATATGGCGGTGGAGCTGGCTCGTGCCGGAGTTCTGGAGCGTGAAAACGTCAAGCTGCTGGGAACACAGCTGACTTCGATTGAAAAAGCCGAAGACCGTGACTTGTTCCGCGATTTGATGCGTGAGCTGGAACAGCCTGTACCTGAGAGCGTCATTGTTACAACGTTAGAGGAATCGCTGGATTTTGCTAACGAAATCGGTTATCCGATTATCGTTCGCCCGGCTTATACGCTGGGTGGAACAGGCGGCGGGATCTGTGTGAACGAAGAAGAACTGCGTGAGACGGTAAGCTCTGGCTTGCGTTACAGTCCAATTGGACAATGTCTGGTGGAAAAAAGCATCGCAGGCATGAAGGAAGTCGAGTATGAGGTCATGCGTGACGGCAATGATAACTGTATCGTTGTCTGCAACATGGAAAACTTTGATCCGGTCGGCGTACATACTGGCGACAGTATCGTTGTAGCGCCGAGTCAGACGCTGTCAGATCGAGAGTACCAGATGCTGCGCTCCGCTTCCCTGAAAATTATCCGCGCCCTCAATATTGAAGGCGGATGTAATGTGCAGTTTGCGCTTGATCCACACAGCTATCAATACTATGTCATTGAAGTAAATCCGCGGGTGAGTCGTTCCTCAGCACTGGCTTCCAAGGCGACTGGATATCCGATTGCTAAAATGGCTGCCAAAATTGCACTGGGCTACACGCTGGATGAAATCGTGAACCCGGTAACGGGACAAACGTATGCTTGCTTTGAGCCTACTCTGGATTACATCGTGAGCAAAATACCGCGCTGGCCGTTCGACAAATTCATTTCTGCCAATCGCAAGCTGGGCACGCAAATGAAAGCAACTGGCGAAGTGATGGCTATCGGACGCACGTTCGAAGAGTCCATCCACAAAGCGGTACGGTCGCTGGAAATCGGTGTACATCGTCTGCATCTTAAGGGGGCCGATCAGCTGTCGGATGAGGTGCTCACGGAGCGCCTGATTAAAGCAGATGATGAGCGCTTGTTCCTGGTAGCTGAGGCATTCCGTCGTGGCTGGGAGCAGCAGGAAATTCAGGATTTAACGAAAATTGACTGGTGGTTCCTTGACAAGGTAGAGGGCATCGTCAAGTTCGAAGCTAAAATGGCTGAAGAGTCTGAACTGACCTACGAAACACTCTATCAGGCCAAACGTAATGGCTTTACGGACCGCTCCATCGCCGAGGTTCGCAGTCTGGGCCAACCGGGTGGCAGCATGACAACCGAGCGCGAGGTACGTGAGTTCCGCCTGAGTCACAACCTGCGTCCTGTCTATAAAATGGTAGATACATGCGCAGCCGAGTTTGAAGCTACAACGCCGTACTACTACTCCTCTTATGAGGTGGAAAACGAAGTGATTCCATCCAATAAAGAGAAAGTCATCGTACTCGGCTCCGGGCCGATTCGGATCGGGCAAGGGATTGAATTTGATTACTCCACCGTACATGCGGTATGGGCCATTCAAAAAGCAGGCTACGAAGCAGTAATTATCAATAACAACCCAGAAACGGTATCTACGGACTTTAACACATCCGATCGTCTCTACTTTGAGCCGCTTTTCTTCGAGGATGTTATGAATGTCATCGAGCAGGAAAAACCGATTGGCGTTATCGTCCAGTTCGGCGGTCAAACGGCCATTAATCTCGCAGCTCCGCTTAGTGCGGCAGGCGTGAAAATTTTGGGTACGAGTCTGGAAAGTATCGACGAAGCGGAAGATCGGAAAAAGTTTGAGCGGCTGCTGTCACGTCTGGCTATTGCACAGCCTAAAGGCAACACGGTCATCTCGGTAGATGAAGCGGTAGGAACTGCGCAGGCACTGGGCTACCCGGTGCTGGTGCGTCCATCCTACGTCCTCGGCGGACGGGCGATGGAAATCGTCTACTCGGATGCAGAATTGCTGCGCTACATGGAAGAAGCCGTTAAAATCAACCCTGAACACCCGGTGCTGATCGACCGTTACATGCTGGGCAAAGAAGTTGAGGTTGACGCCATCTGTGACGGCGAAACGGTATTGGTGCCGGGCATTATGGAGCATGTGGAACGGGCAGGGGTTCACTCAGGTGACTCTATCGCGGTGTATCCGCCACAGCACTTGTCCGACGAGTTGAAGCAAAAAATCGTGGAAATCACGATCAGCATCGCCAAGGAATTGAAAACGATTGGCCTGGTGAACATCCAGTTCGTCATTCATCAAGATGAGGTGTATGTGATCGAGGTCAACCCGCGTTCCTCGCGGACGGTTCCTTTCCTGAGTAAAGTCACGAATATCCCGATGGCGAATCTGGCGACACAGGCCATTTTGGGCGGCAAGCTCAAGGATGCGGGCTATGCAGAAGGGCTATGGCCTGAAAGTAATTATGTCTCGGTCAAGGTTCCGGTATTCTCCTTTGCCAAGCTGCGCCGTGTAGAGCCGACCCTGGGGCCGGAAATGAAATCGACGGGTGAAGTGATGGGACGCGACATTCAGTACGCCAAAGCGCTGTACAAAGGACTCGTGGGTGCTGGTATGAAAATCCCATCTACCGGAGCGATCATCATCACGGTGGCGGATAAGGACAAAGAAGAAGCAGTCGAGCTGATGCAGGGCTTTTACAGACTGGGTTACAAAATTATTGCAACAGGTGGAACGGCGGCTGCGCTGGAGCAGGCTAACATTCCAGTGAAGACGATCAACAAGCTGAGCGAGGGTACCCCGAACATCCTGGATATGATCCGCACGGGTGAAGCCAACTTCGTCTTCAATACGCTGACCAAGGGGAAAACGCCAGAGCGTGATGGATTCCGTATCCGCCGTGAAGCGGTTGAGAACGGCATCGTCTGCATGACCTCGCTGGATACCGTACGCGCTTTGCTGAGAATGCTGGAGACGATTAACTTTACATCCGAATCCATGCCGGTTCTGAGCCACTAACGCGATACGAATAGAGGATGAAAAATAAGTAGTACAGGAAAGGACATTCATCAGCTTCGGCTGACGGATGTCCTTTATCACGGGCAAATATACCCGAATTGACGTGAAAAGGGGATGCAGGACGATGAACGAAGCATTTCAGCAGATGGCAGGACGGTTGATGGTCGCGTTAGATTATCCGGATGCGCAGCAGGCGGAGCGGCTCATTCAACAACTGGAGGGTATTCCCTGTTATATAAAAGTAGGCATGCAGCTGTTTTATAGCGCAGGGCCAGCTTTTGTAGAGCAGCTAAAGTCGAGAGGATACTCCGTATTTCTGGATTTGAAAATGCATGATATCCCCAACACCGTACGGGGAGGTGCGGAGAGCATCACCCGCCTGGGTGTGGATATGTTCAACGTACACGCTGCCGGAGGAAGAAATATGATGGCAGCTGCCAAGGCTGGGGCCGAAGCCGCTGTTTTGGCAGACAGTTCACTTGCCATGCCGCTCATTATAGCAGTTACACAGTTGACCAGTACGGACCAGACAACCATGAATAAGGAGATAGGCATTCCCGGTACAGTACAGGATGTGGTCGTTCGATACGCACAACTGACCCGTGAGGCGGGATTGGACGGAGTAGTGGCATCCCCGTTGGAAGTCCCTGCGATCCGCGCTGTATGCGGGGCGGACTTCAAGACGATTACCCCTGGCATACGTCCGGCAGGCAGCGCTACAGGCGACCAGTCACGTGTAGTGACACCTGGGCAAGCCATCGCCCAAGGCAGCAGCTACATCGTCGTTGGACGCCCCATTACGGCTGCATCAGACCCGCGTGCCGCAGCGGAACACATTATTGAGGAGATGAACCAAGTATGACTACATTAAATAATATCCCCGAGCAAATTGCATCCCATCTGTTACGAATTCAGGCGGTAGCGCTACGTCCGCAGCAGCCTTTTACATGGACATCCGGCATTAAATCACCTATCTACTGTGACAATCGCCTGACCATGTCCTACCCGGAGGTGCGCGAGCTGATCGCTGATTCGTTCGCTGCTGTGATCCGTGAGCAATACCCTGAAACCGAAGTCATAGCAGGCACGGCTACAGCGGGCATTCCTCATGCTGCCTGGGTGGCGCAAAAGCTTAATCTGCCGATGGCGTATGTAAGGGACAAAGCTAAAGGACACGGCAAAGAGAACCAGATCGAAGGTCGGATTAGTGAGGGACAAAAGGTTATTGTTATCGAGGATCTCATCTCTACTGGCGGCAGCTCCATCAAAGCAGCGCAGGCCGTAGAGCAAGCAGGCGCCCAGCCGTTAGCTGTACTCGCTATTTTCAGCTACCAGCTTGATAAAGCGACTCAAGCCTTTGCAGAAGCAGGTGTGAAGCTGCAAAGCTTGTCCAATTACACGGCCCTGATGGACGTTGCCTTGCGTGAGGGAACGATTCAGGAGGAAGAACTGGAGCTGCTGCGTTCGTGGCGTCAGGACCCGGCCTCCTTTGGCAAATAAGGCTTAGCATATAAAGTGTAACGGGGCCATTTATTAAAGTGACTCATACTCGTTGCAGATTGTTATGATGCAGGCCGTGTATTTCGAATTCGATCCGGTTACACTAACTTCTACCATCATGTGAAAAGAGGGAGTTCGGATGTATTGGATTTACTACGGCAGACTGTACACGACCAAATTTCAGGCAGGATGTCTGGCAAAAAGGCTGGAGCACGACGGCTGGATGTACGGCTACAACGATCCCCGCGCAGTGGAGGTGTACCGCTCGCGTAAAGGACGTTATGGTGTTCGATTTATTCCTTAGTTTTTATGAAAAATAAATCAAAAAAATATTTTTTTGAGAAACTATTGACGAAACACAAGAAAATGTTGTATATTAATTAACGCCGCTGTTTTATGTAAATGTAGCGTGAATATACATATTTTTTTGAGGGCCCTTAGCTCAGTTGGTTAGAGCGGTCGGCTCATAACCGATTGGTCGGGGGTTCGAGTCCCTCAGGGCCCATTTCCTCAAAAACCCTTGCTACGCAAGGGTTTTTTTGTTGTTTATAAAGGTTGAGAAAATGGAGGAAAGTAGCATTTGAAAGGGGCTGATTATAATTTGCGAACGTATTTGCGAATGTGAATTTTTTTTCGTAGTTTATCACCTTTACTAAGTTGTGTGATAAATGGTAAGTCTGCAGGTAAGAAATCATATTGGAGTATTGTTTCTTTGCTGACCCAACGTAATTGATCAGTCTACTAATTGAATTTCACCAGATATCCATGTTGCCCAAAATGCAGTTAAATAAGAAATTTATAAAGTTCCACTAATAACGAGATCTGCTTTTTTAAATGGCTTATGAGCTTCTACATAAATGTCTTCTGAAATCATCCAATTATCTTCCCACATCCCACGAGCACAGTCTCCGTCTCTTTCAAGACCTCTTGAAAGCCTAATTTCTCGTGGACAATCAACCCAAATTTTGAAGTCATATTTATCCTCCAGTTCCTTTCGGATGGAATATACTCCTTCGATTATAACAATGCCGCCAGCAGGAACAGTATGCCATTCCGCTAACTTATCCGTCTCCCAATCATACCGTTGATAACGCCCATCCCTTTCTTGTCTTATTGGCTCCAGTACCTGATTTAAAAGACGTTTCCAATCAAAATCAGCACCAATAGGTTTTTTTGAAGGGTGTGTATTTATAATGTTAGAGGAGGGGAGATGAAAATCATCCTTGTGAACAATAGTTGAATTAGATAGTTCTTCTTTTAACTTGTAAGCGAATGTACTTTTACCAGAACCACCACAACCATCTATCCCAACCAGCAAAGTAGATTGCTTTTTAGATTTTTCGTTTATAGCATTTACGAAGTTTTGAAAAGAGTTGAAATGCCCCTCTATTATTTTAAAATCGCTCATAAGTGATCACCCTTTCCATTCAACAATCCTGCCCTTTAATGAAATATCCAATATCTATTATTTGGTAAATTATGATAAGCTAAGTTTATCATAGGTCGCTTCCGTTGAGAACGGATAACTTAACGGTATGTATCTCATCAACCCACAGTGAGTTTACACTTAGATCTAAAAGAGGACTCCACTGGCTGAATGCTGGTGTGAGTCCCAGTGTACTTCTTTAGATGACTTTAAACGTGAGCATTTCATTGGAGATGATTAATTAAGGCAGTAGACCTGCTCCGAGGTACTTATTCTTTGAAGTCCTCCATGAATACGTCGCTATAGCTAAATCCCATCCCCCCTCAGGTCTGTACTTTTTCCAATATTGTTTAACGGTTCCCTTTATATCAACTTGTACACCCTGATCACCCATAATGGAAAGTTTATTAAATAATGTACCATTTCTATATTGATAAGCATAAAACTGTGTGTTTGATGGTCCATATTCAAACGTTATTGCTACGTGCTTTTCTTTTTTAGATACTTGATAAATCTGGATAGTTGGCTGTTCAAAAAATTCATCACTTATTATATTTGTGTTAATTAATACAACAGCCTCTTTAGAATTAACAAGAAAAAAATTACCCGCTTCAGTAAGTAGGAAGTATTCCTTTTTACCATCTCCGTTTAAATCTGCAGATTTGCTCAGTGTTACAATTTCACGAGGATATTTTTTCTTTAGGATCTCTTTGGCATTGATTTCCGCAGCAAATGTTGGAAATTGGAGGAATACAGAAACAATGATTACTGAGAAGAATACTAATATAAATTTCTTCATTTTTATGACTCCTTATCCATTTAACTTTCAAAACACAAAATTAGTCTATCAGAACTAGGAATATTTTTCTAGATTGATTCATCTTGTTTAGAATGTAAGTTCGTAATATAATTTTTACAACGGCGAGGTAAGCCGGAGCTGATCAACTCCTACAATTCACGTACGGCTGTCTCACTGGTAGTATTTAGCCCATTCGACAATGCGGAGTTAACAGGTGTGGTTATATCTATAAATAGTGCTCGCAGAGAAGTGAAGTTCTTGCGGAGAAGGTGATTTCAGTTGGGTAAAGCTAGAAATATATTCTTACCCTTTACATATAAAAAGTAGCGATTGTGAAGATCAATGCCTTTTTATCAAGTTAAATTGAATTTCTCAATAATTCTTTGGGGTATCTTTATTGATTTCACGAAAGTTTAGAAAAGAGAACGTTCGAGTATTTGGCACTCAATTTGAGGAGTATTTAAATAAAACTTCTCATGAGTCTGTGAGTTCAATGAAAACTAATAAAGGGTTCCACTGATAAAAAAGCAATATGAGTTCTTTTCGCCCCATAAAGAAGCACTGCCCTAATAAACGGACAGTGCTTCTTTTGATATTCTCGAAATCGCTTAACAAAGTGCCTAAAAAACTCGCTACCAAATCACCATCTTGATAATGATCGTTGACTCCACATTCCCAGGAACACTTACTCCAATCTTAGAGCACCTTAACAGTGTATACCATTCTCAATTTACCGTTACCGCCGTAAATCTCAACTCTTGCAGTTGTTGCAGTGGTGGTTGTTACCACGCCAGAAGCGGAGACTGTCACATTTCCACTTGCCACTTTATAAGTATCCCCCGGGTAATTTGACAGCGCATAGGAATAATTTCGCGGTAACGTAGCAGTTCTGTAGTATACTCCGTTAACTTCTACAGTAGGCGTAATTATCGGTGAAGGACCTACTGCTGCGGACGCACTAGGGACGATGATACTACCAATGAGCCCCAAAGACATGACCGTTGATAATAATATTTTCTTAGTATTCATAAAAAATTCCTCCTGATGTATGATGTGAGCTCCTAAAATATACCATGTAAAATTATTGATTTCACTTCATTCGACAAATGTTGTCAAAATAATACAATAAAACGATTCTAAAGTCCTATAAAATACAAAAGAATTTAAATATAACAATTTAAGTATTTACTTTTTAACTTACCGTACTTTTGAACTATTTCCATAGCTGTATAGTCTTTGACCCACACGGAATAAAAAACGGACGTCAGAGTGATTAGCCCCAAGTCCGTTTTTCGTGTTTGTATCTTTTTAGTTCTTGATATCAGTTGACAAGTTGGTGTGCAAGTCTCTCACCGCTGTCTGGATTCCTTTCTACCATACGTTGTTTTAATGCAGACAGTTCCGTGCATTTACGAATGGCTTCAGCGACCAGCTTGGCCATCTGTCTTGCTCCTTTATCAGAAAAATGAGTATTATCCGTTACGCCCGCCTGGTAATTCGGATGCACTTTTTCAGGTAAATGCATAAATAACTGCTTAGATCCTTCTTCTCCCAGGGTACGATAAAGCTGCTGAGAAGCTTTAAAAATATCGAGCAGTGGTGTCCGTGTTTCCTCGGCTACTCGTCTCATCGCTGCGGGATAAGCTCCCACAGCAAGCGGATCAGGTTCTCCGTCTGCGGTAAAGCGGCGGCGGCTTACAGAGGTCAATAGCACTGGAATTCCACCACGCTCCCGAGCAGACTTGATACATTGAATTAGGTTTTGACGGTAGTCCCCGTCAGGATCGGTATAGCGGGTGGGATCTTCTTTCTTCTCATCGTTGTGTCCAAATTGAATAAACAGATAATCGCCGGCTCGAAAATCCTTTTCAATATGAGACAATCGACCTTCCGCTATAAAAGATTTAGTGCTTCGTCCATTAACCGCACGATTGTTCACTTGAACAGACGGGTCAAAATAACTCTGCAAGTGTTCGCCCCAGCCTGTCATCGGTTTTTCGGTAGCTCCTTTTTGGGCAGCCGTGGAATCACCAGCGATAAACAGCCTGGATGTGATCCGCTGTCCTTCCGTAACATAGCTATGTTTTTGGAGCCACTTTTCCGCAAGAGCGAGCCATTGCTGGCACTCGCGGTTATCCTCAGCCAGCCCCAAGCCGTGTCGCCCTTCCTCAAATACATGCAGCTCAAATGAAATGCCTGCTCTGGATAATGCGGAAGCCAGCAACAAGCTGTTTTCGACCGGAACAGTGGCGTCATTGGCTGTTGTCCAAATAAAAGTTGGAGGGGTCTGTGAAGTCACTTGTTGATCGGATGAAAAGGCGTGAAGCTGCTCCTGTGTCGGCTGTTCACCTAAAAAATGAGTGCGGCTTCCGATATGCGTATAAGCATCATGAAACGTAATCACGGGGTAGCCCAACAGCAGAAGATCGGGTTTTTCCGCCCCTCTGGTGGCGACGATGGAGGCCAAGTGCCCGCCTGCTGAAAATCCAACCAGACCGACTTGCTCCGGAATCACTTTCCAGTCTTTGGGCGTTTGTCGAATCCACCTCAGGGCATGTTCCACATCATCCAACAAGGAATCGACCTCAAAGTCTCCGACTTGATAATGCAGCACACCTGCATGAATACCTAAATCATTTAACCACCGAGCTATGGGTTCCCCCTCATGTGAAGCCAAGTGCTCGTAGCCACCGCCGGGCAGTACCAATATAAAAGGGCGAGCTTCATGGGCCACTGCTGGATAGAGGGAGAGAAAGGAAGTGTCTGCTGGAAATTCTTTTTTTACAATCTGTTCTTTATGACTAACAACGTGTAACATAAGGTACCTCCAAATTCCTTTTTTAAATTCTGCAAGCTAATCCAGATGAACATAAAACGGGATGGGACGGATGTAATGGTATTTAACATTTCTGCTTAAAGAGTGGGCTTAAGTCCAGGTTTGTTTTTTAAATAAATGCACACGTGAAAAAAATGATTTAAACCTTGTTATGAAAGCGCTATAATTTTGGTATGATGCAAAGAACCAAAGGGGGAGCGCAATGAAAAAAGGCAGGATGTTCTACACCATTTTTATTACGATTCTGGTTTTGGGAATAGGGTTGGTGGCCAGCTTCGGCAGCTACATCTATTTTACAACAATTAGCTCAGTCATGGAAAGGGTTTCCAACAGTAAACAAAGCTACATGACACAGATCAAAAACAGTCTGGAGCAGAAAATCCAAACGATTGAATATGCTTTTAATACGTATAGTACGACCAGTTCATTTGATGAAGTCGTAAAACATCCCATTACAGAAAAAGATTTTGTAGCGTATCGGAATGTGAATTCGCAACTCAATTATATTGCTACGATGGGATTAGAAGGAACGGAATACTCACTGATTAGCCTGGATCAGAACTGGAAAATATCCAATGGAAGCCTGTCCTATTTGACTAAAACAGAACGGGAGAAGCTATTTAAAACCTATATCGACCATCAGGATAAGGGGCTATTCTGGATTAAAACAGACAAGGGAATCCGCTTTGTTAATACCTTGCCTGTATTCTCCAAAAAGAAGCAAGCCATTGCGCTGTCGGATATTTCGTTGCAAACGTTAAATCGTGCAATTCAAGCAGAGGATCACATGGCCGTTTTTATTCTGAATAAACAAGGCGATTTAATGTACGAAACCGAGCCCGTTGAACAATTATTGACCACCCAGCAGCTTCAGCACATTTCAGAGGCTACGGCTACACCCGACAATTCAGGCATGTTGACACTGGAAAAAACGAAGCATCAGCCTGCTCAGCAGGTCATTTATGCCAAGTCTGCTTATAACAACTGGACGTATTTAACGATATTAGATAAAAAGGAGATCTCGAATGCATTCCAAACGACCAAATTCGGGATCATCACGATGGTACTTGTACTCACACTCTTGATTGTGGTGGTGGCGTATATCATAGCCGTCTATTTTACAAAGCCATTCCAGCAAATTAAACGCAGCCTGCCTAAAAATCCTAATTTTTCGTTCAAAAATGAGCCTTCCAAAAATGAAATTGACTGGATTATTGATTCCATTGACAGCATTGTAACGGAAAAGGAAAGCCTGGAAAGCCTCATTCAGTCCGAAATGCCACAGCTTGAAACCCAATTGATCCTTAACCTGTTTCGCAGGCGTATTTCAACAGAGGAATTGGCACGAAAAATGCCACGTTTGGGCTATCCGCAACTGGAGAATCAAATGTATATTACCCTGTTGATTCAACTGGATAATCTGGGAGATCGGGAGCCCTCGGATAAGGACGTTTTACTGCTGGCTATTAACAAAATCGTAGAAGAAACCATTCCAGAGCAGCAGCGAATGCTTCCCATCATTTTGAACGATGACATCCAGGCGACCATTTTAATGTTTACAGGAAAGAATGAACAGGAAATAAACAAGCAAGTGCTGGATGATGCCACCCTTTTGATTCGAACCGTAAAAGAGTATTTGAATGTATCCATCAGTATCGGCATTAGTAAATCGTATGACAATTTGATAGAAAGCAAGGAAGCCTGTGAGATGAGTAAGCAAGCCTTGCACCACCGTTTAAATTTAGGCAAAGAATCCATTATATTTTATGAAGACATTTCCACAGTCATTTCAGGCCCGGTGCTGCTTCATTATCCGACGGAAATGGAATCGCAGCTGTTTGACGCCATTAGAATAGGAGATGAAGAGCAAGTACGACTTTCCGTACATTCCTTATTGACTGAAATAATGACAAAGAACAATCATTCCATGAACTTTGAGGTGCTGTTGGTGCGGTTTGTGAATAACCTCATTCAATTGGAGCAGCTGCTAGGGATCGAAGTGCTGCTGACGCAGAACAATCATGCGTTGTACCATCGTCTGCTGGACATTCGTAATCCGGAAGAGATCGAGCGTATGCTGGTGGAGCAAGTCATTTCCCCTATGGTAAAAAGTATGAAGGAGAAGACGAACCAGCAATTCCGCTGTCTCTCCGAGAAAATTGCCGCCATTATCCGGGCTGAATATGACCAGGAATTGTCACTGGAGCTTATTGGGGACCGTCTTCATTACAATCCCAATTATTTAAGCAGTATTTTCAAAAAAGAATACGGTACGACGTTCAGCGAATATCTGATGGGCTACCGGTTGCAAATGGGCAAAAAGTGGCTCATTGAGACGGATATGACGATTAAAGAAATCGCCGAGCGATTGCAATATCATAATCCGCAGAACTTTATCCGCTCGTTTCGGAAGAAGGAGCAGGTCACGCCCGGAGCATACCGTAAGATGAAGCAAGCGAATTAAAATGAACTTCACTAGCAATCGAGGGGCAGTTTATCCTTTTACCGCCCCTAGTAATGCTCCTTTGACAAAGTGTTTTTGCACAAATGGATACACGATTAGCATAGGAACGGTTGCCACCACAATGACCGCCATCTTAATCGTCTGCGCAGGTGGGATGACATCCACAGAAGTTCCTTCTGCCTGCATACCACTGGAAACGATTACAATTTGGCGAAGCAAGACCTGAATAGGCCATTTGGCGGAATCATTAATATAGAGAATGGCATGCATATACGTATTCCAGTAGGCTACCGCGTAGAAAAGTGAAATGGTTGCAATAGAGGGCATCGCTAACGGCAGCATAATTTTAAAGAAGATGCCAAAATCGTTGCACCCGTCCATCTTGGCCGATTCCTCTAGATCATCCGGCAACGCCTGAAAAAAGTTACGCATAATAATCAGGTTAAACGCATTAATGGCCACGGGAAGAATAAGGGACCAATACGAATTGATAAGCCCCATGCTTTTTACAACCAGGAAAGTTGGAATCATACCCCCGCTAAACAACATGGAAAATACTACAATGAAGTTAATCGTATTTCGGCCAAGCAGATATCTTCGGGATAATCCGTACGCCATAAAAGCAGTAAAGATCATACTCACCACGGTACCGACGACAGTCACTCCGATCGAAACCCCTAGTCCTCTGAAAATCGTTGGGGTCGACAGGATATACCGATATGCATCCAGGGAAAAAGTGACAGGGAACAAAATGAATTTTTTAGCTACCACTTCTTGGGTTGAAGCAAAAGAGCTGGCAATGATATTCAGAAAAGGCAAGAGACAAGTGAGGGCAATGAGAATTAATAAAGTACTGTTTACGATGGTAAAAATACGACTGCCCAGCGATTCTTTTTTTAGTGATTTTTGCGCCAAGTGATTGACCTCCTCGTAATCGTTTACATGTAAACTGTACCAAGAGGGTGGAATTCCGTATATAATCAAATCTTGAGGTGTTCTCCTAAGCATGGAAAAAAGAGGGTAATCATTAGGTTGTGTAGTAATCATTAGGTAAGGTGAAAAGCCGGAAAATAGGCGGTATATAAGGTTTTGTAAACGCTATCATTTGATGATTATATGCGTAATGCCAAAAATAACGTACTCTTGAAAACGTATACATAAACGTTTGAAGGAGGTCGAGCTAATGAAAGTTTCAAGTGTCCCGTCACCGAACATGAAACCGAATATGAAAATGAAAAAGAACAACAGAACGACGGAAAATCTTTTACGTATGCAAAAACATAAGTTGCTGTACCTAATGGTTTTACCCGGGCTAGTGTACTTCATTATTTTTAAATATTTCCCTATGGGCGGCTTGGTCATTGCGTTTCAGGATTATCAAGCCTTTCTGGGAATCACGGGCAGCCCGTGGGTAGGAATGAAGCATTTCATTCGTTTATTTACCGAGCCTACGTTTTTCATGCTATTACGTAACACCCTGGTTTTGTTTGCGCTCAACATTGTGATTTTCTTTCCATTACCGATCATTTTGGCATTGATGCTGAATGAGGTCAGGAAGCGTGTGTTTAAAAATATCATCCAAACGATTATCTACATCCCGCACTTTATGTCATGGGTCATCATTGTTTCGATTTCTTATGTATTTTTAACCGTAGACGGCGGGGTGCTAAATGAAATGATTGCTGCGCTAGGCGGTGAGAAGATCAGCTTCTTAACTTCCCCGGAATGGTTGCGTACCGTTTATATGGGGCAAGTGATCTGGAAGGAACTTGGCTGGTCTACCATCATTTATCTGTCGGCGATTACGGTCGTGGATACGCAACTGTATGAGGCAGCAGAAATGGACGGTGCCGGACGTCTCCGAAAAACATGGCATGTTACCTTGCCTGCAATTCGCCCAGTCATTATTACGTTGTTAATTTTGAAAATTGGCAGCACGCTGGATTTGGGCTTTGAGCATATGTATCTGCTATTGAACTCACTAAACCGCGAGGTTGCTGAAATCTTTGATACCTACATTTATACAGCGGGCTTAAAGAATGGACAATTGAGTTTTAGTACGACGGTAGGACTTTTTAAAGGCGTGGTGGGATTAATTCTGATCATGGGCTCCAATCGACTGGCCAAGAAATTTGGTGAAGACGGCGTTTACTAATGACGACGGGAAGGATGCGGAATGGTACGGTTTGTAGAAAACATGAACAAATGGTGCATGCGCCTGCTCCGGCTGGTTTACCTTAATTTGCTG
Source organism: Paenibacillus terrae (assembly GCF_000943545.1). Classification (GTDB taxonomy): domain Bacteria; phylum Bacillota; class Bacilli; order Paenibacillales; family Paenibacillaceae; genus Paenibacillus; species Paenibacillus terrae_A. The sequence goes on from NZ_JTHP01000062.1 coordinate 30,173, forward strand.
TGGACGGTTGCGACGATCCTGGGCCTGGGATTTATAGGCGTGGGACCTGCAACTGTCGCTATGCTCAGTATTTTAAGGCAATGGATTCGGGGGAATGAGGAAGTCGCCATTTTCTCCACGTTTGTACGTTACTTTAGAGAAAGCTTTAAAGAAGCGGCGATCATTGGAGCGATTTACAGCCTCGTGGGCTACGTGCTCTACGTGGATATCGTCAATGTCTCGTCCTGGTATGTTCGCGTAGTGTTGCTTATTGGAGCCTTTTTGTATCTCATCTCCTTGGCGTACATTTTCCCGTTACTGGCTCATTATGATTGGAAAGGGATTAAGCTGAAAATCAGGATGTCTGTGGTGATTGGGTTTTCGTATTTACAATATACACTTGTTCTTTTTGTTGCGATTGTCGCGCTTTTTACATTGATTCTAGGCTTGTACCCAGGAATTCTGACTTTTGCCGGAGCCAGTATCATCGGTTATCTCGTGATGTGGATGACGCATCAGGTGTTTAGCAAAATAGAGCGAGAGGTTCTGGTGAAAGAGGAAGATATGGCATGAATATACGATCAGAAAAGGAGCAAACACAATGAAAAAAGGAATCACGATGAAAAAGGGAGTATCGGGCCTTCTTGCCGTACTTATGGTCATGAGTGTTTTTTTAGCTGCTTGCGGTGACAAGGGGGCAGAGGATCAAGGCAGCCAAACCTATGATCCGAATTCAAAGCTGGAATTAACCTGGTTAAATGTATTGCATACAGCCTCTCCACCTACAGACACGATTAAGAACAAAATTGAAAAATACACCAATTCCAAGATTACGTTCAACTGGGTTCCTGATGCGTCCAAAGAAGAGAGAATCACTACAGCGCTGGCGTCCGGTGAATTGGCGGATATCGTGACTCTTACGATGATGACAAATTCTTCAGTTCGAAGTTCATTGAAATCAGGTCTATTCTGGGATGTAGGGAGCTATTTGGACGATTATGACAATTTAAAAAAGATACCTCCCGAAGTTAGAAATGCAGCTTCCATCGAGGGAGTTCTGTATGGAGTTCCATTCCAGAAAAATTTGGCACGAGCAGGCTTGGTTATCCGCAAGGATTGGCTGGATCGTTTAGGACTTAAAGTACCTACGACCCTGGATGAACTTTACGAAGTTGCGAGAGCGTTTACAGAAGATGACCCGGACGGTAATGGCAAAAAGGATACGACAGGCTTTGGCGACAGATCTGATCTGCGCTACAGCAGCTTTAAAACCTTAAGCTCTTATTTTGGCACACCTAATGGCTGGAAAGTAGATGAGAATGGCAAGTTTACGCCGGAATTTGATACACCTCAATATTTGGAGACGTTAAAGTATTCCAATAAATTATATAAGAACGGGTATGTATCGAAGGATTTCGCCGTAACCGCTAAAACCGATCAGCAGCAGCAATTTGCTCAAGGGAAAACCGGGATTTATACGGGAATGGTGGATATCACCAACTTGAGAAATCTGTCACAAGGCTTGCAAAAGGGTCTTGAGCTGGTGCCTGTAAACAAAATCTCCAATGGAGACGGTAAATATCACATTTGGTCCGAGGGCAGCGGAGTTGGCGGTTTGCTGGCATTTCCTAAATCCGAGGTGAAGACGGAAGCTCAATTGAAAAGATTGCTTCAATTTGTCAATGATTTGATTGATGAAGAAGTATTTATGGACATGACAGGTGGTATCAAGGGAACTCATTATGACATTGATAATGAAGGAGCTTTCAGAATTATTAACACCGATTTGTGGCAAGCAGATGTACAGCCATTTGCAAGTTCCAGACCGAGCGAAGTGACGTATACGTTAAAAGATGCCAACCCTGAAAAGGAACTATCCAATCAATTAATCAAGGAAAATAACGAATTTGCCGTTTTGGACCCAACCGTTCCTCTGGATTCTGTAACTGCCAATGAAAAAGGAACTGAACTCGAAAAAATTATTACCGATGCTACGTTCAAATTTATTATGGGTGAGACCGATGAAGCCGGATTTAAAGCTGCGGTAGAAAACTGGAAAAAATCCGGTGGCTCACAGATTATTACGGAATACGAGGAAGCGTATAAGAAATCGAAAAAATAAGGATATAGATATAGGTTGAACATCAGTGTACATGAAGTGCCACTACGCAGGCGGATGGTGCTTACCATCGCTGACGCTTGTTCAGCACCATTCCGCCTACTCTGTTTTCCAGTGTATTTTTAAGTTCAGCCTATAAATCATTTTCGTATTCACAAAAAATGAAGACAGGAGAGAACGAGATGCAAGTGTATAACATTGTAGATTATGGAGCACCTCAGGATGGTACGACGTTGGCAACAGGGGCGATTGCGGCTGCGATTGAAGCGGCTAGCAATGCCGGGGGAGGAACGGTTTTTATTCCCTCGGGTACGTATCTGACAGGGGCTATCTTTTTAAAAAGTAACATTGAGCTGCATTTAAGCCCCGGTGCAATTCTTTCCTTCAGTACGGATTTGGTTGATTATCCTGTAGTAGAATCCAGATGGGAAGGCGTTCAGCGAGAAGTACATGCGTCGTGTATTTATGGGCAGAACCTAGAGAATATTTCAGTTACAGGCAGCGGAACGCTGGACGGAAATGGTCAACCGTGGTGGGAAAAGCATCGGAATCATCCCGAGGAACTACAGTACCCGAGACCCAAATTAATCAGCTTTGACCGTTGTCAGCGGGTCACCATTAAAGATATCATGTTGAAAAATTCCCCCAGTTGGACTGTAAATCCTATCGCTTGTTATAACGTTACGATTGACAATGTGTCCATTCTTAACCCGGCGGATTCCCCCAATACGGATGGCATTAATCCCGAATCCTGTTCCAATGTTCGTATTAGTAACTGCAATATTGATGTGGGCGATGATTGTATTGCGATCAAAGCAGGAACCGAAGATACACAGGAGAGGATTCCTTGTGAAAATATAACGATTACCAACTGTACGATGGTGCATGGACATGGCGCTGTCGTACTGGGAAGCGAGATGAGTGGAGATATCCGTAATGTCACGATCAGCAATTGTGTGTTCAAGCAAACGGATCGGGGCATCCGCCTGAAATCAAGACGGGGACGTGGCGGAATCATCGAGGATATTCGCGTTAGCAATATTGTGATGGAAGATGTGATTTGTCCATTTATTCTGAATCTCTATTATTTCTGCGGACCTCGGGGCAAAGACAAATATGTCTGGGACAAAAATCCCTATCCAATTACCGATGAAACGCCTTGCTTTAGACGGATTCATTTTTCCGATATCACGGCACGTCAGGTTCATGCGGCAGCGGGGTTCTTATACGGACTTGCAGAACAATATATTGCTGAAATTACATTTTCCAATATTGATATTTCCATGGCGAAGAATGCAATTCCCGGCCGTCCTGCCATGATGACAGGGATCGAAGATATGAACAACCGTGGTTTTTATTTAGGCAATGTGAGAGATATCCGTTTTCAACAGGTGACCATTGAGAATCATGAAGGTCCTGCTTTTTATATTGAAAACGGGGAAGGCGTTGAAGTCAACCGTTGTCATTCGAAAAATACAAACCAGCCTGAAAAGCTGATTGAACAAGTGACGATACAATCTTCTGAACAAAATATTTTTAATTGAGGATTTTGCAAAAATCCTGATTTAGGAGGGGCATGGAAGGAGGGAAAACGTGGATAAGCTGCAAGCATTATTGGGAGATCTTCCGGCAGATCGACCCGTTACAGCCACCCTGCTAAAGCAAGAGGAGCAAGAGGGATACCAACTGGAATCTCTTCTGCTGGACATCAACGGAATCGAGCCTGTGCCAGCTTATATAGCCACACCATTACATGGAAACGGTCCGTTTCCATTGGTCAATTTCAACCATTCGCATGGAGGCAATTATACGAATGGACGCAAGGAATTTATCCATAGCAGCTCTTACTTGCAGCAGCCCTCGTTTGCTAAAACCCTGACAGACATGGGCTATTGCGCTTGTTGTATTGACATGTGGGGCTTTAATGAACGTGGGGGCAAAACCGAAAGTGAGCTGGTAAAGGAAATGCTCTGGCAGGGCCAAGTGCTGTGGGGCATGATGCTGTACGATAACCGTCGTCTGTTGGATTATATGTGTGAGCGTGAGGACATTGATGCTTCTCGTATTGCAACGATTGGCATGTCGATGGGGGGCCTGATGGCGTGGTGGCTGGCAGCGTTAGATGAGCGGATACAGGTCACGATTGATATTTGCGGACAGGTAGATGCCCATACGCTGATCGCCAAAAGGGGACTGGATCACCATGGCTTCTATTCCTATGTCCCCGGCTTGCTTAAGCATTTTACCACGCTGGATATTCAAAAGCGGATTGTTCCCCGTCCACGAATGAGCATAACAGGTCAAAATGACCGAATGTGTCCTATTGAAGGAGTCGAGCATCTGGCGAAAGGACTGCTGGAAGCTTACCAGGAAGCAGGTCACCCTGAACATTGGCAGCCTGTGATCGCAGGTGGCGGGCATATGGAGACCTTGGAAATGCGAACGGCGTGGCAGTCATTTTTAGCAGAACATCTGTAATTCCAATGAAAGGATTGGGGCAACCATGCTGGTAGGGAAAGAATCCTTTTGTGATTTTCATACGATTCAGGAGGCGATTGCTGTATTGGAGCAGTCGCCTTCTAACGAAATGGAAACGCTGTATATTTTATCGGGTACCTACGAGGAGGAGGTGCGGATCTACCGTTCGTATCTTCATATCATAGGCATCGGACAGGTAGACATTCGAATGCATCGGTATGCCAGGGAGTTGGATGAGGCAGGTGAGGAAATAGGAACCTTTGCGACTCCCACTTTATTTTTAGGCGGCAGTCATTTGATCCTGGAAAATCTTATCATTTCCAACACGGCTGGACAGGGAGAAGCCATTGGGCAGGCTGTTGCGGTGTATGCTCATTGTGATGAAACGGTTTTTAGAAACTGTACCTTTCGCGGGCATCAGGATACGTTATTTACAGGCCCCCTGCCTCCGGCACCGAAAGAACGGCTGAAGTTTGGTGGCATCCATTTGAAAGAGCATCATGCGCACTATCGCCAGCTCTATCAGCATTGCTATATCGAGGGCACGGTCGATTTCATTTTTGGCGGGGCGACAGCTTATTTTGAACATTGCGAAATTCGCAGTTTGCGCCATCATGAGAACCAAACGAGCTACGTTACAGCCGCCTCCACTCCCCACGGACAAGCGTATGGCTATGTATTCAATCATTGCTACTTAACCGCAGAGCCTGATATTACTCCGGTATTTTTGGGGCGTCCGTGGCGTGAGTATGCCAAGACCGTATTTGTGGATTGTAAAATGGGCGAACATATTGATCCACGGGGCTGGGACAATTGGGACGATGCTGCAAATGAGAAAACGGTTTGCTATCAGGAGTATGGTGTATCCGATGTTGCCTCATTGCGTAGGGAGCGTGTTCCGTGGGCGGGTTGTTTTGAAGCAGGAGCAGAAGCGTGGAGCAAGGAGCAGGTTTTTGGTGGAGTCACTTTTTGGAAGCAAGGAGGAATCATTTCTCATGATGATCCAAAATCCCATATTAAAAGGCTTTAATCCCGATCCGTGTATTGTACGAGTCGAGGATACTTACTATATTGTCGTGTCATCGTTTGAGTGGCTGCCGGGAGTACGGGTGTATCAGTCCAATGATTTGGCCCATTGGGAGCACTGTACAGATATTTTGACCGATCAGGTTGATTTAAAAGGGAATCCGAAAAATTGCAGCATTTGGGCGCCGCAGCTGAGCTACGCGGATAACCTTTTTTATCTGCTCTATACGGATGTGAAGAGCACCAGACGTCCGTTTAAGGATGTTCATAATTTTGTGATGACGGCGCCTGCGATCCATGGCCCGTGGTCAGACCCGGTTTATCTCAACAGTAGTGGATTCGATCCGTCTTTATTTCACGACGAGGACGGACGTAAATGGCTATTGAATGCATTGTGGGATTACCGCATGGTGGACAGCAATAAATCTTCAGGTATTGTTATGCAGGAATACGATAGCAGGCAGCAACGACTTATTGGTGAGCCTGTGAAAATTTTTGATTGCACGCCTTTGAAAAAGACAGAGGCCCCTCATATCTACAAGCAAAACGGATATTACTACCTTATTACAGCGGAAGGTGGAACGGGTACGGGACATGCGGTAACCGTAGCCCGTTCGAAGCAGCTATCCGGGCCTTATGAAGTAGACCCGCATAACCCGATGCTTACGTCACGCGATCGTCCTGAATTCCCTTTACAATGTGCAGGACATGGTAGTCTTGTACAGACGCCAGATGGCGATTGGTATATGGCTCATTTATGTACTCGTCCATTGGAAGGGAAGTATGCCATTTTAGGGCGAGAAACAGCCTTGCAGCACGTGTACTGGAATGATGAAGGCTGGCTGCGATTAACCGGCGGGGGCCATACGCCGCAATTAGAAGTGCCTGCACCGATCGGAACCACTTTCTCGGCAGGGCAGAAGCACAGCTTTGTATTCGAAGACTTTTTCGAGGGGCCCGTTTTAAATAAAACGTGGAACACATTGCGTATACTGGCGGATGACCGTTGGTGCTCACTGAGCCAGCGTCCGGGTTATCTTCGAATTCAGGCTGGAGAATCCATTCAAAGTCTGTTTCAGCATCATGTGCTTGCCATCCGGCAAACCGATCATCATTTTCGGGTAGAAACGGCGTTGGAATATCAACCTGTCAGCTATTTGCAAATGGCGGGGCTCCTGCTGTATCTAAATGATGAAAATTATCTATATGCCTATGTCAGCTATGAAGAGGGACAAGGGAAAGTACTGCGCATGATGCGATGTGAAGCAGATATATTCACATTAGTTCCCCATGCGATTACACTTCAGGAGGATCTTCCTATACATTTGGCCGTAGAAGTCCATGCAACCCAAGGACGATTTTATTACCATCTCGGGAATGAACCCACCTGGACTCCACTTTTTGAAAAGCAAAACATCAGCTTTTTATCAGGTGGATTTACAGGGAATTTTGTAGGGATTGCCGCACACGACATGCAACAATTTCAAGGCAGCTACGCCGATTTTAGTCACTTTCTGTATCATGGGCAAGACCATCTATCCTCTTAAAACAAAAATATAACAATTGTGTTGTCTATCCAACATTTTGTCTTTTTGATGATTGCAGCAGGCGGGCCGCCGCTATAACATATAAGTGCAACACATGTTGTTTAAGCAACCGCAGTCATCCGATGGAATTGAAGGAGCAGGATTTGCTG
>NZ_JTHP01000063.1 GCF_000943545.1 Paenibacillus terrae
GTTGCCTGTATAGACATAACTTCCGAACACATGCACCTCTGGTGAGGTGGTTGCGTCAATTTTGACCGCATAGGGATTTTCACCCTGCACGATCACCTTGGTCACTCCGACAGGCAGTTTTTCATGCCAATCAGGAAGGACCCTTGTTTCCTGAACCGAGCTCATCATATCCCTGACTTGCGAAGTAAGTCCCAGTGAACTGACCAAAGCAAATCCGATACAACAAAAAACCAGGACTGCTGTAATAAACATACTGAACAAATCATAACGGATGCGCTCACGTGTCCCTTTCCACGCCGTATACATTAAAATTTCGAGTCCCAGCAAAACAAAAACGACAGGCCACCACGTCAACGCCTGATCCAATATGCCCGCTCCCCAAAACTTGGAGGCAAACGTTACTCCTCCCAACAAGACCAGAAAAAGTCCCATCGACAGCCTTCCGACCTTCCAAACCCCTGCCGGGGCGTTTGGTGTTTTGGAGGAGCTGCTATTGTTGGTTGATGTACCCAATATACCTGTAGAGCCTCCTGTATCGCTATGAGGATGATGGACTCCCTTAAAGGGAGCCTCACTCTTTGAAAACTCAGTATCCATCCTATTGTTTCTCCTTTACCCGTTTAGATTTGGAATTACCGATCATCATCCAAATACCACCGCCAATCAACAATAAGGATACGATAATCGTCCGTAGATACATGTCAACCAAATTATAAATCTCTTCGTTCGGAAACAGACGATCCAGAGTAGGAACAAGTACGTTGATCAAGATGTAATAGGCACCCAGCAATAGCAACCCCAAACCTACCCAGCGGTGATATTGTGCAAACATACCGATCACAGGCTTGTCAATCAACGGTTCCCGTCCATAACGGCTTACTTGCTGCAATGCATCAAAAAAGCTGTAAAACCAGACCACCGGGATCAGGAACAAAAAAAGGGACAAATACAGTACATCCAGCATGTAAATGCCGCCTAAGAACAGAAGCATCAGCTGAAGACCACGTTTTTGCAGACCGATATACATATGTCCCGCCCCGGGAAATACCGATAGAATGGTAGCCAGCATTTTGCTACGCCGCCCCTCGACTCTTCCATGCTCCAGTTCTTCAAATAAAGTCCGATCCTGAAGGATTTCTCCCGCTTGTTTACGATGTACATGCTGCACCGCATCAAACATACAATACAGCCAAATGATTGGCAACACGCACGCAAACGCCATAAATCCCGATTCGTTTGTGATGCTGGAAATAAAAACGAGAATCGTTCCAAAGCCAAAGAAGGACATCAGGAAAGACAAACCACGCTGCATCAGCCCCAAATGAAGGTGTCCCAATCCTGGGATGAACGACAGCAATATGGTGAAAAAACGTTCATTGTCCGAGCCTTTTTGAAAAGTAGGCGAACCTGCCCATCCGTAGTGTCCCTGCGCATAATGATGATAACCTGCATCAAAATCCGCTCCTGCTCCTGGTATATCCGTATCTGCGTTCCGCGCTCCCTCCGGAGCCTCGCCCGCCAAGCCTTCATCTCCATAAGGCGCACCTTGGGGGTAAAAACCATATGGATTCGGGCCCGCATGAGGGGGATATGGAGCAGCGACTGCACGAGGATCATAACGCAACAAGCTAATAATGATATGCAGCATACTGAGCCCCCAAAAAAGAGCGGCAACAAACATACTGGCCAATAAAGGCATTTCGTCGCTTGAAACCACCGCAAAAAATATTCCTCCCGCCAGACATCCGAAAAACAAAATGGTGTATACAAACGCATTGGCTTTTCTGGTCCAGTAATAGTGTCCCACACCGGGAATGATGTTCAACAGAAATGCCAGAAGCTTGCTTCGTTCCGTATAAGGCACCGATACACTTCCTCTCTAATCTTGGGATTTTGATTAAATCCTCATCTGAAGGTTTGAATTAAACCTTTTTATCTGTCACTTTAATTTATTTTAGGGCTTTAATTTGTCCAGCCAGCTTGTCGTAGCCCGCATGACCTCTTCACTGTAAGAGACGCGTTCTTTCGGAGGAACCGGTTTACCACTGGTTTGCGGCATCATTTTGTCAAAAGCACCGCTAGACAGTAGAATTAGCGTCAAGCTTGCCGCAACTACGTAGTGAAATGCAGGCTTTTCAAACCAGCGGCGTTTATTGAGGGTAGCTTGACTTGCTTCTGCTTCCTTATCGGGAAGAGCAGCCATTACCTGATCTGTGAAGCGTTCCGTATCCATCCAGGCAAAACAATCTTCCAATGTCGACTCCAGCTGCTCCATTGCAACAAGATATAAGGCCAGCGCCTGCTCATCTTCCAGCAGAAGCTTTTCCAGCCGTTCAGATTCCTCTGTCGTGCAAGTTCCTGTAATATAAGCGTGCCAGTCATTCATCTGCCCTTCAGTCCACGGTTTATCATGTTGGTCAGTCATTGCCATTCCTCCTCCTTCCAGTGATTTCGAATCCACTGCCGTGCCCGGTAGAGTCTGGACTCTACTGTTTTTAAGGCTACTTGCGTCTCTTCTGCAATTTGATCGTAGGTTTTGCCCTGCATATAATAGTCTTGGATAATATCCCGATGCTGCTGGGGCAGCTGGGCGATTTTTTGCGATAGTTCCACATTTCGTTCCTCGCGGATCAGACGGATCAGCACATCCTCATCCCGGGAAGGGAGTTGAACGAGGGTTTCTGCCACATCTATCAGCTCTGCGGGCCGCCTGTCCTGTTTGCGCTTGATATCCAGCGCCTTGTGGAGCGCAATTCGGGTCAGCCACGTTTTAAAACCTTCGTTCCGGTACTGGGGGAGAGACTTATACACCTGAACGAACGCTTCCTGCGCGGCATCTTCCGCTTCTTTGCTATCATGCAGCACCGAATAGGCCACATGATACACATGCTTGCTATACAGCTCTACCATCTCACGGAACGCCTGCCGGTCACCAGACCGTATTCGTTCAATGATTCTCTCTATATCAATGACGCTCTCCCCCTTCCCAATACTATAGACGCCGGAGAATTTACTCCCCCCTGCATATTTCGAAAAAAATATTTAAAAAAGGACACACCCTCCTCACGGAGTAGCGTGTCCTCTATCGCTAAGCTGCTGTTTGCTCAACTATTGTACTTGTATTCATTTAACTTTTTAGTCACTTTAAGCAAGCATATAATGTAAACCTTGCTGCTACCTGAAAACCTCAGGCTTTCGCTTTAGCTGCGTCCGCCCCCACGGAAACGCTGAGCGTATTCCTTTGCATCCTGTGCATTACGGACACGGTTGCGGCTCCACTCCAGCAAAATGCGGTCAATATACCGGAAATGTACCTTCCCTGCAAACACCGCTTCCTTCAAGGCCAGCAAAATCAGCTCCTCAAGATACCGATCCTGATCCACCCAACTGGTGATCGTCTCGTATTCCATCGGTGACAATGGTCGGCCGAATTCCTTCTCGAAAATCGTGAACAAATTCCGTTCCTCCGAAGGCGGAGACTCCGATATCCCATTCAGCACATCCGGTTTTCCAGCAAACAAAATATCATCATCATCGCTTTGCTCCGTGCGCTCGGGTATCATACATTCCGCCAGCTTACGGTACAGCCCCGTTAGATTGTAGCGTTCAAATTGCACGGACGAGTTGCGGTCTTCCACAGTATCAATCCGCAGAAAACCCTCCTTCATCAGCTTGCTGAAATAGAGCCCGATTTCGTTCGCTGTACATCCGATACGGGCCTGCAATTGCTCCCAGGTTGGAAATTCATTACGTTCGGCTTGTTTAAAAGCAAGCAACTGCATAAGCAGAAGCATTTCGCCATCCGTCAGCCGAAGCGTCCGGTAATGCTTGAGCAGGGCGTAGGGAATCTGGACCATTCCGGCTTCCATAGCAAAGGCTACTCCCTCCGCCCACTCTGCCGCTGATGTCTTGTCGAATGATCCGGTCATCGGTTACGGATACAGACGATACAGCATACGTGGGAACGGAATCGTTTCACGCACATGATCGAGTCCACAAATCCATGCTACCGTACGCTCCAGTCCCAGTCCAAAGCCGGAATGCGGAACGGTGCCGTAGGTGCGCAGATCCATATACCATTGGTAAGCTTCACGCGCCAGGTTATGCTCGTTAAAACGCTCTTCCATCAAGGCCGGATCATCAATCCGTTGGGAACCCCCGATAATTTCGCCATAGCCTTCAGGAGCGATCATATCGGCGCACAGTACAACCTCCGGACGAGTTGGATCAGGCTTCATATAAAATGCCTTAATGTGAGTCGGCCAATGTGTAATGAACACTGGCTTGTTATATCTCTCAGCAATAGCCGTTTCATGCGGAGCGCCAAAGTCCTCGCCCCACGGGATATCGAATCCTTCACCTTGAAGGAAAGCAATCGCCTCATCATACGTAATGCGCGGGAATTCTCCCTGAATTTGCTCCAGCTTCGAAACATCGCGTTCGATCGTTTCAAGCTCTTTTGCACAATTTTTCAGCACTGATTGTACGATATGACTCACAAATTGCTCCTGTACGCGCAAAGATTCCTCATGATCTACAAAAGCCATCTCCGGCTCGATCATCCAGAACTCAATCAGGTGACGACGTGTTTTGGACTTTTCCGCACGGAACGTTGGACCAAACGAGTATACCTTGCCAAGCGCCATGGCAGCCGCTTCCATATACAACTGTCCGCTTTGTGTCAGATAAGCATCCTCGTCAAAATATTTGATATGGAACAGCTCAGTTGTGCCTTCTGCGGAAGAAGGAGTCAAAATCGGCGGGTCCACCTTTGTGAAGCCATTGCCGTTAAAAAATTCTTGTACCGCACGGATAATTTCCGCCCGTACGATCAGAACCGCGCGTTGCTTGGCGGAACGCAACCACAGGTGACGGTGATCCATCAGGAAATCTACACCGTGTTCTTTTGGCGTGATCGGGTAGTTTTCTGTCAAATGAATGATTTCAATGCCCGTTACCGTCAATTCAAAGCCAGATTGGCTACGCGGTTCTTCGCGCACAACTCCGGTAACATACAAAGAGCTTTCTTGTGTCAAGGATTTGGCATCATTCCAAATGTCCTCGGACACCTCGCTTTTCACGATAACCCCTTGAATATATCCGGTACCATCGCGCAGTTGCAGGAACTGGATTTTACCGCTAGATCGTTTATTATTTACCCAAGCGCCGATTGTAACCGTTTCCCCTACATGGCGGCCCACTAGGGCAATCGTACTTTTATTCGTCATGACCGTCTCTCTCCTCTTAACCGAAAATCAAACAGCCCTTCCCCCTGGGTCAGGCTGTTTGCTCTCGCTGTTTGGTACATACGGAACCTATTTAAGTGATAGCCCGTATGCATAAAGTTTAAACTTCGGGTCGAACTACTGAACCAGACGATACGTGTCGCGGGCAATAACCAGCTCTTCGTTCGTCGGAACGATCAATACATCAACCTTCGAATTTGCTGTTGTAATCCGGCGAGGCTCGCCAGAACGAATAGCGTTCAACGACTCATCCAGTTCGATACCGAGGAATGTCAGTTGCTCCAACACTCTCTTACGCAGAACGACGGAGTTTTCGCCTACACCTGCCGTGAATACGATCACGTCTACCCCATTCATTGCCGCGGCATACGAACCAATGTATTTGCGCAGACGGTATTCATACATTTCAAATGCCAATGTAGAATTAGCTTCGCCTTTTTCCATACCTTCCGTGATTTCACGCATATCACTGCTGATACCGGAGATAGCCAAAAGTCCACTGTGCTTGTTCAGCATCGAGTTGACTTCATTGACGGTCAATTCTTGTTTGTTCATCACATAAGGCACGATTGCCGGGTCCAAATCACCACTACGTGTCCCCATCATAAGTCCTTCCAGTGGAGTCATACCCATGGAAGTATCTACGGACAAACCGCCTTGAACCGCTGTTACACTACCGCCGTTACCGATATGACAAGTGATGATTTTCAACTCTTCCAAAGGACGACCGACGAATTTGGCAGCTTCCTTGCTTACATAATCATGGGAAGTACCGTGTGCACCGTAGCGACGAACCTTGTACTTATTGTACAACACTCTTGGAATGGCGTACATATAAGCTTTTTCAGGCATGGTTTGATGGAACGAGGTATCAAATACAACAACCTGCGGTACATCAGGCATATTCAATTCAGCCGCTTTAATACCCATCATAGAGGCCGGGTTATGCAATGGCGCAAGGTCGAACAAGCGGCGGATTTCACTCTTCGCTTCAGGCGTTACAACCGCTGACTGCTTGAAGATTTCGCCTCCATGAACAACGCGGTGTCCCACAGCCTCAATTTCGCTAGTGCTGGAGATTACACCATGTTCCGCATCTGTGAGTGCATTCAGCACTTTACGGATCGCTGTAGTATGCTCCAGAATTTCGCTAACCTCAGTGTATTCTTCTTTGTTAGTTGGCTTATGCGTCAGGATGGATGAATCCATACCGATGCGCTCGACCAATCCTTTTGCCAGAACGGACTCGTCCGACATATCATACAGCTGGTATTTCAGGGAAGAACTCCCTGCATTAATTACGAGAATTTTCATACCCGGTCACCATCCTTGTCGTACTTAAAGAAGCCTTCGCCTGATTTCACGCCCAGATTACCTGCACGCACCATTTTCTTCAGGACGATGGACGGACGATATTTCAATTCGCCGAATTCACGGAACATGCGCTCCAGAGCAGCCAAAACGGAATCCAGACCAAAGCGGTCAGCCATTTCCAAAGGACCGCTTTGGAAGCTGTAGCCGATTCGCATAGCATCGTCGATATCTTCAGCGGAAGCTACGCCCTCTTGGAGAACGTGAGCTGCTTCATTAATCAGCAGGCAAATGATACGGCTTGTTACAAAGCCCGGGGATTCATAAATCATAACCCCTTTTTTCTCCACTACTTCTTCAACAAACATTTTTGTGTTTTCAAACGTATCGTCCGAAGTTTTCAAGCCACGAATAATTTCCACAAGATCAATGCGGGATACTGGATAGATAAAGTGCATACCAATAACACGCTCAGGATACTTGGTCGAGCTGGCAAGCTCGGTCAGGCTCAGCGTGGATGTATTACTTGCAAGAATAATGTTGTTTGGACACACATAGTCCAGTTCTTGGAAAACAGCTTTCTTCTCGTCCAGATTTTCTGTAATGGTTTCAATGACCATGTCACAGCTTCCAAGCTCAGCCAAATGGGAAACTTTCTGGATGCGGGATAAAATCAATTTTTTCTCCGCTTGTGTGATTGCCCATTTTTCCAGTTGCTTGTCCAGACTCGTTTCAATCATATTGTAGGCGTAGTCTAGTTTCTCTGGTGTCTGCTCTACCAACAGCACATCAATTCCTTTGGACGCGAGCATTTCAGAAATACCCTGTCCCATGGTGCCGCCGCCGATGACGCCGATTTTTTTAAATTGCATGGTTCTTTACTCCACCCTTTCCTGGTCACTCTCTTATATTGTATCCTTCTTTGTCGAAAAATACATGTTTATGTCCCAATAGCTAATAATATCTTAGCACGGACTAAAAGTAAAAAAAATAACCAGCATAAAAAATTATGCTGGTAATAGAGCATTTTCACTAAATTGACATCTAAATTGATCCCCGGACAGGGTTTCTTCCTTCATAAGGATGTCAAGAGAGTTGTCGAACACTGGACGATGCTTTTCGAGCAGCTCCAAAGTACGGTTATGAAGGTCGTCCATAATCTCACCATTTTCGCGCATGAGCTCTTCTTTCGTTACCATTTCCATGTTAATAATGCCAAGTGAAGTCAAACCGGAAGTCATCATCGTATGAACAATGTTCAGCGCCTGCTCAAAATCGTTGCTAGAGCCTGTACTGCGACCGCCATAGTACATTTCTTCCGCCGTAGCTCCTGCGAGCGAGATCATGATCTGCTCCTCCAGGAACTGCTTGGTATACAAATAATGCTCTTGCTGTGGATTGTGCCGCACATAGCCGAGCGCTTTCCCACGCGGGCTGAGCGCTACCTGGCTGACACTGCCCGGACGAACGATTTCAGCCATAATAGCATGTCCCAGTTCATGAATCGCTACACGTTTTTTCTCTTCCAACGTTGATTCACGATCCGTTTTCTCACCCATCATCACCTTGTCAATCGCCATCGACAGATGCTTTTGCGCAATCGTTTCCTGTTCCTGTCTCATCGCATAGATTGCCGCTTCGTTCATGACACTTTCCAGCTGTGCACCGGAAAACCCGTAGGATTCCTCAGCAATTTTGTCCAGATTCGCCTCTTCCTGAATCGGTTTGTTTTTGGCATGGATTTTAAGAATATGAAGACGGCCCTTCTTATCAGGCAAGTCCACTTGAATATGACGGTCAAAACGCCCCGGACGCGTTAAGGCGCTGTCCAGCATTTCTTTACGGTTTGTAGCCGCAATGATCAAAATGCGCGGAGTATCTGCTGAATAGATGCCATCCATTTCAGTCAGCAACTGATTCAAGGTTTGGTCATATTCACGTTGCTGTCCACCCTCACGCTTGCCGCCAATCACGTCGATCTCGTCAATAAAAATAATAGCATTTTCCTTCTTTTCCTTGGCTGCACGAGTGCGGGCCTCCCGAAACAGCTCGCGGACACGGCCTGCACCAACACCTACGTACATTTCAACAAACTCACTGCCTGAAGAGGCAACAAATATAGAATTGGTATAGTGCGCAGCTGCCTTCGCCATCAGTGTTTTCCCGGTTCCCGGAGGGCCTGTAAGCAAAACACCTTTTAATGGACGAATGCCAAACTTGGAAATTTCATCATGCCGATTCAAAAAATCCAGCGCTTCACGCAGCTCCTGCTTGGCGCTTTCTTGCCCGCCGATTTCCTCAAAAGTCAGCTTGTCCGGGCCATTCTTTTTACGTTTACGTTCTTGCCCGGCCCCTACAGCCAAGCCTCCACGTGCATGCATGAGCATTAACAAGCCGCTGAGCATCAAACCTGCGATAAGAAAAGGGATAATATTCACCCCGATAAAAATGAGAAATATAATGGTCACCGGCACAATGCCGATTAGTGCTTCCTTGATCCATCTAGGCATTAGGCCATACCCCCATTTGCTGAGATTGACGTGGCAAAACGATAAACTTGGTCGCTTTGCCTTCGCTGAGTCGGATATAGACGTTGTTTGAATCCATATCGGTATCGGCCTCGATACCGGTTTTTTTCTTTTTCATCTGCTCGACGGTAGATGAAATTTGGGTGTATTTTTTATTTTCCATCGCTTCCGCTACCGGAAACATGGCCTCAGACCACCACTGGTTCAACGCTGGATTGGAATGATCCGCAATTTCCAGCTTAACTGTACGGCTGCCAATGATGGACTGTCCTTTTTGCTTAACTACATTGACCAATCCGGCGACATCTGCCTGCGGTTTGAGATCCAGATTCAAAACAACCTGATCCGGTTTAATATCTATTTGAGCGCTTGTGACGCCGGGATATTGGGAAACCAGTTTTTCCAGAGGACTCTGCATTGTAAACTGACGGTAAATAAACCATCCTCCAAACAACAGCGATGCTGCCAGAACCGCCGCAACAACGATAGGAACTGCACGTAATTTCAAATAACATCCTCCTCTCAAAATGTAAAACACAGAAGAAACGGGACGAATGTCAACACATAAACCAGACTGCATGATCTACAGTGATCAGCAGGTCTTTTTCTATCATTTTTGTCTATCACTTATAAATTATAGTATATCATAACGTATATCTAATATCGAAGGCAATGTGTGGGGGAGTTGTGGTTGGGCAAAATCATTGGTTATGGCTGTAATGTGTGACGCTGCGTGTAGGATTTGATCTTACGATCGCTGTTGCCATGGGATTCTTTTGATTAAATAAAACATTTAACGGTTAGAATCCCATGACAAGTATATGCTTCTGAAGCGAGCTTTCTTTCAGAAAGCTTTCAGGCGAACGCTATCGCTTCTCCAGATTCAAATCCTCCACTCCGCTACTGCACAGCCATAAAGAATATTTCGCCTTGTGAGGAAAGTTGGGTAGGTAAATATGCTTCGCTTGCTTGCAGCCAAGCTTAGCTTGAGGTGATAATAAAAATACGTAAATACGATTTTATCGTATTTACGTATTTTTTTGTTTGCTATTTACTTTTTTATGTGTAAACATACTGCAATGCTAACTTTACACTGTGTATAAAGAGGATTGATTATTGCCTTATAGCAGAATCTTTTAAAGGAACATCATCCCGCCGTCGATCAGAGGGGATTGTCCTGTCATGTAATCGGAATCGGGGCCTGCCAGGAAGGATACAAAGGCAGATACGTCTTCCGGTGTAGAAAGACGGCCCAGGGCAATTTTACTGCCGAATTCCTTGGTCGCATCCCCTGTAGCTTCGCCTTTGGATGCCGTAATTTCTTTATCAATGCCGCTCCACATTGGTGTTTGTACAATGCCAGGGCAGTAGGCGTTTGCTGTAATACCATATTGGGCATATTCCTGAGCGGCGGTTTGTGTTAGGGCACGAACTGCAAATTTGGTAGCGGAGTAAATGCCCAAATTGGCATTACCAACATGGCCTGCCTGAGAAGAGGCATTGATGATTTTACCACCATGGCCCAGTTCCTTGAACTTGGCGGCTGCCGCCTGAATGCCCCAAAGTACACTGGTCACATTGATATGAAACAGCTTGTCAAAATCAGCCAGCGTAACATCTTCCAACAGCTTGGCAGGAGCAATCCCCGCATTATTTACAATGACATCAAAGCCACCGAGTTTTTCAGATGCTTCCTTCACAGCCGCAAAAACCTGATCCCGGTTGGAAACATCGACTTTAAGCGCAAGCGAGCGCCCTCCTGCCTTTGTAATCTCACCAGCAACACTTTGGGCCGTTTCTTCATTCAAATCCACGACTGTCACTGCGAAGCCATCTTGACTGAGGCGTAAAGCAATAGCCCGTCCAATCCCTTGACCCCCACCCGTTACTAATGCAACTTTCCCATTCACTTTACCCATGTTCATGAATCTCCTTTTTGTATAAGTAGTCATGATAACATAGCCACAAAATTATGGGTTACGTTAGTCTGCACCTATAATTAAACCATTTTAAGGAAAAAATTATTATGATCTATGTAATAGACTTCATATTTAACCTGTTTAAGGGAACTACAAAAGATATTATAATAAATAAGTTCTTACCAAACAAAAAAAACCAAAAGACGTAAATACGATAAATATCGCTTTTACGTCTTTTTGTCTTCAATGTTTCCAACCTACACATTCTTTTATAAAACATATCTTCTAAAGTCACATAGCTTTTTTAAGTAAAAAGCGATTTTCCAATTTTCACAGATTGGTTTAGTGTAAAACCCAAAATGGAGACAAGCGCAGCGGCGTCCGTGCCCCCTACCCCCAACTCCCATAAAAAGAGTGGTGCTTGGAGTGACTCCATGGCGGTCAGCCAGCGGAGTGGGCCATTTGAATCTGAAAAAGCGAAGCGTTCGCCTGAAAGCTTTCTGAAAGAAAGCTTGCTTCGGAAGCATATGCTTGCCGACGGATTTTCCCCATAAGAATCTAATCGAAAAAAATCCGGCGGCAACAGCGATCGTAAGATCAAATGGACCACGCAGCGCTCTCACACCGCCACTATCCACGCTTCACCCAGCTCAATTATTAGGCAAAGTATACTTTACCCCCATTGATCCCCCATCCGAGAAGCGATAAAAGGTATAGTAATGATGACTGCCGTCATCGTAAAACAACTGCCATACATATTGACCTTTAAACACACTCGGCTCAAGCCTTACAATATCTATACCCGGAAGCTGCTGCTGGATCATGGCTGTCATTTTTTGCTCGTCGACTCCGTTTTTAAGTAGCTCGGTATGAACACCACTATTATCTGCCACAGGCACATTAGGTTGACCCTCCACTTTTTGAAAAGGGACCCACACCATAATATTTTCATTCTGAGCATTTTTCCCTTGAACCACCCAGTATACCTGATCCCACACCGACTTCCACGTCTGAGTCGTGGTAACCAGACCACCCGATTGCTTGGCCTTTACGATAGCGGCATTTCTCTCAGTCACCTGGTCTTGAGTAACATAAGAATAATACCAGAAAATGCTGACCAGGATCAGTATGACAGCCAGAATGGCGACCACTATCCATTTTTTCTTATTTTTCAAACCTGTGCTTCCTCTCTAAGGGGATGTGACACCTGAATTAGCGCGACAGCAGCCCTTCAAAGGCGGCTTGTGCCTCATGCTTGATACGTTCCTCATCCATAGTCAGGCACTCACCGTTTTTCACAACCTGACGACCGTCTACCCATACATGGGCTACGTCTTTGGCGCTTGCAGAGTATACGGCATGAGAAATGAGATCCGTATGCGGCAAGAAATGAGCCTGATTGAGATCAAGCGCGATAAAGTCAGCCTTGTTGCCTGCTGCCAGCGCCCCTACCTCATTCAAGCCAATCGACTTCGCTCCGTACTCCGTTCCCAGACGCAACGCCTCACCCGCAGGAACTGCGGTTGGGTCGCCAGATACTCCCTTGTGAATGAGTGCAGCCAGACGCATTTCCTCAAACATATCCAGGTTATTGTTACTGGCGGGACCGTCTGTTCCGAGAGAGACAGTAACGCCTGCACGGAGCAGATCAGGCACTCTTGCCACACCGCTCGCCAGCTTCAAGTTGCTGCCCGGATTATGCGAAACCGCTACACCGCGTTCAGCCAGCAAAGCTATTTCTTCGTCATTCAAATGAACAGCATGGGCAACAAGCGATGGACGGGAGAAAAAGCCGAGCTTATCCAAATGCGCAACCGGGCGCAAGCCGTAGTCGCGTACGTTTTGCTCTACTTCGGCAATGGTTTCGGACATATGCGTATGCAACGGTAAGTCCAGATCATGCGCAGCCTGCACGAATTTTTCGATAAACGCAGGCGGACACGTATACGGCGCATGTGGAGACATCATAGTCGTAATGCGACCGTCTGCTTTTCCATGCCAATTACGCGCAAAATTCACAGCCTCAGCCAGCTTGATCCGCTGCTCTTCCTCCGAACATAATCCAATCGCTCCACGCATCAGACTGGCACGGATGCCGGACTCTTCAGCTACACGAGCCACCTCGTCCATATGATCATACATGTCCAAAAAGGTGGTTGTACCGCCTTTCAGCATTTCCAGCACGGACAAGGACGTACCCCAGTACACATCCGTAGACGTAAACTTGGCTTCCATCGGCCACATTTTTTCCTGAAGCCATACTTGAAGAGCCAGATCGTCCCCATACCCGCGCAGCAGAGACATCGCCGCATGACCATGTGTATTAATCAGGCCAGGTAAAAACAGCAGCCCGTTACCATCAATCGCTTCCGTCTTTTCCTCACCCGCTGGCAAAGTCTCGCCAATATAGGTAATGCGGCTGTCCTCCACGATCATATAGCCGTGGATTACCCCCGCTTCCGGTCTGTTCACGGCAAAAGAGCCGTTTTTAATCATCCATTTATTCGCCGTCATGTTGCATATCTTCCTTTCCGTCTTCCAAATAATAAGCGAGGCTTAACAAATCTGTTGTAAAATCTGTGGCATGTATTCGAATATTTGCTGGTGCCTTGAGAGTGGTCGGCGCAAAGTTCAAAATCGCTCCAATCCCGCTATTTATGAGCCTGTCAGCCACGTTCTGCGCTTCAAAATCCGGTACGGTAATAATCCCAATCCGAATGTTTTGTTCCTTCACGGTCGCTTCCAGTTCATCCATTGGCTGTACGACCAGCGTATTGATCTTGGTTCCAACCTTATCTGGCACAGCATCAAATACTGCTACAATTTTCATATTGTCTTTTAAATAAGCATTATAATTCGAAAGGGCTTGCCCCAGATTACCTGCTCCGACCAATACCACATTAATTTGCTGGTCGATTTTCAGGATATGGCGTATTTTCTCGATAAGATAAGTAACATCATAGCCGATACCCTTACGGCCAAAATCTCCAAAATACGCGAGATCCTTACGAATTTGAGCCGGATTCAAATCCAGTCTTTGTCCTAACTCCTGGGAAGAGACCGTAGCCACCTCCCGTTTGTGCAGTGCATTCAGATAACGTAAATATACGGGTAACCTCCGTACGACAGCCTCTGAAATTTTATCTGATTTCATACATGCTCCCCCTAATTGTAACGGACATGTTTAGATGTCCGTCCGTTATGCCTCTGTCTCCGGGGCGGATTGGAGCCACTCGGCGATACGGGGCACCATTTGCTCCGTCGGCATATGCTCCATTTTTGGTCCCGGTAACGAGTACAAAAAGTGCTTCCCGTAATAGGATTCAATCACACGCGTATCGTAAACGATAACAACCCCATGGTCGCTCGCGGTACGTACTAGACGTCCAAATCCCTGTTTGAAGCGAATGACAGCCTGTGGAACAGACAGCTTCATAAAAGGATTTTTCTTCTGCTGCTGGAGTAGCTCACTTTTAGCCTCCAGCAACGGGTGATTGGGCGGTTGGAACGGCAAGCGGACGATAGCCAGACACGTCAGCGCCTTGCCCGGAATATCGACGCCTTCCCAAAAGCTGCTGGTTCCTAGCAACACAGAAGCTTTGGCTTCCTGAAAACGTCGGGTCAGCTTGCTGCGGCTCCCACTGTCCACGCCCTGCCCCAGCACGGTGATGTCGCTGGATGCTAACGCCTCCTTAAGCGGCTCATACACCTGCCGGAGCATGCGATAGGAGGTAAAGAGAACGAGCATTCTCCCCCGCGTCGCTTGGGCAGTCGCACCTAGCGAGCTGACGAGCATATCTACAAAATGCTCATCTCCTACACTGCCCTTCACGCTCGGGAAATCCCTTGGAATGACTAGCAACACCTGATCCCTGTAGTTAAAGGGTGACGGGAGCTGCGTAGTCATCAGCCGCCCTTGATCTGCGGCCTCCTGCAAGCCGAGCTGATCGGTCATGTACTGAAACGACTTATCCACCGACAAGGTAGCAGATGTCAGAATAATGCTCCTTTTTTTGTCAAAAAACATTTCTTTCAGCTGGCGGCTCACATCGACGGGCACCGCATAAAATTGTAGCGACTTGCTGCGGAATTGCCCGCTCGCTTCGAGCCAGTATACGGTCGTCTCATCATCCATCCGCATGAAAAAGCGCAAGCTTTCCCTAATGCCTGCCAAATCCTTAAGCAGCCCCGTAATATCTGTAATGAGGCTGTCAGCAGCATAATCGTCATGTTCTTCTTTCACGTCGAGCATCAGCTTGTCGCCCTTGCGCAAAATTTCGCTCAACGTTACATAAACCTGATTTTCCAGCGCAGCAGCCTGATCCCACTTGGCAGGCTTGGCCGACGGCTTGAGACGGGAAGAAAACTGCCCTGTTTCGCCCGGTGTCGCATCACTTCGCTCCGGCAGCATACCAAACAGCTTGTCGCTCAGCAGATCCCAAGTCTCCTTGACCTCCAGCACGAGCGGATACATCTGGTCGATGGTAGAAGCCCAATCCGTCGATTTCTCATGCCCCGACTTTGCCAACTGCTGACGCAACGAAGGCAATTGTCCGTTCTTGCTGTCCTTGAACAACCGGGTCAGCGTATGCACGAGTGTGAAATATTTCATATGCATTCCCAGGTGCTTACCAGCGACTTCCTCCAGATGATGCGCTTCATCAATGACCAGATGCTCATAACTCGGCAACAGCTGATGACTCGCTTTTACGTCCGTGAACAGCTTGGAATGATTCGTAATGACCACATCGGCTATTCCCGCCTCGTGGCGCGCACGATGATAAAAGCATTTGCGGAACCATGGACAAGAACGCCCAAGACAGGACTCCGAATCACTGGCCACCGTTTCCCAAAAATCTCCGCCACGATTACTCAGATTCAGTTCTTCATCATCGCCGGTTTCCGTCAACGTCAGCCAGACGATCATCTGGGCGGCTGTAATTAAATCTTCCTTCGGCGTTGCGAAGTCTCTTCTGTTTATTTTATGTTCAAACTTACGCAGACACAAATAATGTCCCCGGCCTTTAAAAATGGCAGCCCGGAACGGGAACGGGATCACCTTGGTCAGCATCGGAATATCACGTTCGCGTAATTGCTCCTGTAGGTTGATCGTATGCGTACTTACCATGACTCGCTGTCCATTTTTCACACTGTGATATAGCGAAGGGAGCAAATAACCGAGGGACTTGCCTGTCCCCGTACCCGCCTCGATCAACAGGTGCTTGTCCTCACTCAGCGCCTGATTGACACCCTCAATCATTTGCGTCTGCGCTTCGCGTTCCTCATATTGGCTTAAGGATGAACGTAAATTGTCTCGCACATCATCCATGTATTCCTCAAAGGAAACACCTGCCAGCGGATTGGGGTCATCCTCTCTGCGCGGGGCAGCTAGCTCAGTCCAATCCTCCACCTTCAGTGCAAGCTGACGAAAAAACTGATGACCCTCTAAATCCTGAATAGGATCATGCTCTTTGTTTTCACGCACCCCGTCCAAAAACCATCCGAGGTCACTGTCTTCCTCTGCGAACAAATCACTGAGCCGCTGTATCGTAATCAAAGGCAGCGCGTGAAGCTCATCCAGACATTTTAAAAACACCTCAGCCGTAGCCAACGCGTCGCTGTCTGCTTGATGAGGTCGGTCATGCGTCAGCCCGAACTCAGAAGAAACAAAACCCAACTGATAGGAAGATAGCGATGGAAACATGATTTTCAGAAAATCCATCGTATCCAAAATTCTGCCGGTAAACGGCAAGTACCCGCACCGATCCAAAGCGTTTTGCAAAAAATTAAAATCAAACGCCACATTATGACCGACCAGCACGACATCGTCCAGCATTGGCACAAGCTCCATCATCATCTCTTCGAGCGCAGGAGCATCCTTGACGTCATCGTCTGTAATCCCGGTCAACCCGGTAATAAAAGGCGGAATGGGTCTGCCAGGGTTCACATAAGAACCGTAAACACGGGAAATGCTGTTATCATGATCTATAATTGCAAGTCCGACTTGAATGATGTCATCCGCGGACTGGGTGCCTGTCGTTTCAAAATCCAATACCGCAAATTTCATTCAACTTAATCCTTTCTTTTGACACATACAAAAATAATAACTCTGTATAACAGCATAGCAGAAGATCGCCTGTTTGGAAATTAAGACAGCCAAAAAAGACGATGCACACACCGCCTGGGAAGGTGGGCATGCCTCGTCTCGATCGGTGTCTGACAACTACAGCCAGGTCATCATGGAGCTGTCGTACCGAAGCATTTCGGCACCGGACAAGCAGGCTTCCATATTGTGCAGCGGCTCGGGCAACGCAGGATCGAACTGATGCGCGAGAGCAAAACATTTTTGCGCCTCCTCTACATCAGCCTGCTTCGCCATAAGACAGCCCAAAGCATTATAGATGACCGCTTTCAGCCCGGACTGCTCTGTCAGGTGCAGCACCTTCTGAAAATGGATCACAGCCTCCGCTGTATCCTCCAGTTGAAAATACGCCATCCCCATATACATACGGCTCTGCCAGCTGCTCGGAAAATGCTGTAGTACCTGTTCAAACTGACGGATGGCCTCAGGATACATGAGCAATCGGTAATAACCTTGACCCCGAGTAAAGGCTGGCAGCTCCTTTTCAGGCAGCTCAGCGTCAGACATACCGGGCTCTGCGGAAAAACCAGCAGCCCGCAGGCGAACCATTTTTTCTTCAAAGGCCAGCCATTCATCCATAATTCCGTCACTCATTCTCCGCAGCAAACTCCAGTGCTGTAGCAACTCCTGCCTGCGGGAGCCCTGGGCTGATGGGTAATGCTTCACGATATCATCTAACATGCTGTTCATTTCTGCAAATACATGCTGGAACATGTGCATCCCGCCCTTACGAAAGATGGATTAATACACTCACATTTTTCGCTTAAAGGACGGGTTTCATCCGTACTCCCATTCATTACATGATCGTGGCGTGTACTTCCTTGTTGGCCGTTTGGGCTGGTTTATTATGTTCATCGACGAATACAACGGTCGGTTTGTATGTTTTGGCCTCTTCATTCGACATGGAAGCGTAGGAAATAATAATGACCGTATCCCCAGGCTGCACCAAACGCGCTGCTGCGCCGTTGAGACAAATCACGCCGCTACCACGCGGTCCGGGGATAACGTAAGTTTCCAGCCGGGCTCCATTGTTATTGTTCACAATTTGAACCTTTTCATTCTCCAGCAGATCAGAGGTCTCCATCAAATCCTCATCAATGGTAATACTACCCACATAGTTAAGGTTGGCTTCAGTAACCGTCGCCCGGTGAATTTTGGATTTCATCATCGTTCTAAACATGGGAAAGCACCTCCGCCTTCTGTATTCTCATATTGTCAATTAGCCGGGTGTTCCCAAACTTTACAGCCAGCGCTACAATGATGTCTTCTTCAACATCGCTTAGCCGCTGCTTGGGAGGAAGGGGCTCCAGACCGGGAAAGGTTAAGATTTCAATGTAGTCAATGTCTGCCAGAGGTGAAGAAGTAATGGTGGACTCCACCATTTGGTATAACTGAAGGATCGTAAGCGTGTTCTGCACAACATCTTCGCTCACTTCACGCACCTTACGCAGTGAATGTGACAGTACCAACGCCTGCTCCCGCTGTTCCGCGCTTAAATACACATTACGCGAGCTGAGGGCCAAACCGTCGGCCTCTCTGACGATGGGGCAAGGAACGATAGTGACATTCATATTGAGGTCGGTCACCATCTGCTGGAGCACCGCTACCTGCTGCGCGTCCTTCATGCCGAAGAAGGCCAGATCAGGACCTACCATATTAAAAAGCTTGGCAACCACGGTGGTCACACCGTCAAAATGCCCTGGACGTGAAGCACCACATAACCGATCCGTTAAAGAGGATACGCGAATTTTCGTACGGGTTGGCTGCGGATACATTTCTGCTACAGTTGGCAAAAATACGATATCCACACCTTCACGCCGCGCCACCTCTAAATCACGCTCTTCATCGCGGGGGTAGCTGTCGAGATCTTCATTAGGCCCGAATTGAATCGGGTTTACAAAAATGCTGAGTACCACCGTATCTGCCATTTCACGCGCTTTGTGCATTAGACTCGCATGGCCTTCATGCAAATACCCCATCGTCGGCACAAAGCCGACTGTATGTTGCTGTGTAGTAGCAGAACCGTATTCCGCTTTTTCTCCGTTTGCACCAAGCTGTCGACGTTCAGCAACTGCCTGTCGAAGCTGAGCCACTTCTCTTACGATAATCATGACCGAGATTCCACCTTTTCCTTAGCCTGTTCCTCTTGTTCCTGCACCTTTGCCTGCTCTTTCTTGTGTCCGTAGAGAGCCTCT
This sequence comes from Paenibacillus terrae, assembly GCF_000943545.1. GTDB lineage: Bacteria > Bacillota > Bacilli > Paenibacillales > Paenibacillaceae > Paenibacillus > Paenibacillus terrae_A. The sequence continues at coordinate 19,342 of NZ_JTHP01000063.1, forward strand.
ACAACGCTGTCGTCGGCGCTGAACACATGCTCTTTAGCCGGGAAGGCTCGTCCCTTCACATCACTCACATACTGCTCAATGCTGCTACGAATCAAGCCGCCGACATCGGCATAGGTTTTGACAAACCGTTTACTGTAATAAGGGGCAGCATATTGAATCAGATCGTGATAAACAAGCACCTGACCGTCACATCCGCGCCCTGCACCAATTCCGATGGTCGGAATGGATAGTTCTTTGGAAATAGCCGTTGCCACTTCCTCAGTCACCAGCTCCAGCACGATGCCAAAGGCCCCCGCCTGCTCCAGCGCCTTGGCGTCTGCCATCAGCCGCCGTGCGTCCGCTTCGTCCTTGCCTTGAATGCGGTAGCCGCCAAGCTGATTGACCGACTGCGGTGTAAGGCCGATATGACCCAGCACGGGTACACCTGCCTGAACAGTCGCTTTTACGACGTCGGCAATTTCTGCGCCGCCCTCCAATTTGACAGCATGCGCGTGTCCTTCCTGCATCAGACGGCGGATGCCCTGAAGGCTTTCCGATACGCTGCTGTGATATGTCATAAACGGCATATCCGCTACAATAAACGTATGCTCCGCTCCTCTGGCTACCGCTCGGGAATGATACACGATGTCATCCAGTGTTACGGGAATGGTCGAATCATAGCCGAGAACGACGTTGCCCAGCGAGTCGCCCACGAGAATCATGTCAATTCCCGCCTCTTCGGCTATTTTAGCCGAGGGATAATCATAGGCGGTCAGCATACTGAGCGGAATGCCCTCCTGCTTCATTTTTTTCATTTTCACAATATTCAGTGCTTGCTTGCCTGCCATGGTACATGGCTCCCTTCCATCTTTTTTTGGCACAAAAAATAACCTTTTATGAGCGCCTGTACAATTGCGTCATCAAAAGGTCCGAACAGCCAAAAAAGACACTCATTTTGAGATCGTCCCTTCTGTCTCGGTCCTGTTCGGCTCAGAGCAGAATCCAACGTAACCTTCAAATGAAGTTATGATGGTCTAACTTGCTTGCAATGGTGGAGCATGTGCCCCGGAGTGCAGCTCGGACCGTCCGATGCCGCCTCCTGCACAGTATAACAAAAAACATCCGCTTTTTCACGTGAAGTTTTGCATAAAAGCATTTTGCAACAATCCCAAGAGCGATTACAAATCAGCAATATATAGATCGAAACGGTTTAGTTCGTCTATCTATTGTACTTTCGATCGTTGGGAATCAAATGATGCAAAATGCTGATAGAAAAAGGAACAATTACAGTCGCTATTCACAGTTAAGGCTACACCTGCAATTGTATATCACCGGAAACGACCTGTATTCGCTCTCCTTGCTTCGTTTCAACCACTAGCGCACCGGAAGGGTCCAAGCCGACGGCTGTACCTTCCACCACACTCCCTTGTCCCGTATGTGCCCGCACGAAGCGATTCATCGTCACGGAAAGCGCCTCCCACAGCATAGCTACAGGCTTAAAGCCCTGATCCGCATATAACGCACATACTTGCTCCATCTCTTCCAGCACGGCAGCAATCAGTGCAGTACGATCGATTTCGCGACCAGCCTCTATTTTCAGGGATGTCCCCAACCGCGACAGCTCTTCCGGGTAATCCTCTGTATTTAAATTAACATCAATGCCGATACCTGCAATACAGTAGCGGACCCGTTGATCCTCTGTTGCAGATTCCAGCAGAATACCGCACACTTTGCGACCATGAACAAGCAGATCATTCGGCCACTTGATGCCAGCTTCCACACCCGTCAACCGACGAATGGCTCTGCATACCGCTACGCCTGTAAGCAGCGTTAACTGTGGAGTGAAGGCCAAGGGCTGGCTTGGTCGCAACACAATGCTCATCCAGATGCCTTTGCCCCGAGGTGAAAACCACTTTCGGCCCAAACGTCCCCGGCCCGCCGTCTGTTCCTCCGCCAGAACTACCGTCCCCTGCTGTGCACCCTCTTCTGCCAGACGCATCGCATCCTGCTGGGTAGAGACCGTCGAGTCCAGCACAACTATACGTTGTCCGAACGATTGGGTATTTAGCATATATGCCAGTTTAGAGACTTCCAGTCGATCGGGTCGGGACACAATCCGATAACCCCTACGCGAGGAAGCTTCAATGTTGTAGCCCAGCTCACGCAGTTTGTTGATCTGCTTCCATACGGCTGTACGGCTCACCGAGAGGCGGCGGCTGATTTCCTCCCCGGATACATAATCTGATGTATCTTCCTCCAGTATGCCTAACAGTCTTTCGTGATTATTCACTACTCATCACCCGTTTCGCTTCTTGAAGCAATGCTTCTGTTTCATTTGGAATATCTCCGCAGGCGGTAGCCAGCAAAAGTCGTTCCATCGTCTGACCCAGCCAAGGACCACCCGGTCGATTCATCGCCTGAACCAGTTCATTTCCTGTAATATTTAAATCTTTGATACGAACGACTGCGGTTTGCTTCGTCCACGCTTCTGCCAGTTCAGCCATTCTCGCTACATGCTTTTCTGCCTGTGGCGGTAATTTGCGGAACGAAGCAGGCAGTGTCTTGTAAAGCTCAAGCCAGTCTGACGAGGTATCCCGTCCCCATTTAATTAACAGTCGAATCCAAGTACGGCGTAGCGGCTCATCGTTGATTCCTTCACCTTCCACTGAAGTGGAGGAACTGTCTGCTATCCTAACAGCACTGTCCGTTAGCTCACGCTCCCATTCTAACAGATGTACCAGCCGCAAACGTACAGCGTTGGAGAAAGTCCATGCTCTTAACAGCTCGTCCGCTGCCTCTGAGGTAAGTCTGCAAGACAGCAACAGTAACCCCCACCGCAGTTCTTCCGGCAGTTGTACCATCCCGCTCAGCGCCTGTGCTTCACATTGTTCCCAGGGAACGGGAACCTTCGTACGCGCGAGCAAGCCGCTGCGACCCAGCATTTCCAGTCCACGCAACGGGTCCGGTCCTGCCAGCATCTTTTCCAGCTCAGCCCGCACGCGTTCCATCGCAATGTAACGAAGTCCCTCTTTACGACGGATCATGCCTTTCCATGTGTTGTAGGCTATACGGAACCGGAATACGGAGGCAAAACGAATGCAACGCAGCATTCGCAGCCCGTCCTCTTCGAAACGTTCCTCGGCTCGTCCCACACAACGAACAATAGCGGCGCGTAAATCGGCTTCCCCTCCGAACGGGTCCACCCTTTTCCCATGTTCATCCATTGCAATTGCGTTCATCGAGAAATCCCGCCGCATCAGATCTTCGCGGATATCCTTCACGAAAGCGACTTCTGTCGGACGGCGATGATCGGTATAACCGCTCTCTGTTCGAAAAGTGGTTACCTCGAACGGATGCCCACCCTGCATCACCGTAACCGTCCCATGCTGAATTCCAGTCGGAATGACATGGGGGAACAGTGCTATGACCTGTTCCGGTTCAGCCGATGTGGTCATATCCATATCATGAATAGTGCGTCCTAATAGTTCATCCCGCACACAACCGCCGACCCAGTAAGCCTCGTAGCCGGCTGTGGTTAGTGTATGAATGACTTCCTTTCCATGAATAGCCATTTCCGGGTCAGCATATTGCCATGTGTTTATTTTCACAGGGTTTCCCCCTTTGCTTATAAAGTTTTCAAAAGACTTATTATACAAATGACTTATCATAAAAAAACGGACGCGAGTCCGCCTTCTTAAACGCTGATCGGTTTAAGATCCGGCACCTCGCGTCCCAACACACGGTAATATATTTCTTCATATTGACGGGTAATCAGCGTATCACAGAATACGGTACGAGCCCGCACCAGACAGGCTTCACGAAAACGCTCTGCCATCGCTTCGTCCGATAACAGCTGCACCGCATATTCCGCCATCCTCTTGGTATTGCCGATTTCAGCAAGATAACCTGTACTCCCGTGAACAACCAGCTCAGGCACTCCTCCTGCCTCGGAACCAATCGTTGGTACTCCACAAGCCATCGCTTCCAGTGCAACCAGTCCAAAGCTTTCTTTTTCCGATGGAAGCAGCAGCACATCCGCCATAGAAATCACTTCAGCGATCTGATCCTGCTTGCCCAAAAAGAAAACCTTATCCTGCAAGCCCAAGCTTTCGATTTTGCAGCGAATTTTTGGAAGGTCGGGTCCTTCTCCAACCAGCAGCAGCTTTGCAGGTACTTTTCGTTGCACTCTTTCAAATATATCCAGCACGTCTCCCACTCTTTTGACCGGACGGAAGTTTGATATGTGCATCATAATCTTTTCATTAGGCTGGGCAAAATCTCTCCGTAGCGCAGCTGCATCCCGCGGATAATACACTCGTTTATCCACAAAATTGTAGGTCAAATCAATAGGGCGTGTAATCTCCAGCGCATCTATCGTCTCCCGAATCAAATCTTTCGAAACCGCTGTTACCGCGTCACTTTTGTTGATCGCTAGCCGGATTAGATCCTTCAACGATTCATCCTGCGCCAACACCGTAATGTCCGTGCCGTGAAGCGTGGTTACCACTTTGAGATGGTCGCCCACCATTTCTTTGGCCAAATAAGCACATACCGCATGCGGTACGGCATAGTGAACATGAAGTACATCCAAATTTTTCATTTGTGCGACCTGAGCCATTTTGGTGGCCAGCGATAGATCATAAGGCGGATATCTGAATACGTAATAGTCGTTAACCTCAACCTCATGATAAAAAATATTTTTTTGGAATTCCCCGCCTAATCTAAACGGAATACTGTTGGCAATAAAATGGACCTCATGCCCTTTTTCGGCAAGCAGCTTGCCCAGCTCTGTAGCTACTACGCCGGAACCGCCCAACGACGGATAGCAGGTAATTCCGATTTTCAATTTGTCATTCAAGTTAAGCTGCCTCCTTCCGTCCACCGGTGATGACTTTTCAATGTTAGTGCCACACCAATCAGTGCGCATATATAACCGCTACACGAACGGATTCTATTTATTGTTTATGTGTCTGGATTTTTATAATCCCTTATGTGAATAGCTTAACCAGATGAGGCGTTTTGGACGCAAAGCCCTCTGCATACGAAATCAGCTTACGCTGACCCAACAGCGAATCCCGGGCTTTTACACGCTCAACATACCCCTGGTTTAATGGCGTGGATACCGTGTTTTTACCCGGTGCAGCCTGAAATTGGGAAGCATAGCTTAGTAATGCCTGCTCCTTGGCTTCAACATGCTCCGTGATGTCCACAATCAGATCCGTTCTGCCGATATCATTAATGAAATAAAAATATAACTGCTCGACCAGTACCGCAGGCTGTTCCGACATAAATCGACGTAACTTGGCGTTAAACACCGCTTCTTCTACCAGCTTGCTGCACATGACATGATCCGGGTGTCGATCCTCCCAGTAGGGAGCAAATACGATTTTCGGCGCATGACGCCGAATTTCCGCGGTCACTGCGGCTACATTCTCAGGTGTCAAGTACAAACCTCGATCAGGCAGTCCCAGATTCGTCCGCCCAGCAAGGCCCAGCACTTTTGAAGCGTCCTCGGCTTCTGCCATGCGGGTATCTACATCGCCATTGGATGACATTTCCGCACGCGTCAAATCACATACGCCCACCTTTAAACCAGCGGCTGTATGCTTGGCAATCGTGCCTCCCATACCAATTTCAGCATCATCAGCATGAGCTCCAAAAATCAATATATCCAGTGTCATTTTATATCATCCTGCTGATCAATGCCCGGTTTATATTTATGTACCAGCTCACGCCAAGCAAAATCGCCCCGATCCAGCGCCTTGACCAATATTTCAGCAGTCGCAACATTGGTCGCCAAAGGAATACCCTGCACGTCACACAGACGCAGCAGTGCACTAATATCCGGCTCATGCGGCTGTGCCATTAGCGGATCACGCAGGAAGATAATCAGATCCATATCATTTTGCGCGACCATGGCCCCGATCTGCTGGTCACCTCCGAGCGGTCCTGACATATAACGGTGAATTTGAAGCTCCGTTTGCTCCATAATGCGCAGACCCGTTGTACCAGTTGAATACAATTGATGTCCTGTAAAAACATGCTCATACGCGGTTATAAAGTTAACCATTTCATCTTTTTTGCGGTCATGCGCTATAAATGCAATTTTGAACATTCCAAATTCCCCCTGCCTCATTCTATAATTCCGTTCGTCAATTCATTCGCGTTATTCTTAATCAATGTAATGCTCAAATCCATACACAAGTCCGGGTTGCTCCATTACCTTTTGAATGCCGATTTTGACGCCGGGCATGTAGCCTGCCCGTTCGTAGGAGTCCTGACGAATTTTAAGGGATTGTCCAAATCCTCCGAAAATAACTTCCTGTTGTGCGAATACACCGGGAAGACGGACACTGTGGATACGGAACCCTTGGTAGTAGCCGCCGCGTGATCCTTCGAGTGTTTCTTCCTCCTCCGGGCTCCCTTGACGCAGCTCCTGACGCTGCTCAGCGATCAGTTCTGCGGTCTTAATTGCCGTTCCCGATGGCGCGTCCAATTTCTGATCGCCGTGATATTCGATAATCTCCAAATGAGGGAAGTATTTAGCAGCTTGAGCCGCAAACCGCATCATCAAAATAACGCCTATTGAAAAGTTAGGCGCAATCAGACCGCCAATTTGCTGTTCCCGGCACTGCTTGTCCAGTTCGTCAATCTGTTCCGGTGTAAATCCTGTTGTCCCGATAACTGGACGAACGCCATGTTTGATCGCAAGCGCTGTATGTGCGTACGCAAAACGAGGACCTGTAAAATCGACCATCACATCCGGGCGACTATCCAGCAAAGCATGCTCCACATCCTCAACAATAGCAACGTCCGCTTCCGGAAGTCCGACGAGAAGGCCGGCATCACTGCCGGCGTGCGTTCTGTTTACTGCGGCTACCAGCCGAAGTTCTTCATCCTGGAGAACCAATTTGACAACCTCACGGCCCATACGCCCGGCTGCTCCAACGACAGCCACTTTTATTTGCTCTGGCATATCTTACAACTCCTTACGCATCAATTCGTGCTAGATCTGTTCATTCATTTGCTGGCATAACTTCTTCATGAGATTGGCAAGCTGTTCATTGTGAGGAAACAAAGCGGCCGCCTCACGAGCAGCCTGCACAGCCAGCTTATATTCATTCATTTCAGCATAAACCAATGCAAGCAGCATAAAAGCGTCACCACATAGCGGATCAAGGGCAATTGCCCGTTCCAGCAGCAAGATTGCATCTCTGCGCACCTGTGGCGTAGCTTTATCGACATCCAGCATCTTTCTGGCTTTCTCCGTCTGCTGTCTGGCCTCCAGCGTATGCAAATGCAGCACATATTCATCCTGCTGCGGGGCCAGACGAACCGCATCGCCCGCATAAGCAAGCGCTTGCTCTATCCGCCCGCTGCGGGCATAGGTGACCGAACAGCGGAAATAATGCTCCGCATGATCAGGCTGGGCGGAAATCGCTTTTTCAAACCATTCCACGGCCTGCTCAAAATCGTTCTGTAAAATACACTGATAAGCTTTCTGAACGTATTCCTCCGCCTTCATGACACTGCACCTCCGGGTAACCGGTTTGGTACAGCATATGTACAAAACGCCTAAACGGTGTCCTTTTTGGTCCAGCGATTTGCGTCACGTGTGTTAAATTTATGCATGACCTTATCATGAGCATCGGTCAAATTAATACCAAGCGAGTTTGCAAAGCAGACCGTGATGAACAAAATGTCTCCCAATTCCAGCTCAATCGAATTGTCGGCCTCATCCGTTTTTTTCGGTTTCTCGCCAAAGGAATGATTGACTTCTCTGGCCAGCTCCCCGACTTCCTCGGACATCCGGGCCAGCATTGCCAGCGGGCTGAAATATCCTTCTTTGAATTGGGAAATATATTGGTCTACCTCACGTTGAATTTCATCAAGCGATTTTTCCATGAAACACAATCCCCTCTAATGTGCAGGTTTATTCATATGTTATCGTAAAGCACATTTGAAAACAAATATTTTTTAATGTGAATTTACTCACATCATGCAATCGTCAGTATTTTAAAGCTACTGTAAAAAGGTATACTAAACTTAAGGATCTACGATCTATCCATATCAAGTCGTTCATCACCAATTTGCTACTGCGAGGGATTATATGAAAACATCCAAGTCTATTGAACAGCTTAAAATCATTTTACCCATTGTGCTCGGCACTGCTATTTATGCATTCGGCCTGCTTTATTTCATTATACCCAGCAAACTGATGGAAGGCGGCATCACAGGCATCACCCTCCTGCTGAACTATGCTTTCTCGATTTCCCCATCCCTTTCTACATTACTCCTGAACATTCCTCTATTTTTAATCGGATGGAAAATGCTTGGCGGCAAGCAAATTATTTATACCGGGGTTGGCATCGGGGCGCTCACTTTTTTTCTGTGGTTGTTTGAAAAAATGATTCACCTCGGGTGGATGGGCACGTTTCAGACCGAGCACGATTTTATACTTTCTTCATTATATGCCGGGGTTACGCTCGGGGCCGGGCTAGGTATCGTATTCCGGTTTGGCGGTACCACCGGCGGGTCGGATATTATTGCCCGTATTTTGAACCGAAAGTTTGGCTGGAGTATGGGAAGAATTTTGCTGGTGATTGATATCGTCATCATCGGCGCATCGCTGCTGTACATACCTAAGGAAAAAATCCTGTATACGCTGGTCGCTGTGTTTATCGCATCGAAGATCATTGATTTTATTCAGGAAGGGGCCTACTCCGCCAGAGCCTTTATGATTATCAGTGACCATACGATGGATATTGCGGATATCATTACACGGGATATGGATCGCGGTGTTACTATTATTCCGGCTATGGGTGCATTTTCCAAGCAGACCAAGCATGTTGCTTACTGTGTCGTATCCCGTCAGGAAATACGACGTTTGCATCAAATTGTGAAATCGGTTGATCCACGAGCGTTCATCATCATTCAGGATGTGCATGATGTACACGGGGAGGGCTTCAAAGAGGAATAGCCCGGAATTCCGGGCAAGTGGTCAGGCGTATATTCATTGGATCAATGACAGCGAAGTTCGTTGCAGCAGTTCAGTCTTAACGGGAGAAACCGGAGCGATATTTACGGTAACCCACATAAGCAAGTGTCAGCAGGATCATCAGGCCAATTGCCAGTTCTGCTCGTCGCTCGCTTTCATATGGGATGAATGGAGCCAACGCGGTAGCGTCTTTTTCACGTCCAAACAAGGCATTAAACGTCGGATTTCCCTGCTCTAGTGCCCCTCTAATCGCTGAAGCATCCACATTTTGCTGATCTCCCAATCCTTTAACGTAAGAAATCCATGAATCTGCTCGAACAACCTCTGTTGTTTTACCGCTGATCAACGCCGCCGTCCGGATCGTCTCGTAATGATCCTCCAGCACTGCTGCTCCGGCGGCGAAACCCTTCATATTTCCTTTAGCAAACTGGCTATTTAAGCCGCTGACATCTTCTTTTAAAATTTTATAATACTGCTGCCATAATGGCTGGCGCGGATGCGCTATCGCATCTGCCGCAAGTCGCAAATTGGCAGCGGCCTTTACCCATTCATCCGGCGATGCTTGCACGGATTGTGTAGCTTGCTGTACCTCAAGGATACTGCCGGACAAAGCATGAATGGCCTCCACAGACAGTGCAGCCTGTACCTGACCCGTGCTGAACCATCGGCTTACCTCCGCTACATCGGCGCGTGCTTTTTCAATATTCCCATCCATTACATCCCGGTACAACATCGCAGCCGCACGATCCAGTTCTTCTATTTCCTTTGCATTACTGGTGGACTTGGGCTGATCCCGCGCTTCCGCAATGCCCGGAGGGAAACAAACGGAAAGCGACAAGACCATAGATAACACAACTCCCGAAACGACACGCAGCACACCACGAAACGCCTGACTCCAAACCATGGGACATCCCTCCTCACCTTACTGTATGGCAAGGTTACAGGGACTAGAACTTGGCTTTAGCGTGCTGCTATCTTCCAGGGCAGGTTATGCCCGTGACAAAATAGGAAACATCAGTTTATGTTCTGTACATATACTTTCATTGTTAGATCTATAAAATAGTGTGGTATCTTCTTGATTCAGAAGAGAAATTTCGCAACCGTCCATCGGCTCTGGCGTAAAGCCAAAAACAATTTTCTTCGTTTCTTTTTCCATGACTACAGATAAAATCAATTCTATAGGAATATCCCCCGTTCCAAAAATATCGTAACAATTCATGATATTTTCTTCAAAATCCATAATGACAATCGTGTCATACAGAGGGATATAGAACACCTTATCTTTAAAAAAAGAGGTGCAATAGAACAAAATTAACCATTCACTGCTTTCCATAGAAAAATATGAATAAGGATTTAAAGAGGAACATTTTCTTTTCAATAGCTGTAAATCTGACGTCGCCTCCATGTTCAATTTTTTAACTGGAACGTCCATGCTTTTATCTGGTGCTTTCCGGGTACATTGATACTCTTGTGCAGCAGCAAAACCAAATTTAGGATAAAAATCCTTCACATCATCATTCGCAAAAAGATACATTGCATCACAATTCCCATGCCAATCCTGTAGCACACGTTCTATCAAAAAGCGACTCAGCCCTTGATTCCTGTAGTTAGGATCTGTCATTACGGTTCCGATTTGAATAAATTTCTTCTGTTCACCTGACAAACTAAAATCCATCAGACTCACAGATACATTAGCCACCACGCAATCCCCATCTAACAGTGCATAAGGAATATATTTTTCATCCCAGAATCCTAATTGATGCCAAACTTCAAAATTCAGATCAAAACTTTGTTTTGCTAATTGGTTAAAGCTCTTTCTTATTTTAAGATCATCACGAATTTCCTTTTTAAATCTATATTCTTTTTTATTTATAACGATATCCATTAATAATTCTCCAATTCGTAAAAATTAAATCATAAAATTAATATTAGACTATTCAAATGATTTGGCCTTATTAAGTGAGGAAGCCATTCGATCACGCACATACATGGCTAGCCATGAAGCTGCAATACTGAAAAGGGTCAGCATATAGGTAAAAGTACGCACTTGTGGTACATCATCCGTTAGCGTCCTCGGAAGATACGGATATATGCCGAATGTATAATCGACCGTATCATTTAACAGTGTCCACAAAGCTGCTACGCACAGAGCCGTCCATTTGCACGTAAAAAAACGAACGAACAGCAAGGCTTCGACTGCCATTGCCGTATGAGATGCTACCAGCATCCAATCCTGCCATATCATATGCCCTCCCTGCGCGACACCCCAAAAAATAATAGCTGAGGCCCAGATGCCGTATTTTACACTCGTAACCACAGCTAACGCCTCCATCAGCTGGCGAATGACCTTCAAGCCCTTCAGGCGCGGAGGATAAAGCAGAAATAATACAGAAATCGTAAAAAACAGGCTGGCCGTCGGACTATCAGGTACAAATACAATCTGCCATATCGGGTGGAAGTTTAGCGTGTATTCCAATTGCCCTCCATACCATATGTACCCATACACGGTTCCAACCAGGTTACACCAGAACAACAGCCACAAAAAAGGCCGGCTCGTCAAGAACGACCGGCTCCACAAATAAGACAACGACACGTCCTCATCCTCCGTTCATACGATAGATAGCCCCGTACAGGCTCCATCCTACAAAGACTATATCATATAAAAGCGTATCAAAAAAACCTGGCCGCTGCTACGGTCAGGCTTGATGATTATGGTCTTGTATTGCCAATTCGTCTGTTACCCAAGGTCAGATCTCCTGAAAAGGCTCAATTGATCGCTTTCAGTTCATCCGTAAGATGACGAAAAGCTACTTCATCTCCGGAGGCCAGCGCCTCATCAATATCCTTGTAGAGCTTTTCACTCCGGTGTTTACGTAATGCCTCGTCCAAAACCATTTCAGCAGACAGGCCCAACATTACTTCATAAGTAACCTTCATTTTATCCATAGGATGCACCTCCAACATGAGTTTAAGAGATCCTATATTCTTTTCCTTTCGCCACATAGCTGAGTGCCGTCCGTGACATCCGCTGCAAATCTGCGTCTGTCAATTCTCGCACCACTTTGGCAGGTGTACCGAGAGAAAGAGTATAGGGTGGTATTTTGGTATTTTCCGTAACGACCGACCCTGCTCCTATTAAAGCATATTCACCAAGCTCAGCTCCGTTGAGTACAATGGCCCCCATACCGATTAAAGTGCCTTTGCCTACCGTACAGCCATGGATAATCGCAGCATGTCCCACCGAAATATCATCCGCCAGCACCAGGGGCTGGTCCGTGTTCACATGTCCCACGACACCGTCCTGAATATTGCAGCGTTCACCGATGATGACAGGCGCCATATCCCCGCGCAGTACGGCATTGAACCAAACTGAGGAATCTTGGCCGATCGTTACCTTTCCGACAATTTTTGCTCCTTCTGCCACATAGACAGATGAATGGAGCTGTGGCATGTTCCCGTTATAGTGAATCAGCACCAACTTCACCCTCTCATTTTGGGTGAATTCTATCAACATGTATGCTGCTTGTCAATGGAGCCGCATACCCGGGTCGTTCCGCCCAATGCGGTACTCCCCTGCCAGCTTCAGCCCCCAGGCGGTCATCTGCACAGATGGCCCCGTCGAATGCTCACCCAGACGAAGCATACCCAAGTGGAGCATCATTCGTATAATTCTCTGATCAAAAACCGAACGGGGCGTATCATAGTAGAACGGTCTGATCAACGGGCCGATATGTACAAAAAGTGACTCCGAGGACGTCCAGGGCCTGGCACATTCTCCTATCCAATAGACCAGAGAAAGTAGATTGGGAACGGCTCCTTTATACAATCTTAACCAAAACCTGAATAGCTGTATCATCTCATCCTCGATCACGTACTCCCTGCGTTCCTCCCCCTTTGCCGTCAGCACAACACGATCCCCCTTCTCCTCAATAAACCTGGAGTGACGGGCATAATCATATAGCAACGCCATTCGGTCGGGATAAAACTTAAAGGAGGAGCCATATCCAAAACGCCAGCCTCCTTTACCTAAAAGCGGCTCGGCAATATGCAAATGCTCCATCAGTTGCTGCTGATTGCGACGATACCAAGCCCCCTCGGGGTTAAGCGGAACTTCATGCTGCTCCATGTACTGAAGGAAAAGTCGTAAATCCTCCGCCAAAAGATGTCCTTCATCCCGGTACGACGTTGGCTCACTTACCCGGATCATTCCGTTTTGCAAGTCTTGTACCATGACACGACGGAAACGATCTTTCATGTCCAACGGAATTTGATACAAATACCTCGTATTGTGCGTCGAACCGTTGAATAGCCAGCCACTGTTGCGTAAACGGGCCACGATGTCCCGCGGTCGCTCATCGGAATCCCCATTCTCCTCGGCAGATTGTTTGGCAACCGCAATCAATTCCTCCATACTGAAATAAGGTCGGTCATCGAATAGCAGTGCGTTCAAAAACCTTACCTCTGACAGCTTTAGCTCCCTGACTTGCATCTCAAAAAAACTGCTGCTGCCGAGCTTTGTCAAAATGCCCTGGATCAGCTCATGTTTGGAATTGGGCTTACAGTCACATTCGTAATACACCGCGATTCTGTTCAAATGCACAATATCCGCAAATGTCAGCATATCCGCCAGATTCATCGTTCCATCGCCTCGTCACTGGACTGTCATCCGGAATTGATTCTTACCTGTTGTACCCACAGCTTTGACGGAATGTTCAGACTCTAAACCTCTTTTTTACAAAGCTATAATTAAAAAATAAAAAGACCACGGTTTCTACGCTGAGTAGAAATTCGTGGTCTTTCGTCAACCTTTTGAGTTACAATCGCTTTTTTCCTGTAAATGTCTGGTGCAATTATACAACAGCGGCGTCCAATCCGTATCCTCACGCTGGAGAACACTCAGTGACAGATTACCAATTCGTTCCGTAAACTTTTCCTGATACAAAGCCTTATACAAATTAGCCAAAAAACCACCATGAGAAACGACCAGCAGGTTCTTGTCCCGATTTTCCGACCAAATGGCCTCCATAAAAGCCAACCCTCGAAGTTGAAGAGCTTCATCACTCTCCTGTCCCAGATCCAGCAGATGCCAGTCGCTCCCCCACTTCTTCTCACGCTCGACCTGCGTCATGCCCTCGACCTGACCATAAGCACGTTCTCTCAGCCGATCGTCCGGCTCCAGCAAAGGAAGATGAAGAGCAGATGCAATAATCTCTCCCGTCTCCTTGGCTCTCGAAAGGCTGCTTGTAATAAGTCCATCCCAATGATAGGACTCATCTTTTAAACGTTCTGCCAACAAGCGTGCCTGCTGGCGCCCTTCCTCATTCAACGGAATATCACTGTGGCCCTGGATTTTACCTACCGCATTCCAATCCGTTAATCCATGTCTGATCAAGCCAATAAGCATCGTGTTGTTTCCTCCGCTATTTAGTTATTCAGGCATTGTTATGAATCCGTATTGGAGCCCAGCTATGCTGCTAATTTCTAACCCGTCTCGCACGATGAATCCAGCCCAGAGAAAATAAGGCAAGCGCAAGTGCCAACACAGACAACAACATCCAATATTGCGGGTAAGTAGGAACAATGCTTGCAACCAGCGGGTCCATAATGCCACTATTCACATCTTTAATATGGTATTGATATTGTGGAGATGTACTTGTAGTTTCTAGCAAGCCTGTCGGTAAAATACCCGTATCCATGACAGGTGCCGCTTGAGGAGGATTTTCTTGAGAGGAGCTTCCATTCCAGTTCAAAAACAAAAAGCTACACAAAAATACCGCCAAAAAGCCGGCGATCCACACGGACATATACTTACGAGATGCAGGGTTCACACGCGCACGCCGATGCTCGCCGGGAACAAGCCACGGTGACTCTTCATAAATCCGATCCATGACCCTGCGATTCATTGCTTCCGCCTGCTCATCTGTTATCTCAAAGGAAATATCGCGAATAGCGGATCCACTTTCTTTTGACAAATTCCACTCATTTTCTTTCGAACCATGCTCCCATCCGGCAGACGAGCTTTTGGCCCGTCTGTGCTCCGAGTCTTGTTTCGATACATTTTTGCCTGTAGCGAACAAATCCTCAGCGTCCCTGGATTTCATTGGCTGCTCATCCCTTCGTTTTCCTCATAGAGAGGCTCAAAAAAATAAGGCTCCAACTGCGTCTTCACACTGGTTCTGGCCCGAAAAAGCAACGATTTCACCGCACTGACTGTCTGCCCCAAAATCGTAGCAATCTCCTGATAGTCCAATTGCTCGTATTCTCGTAAAATCAGCGCAGACCGCTGCTTCTCTGGCAATCTGTTGATCGCTTCACGAACCATCTCTACCTTCTCGCCGCGAAGGACGGCCTGCTCTGGAATCACATCCAATGGAGCAACCGGCACATAACCGCTCTCCTCCAATGGAACCTGACCGCTACGATGCTTGCGAAGCTCGCTCAGCACCGTATTACGTGCAATCGTATATAACCATGTGGAGAACGATGCATCTACCTCGCGAAAAGAGTGCAGGCTCCGGTACGCTTTATAAAACGTCTCCGAGCATAAGTCCTCAGCGATCATTTCCAGGTTCGAACTTTTCAGCATATGATAAACAAAAGCTAAAATTTTACGTTGGTGCCGCCTCATTAATTCTGAATAAACCTCAACATTTCCTTGTTTGATTTCCTGAATCATCTGGGAATCTGTCATCATCCGAGTGAGACCCTCCTCGCCCATACATGTGCTGTTCTCCCATCCGATTCTGTCTATATATACCGAACAGGCCAAAAAAAGTTGCGCACTCTGCGCAAATGGATGAAACAGCATCAGTCGTCGTGT
>NZ_JTHP01000064.1 GCF_000943545.1 Paenibacillus terrae
ACACGACGACTATCCGTATAACTGCCAATCACCTTACGCCAAAAGGACTGTGCTGGCCTGTTCGTGCTCATCTGCGTCACCTTCCAACGCCCGGCAAAACGTCCAAACAGCTCATGAGCCGCCCAAGTACCGACCCCATTATGCCGATAAGGACGAAGCACAAAGAACTCAGCCATGTAGTAGTCAGCCTCCCGATTGCTGGACATTCGGTCAACCAATGCGAAACCTACTGGAACGTCCTGCCTCCAGATTAGAAAAGGCAGCTTCTGTTCACCGCTTGTCCAGTATTGATACAAGTCCGGGTAAGCCGGGAATGTGCCGTTTTCAGTAACATCAATTCGAAGATAGGCTGTAAAATCATATAAATAAAATTGCATGAGCTGCACAATAATGTCCCTCTGCGACTCCGGAACACTTTTGATGGACAGCTTCAATTCCGACTGAATGTCATACCCCATATTTTCACCTCTCTTGGCAGATCAGTTCGTTCTTTACTTTGATTTGCATTCCATCTTCCCTTCCATCCGATGCTGTTCAAAATATGCTAAAATACATATATTATGACCGGACGAGGTGGAACCCAATGAATATACAAAAGATTATCGACCGGCGCAAACTGGACGAAAAAATGCCGGGATTACCATGGTACGTGCAGCAATTTATGGATTACAAGCTGCCCGACCTGTCCCCCTCCACATTGCTGGAATATGTACGGGATTACGAAGCTTTTTTTACATGGCTTCGCTCAGAAGGCTTGTCTGCCGGAGAGACGAACGCCCAAGTTACGCTGGAAGAATTGGAGACGCTCCATATGGATAGTATTACGGGCTACCGTTTGTTCCTATCGACTAAGCGTGAAGGCTCCAACTCCCGTATTACAATTTCACGTAAGCTATCGTCCCTGCGTTCCCTTTTTCATTATTTGAGCCAGATCGCTGAGGATGAAAACTTTTACCCTTTGCTCAAACGCAACATTATGGCCAAAGTCGAAATCAAGCGCATACATAAACCCAAGGACACGGCCGCCAAGCTCAAAGGAAAGATACTGGAGGAGGAAGAGCTGCTTGAATTTATCGGCTATATTTATGAAGGCTATGGACAGGATTTGGCCGATAACAAGCAGGCACTGTACTCCTATGAACTGAACAAGGAACGGGACGCCTGCATTGCCAGTCTCATTCTAAACTCGGGCCTGCGCGTATCTGAAATCGTCAATCTGAATATGGACGATCTGGATGTAAACAATAAATTACTATATGTGTATCGTAAAGGCAACAACGACGAAACCTTTAAAACGCCAGTATATTTCCGCGAGCAGTCCAAAGATGATCTGGCACTCTATTTATCCCTGCGGCATACCCGTTATCGCGCACCCAAAAAGGAAAAAGCGCTCTTCGTCGCACGTCCCAACGGCAGTATAGAAGGCAAACGGATGACAAAAAGAGCGATTCAGGCGATGATTATCAAGTACGCCAAACGGTTCGGCAAACCTTACCTGACTGTTCACAAGCTCCGTCATTCCTTTGCCACCGACTACTATCTGCAAAACGATATTTACAAAACGAAGGAACAGCTCGGTCATGCTTCGACGGAAACGACGGAAGTCTATGCCCATCTGACCGACAAGACCATGTCCCAAGCGATTGAACGACGGGTGGAGACTCAAACCGACTCAGCCGATTGATGTCTCAGCCCTACTCATCCCGGACTCCTTCTCTCTGCTTCTGAATCTGTCCAAGTAACCAGCGGCCTGCCGGGCCGTTGGCATCGGCGGGAAATATCTGTATCGTTTTATCTGAAAAGTGGCTCTGTGCCCAACCCGTATGATCTTCCCAAACCGCTACTCCCTGTACATTTGTCAGTTCAGTGGTAAGCTGGGCATCCGATTGTTCCCGCACCATCACCAGCTTTGGATAATGCTCTTGTTTAAAGCCTTCCAGCAACACGCAGTCGTATGCCTGAAAATGCCGGATTAGTTCGGTGACAGGCCGACTATGCTCCTCTAAAATGGCTGTTCTTCCACCTGAAACAATGGCTACGCCTTCGGCCCCCGCTTGTCGGTGCTTGTACGTATCTGTTCCCTCATGATCCATCTCAAACTCATGTCCATCATGCTTGATCACAGCTACGCGTAGCCCGGACTCCCGCAAATAACGAATCAACCCTCCGAGGAAGGTCGTTTTCCCCGTATTTTTGAATCCGACGACCTGACATACATACGGATTCGTCGTATTCACGTCACCTGACCGCCTTGAAGTACCAGCACACGCACCTCTTCCCCTGCACGCAAGCCTTCTGTTGTTGGAGGAACCACGATCAGACAGTCGGTGTCCTTAATCGTCACCATGACGCTGGATTCATCTACTCGCGCAGGAATTGCGTATACTTGCCCACTGCGTATTTCCAGGGAGCTGCGTACAAAACGGGTAAAATTATTCACCTTCGTATAATCTGCTCCCAACCGCGCCGTCCAGGTTTGCAAATACGGCTGCTCTGAAGACAGCATCATTTGGATGGTGGGTCGCACAAACAACTCACAGCCTACAAAGCACGCACCGGGATTGCCAGAAAGCGCAAATAGTAGCTTGCCGTCAATCACCGCGGCTGTGGTCACACTGCCCGGACGCATGGTGACCTTGTTGAACAGCATATCCACATCCTCCTGTCGTACCAGATCGCCCATAATATCAAAATCCCCCACCGATACTCCGCCACTCGTAACGACGATATCGTAGGCAGCTATCGCTTCACGTACAGAAGCACGGGCGAGAACCAAATCATCATGGATGGCTTGCAAGATGAACGGCTCCCCCCCTGCCTCCCTGATTTGTGAAGCCAGCATATATGTATTGCTGTTCCGAATTTTCCCCGGCTGCAACGGCTCATCCACGGCAAGCAATTCCGAACCTGTGGAAAAAACGGCCACCCGTGGCTTCCTGTAGACGGGTACCCGATGTACACCAAAGGTAGCCAGCACTGAAATGTGCCCTGCCCCCAGACAGGTTCCTTTACTAAGTAAAAGCTGACCTTCCTGAATCTCATGGCCGATTGTCGTCACATTTTTGCCGATTTCCATGCGCTTCTTCAAGCCGACATATACCTTTCCATCTTCCTCACGTAGCTGTGTCGCTTCCAGCATAACAACCGTATCGGCCCCTTCAGGTAATTGTGCTCCTGTCATGATGCGGGCCGCCAATCCCGTCTCCACCCGCTTGTCCGATACGGTGCCGCATGGGATTTCATCAATCACGCGTAGCCAGATTTCCTGACCGGACGAACAGACTTCAGTGTCCGAACCAAGGATGGCGTATCCATCCATGCCTGAACGACGGAAGCTGGGATACGGGTGTGGTGCGGTCAAATCCATCGCCAAATAACGTCCATGGGCCTGCTCCAGTCCTACATCCTCCCGCTCTCCCTGTTTGACATGAGTAGCTATTCTGCTTTGCGCTTCTTCCACTTGAACCGCTTTGCGCTGAAATTTGTCCGAATTTAATTGTACCTGATTCATATCTTCACTCCGTTCTTCTGAAAATGCTCTCTTTCTGTTATAACGCTAAAACCGTTATCTGGCAAATCCGGACAGTATTTATTGGGTCGTGGTCAGTCTCTTTGCGCAAAAAAACAGCCCGGAATCTCATACCCAGGCTGTTTTGGCAGGTGCTATTTTAGAATTTTGATCATCATTACACACCTTAACCCCATCATCGTCGACTTCGTCTGCTGATTTTACCTGAACCGCTGCGTGTTTTAGGCTTACTATAAGATTTGCGCGGCGAATCAAAAATGCTTGAACCACCGCTGCTGCCCCGGTCACGTGAAATCGAGCCTCTACTCGGCGAACTGCTGCTGGAGCCTCTGTCGAATAAACTTCCGCTGGAACCGACACTGGAATCAGACCCCTTCCCCCTGCGGGTAACGGAACCCTTCCGCTCCACCGTAATCGGCGGGATTGCTTTCTTCTCCTGCACCGTAGGTGCACGGTACTGGCCTTGAGAAGGCCGATATACATCTCTGCTTGAATACCCCCGGTAAGAGCCTGATCCGCGCAACGAATCAAACAGAGCATCCAGTACGGTTGCCGTTAAGTATCCTTTTAGAAAGCTGGAACTGTAATTTTGCTCGACATACTTTTTGCTGTCGATTTCAATTAATGTGTCTTCCTTCTTGGCTGGATCTTGCTGTAAATGGTACCATTCATCGCTGTACACCAGAAACATCCGCTCATTGCTCTGCGGCGACATTTGTTCCGGCTCACGCTGTTCTTTCAGTTCCTCCGCCACTTCCGGAACCGTTTTGCCTGCGGCCCGGTAAACGTACGAGGTCGAGTTACCGCTGCCACTGACTGATTCCAGCGGGTACGTATCTTTCACATTTGGCGCACCGCAGCCGCTTAACACGGATACGAACAAGCTGAGCGCCACAATGACCTTTAATGCATACTGCCAGGTGCGTTTGCCCATGTGTCACCCTCTCCTAGCTTGCCCGAATAACCTTGACGTCTCCGGTAATTACTTCTTCTCCTTCATAAAGCATAAAGCGGCCGTCCTGCCACTCTACACGCAGCAGATGATAATCATCCGACTGATACTGCCAAACATGCTGCTCTCCACCCTGTCGAAAAGGAGCACGGCCCATAACCGTAACATGCCCAAAATACTGCTCTTCCAAATGATATGTTGTATCATCCAGCTCCAGAATCGTTGGCACTTCCTCCGGGTTGTCCAGTCTGCCGTCGATGGCCTGGTACAGTCCGAATTGCAGCGTTTCCCGCTCCTCAATGTGAAGGTAGCTGACTTGATTACCATCCTGAAGCGTCAAAACAACGGCATTCCGAGCGCGATTATGTACTCGGCCTACCACTTCATATGTGACAAGCGACACTTCACAGATATCGCCCGGATTTAAATGAAGCATGCTTTTTTCCGCTTTTGGCGGCTCCGGCTTGGCAAACAGATTCGAAATTCGTTTCCATACACCCATGATGATTCCCCCTGCTTTTCTTTAGCCTAGAAACATGCCGCAATGATCAAAGCGCCGACCAGATGCAGCGTACCTGAAAACAGACCAAAGCCAATTTTGCCTTCCTGCGTGCCTTTATCCAGATCGAGCTGTGCCCAGTACCGAAGCAGCAGACGAACGATAACTTCCAAAACAAACAGAATGACAAAAGCGATCACAGAATACACAAGCGCCTCCAGCAAATTGTTAGCTGTAGCAATGGAGCTTGACAAAATATACCCCTGTGCAAACAGCTTCATAATTAACCGGACTGTTACGGCCATATTACCGGCTTTCACTTCTGCAAAATCCTTATACTTTGTAAATAAAGAATCAATGTACATCAATACGAACAACAAAACGGCACCCGCGCCAGTCCATACAAGCATCGCTTTCATCGTTTCTAAAAAATGCATTTCATACCATCCTCCACATCATCTTGACCTTCATATATGTTGATTTACGCCTCCAGGCAGGGAAAAGCGAAGGAGAAAACGGTTCTCCTTCGCTTCCTTAGCAGCCCACAGGCAGCAATGCTTATAACCTTATTTATTGTCGTATTGCTTCAACAAAGCGGCAAGCTCATCGTCCACGGCGCTTTTCTTATCAAGCTCCTTGAACTCCTCATCCAGCGATTTTTCCTTAGAGGACATTTCGTTGCTTGCTTCAGCACGCGCTTCTGCTTGCAGCATTTTTTCTTCCATGCGCTTCAGACCGGCAGTTGCCGTATCGGAGCTAAAACCGTTCATTGCTTTGTTAATTTCCGTTTGTGCTTTAGCTGCATTATAACGGGCAACCAGCGTTTCACGCTTGTTCTTCATTTCCGTCAGCTGTCTGCGCATTTCATCCAGCTTACCACGCAGGTTATCGGCTGCCGCTTTGTTCTGCTCGTAGCCAGCCTTGAACTCGGTCATTTTTTGCTCAGCAGATTTCTTTTCTTCCAACGCGCGGCGAGCCAGATCCACATTTTGCACTTTTGCTGCCGTATGAGCCTGCTCTTCACGTTTTTTCACCAAAGCGGCCTGCTCTTCATATTGCTGTTTAAATCTCTTCTCAATGGCAATCTGAGCGGCTACCGCTTTCTCTGCATCCTCCAGATCCTCTTGCATATCACGAATGTATTGATCTGTCATTTTAACTGGATCTTCGGCTTTGTCAATAATGGAGTTGATATTGGACATGGTAAGATCTCTTAAACGTTTGAAAATAGACATGTGAAGTTCCTCCTAGTGTTGAATGCTTAAATTTTAAGCTCTGTACACATGTTTACGCAAGCTTTGCAAATAGAGTTTCAAAAATATTATCGGACAAAGTGCATTCTAAAAAATAAAGTGCATTCTAAAAACCGCGCAAGTAAGGCTCCGGGATATCCGCCTGTACTTTCAGCTCCCGCGACGCATGCAGCGCCCAATACGGATCGCGCAGCATGGCGCGTCCTATCGCTACCAGATCAGCTTCTTTTTGCTGAATCACCCGCCGGGCATCCTCATAATCGTCCAGTAGACCGACAGCGATTACAGGCACATTAAGCTTTTCACGTATATCACGTGCCAAATCCACCTGATATCCCGCACGCGCAGATGGACCGCCATTAGAACCAATCGGCCCCTCGCCACCAGAGGAAATGTGAAAAATATCCACACCTGCATCACGATATCGTTCCCCTATGCCCGCTATGTATTCCACATTATATCCGTTTTCAACATACTCTTTGGCGGATATCCGCATCAACACAGGCATATCAGACGGAAGTACCTCTTTAACAGCCTGAATCACTTCAACACCGAACAGCGATAGATCCTGTCCATACTCATCTTCTCTTGTGTTCGTTAAAGGGGAATGAAATTGATGAATTAGATAACCATGAGCGCCATGAATTTCTACTGTGTCAAACCCGGCTTCCACCGCGCGGCGCGCGCCTTCCTTATAAGCCTGAACCAGCTCCCTGGCTTCGGCTGTCGTCAAAGCATGCGGCTCCTTGAAACGTTCGCTAAAAGCTATCGAGGACGGTGCAACAGGCAAGTCGGCATCTTCAGCCTTTCGTCCGGCATGACCTAATTGAATTCCGATTTTGGCACCGTACTTGTGGACTTCCTCCACTATTTTACGGTATGCAGGAATATGCTCGTCACTCCAAATACCCAGATCATGATCTGTAATGCGTCCATCCGGGTGGACCGCTGTCATTTCCACAATAATCAGCCCGGTGCCACCTACTGCCCGGCTAACGTAATGGACATGATGCCAATCATTGGGATTTCCATCTTTGGCCTCCACGCTATATTGGCACATTGGGGGCATTACAATCCGGTTTTTTAAAGAGAGTCCCTTTAATTGATAAGGAGTAAACAAGTCGGTCACTTTGATCCATCCTTCCTTTAATTCCATGTCTCTACAATATGAATTGCAACCCCATTATACACCAGCTATCACTGGATACCGAATCCATTAAAAGGCTAAAAGTTGCGAAAATGCTGCTGTTTCGGTCAGGTTTGATAGAATATGTGCGTTTAGCTTCGTGATCTGCACTTACATCCGTTTCACAGGGCATTTCCACTCAACCACTCAATAGTCTAACCTGTTCAGCAGCATAATTTCAACATGTCAGGTACATAATAAATGAAAGCAACAGAAGGTACCACTGCACGGAAAGGGGGATACATATGCCGTACAGGGGAATATTGCCAATCATGGCACTGTTACTAGCATTTTCGAGTTTTCCCGTTCACGCGGATGCGCCTCCCGATATCGGAACGACTCATTCCAAGGAAGCGACTGTTGTTTCTTCAGCACATAAGAGCAGAGAACGAGCCACTCCCACATTAGCCATGCTTCGGAAAAAACATGCGGATATTTTTAAAATGTGCGGCCCGCATACGCAGCAAATTGCCCTGACTTTTGATGACGTGCCCGATTCCCGGTATACGCCGCAGGTTCTGGACATTTTGCACGCGAATGGTATCAAAGCCACCTTCTTTATCGTCGGTCACCGTGCGGAAAAACACCCGGGCATGATTCGCCGTATTGTACGTGAAGGCCATGCCTTAGGCAACCATTCCTATACCCATCCGGATTTTAGGAAGGCTTCACCGGAACGCTTTCGCAACCAGATTAAGAAAACAGAACATATTTTGGAGGCCACCGTTGGCTTTCGACCCAAGCTGATCCGCCCGCCTTATGGTGAAATTACGGAGCCTCAGATCCAGTGGGCGCGTCGTCACGGCTACATGATTGTCAATTGGAACGTAGACTCCCTTGATTGGAAGGGACTCAGTAAAACACAAATTCAGCGTAATGTGATTCCGGCTACCGGACCAGGCTCCATCATTTTAATGCACGCAGGTGGAGGTCAAAGTTCCAATCTGAAAGGCACTGTTCAATCCCTGCCGGGTCTCATTCAGTCGCTGAAAGCCAAGGGCTACAAATTTGTCACGGTTCCCCGGCTACTTCACACATCGGAGCGGAAATAACAGTAAAAAGGGCTGTCTTACCAGCAGATGCATTCTGCTCGTCAAGACAGCCCTTTTTTAATCGACAAGACCCATATATGAATCTGAACCTGCGATTAAGTTATTTGATTATAGATCATAGATTATAGTTTACATAATATATATTATGTTCACTTAATTCATTTGCTTATATAGTCTATTTATCAATGACATACAGCTTCACATTCTGAAAACCAAAGTCACTCACAAAAGATGGGCTGCCTGGAATGAAAATATCAATCCGTTTACCCGTGATGGCGCTGCCCTTATCGCGTGCTACCGCTACAAAAGATTGATCCGGCAGCCCCGGGTGGGAATAGCCTGTAACCAACACTTTCGTACCCAACGGAATTACGTTGGGGTCTACCGCAATCGTACCGAGCTTAAGCGGATTTCCGAAATAGTCCACCGCTCCCCATTTTCCATTTTCACTGGCTGCTGCGGAATACGCTGTGGCCTTCACGTCAACTACTTTGCTGTAGTTAAATGTTTTGCCCCATGCTTCAACCTGTTGACCGTCACCTGCTGGCGCTTTCTCGGAAAGAAGCTGAGGCTTCGAATCCGAAGCGGCCTTTAACTTGTTCTCGTCCGGCACCTTAATTTGCACTCCTGCATATATATTGCTGGCGGCAACATCCGGGTTCTCCTTTTTCAGATCTTCTACAGATACCCCGTAACGTTGAGCAAGTAAAAAGAAGGTATCACCTTCCTTGGCGGTATGAAGCGAAGCGGCGTCGGCTACCCCGGCTGTCTGCGCCAATCCTGCAATGGCTGCTGCCAGCACCGCAAATTTCATTGTTTTTCCAATACGTTTCAGATGTTTCAAAAGATATGTACCTCCTCTGTTATGCCTGCGAAGTTAGCTGTCGGATTCGGACTCAGGAGAAGCCCTATGCTTTTGTGCAATTCACCCCTAGGCAACCTTCCATCCATTCGTATGAAGACGGATCAGAAGTTACTGCCGTTGTTACGTCCCCCGCACTTCCCATGGTTTTGGGTCCCGCATTCAGCGTCTGTCGTAGCTGTCTGCTGCCCCGGTAAGTTTTGGCTCACTGCATAATATCACAATTTTGTAACCTTATCTGCATGAAAATGTTGGGAACCTTGAACATCATACTACATCTGTTACAATTTTGTCATCATGAAATCGAAATCAGTTACAAAAATCTGAACGAGGATGACAAAAAAAGAAAAAGCCCTCCCGTCAAACTTCCACCGCGGAGGGCTTACTTCATAGCCTTTACAAGCTCATTTCTTACAAAACCTTGGCAAGAAAATCCCGGGTACGATCATGGCTTGGAGTGCCAAAAACCTGCTCCGGTGTACCTTGCTCCACAATTTGACCGTTATCCATAAAGATAATGCGGTCTCCTACCTCGCGGGCAAAGCCCATTTCATGTGTCACGATGACCATCGTCATGCCACCCTCAGCCAGCTTCTTCATCACGTCCAGCACCTCTCCGACCATTTCAGGGTCCAAAGCGGAAGTCGGCTCATCGAAGAGCATCACATGCGGCTGCATCGCCAAGGCGCGTGCAATCGCAATCCGCTGCTTCTGTCCACCGGATAGCTGATTGGGATAGGTGTCCTTTTTGTCTTCAAGTCCAACGGTGCGCAGCAGCTCCAGCGCAATTTTCTCCGCTTCCTTCACGGACTGGCCTCTAACCTGAGTCGGCGCAAGCGTCAAATTTTGCAGCACCGTTTTGTGCGGGAACAGGTTGAAATGCTGGAACACCATCCCCATTTTCTCACGAGTCGCATTAATATTATGACCACGGGCTGTAATCGGCTCGCCCTCAAACAAAATCTCCCCGTCGGTCGGCTGCTCCAGCAGATTCATACAACGTAAAAATGTACTTTTCCCCGAACCACTCGGGCCAATGACGACAACAACCTCGCCTTTGGCAATATCTATATCAATGCCTTTTAAAATTTCATTTTTGCCGAACGATTTACGCAGTTGTTTAACGGTGATCACTGGCTCTCAACTTCCTTTCCCATAAACCCAACAGCTTCGACAAGCTGAATGTCATTACAAAATAAATAGCAGCCGCGATGACGAACGGACTTAATCCTTCGTAGGTGATGTTCTTAATGACTTGAGCCTGATACATAATATCCACCATACCGATGGTAGAAATGATGGAGGACTCTTTAATAATCGTAATAAACTCATTGCCGATCGCAGGCAGTACAGACTTGAACGCTTGCGGTAAAATGACGTGACGCATAGCCTTGCCTCGTCCCATACCGAGTGAACGGGCTGCTTCCATCTGACCACGGTCCACTGCCTGGATACCTGCACGGAAAATTTCAGCCAGATATGCCGAGCTATTCAGAGATAACGTAATAATACCGGACTGAAGTGGCGTAAAATTGACGCCCAGCGTCAAAGCAACCCCATAATGGATGATCATAAGCTGTACCAGCATAGGTGTACCACGTAGTACCTCTATGTAGGCCGTACCCAACCATTCAATGATACGTACACCACTCATCCGCAGCAGAGAGATGATCAGACCAATGATAAATCCGAACAGTACCCCGAGCGCAGACAGCAACAACGTGTAGCCGATACCCGTAACGTAAAAGCTGCGATATTTCCAAAATATATCCACGATGTTGTTGGATGAAACCTGTCGATCCGCAGAGAGCGCACTCGCTTCCGTGGAAAACTTTTCAATAGACCCGTCTGCTTTCAGGCGAGCCAACGTTTTATTTACAGATGCCAGCAGTTCAGCATTTCCTTTACGAATACCTACAGCTGTTTCTGCTCCCTCATCCTCAGGCACCGCCTTGGCGAGCGTTACAGTACCGTCCAATGTGTATCCTTTAGCAACTGTATCTTCAATCACGACAGCGTTAATACGCTGTGTCCGAAGCTGGAGCACCAGGTCGGAGATTTTATCCAGCGAAGTTACAGAGACATTGGGCACTTTTTGAGCAATCTCTTCCTGAATACTGCCCTTTTGTGCGCCGATCTTCTCGCCTTTCAAAGCAGCCATCGTCGGATATTTGTCCTTATCCTCTGGACGTACCATAATGACTTGCTTGGAGTGATAGTATACATCCGAAAAATCAATGCTCTTTCTGCGTTCATCCGTTGGTGTCATACCAGACAGTACCAGGTCTACACGACCACTTTGCAGGGCAGGCAGTAAGGAGTCAAAGCTCATGTCCTCAATAACCAGCTCCGCGCCAAGATCCTTGGCAATTTCATTTGCAATATCAACGTCAAAGCCTACAATGGTATCCTTACCGTTAATTACTTTATGAAACTCATACGGCGGAAAATCGGCACTCATACCGAGTACAAGTTTTGGCTGTGTCTTCGCTTCCGTCCCATATGCAGTAAGCATCGGAAGACCAGCCAACAGCAAGATAACCGCCGTCAAAATCAGGGCGGTAAAACGATATGCCTTTTTCAATCTTTTTTTCTCTCCTTAAATTCTTTATAATAAATAAGATTGTGTCATTATAAATGAATATGCATGATTATGCAATGAATGTTATAGTACAATTTCAGCATACCTAACGTAATACCTACATTATAGCTTTTACAAAGGAGTTTTTCCATGAATAATAAAAATACAATCCAACGTACCATTGAGCAGCATGCCCAACGTTTTAAGGACATTTCTTTATATATTGGCGCAAACCCGGAGCTGGGGAATGAGGAGTTTTTGGCGGCTGCCCGTCTAAAAGAGGAATTGGCTTTTCACGAATTTGAAGTTCAGGCCCCTGTACTGGGTATCGAAACGGCTTTCATTGCGACTTATAAAGCAGCCAAACCCGGTCCGGTCATCGCTTTTCTGGCAGAATATGACGCCCTGAAAGGTCTGGGACACGCATGCGGACACCATTTGATCTGTATGATGAGTACAGGAGCGGCTGTCGGCCTCAAATCGGTCATTGACGAGATCGGTGGAGAAGTACGGGTATACGGCACACCTGCCGAGGAAACTCGCGGTGCCAAGGTTCCCATGGCGGCTGCTGGACTGTTTGATGATTGTGATATTGCGCTCATGACGCATCCTTATGACGGTTATGAGAAATCAGGCAAATCGCTGGCAATTGATGCCGTACAATTCGAATTCTTTGGGCAATCCGCTCACGCGGCGGCAAGTCCCCACGAAGGTATTAACGCGCTGGACGCGGTGATTCAAACGTTCAACGGCATCAATGCGTTCCGCCAGCAGGTGAAGAGTACGGTACGTATTCACGGCATCATTAATCAAGGAGGCCAGGCAGCTAACATCATTCCTGATTATGCCTCTGCCCAATTTTATGTACGGGCCGCTACACGTCATGAACTGAATTCATTGACTCGCCGTGTC
Source organism: Paenibacillus terrae (assembly GCF_000943545.1). Classification (GTDB taxonomy): domain Bacteria; phylum Bacillota; class Bacilli; order Paenibacillales; family Paenibacillaceae; genus Paenibacillus; species Paenibacillus terrae_A. The sequence goes on from NZ_JTHP01000064.1 coordinate 12,827, forward strand.
GTTCAAATTGCTGAAGGGGCTGCCTTACAAGCTGGGTGTCGTCTGGAAACCTCGAATTATGAAACATCTTATGATGAAATGGTGACCAACCGCGCGCTTTCCGATGCCTTTACCGCTAACTTGGTGCTGGCGGGCATTGCGCAGGAGAACATAACAGAGGGTGAAGATCACGGCTCTATGGATATTGGAAATGTGTCGCTGCACTGTCCCGCCATTCATCCGTACATTCAAGTTATTGACGAGAAGCACGCCTTGCATACACCTGAATTCCGCGATTTGGCGATGCAGGACCGGGCGCTGGAAGGAATGTTGTTGGCCGCCAGAACCTTGGCCTGGACCGCATGTGATGTAATCACGAATCCTGAGTTGCTGACACAGATTAAGGAAGAATTCGCTCTGCTGAAAAGCAAAATTTAAATTTTTAATTTCGCCAAATTTTTAATTTCGTCTTCTTTCCAGAAAGGAGCAGTCATTATGAATCATATGAGCAGCTTTTGGGCGTTGTTTATTGTGGTCGACATCATTATTTTGTGGTTCTTTTTTCGAGCATTATACCGAAGGAACAGGGAAAACCGAAAAACACGCCGCCGTAATGCATTTTTCCTTAGCTCTCCGTCTCCCTCTTCCCTTGAACAGGGGCGGCATAAGGAAATTATAGAACTCATGCAGCTTCTGGAACGATCTATTCCAGCCTCCTACGCTCATAGTGTAAGGCGGCGTGTGATGGATGCCCATCCTCACCTGACGGATCAGGAATATGATTGGCGCTGGAATGAGCTAAAACGCTATTTTATGCTATGTGCGATTATGAATCGAGTGCCGATGTTCAGTCCAGATGTGGATGAATTGTGGCATGAAATGCTGATGTTTACGCGAGAATACCAGCAATTCTCGGAAGCCTTCTTTGGTCGCATGCTGCATCACGCCCCTCATTCCGACTCACAGCCGATGCCGGATGAACGGGCATGGTTTGACTGGCTGTATGTGGAATGCTTTGGCTGGAACCGTTATAGTGCAAGCTTATGGGGAACTTTTTTTAATCATCCATTACCAAATAACGAGCTTGCACACTATTACAAGCTGACAGCTTCCGGGCAGCCAGCAGGCGAACGTTGGAATACGCTGGAGGACATAGGCATCTCTCAGCAGGCACAGCAAGCGGTTCAGAGGATTATGGACCATCTGCGTAATCGGGTCAATGAAGCAGTGGATGATCCAGATGGCAAGCGGCTGCCGAAGGTCAACTATTTGCAAATAGATTATCTGCTGCTGGCCGTCGTATGGTATTCCTGGTATCAACCCCATCAGTTTGCCTTGCACATGCATCCTGATGCTACAGGAAGTGCCGCATTAGCAAGCTCATCAGGCTGTAGTTCAGCAAGTGGCTGCTCGAACTGGGATACGCACCACTCGCACCATCACTCTTCCCACGGTAGCTCCCATGATGGAGGCTCATCTCACCACGATTCAGGTGATTCCGGCGGCAGCCATTCCTCGTGCAGCAGTAGCTCCTCATGCGGTAGCAGCTGTGGTGGAGGCGGAGGCGACTGATCACAGCAAAAAAGGGCATTCCTCAGCCACTATTGGCTTCTGCGGGATGCCCTTTTTCCATTGTACTATGCTAATTCTTCCATTTTCAGACACTCCTGCCCAGTCGACTCAGGTTATTCGTTCCCTGTCAGTGAACGGTAAATATCCAGATACGCTCCCGCCGACACATCCCAGCTGTACTCTCCTGCAAAAGCAGTGTTCGTAAGCTTGGACCAATGCTCAGGCTGGCGATAAAAATCAACCGCACGACGAATCGTATGCAGCATATCGTGTGCATTGTAGTTTTTAAAGCTAAAACCGTTCCCTTCGCCTGTAGAGTCGTTGTAAGCATGTACGGTATCGTTCAGACCGCCCGTTTCCCGCACAATCGGGATGCTTCCATAGCGAAGCGCTAGCAACTGGCTGATCCCGCAAGGCTCAAACCTCGACGGCATAAGGTACATATCGCTTGCAGCATAAATTTTACGGGACAAAGGTTCGCTGAAAGCGAGCTGCGCCGACATTTTCAAGGGATAACGTCCAGCCGCTTCCCGGAACCAGTGCTCAAAGGCTGGATCTCCCGTGCCCAGCACAACAAACTGAATATCATCATAATACATGATCTCGTCAAGCACCCTGGTTACCAGGTTCAGTCCCTTCATATCCACAAGTCGGGTTACCATCGCAATTAAAGGCACATCCGGTCGTACCGGCAGACCCAGTTCCTTTTGCAGACCGATTTTGTTTTCCTTTTTCTTCGCCAAACTGGTGCGGTACTTCGTATAAATACGGTTGTCCGTAGCAGGATTGTAGCTTTTGGTATCAATTCCGTTCACAATACCCGACAAACGCCCCTGCTCTCCCAGCTTACGCAGCAGCCCTTCCAGCCCATATCCGTAAAATTCAGTCTGAATCTCCTCTGCGTAGGTAGGACTTACAGTGGTGACATGATCCGAGTAGGTCAGCCCACCCTTCATAAAGTTCAGTCTGCCATGGTACTCCACACCCTCAGGGGTAAAATAGCTCCCGTCAAGATTCAATAGTTCCGTTAAGACCTCATATGGAAAATCCCCCTGATACAGCAGGTTATGTATCGTAAACACGGTGCGAATATCACTGTAAAAGGGCAAATGACGGTAATTGGCATTCAATAGCAACGGCGCCATCGCGGTATGCCAGTCATGACAATGCAAAATATCAGGCTGAAAATTCAAATCAGGCAGTACTTCCAAAATCGCCCGGTTGAAAAAGGAAAAACGCTCGCCATCATCCATATAGCCGTAAATTCCGTCACGACCGAAGTAATATTCATTATCTATAAAATAAACCTTAATTCCGTCCAGCGTCAGTTCCTCTACTCCACAATACTGATCACGCCAGCCTACAGCGACATGCTTGACCGTTACCGGACGCAGAGACTCCTTATAAGTATCAGGGATCCCCGCATATTTAGGCAAGATGATCCGGACATCGCACCCCGCCTGACGAAGTGCCTTCGGCAGTGCACCAATGACATCCGCCAACCCGCCTGTTTTAATAAATGGATGTGCTTCTGCTGCTGCAAATAGAATCTTCATATATGCTTCCTCCTTATGACCTCAACCCTATTTTAAACCAGTTGTAACATGGATTAATCTGCTTTTTTAGCCCTTCGGGGCGCTTTCTTCAGTATAACGACACTCAGCGGCGGAATGGTCAGCTCCAAGCTGTGGAGTTGTCCGTGGCAAGGGATCTTGGCTGTGTGCAACACTTCGTTGTTCAACTGGCCACTACCGCCAAAGTCCGAATGATCACTATTCAGCAGTTCAATATAGCTCCCCGCCTTTTCCAGACCAATTCGGTAGTTATCTCTAGACACGGGCTGAAAGTTAATAAGCACGACCAGTGTATCTCCCGGCTTTTTCCCTTTACGCAAATACGTAATTACGCTCTGTCCACGGTCCTCCGCCTCAATCCACTGATAGCCATCCCACGAATGGTCCAGCTCCCATAATGCTTTTTCCTGTATATACAAATGATTCAGCGCTTTCGTAAAAGCGTGCAGCGAACGGTGACTGTCATAATCCAGCAGAAACCAGTCAAGCTGCTCCTCATCCTTCCATTCGATGAATTGGCCGAACTCCCCTCCCATAAATAACAGCTTTTTGCCCGGTGAGGTGATTTGGTAACCAAGAAGCGCTCGAAGTCCGGCAAATTTTTGCTCATAGCTACCCGGCATTTTATCAAGCAGCGACTTTTTACCATGAACGACCTCATCATGTGACAACGGCAGTGTAAAATTCTCGCTGTATGCATAGACTATGGGGAACGTCAGCAAATTATGGCGTTCAGGCCTCTGGTCGAAATCCGTTTCAATATAATCAAGCGTATCGTTCATCCAGCCCATATTCCATTTGTAATTGAAGCCGAGTCCTCCATCACTTACCGGGGAGGTAACCATCGGCCAGGCACTGGACTCCTCTGCCATCATCAGCGCATACGGATAATAGCGGAATACGGTCTCATTCAGTTGTTGAAGGAAGGCAATAGCCTCCTCATTTTCAATGCCTCCCTTGGAATTAAAACGATATTGACCGTCCTGCTTTTCAAAATCCAGCCGCAGCATACTCGTCACAGCATCTACGCGCAGGCCGTCAATGTGGTACACATCCATCCAGAACAGCGCATTGGATATCAGGAAAGAACGCACCTCCGGCTTGCTGTAATCGAACGTCAGCGTCCCCCAACCGGGCTTTTCTGCAATCAGCGGGTCCTCGTATTCGAACAGAGGGGATCCATCAAACAGTCTCAAACCATGAGCATCCTTGGCAAAATGAGCCGGAACCCAATCCATAAGTACCCCAATGCCTGCCTGATGGCAACGATCCACCAAATACATAAAATCATGCGGTTCCCCATAACGGCTTGTCAGTGCAAAATATCCGGTGAGCTGGTATCCCCAGGAAAGATCATACGGATGCTCACTGAGTGGCATAAGCTCAATATGCGTATAACCCATTTCCGTTACATAGGGCACAAGAAGCTCAGCCATTTCCCTGTATGTATAAAACGTACCGTCTTCTTTTTGTTTCCAGGTGCCCAAATGCAGCTCATATATATGAAGGGGCTTTCCATAAGGCTCTCTTCGTTTACGCCGCCAAGCCGCGTCATTCCAAACATAGCCCTCCAGTGAAGCGACCACGGAAGCCGTTGCCGGTCTTAATTCTGCGCGTACCGCATAAGGGTCTGCTTTTAGAAAACGTTCACCGTTTGCACCCGTAATATCATATTTGTAAAAAGTTCCTTGGGATATACCCGGAAAAAAACGACTCCAAAAGCCAGATTCGGGAACTCTATATAAGGAATCCTGTTCCCCATTCCAGTTGTTACGATCTGTAGCAAGCCCGACATGGAGAGCATGAGGAGCCCAGACCGTAAAACGGACGCCCTGTTCTCCGTTCTCCACAGTAAGGCGGGAACCCAAAGATCGGTAGCTGTGATAAAGCGTTCCTTCGTGAAACAAATAAATATCTTCCGGCGATACAGCCTGTTGCGGGAGAGTTTGGTCTGTCATCACGTCACCACCTTTATATGTTTGTTAGAACAAAATGTATGATTCGGAAATACAATTGCTTTCCGGTCAAAGCTGACTTGGGTTATTACCCCATTCTAGCCACAATGAACAGAAAAATGACTATGAAAAAAATAAACCTTAATTTTTGGGGATCTTACACACCTATTGGTTTCAAGAGCACCCCATACCGTTTATGTATGTACTACAACAGACAACTAAACCGGGAGGGAAACGAAATGTTTAATAAAGAATGCATTGCCATGCTGCTGGCAGGCGGAGAGGGACGCCGTCTTGCTCCCCTTACTTCAACGATTGCAAAACCCGCCGTACCCTTTGGCGGTCATTACCGAATTATCGATTTTCCTCTCAGCAACTGTGTTAATTCAGACATCGATACTGTAGGTGTGCTGACGCAATATGAGGCGGAATCCTTGCACGAGCATATTGGGGATGGAACTCCTTGGGGTCTTACCAAAACGAACGACAAGGGAGTTACCTTACTACCATCTTATAATACAGACAACGCTGAATATTTGGGAACGGCAGACGCCATTCATAAAAATATCGAATATATTGACAGCCAAAACCCGGAGCATGTGCTTATTTTATCCGGTGATCATATTTACTATATGAATTATCGTGAAATGCTGAACTACCATAAAGAAAAAGGTGCAGTGGCTACGATTTCCGTTATGGAAGTGCCTTGGGATGAAGCGCACCGCTTTGGCGTCATGAGTGCCGATGAGGAGCTGCGTGTCACCGAATTTGCTGAAAAGCCGGAGAAACCTGAAAGTAATCTGGCCTCTATGGGGATTTACCTGTTTAAGTGGGATTATTTAAGAAAGTATTTGGTGGAGGACGCCGAGGATGAGCAATCCAGCCATGATTTCGGTAAAGACATCATTCCTAAAATGCTGGCGGATCAAGAATCCTTGTATGTATACGAATTTCAAGGCTACTGGAAGGACGTAGGTACCGTTAAAAGCCTGTGGGATTCACATATGGATCTGTTGCAAGAGGATTGCGCTATTGACCTGCAACGGACAGACTGGCCTATGTATACGCGTGAACGCCGTACAAGGTTGAGCGCACATAAGCTATCTAACCGCAAAACGGAGCCATTGGACAGCCTCCTGCATGATTCTTGCCAAGTAGAAGGTCAAATTGAACGTTCCGTCGTATTTAGCGGTGTCGAGGTAGGTAAAGGCTCGGCTATTAAGGAAAGTATCGTTATGCCTGATACCCGTATCGGTCGTAATGTGCATATTGAGCACGCGATTATCGGTGAAGGTGCTGTAATTCGTGACGGTGCAGTCATCAAGGGTAACCCGAGTGAAATTATGGTTATCGGGCCGAATGAAACGGTATTCGGTAAAATGGCGGTACGCCCACAAACAGCCCGCATATTGAAAGAAGCTTATGAGCGCAACACACGCCTGCGCGCTGAAGGTTTTACTTCATAATGGAACGAAATATGTCAAACAGCCAGCCCTCCACTATAATGAGGACTGGCTGTTTTTCTAATTTACATCTATTTAAAACTAACTTTCGGTTCCATAACTAGCCTTCAGTGAGTTGCGGTGGCTCTACGGGTTGCTCGGCTTGCAAAGCAGGCAATGAAACTGTAATCGTGGTGCCTGCTCCCAATTCACTCTTGATGAGCATTTGCCCTTGATGGCGCTCCACAAACTGCTGCGAGATTGCCAATCCCAAGCCCGTACCACCATTCTGATGGTCTACCTGGAAGAATCGTTCTCTTACTCTGGCAAGATTCTCCGCGCTAATCCCGATTCCTGTGTCTTGCACAGACACCTCGATGTTGTCTCCGATCTTTTGCAGTGACAGAAAAATAATAGAGCTTTCATGCGAGAACTTGATGGCATTGTCCGCAATGTTTAAAAACACCTGTTTCAGACGGTTGCCGTCTCCATGAACCAGGTATGCCTCTTCCTCCGAGTCCAGCTGAAGTTTAATTTGCTTCATTTCCGCTTTGGCCCATACGTTCAGCATAATCTCCTGCAAAAGCTCGCGCAGATCAACCGTTCCCATGACGAGCTTCATAGCGTCTTGTTCCAGCTTGGAAAAATCAAGAATCTCCTCGACCAAACCAATCAACCGATCCGTCTCCTTGGAAATAATCTGCATCCCGATCTTCGTCTCCTCTGGATCGTAGCCGCCGGAATTTAGCGTTTCACTCCATCCCTTAATAGAAGTCAGCGGCGTACGCAGCTCATGGGAAATGGACGAGATAAAATCATCCTTGATTTGATTCGTTCTAGCAATTTCCTGGGCCATGTAGTTTAGTGTCGAAGCCAGCTCACCCAACTCAAAGCGATAATCTCCTTTAATTCGTGCATCAAATCGCCCTTGCGCCATCTGAGCTGATACATCACGGATATTATTAATCGGCCTAACGATGGAATTAGCTAGTCCTGTACTGACTACGAATACGATAACCAGTACAGCTACCATGATGCCCACGGAGAAGAGCGTAATGGTAAATAGCTTATCGTTGACCTTTTCCAGCGAGGTCGTATACCGAACAATATACACCTGATCTCCGACGATATTATCCAGTTTTTTGGATACCGCCATAACTTGCTGACCCGTACCAGGTTGCTTCCCAATCCAGCTCCCCGTATCCCCCGCTAATGCTTGCGTCACATCACTGGTTTGTACACTTGTTTCTGCCGCAAAGTTCGTGGAATTATCTATTACATTCCCCTTCTCATCGAGCAATTGCAGTTCTGTATCCCCTAATGAAAACGTATTAAGCAGATACGACTGCAAAGACTGTCCCGGCTCCTTGAATTTGGGTGCAAACTCACTTACCGATTGGATGCGACTTTCCACGTGCTTATAAATCGTGTCGTAATAGTATGCACGGATTACAATCATGAAAATGACTTCTACCAACAGAAGCGCCAAGAACACCACAAAAAAATAGTGAAGCACAATCTGTCTGCCAATCCCTTTTTTGATCATTGAGCCTGACCTTTCCATTTATACCCATGCCCCCATACCGTTTGCAAAAAGGCGGGTTCGGAAGGATTGTTTTCAATTTTTTGCCGCAACCGCCGGATGTTCACATCCACGATTTTTGGATCGCCCATATATTCCTTGCCCCACACATGGTCAAGCAAAACATCCCGGCTGAGCGGTGTATTTTCTTTTTCCAGAAAAAATTGAATCAGGGAAAACTCTGTTGGCGTCAGCTCAATCAACTGCCCGTTTTTCTTAAATTGCTTGGCAATCAGATCCAGCGTGAACGGACCAGACTGGAAGGATACTTTAGCCGCCGTCTCGCGGTGTACATTCACCCTACGCAGCAGCGACTGAATACGGGCAATGAGTTCCGTCGGGCTGAAAGGCTTGCTCACATGATCATCAGCCCCTACAGACAAGGCATACACCTTATCCTGCTCCTGTACCTTCGCCGTGAGAAAGATAATACCAATGCGCTCATTCGTTTCCCGAATTCTTCGACAGACCTCGAAACCGTCCATACCGGGCACCATTACGTCGAGCAACGCGATATCAATATCCCGCACCGTGTTCAAAATATTAAGAGCCTCATGCCCATCCGCTGCCTCCAGCACCTCGAAACCGTTTCGTTTCAAGTTTATGACGATAAAGCTGCGAATGGATTCCTCGTCTTCCATGATCAAAACTTTACTCACTCTATTCTACCTGCCTTTCCCCCAACTTGTTTTTAATGGTTTTACGTGGTTCCAGCTCACTGGATCGCTTGATACCAATCACCTGTGCATTGGTTCGCCATAGCTGGCTATATCCTTCATTGTTTCGCTCCCATTGCGACAATGAGAAATATTTAATTTCTGCAATCGTTTTGTCTGTATTGTCCAAAATGAACCGCAAATAGCTGTCCTTCTTTGATGCTTTCGGATCAATAGTCACTTTGCCATGCAGTTCCTTTGGCAGCCTGAAATAGACCTGATCATTGGAATCTCGATACTGCTGCTGCTTGAAAATCGTTCCCTTGGCCCCATCCCACTGATAGAACGAAACAAAATACGGAACCTCATCCAGTGGCCTGTTGGACCAGCCTTTCGGCTTCTCCAAATTGCCAAATTCCAGAATGCCATCACCATCTACATCACCGCTAGTAATGGTAGCATCCTTAAAGGTCACATCCATGAGATCAAGCTTTTTGAGCTTGCCGTGGTCCATCACAATGACATTGGACACCGTAGTCGTCTGAGCAATCTTGGTATCTATAATGATCCCCTGCCTACCCTCGGCTACCTTACCAGCGACCACATTGTAGATACTAAGAGCCTGACTGTCCAAATCCAGCGATCCGATTTCCTTAAAGGTTCCCCCGCTGAATTGGAATGTTTTAACCGTGAAAAATTCATTGCGACGCAGCAGGATAATCGTCAAGTCATTCAAATTGTCCCCGTTCAGGTCCATCTTGTTATGATTAAAGTCGTCTACGACGAAGTCCGTATAACCTGTAGCATATATTTTCTCCAAAGTTCCTCCGGTATAGGAATACACGATAAGTCCCTTCTGATCGCCACCCTCACTGCTATCCCCGCTGGAAAAGCCTGCTACAATATCGAGCGTGCCATCATTCGTTACGTCGACCAGCTTGAACGATTCCAGCACCGTACCTTCCCCGTCAAACGTCAGCTTCTTTACCCACGTTCCGTTCTGATCCTCGAACAAGGCCCCGTGTATTTTTACACTTTCATCTGGCGTTTCGTAAAAAAGCACTGCTTCGTCCGTACCATCATTGTTCAGATCCCCCGTCCGAATGGGCGTGGGGTCATCGGGGTCATTGGGTCGCAGAGGCTGTACCATTCCAAGCTGAGTAATCACAGCACCATTCAGCTGCTGTTTCTCGTCAGACATCATCGGTGCCTGCATCAGCGAAATTGGATCGCTAATGACATTACAGCCGCTTAAAAATCCAACAAGAAGCAGTGATGTGCAGCAACCGGTTAACATTCTCAACAACATCATTTTCACTTCTCTTGCCGTCCCCTTCACAATTTGTTCTTTTCCGCCTGTGTCAGCCGTCTGCCCTGAATATCAAATACGAGTTCGCCGCCGTTCAATCCCCATATACGGGAAGCAAAGCGTTCAGCCATCTCCAGCGGCAGTACGGTGATTACCGTCACCCGTTCGTCAGAGCAAAGCTTGCGGAAGGTATCCATCACATGAGCTGCTGAAGTCGGATCAAGTCCATTTACAGGCTCATCAGCCAAAATGACCTTGGCCCCGTGAACGAGCGCACGCGCAGTCGCTACCCGTTGCCGCTCACCGCCGCTAAGCTTGTCGCATTTGTCATGCGCCTTATCCAGCAAGCCCAGATCCTCCAATACGTCCATTGCTCCCATATAATCGTCAGAACGCACCATCCCGGTCACCATTCTCCATAATGGAGTCTGACCCGATCTGCCGATCAGCACATTTTTGAGAGCGGTCCGATTCATATTTAAATGCGGATTTTGCTCCAGATATGCCCATTCCCGCTTTATTTTCATTTTACCCGTCCATCCGGATTTCAGCACATCATGGCCGTCCACCATCAGACTGCCTTCCTCCCATGGCTCCTGCAAAGCAAGACAGCGCAGCAGCGTCGTTTTGCCGCTTCCGCTCGGTCCCACTACGGCTATCAATTCGCCCGGGTGAATTTCAGCATTAATCCCGCTAAGTAACGGGGTCCGTTCAGGCCCCACTTGCTTGGTCAGCTTCTGTATTCTAATCATCTTTGTGATTCCCCTTTGTCCACCATCAATACTGTCTATAGTTTATAGTAAATGTGAAACAAATACCATGCAAACCGCAGTTTTATGCCGTCGATATTCTTTTTCGAAATAACAATCCCAACAACCCGAAAACGACGTAGCTGCCCCCGAGAACCAGAAACATGCTGCCTTGGGTTCCATAGTCCAGTAGCGCCCCGCTAATGTTAGGTCCAATCACACTTCCCAGATTAAAATGAAAGGATGCCAGCACATTGGCGGCGGCCAATAATGATTTGGGCAGCAGATCGGCCGCATAAGCCAGCCCCAAGGAGAAAAAGGAGCCTACCAAACCACCCGCCACCGCCAACAATATCAGTGTCAGCATAAAATGATTGCCACTCCATGGCATCAACATAAAGATCAATCCACCCGCTATGCCTACGCTTATAAGCACCTTTTTACGGCCCCAACGATCACTCCATATACCTAGCGGCAACTGGAGAACTAATCCGCCCAAGCTGACAAAGGGGAGTAGCGCGGCAATCTCATCGGTATGAAAGCCAATGCGCAGGCCATATACCGGAAAGTTGCTGTTCAGGCTGGCTTCCATATAACCGTACAAAAATGCAGGCAGCAGCGCGTACCATGCCCAGCTATAGCTGCGCCGGAATCTGTGTGCTGGGCGTGCCTCTGTTTCCAGCTTTTCCGGTCTGGAATTCGGCAGCTTCATGAGCACCAGCAGCAGAACGAGCAAGCACAACAAAGCCAGCGCTGCAAACGGAACCAGCATTCCATAATCAAGCAACCACAATCCAAGCGGGCCCAGTGCAAACCCCAGCCCGTAGGACATGCCATAAAAAGAAATGTTACGCCCACGATTCTCTGCCGGAGTCACTAGCAGTATCCACAGCTGGGCAGAATAATGCAATGCACTGTCCCCGATTCCGACTAGCAGTCGCAATACGAACCACACTCGGATATCTGGAATTAGCGGGAATAGCAGCAGCGTAAAAAGTACAAGCACAAGTCCTCCGGCCATCAGCTTTTTGAAGCCCAACCACCCCAATGTCCGTTCAGCCACCAGCGTCATAGCAAATGAACCAATATACAAAGCAGCGGCATTCATTCCGTTCATGGAAGAAGAAACACCCAGCTGTTCCAAAGAGATGGACAAAATCGGCAACAGTAGCCCTTGACACAATCCGGCCACAACAATAACCGCAATTAAGATAAAATAATGCACCCGCATTGACGACGACATCATGGTTCCTCCTGAAATAACATGTAAAAAATCAATATCTTAAAATGAATGTTAAGGAATGATTTGCATTTGATTCCATAATCAATAGATATCCTTAACTATGTATAGCGTTCATGCAAACACAGCCAGAATACATGCAAATTTCGGTATTTTTAGTGCATAAAAGAAAAGATGAAAAAAATCGCCATCTGAGATGACGATTTTACGGAAAGTCTGTCTGATATGTAACCGACTCCGCATCGTTAGGGAGTCTTGTATGTTCAATCCGAACCCAATCACGTCACAGCGCACTATTTTATATTATAGTGGACAATGCCCAGCAGAACAAGCCATAATAAATAAGTGAGCAATTTCAAAATGCTCATGTTTTGCTTATGGACGGGCTTAATTACGTTCACCGCTCTGGGCTCGAAGACAGAATAGGAGGCATTTGATTCCATGAGTTATCAAATTAAAATAGACACTTCTCCAATTTACGAATTACTCGGCAGCTTTATGGCCTATGTAACCAAAAAATGGGTACACGATATGGACCTGGGCCATGAGTGGATCGACAAAGTGGATGCACGGCTACAAAACGAAGTTCGCACCGAGCTGGCTACAGCGCAGGATTGCCCTTTTAGCGATTATGACGCGCTTTATGTTTGGGCTTTGCTTCGACCGGAATCGGATGAAATATCTGATTATATCGCTTATTTGGACCACGGCCCGGATGAAGATATGTTCGAGTTGATTGTTCCACATGTTCCTTTTTTAACCTTTGAAGAATCTTTGCGCATTCGCAAGGTGTACGCCCCTCTCCTCAAATTATGGGACCGGGACTACTTCCGGGCAATGGAAAGCGAACTGCGTGTGCTGGCAGAGGAAGACGCTGCAGAAAAACGTATGCTTCTGAACAAAATGGAACCGGAAGCATTGGTTGAATACGCCACAGCCGGATTGATCGTGCCTCATATGGAAGATTTGGATACCGTTGTTCTGTTTCCAGTCGTCCATAACCGTCCGATCAATTCGTACTGTTTTTATACCCGTATGCTGCTGATCCAGTATCCGGTAGACGTTCCCGAAGAAAGCGAGGAAGAACCGCCTACACTCCTGCTTCGGCTGACTCGGGCGGTAAATGACCCGCAACGTCTGCGGATTCTGCGTTACGTGGCTCAAGGCCCTAAATCTCTCGAAGATATGCGTCATGATTTGAGCCGATTGGAAGACACGCTCATGTCTGATATGATGATTTTGCGAGTAGCTGGCCTGCTCCGTATCCATATTGGACGTTATCACAAGGAAAAATTCAGCATTCGCCCCGACGGAGCGGCTGATTTACAGGTATTTTTGGAATCCTATATCGGACTGTAATTGGAACTGTGTTCTCCGTTATAACCGAACATCGTTAAAGCATTGGCTTGGAAGGAGTATGCAACATGTCGTATCCGAAGCAGCACATATTATTCGATCTTGATGACACCTTGGTCCACTGCAACAAGTATTTCGACCTTATTCTCAACCACTTTTTTGATTTGCTTCAGGAATGGTTTGCAGCCCATAACCTGACGAAAAATACAATTCGTGAAAAACAAATCGAAATTGATGTGGCTGGTGTTCATCAGGTAGGATTTGCCAGCGAGCATTTTCCACAGTCCTTGATTGATACGTACCACTTTTTCTCGGAGCAATTCGGACGCCGTACAGATCCTCGGGAAGAGCAGGAGCTTCGCTCGCTTGGCCGAAGTGTGTACGAGCAGGAAATTGAACCGTATCCCGGGATGGTCGAAACGTTAAACTCGCTCCAAAAAGCCGGACATTCCCTGCATCTCTACACCGGCGGTGAGCAGGTCATTCAGGAAAAGAAGATTGAACAGATGAAGCTGGCTAACTATTTTGATGATCGAATTTACATTCGCCAGCATAAAAATGTCGAGGCACTGGAGGAAATTATTCAGATGAACCGCTTTGACCGAAGCATCACCTGGATGATTGGAAACTCCCTGCGCACCGATGTATCTCCCGCCCTTGCGGCAGGCATTCATGCCGTGTATCTCAAGCAGCCCAAGGAATGGGTTTACAATATGGTTGAGTTGCAAAAAAACGTTAACTCCGTGATGTATACGATTCAGAAGCTAACAGAAGTACCCCGAGTGATACACGAAAGCATTCAATTGCATCAACAAAATAGGACCCTCGGCTAGAGAGCACCGCTAATCTCCCCTTCAAGTAGACACTCAAAAAAGTCCACATGGTATCATGAGGCTAGAGAGAACTTGGAGGGGATATTTTTTTACTTCAACAATTGTTCCACAGATAAAATCCGGTCAAAAAGACCAAAGGCTTCTTCCGAATCGTAAAGATTCTCCAATACACTGACCTCCATCATTAAACGTCCCGAAAGCGTAGCCGTTGTGAGCAATAACGACTGGTTTTTGATGGAAAAATAGATGGTATCCACCCATTCTTCTATAATTGAATACGATATAATTCCCAGATTGGACAAGGCGATGGAAAAATTCCACAAGGGGAATCTTTCAGGCATCGTTTTCATACACAATTCAAGGCACTGTTGTTTATATTTTCGATATGAATTAGAAAACGAAGCAAAAAAGAGCGACAGCGCATGGGGAACCCCCCTTTTGAACCATTTGAATGCGGATTTCACCTGCTTTTCTAAATCCCCGTCCCGGAAAAATTGCATAGGAAGACTTGCGACGTAATTGCCATGCATAGTCTCCGGCGAATAGTTCAGCAGCAGCTGCAAATCCATGGGCATCGAAACAAATACGCGCCGCTTCCCGGGAGCATGGTTCAGTAATCCCTGGGTCATTTGGTAAAAAATGTATTCGGTGAATGTCATTTTTTTGCTCCGGCATCGTCGTAAAATCTCATCAGTCTTTTCTTTGCTGAAGCAGTACGATTTTTTGACATAACCGCCCCCTTTCTCCGGCCTTCTGCCGTAGCTCAAATCAACGGTTTCGCCAGCGCCTGTCCCTTTTCCCCTAACCCTGGACATAAAACTTGCAACAAAAACCGGCAAAATTGTTTTCCAGCTACAGCTCACTCATCATGGACAATCCTTTGCTGCAAGCCAACGGATTTGGCTTATATCATCTATACGCTGATCGCCACGCCGAGCTCTTTGGCCGTGTCCAGAATTCCGTTCTGTTCGATTCTCCGGTCGAGTAGGCTGTATTTCACTTGATTCGAAACTAGGCGAAGGCCGTGCTCACGCAGCACACGATCGGCTTCACGTATTTGTTGCGCAGAAAAGTTGCTTACGCCCACATATTTAATCTTTCCTTGCCCAACCAGTTTAGCCATCGCATTCATCACGGCACCAACCGATGCACAGGAGTAAGGCGAATGCACCTGGTAGAGGTGAATCGTTCGTTGATCCAAATGGCGAATACGTTCATCAATCGTTGCTGTGATACTCCCTGCGGTGCGAAAGGCCGGCCACCATTTCGTAGCGATATTCGCCTGTTCCGCGAGCGGTCCTCCGATCTCATTCAGCGTGCCGGCCAGTAGCTGTTCAGACTGTCCGCCACCGTATGCTTCGGCGGTATCAAACCAATTAATTCCACCTTCTAAACGATTTTCCGTATATCCTCCCGCCGCAGCACCGGCCAGAATTTCCCGACTATCCCTTTTCCATTGCTGAACTGCCAGCACCCAAGCCCAAGCGGTGACAGCTTTAAATCCGAGTTGCCCAGCTTGCGTAATTACAGTGAGCCTGCTACATTCACCGTATTCTCTTCCACGATCCTTCCATCATCTCCTTTAAAAAAGTTTTCATGTGAAACGATCGCGTTCACGTTTTAAAACACATAATACAACTTTACTTCCTGATTTGCACAGTCCGCTAAGGGAAGTTTTTTGAACTCTATGCATAGAGTTCGCTTTATAAACTACCTAGAAAAAATACTTTTGCATAACCCTTATTTGTTCTATCGGTTGGAAGCTTACAAATGTTTAATAAAATGTAATACAAGCATCTCTTATGGGGAATTTTGGTGTACAGAACACAAAAAAAGATGACTCCTGATGAATTCAGAAATCATCTGATGACAGCTAAAAAAGCCTTCTTTTTCAATCTGTCGAAAATCATACTCTGTACCTGTATCATTTTTCCTCACGAACGCTAAGTTGCCCTGTACCTGGTTCATTCAGAACAATTCTTGCTTTGACGGTCGATCCATCTTTACGCTTAAAAGATAGCAGCTGTGTCTGTCCCTTCGTCAACAGAGACTTGAGCATCGTTTCCGTAATCTGCTTGCCAGCGTATTCCTTCCAGACGACAAAGCCGCAGCCCTGCTTGTAGTGGCTGCACCCGTACCCCTTGCGGCCTTCGATAATGCTCCCGCCGCAATTCGACCGCGGGCAGCTGCCTAAAGCCTGCCTTTGGCCCGGCGAAGTGCCCGACGGCCCGGCGGGCGAAGCTCGCGCTGCCCTCGCGCTTGAACTACTCCCAGCTGAACCCGATGCAGACGCAGTACGCCCTCCTGCGCCCGATGGCACTTGCTCCGGTGACGATGCTCCGCCCGAGTTGTTGATACGCCGTGACGGAGCGCGCGCAGCCCCTTGGGTGGTGATGCTTCCGCTTGCACCTCCACTACGGGTGGCTCCCTTACTACCCGAGCGTTTGCCCCTCGCTTCCTCGCCAAAAGCGTTTGCTGGAGCCGGTGGTTGCTGCCTCACCTTGTCAATAATGGATAACGTAAACTTTTTAACGTTATCCATAAACTTTTCCTGGGCAGCTTCTCCCTTGGAAATTTGATGCAGACGACGTTCCCATTGTCCTGTCATCTCCGGCGAAGCTAGCAGATCCACCCCTGCGTTGCGGATCAGGTCAATTGCCATTTTCCCCTTATCCGTAATGAGAATCTTTTTGCCTTTCATTTCAATGTAGCCGACCTTCTTCAATCGTTCAATGGTGGCGGCACGTGTCGCAGGCGTACCTAATCCAGCATCCTTCATGACCTCACGTAATTCCTCGTTCTCCATCTGCTTGCCTGCGCTCTCCATTGCTTTTAGCAATGTGCCCTCTGTGTAGCTTTTAGGCGGCTGTGTCGCCTTTTCTTTCATCTCGGCACGAATGCAATCCACCAGACGACCTGCATCAATCTCAAACTTCTTGTCCGTCCATTCGTCCGTTTCCTCTTCTTCCTCTTTCTTCGGTGCTTTGCTCTTTTTGCCTTTATCCTGATCAGCCTTGCTTAGAACTACCTTCCAGCCCAAGGACAGAAGCTCCTTAATGCTTGTTTTGAACAGATGCTTGTCCACCTGGGTCATCACAGTATGCATTTTATATTCGGCAGGCGGGAAGAAATGTGACAAAAACCTGCGGATTATCAGGTCATATACATTTTGTTCCTCTTTGCTGAGTGTTCCCGGTCTTTTCAGCGTAGGCAATATAGCATGGTGATCCTCAACACGGGCTGGATTGCAGACAGCTTTATTCTGTTTATGGACCAAATTGGGGTTCGCTTGCTGTACCAGATCTGCATAAGGACCTGTGCCCAGCATACGAAGCGCCTTGTGCATGCCGTCTATATTTTGCTCCGTTACATAGTTGGAATTGGTACGCGGATAGGAAATGACCTTATGCCGCTCATAGAGCGCTTGTGCCACATCCAGTGTTTTTTTGGCTGAATAACTATACTTGGCATTCGCCTCACGTTGAAGCAGCGTCAAATCGTACAGCTTGAACGGATATTCCTTCGTCTGCTTCGTATCATATTTTGTGATTTTACCTGTTTTTCCGCGAACTGCCGCTGCTATCGCCTCAGCTTCTTCCGGCTTGGTCAGCCGATCTCCTTGCCACGCACCTTTATACTTGGTCTGATCTTGCTTAAACTCTGCCCACACGTCATAAAAGGTTTGAGACTGAAACGCTTCAATTTCCTTTTCCCGGTCATGAATCAATGCCAGTACAGGAGTCTGCACCCGTCCGACTGACAGTAACGCGTTATGCCGTGTTGTAAAGGCTCTGGAAGCATTCATACCGATCAACCAGTCTGCTTCACTTCGTGCCCGCGCAGCCTGAGTTAGAAATTCAAACTCCGACGCATCTCGCAAGCGTTCAAAGCCTACCGCAATACTCTCCGCCGTTAAATCTGAGATCCATAGTCGCTTGACCGGCTGACGCAGCTTTAACTGCTGTTGAATCAAGGCAAAAATATATTGCCCCTCTCGCCCCGCATCACAAGCATTCACGATTGCATTACAGCGTTTGGCCAGCTCACCAATTATTTTCAGCTGATCTTTTGTTTTCGGATTCGGTACAATTTTAAACTGCTCGGGGATAATGGGAAGATCTTTAATATTCCAGCGTTTGTACTTGGCATCGTATGCATCCGGCTCAGCAAGACCCAGCAAATGACCGATCGCCCAAGTTACAATATATTTCTCCCCCTCCAGATAGGTACGGTTATTTTTAGCCCTCGGCTCCATAACAGCCGCAATGGTGCGTCCCATATCCGGTTTTTCAGCAATAATTAACGTCTTCATTCATATTCCATTCCTTCCTGACGGCCCTCTGCTTCCCTTCCCTGACTCACACGTAATAAACGAAAGGTAAATGAAATACAAGCAGGGCCTCATGCAAAAGGAGCCTTCTCCCGGCGAAAGCTCCTTTGTCCATTCACTTGGTCTAGCGCTCCAACAATATACGTGTATTATACCATAGATAGCATCATTCTCTCAGGTGATGATTTACGAAACCTTGTAACGATAATAGTTACTGTCATTATCTATAAGGTCTATGTAGAAGAGCTATACAGGATGATGATTTAAATGAATTTTCATCTAAAATCACTTTTACATAACTATACGAGTTATATTTATGTTATTTTACATAACACATAAAACGAATTTTTGATTATTTCCGCAAAATAATTTCATTATTCAATAAAAAAGCTACACTTCACTCCTGTTTTTATGTTATGATCGCTGTATAAAACAGACTTAGAGATTTTAAATTTTAATAAAGTCATATTATATGACATTAAATTCACAGCGCTTTACATACAATGATAACAAATAATGTTTTAGAAAAATCTCGTAATTCAATGGTTATCCATTCGCATTTTACTAACCTGAGCACGCTAGTCCTTTAAACGCAACAAAGCCCCATCCGAGGATGGAGCTTTGACTGGATAACTAATATATAACTTATATTTACACCAAAACGGTAGCGCCCATCAGGTATTTATCGACCTCACGTGCGGCTTCCCGACCTTCATTAATGGCCCACACAACAAGGCTTTGCCCGCGGCGCATATCACCAGCAGCAAAAACCTTATCTACATTCGTAACATATTTCCCGTAACGTGCTTTAACGTTGGAACGACGATCAGTTTCCAAACCAATTTGCTCCACAATTGTTTGTTCAGGACCGTCGAATCCAATCGCAATGAGAGCAATCTGTGCCGGGAATACACGCTCCGTACCTGGAACCGGCTGATAGATTTTACGCCCCGTTTCATCGACAATACGCTGAATTTGAATCGTGTGCAGCTCTTTCAAATTACCGTTCTCATCACCTACAAACTTCGTTGTCATGATGGAGAATTCACGCGGATCTTCCCCGAATATTGCCTTCGCTTCCTGCTGTGCATAATCGAGAGAGTACACGTTTGGAAATTGTGGCCAAGGATTGACAACTGGGTCACGTTCCAAAGGAGCTTTGGCATGTGTGCCAAATTGAGTGACGCTTCGACAGCCATGACGTAAAGAAGTAGCTACACAATCCGAACCTGTGTCACCACCACCGATCACAATAACATCCTTACCTTGAGAGGACAAATAGTTGCCATCTTCCAGGTTGGAATCCAGGTAGCTCTTGATGGTACCATTCAAATAATCCATCGCATAATGAACTCCATTCAAATCGCTACCTTCAATATTGAATTCTCTCGGCTTCGTAGAGCCACCGCACAGTACAACCGCATCATACTCAGCAATCAGCTGATCGGTAGGAATATCCTTTCCGATCTCTGTATTCGTAATGAATTGAATGCCCTCCGCCTCCAGCAAATCCACACGACGCTGAACAACCTTTTTGTCCAGCTTCATGGAAGGGATGCCATACATCAGCAGCCCGCCAACACGATCCGCACGCTCATACACGGTTACGCTGTGTCCTGCTTTGTTAAGCTGCGCAGCAGCAGCCAGTCCTGCCGGACCCGAGCCGACAATAGCCACTCGTCTGCCTGTACGCTTCTCCGGCGGATTAGGGACAACCCAGCCTTCCTCAAAGCCTTTTTCGATAATAGCTTCCTCAATCGTCTTGATCGTAACAGATTGCCCGATCAGGCCGACCGTACAGGAACCTTCACATGGCGCAGGACAGACACGCCCAGTAAATTCCGGGAAGTTATTCGTCTTGTGCAACCGATCCAGCGCTTCCTTCCACAAACCGCGATATACGAGATTGTTCCATTCCGGAATCAGATTATGAACTGGGCAGCCCAAAGTCGCTCCCATGATGTCCATCCCCGTATGACAATAAGGAGTTCCGCAGTCCATACAACGTGCCCCTTGGGTACGCAGCTCTTCTTCGGACATATGCTTATGGAATTCTTCCCAATCCTTAATACGCTCTGCCGGATCCCGGTCTGTAGGGAGCTGTCGTGTGTATTCCATAAATCCAGTTGGTGTAGACATGTTACGTTCCCCCATCTCTTCGCTTATGAACCCCGTTCATCCATTCAGAATTTGAGCTAAATTCGAATTTGTCTGTTTGTATCATGAAAGGGTCTATTCTCGTTGAATTTGATTTATTGTATCACAATACAGCACAAAAGTAATGAAAACTTATGCAACTTTCTGCATCAACAGCCAAAAGGATTTTTTATATGGTTCATTAATTTTTCAAATGAGCGAGGTCAAATGTAGCCCAATCTTACTTCGTCCTCTCGTAAACGACAAAACGGTAGTCGTACGGGTTTCTTTCATCCTTGACACCGGGAGTTTCACTGACTACATTCCAGCCGTTCCAATCCAGCTCAGGAAAAGTCGTATCTCCCTCGAAATTCTCATCAATCCTGGTGACGATTAGCCGATCAGCATGTGTCCAGAACAGTGAATAAATCTCCGCACCGCCGATGATCATCAGCTCTTCCTGCGCCGCCAATTGGAGTCCTTCTTCCAGAGAATGGATCACTTCTGCGCCTTCAGCCAGGTAGCTCTGATCACGGGTCAAAATAACGTTACGCCGCTTAGGCAGGCTTTTTCCGCCAAAGGATTCCCATGTCTTGCGCCCCATGAGTACGGTTTTACCGATGGTCTGCTCCTTGAAAAATGCCATATCTCTCGGCAGGCGCCAAGGAAGACTGTTATCCCGGCCAATGACGCCGTTTTGTGCCATAGCCCATATCATCGAAATGCTCATAACTCACAGCTCCCCCAAATCAGATAGCGACTGGCGCCTTGATACCCGGATGATATTCGTAGTTCTCAAAAGTAAAGTCCTCGTACGTATAATCAAATATCGAATCCGGTTTACGAAGGATTTTGAGCTGAGGCAATGGATAAGGATCACGCTCCAGCTGCGTATGCACTTGTTGCATATGATTTGAATAAATATGCACATCGCCGCCTGACCAAATGAATTCGCCCGGCTCCAAAC
>NZ_JTHP01000065.1 GCF_000943545.1 Paenibacillus terrae
TGAGTTGTTATTTACGATTATCTTTTTTGTCGTTTTCATGGTCGCGACGTCTTAAACCTGCCAATCCAATTAATCCTAACAAACCAAGCCATCCCTAATTATCATTATCGCCATTGTTATTATTAGTGGCAGCATTTGTGTTCTACCATTTCACCATACCTAAACCACTCCTTTAAATTTGTGTTTGCAATAAATTCTTTAATGTATTTTAGCGTGCCCAGTAGAACTTATTTCGTTTACATTATTTGTAATGACAGCATTGCTTTTACCTTCACATTAAATCTTCACTACTGGGAATCATAAATTTGTACAACATTAAAATAACAAGGAGTGGTTTTTATAATGGGTATCCTAAGCGGGAATCCAAAAGACGAGCCCATGCATTACGGAGAAATTTATAGTGTGTGGCAGTTTTCAGCGTTAGCGAAAGGCAGCGTTTCATTTTACCAAGCATATTTAAACCACGCAGGAGACAAAGAACTCAAAAAAGTACTGGATGATCTTATTGATCAAGCTAAACTGGAAATCCAAGAATGCGACGCAATGCTTACTGATAATGGTATTGCCCCAGCCCCTATTATGCCTGAAAGACCCCCTGTGAAACTTGAGGATATCCCGGCTGGTGCAAGGTTTACTGATCCCGAAATTGCAGCTAAAATCGCATTAGATACCTCTGTGGGATTGACATCTTGCAGCCAAGCTATGGGTCAATCCATTAGAGAAGACATCGGGGCTTTATTTGCGAAATATCATCTAACTAAGACTGCTTTGGGAGTTCGTATTCTAAAAATGAACAAAGAAAAGGGTTGGCTAATACCTCCCCCTCTTCAATTAAAACGACCTGAACCAGTTAAAGCCTAAATTTCCTGTACGATCTTCAACACACTGTTCCTTAGATTCTTCAACAAAAATCCCCGCCGACCAGTTAAGGTTAGCGGGGATTTAATCTTATTTAGAGTATTCACTTACTTCAAACGTCAGAATACGATCAAACAGCATGTAGTCCTTACGGCTGTTGAATAGGCCTTTATTGTTTTCGTGCTTATCAATGGCAAAGAATGAAGCACCTCTACCAGCATCTTTAGCATCATACCAGACAATAAAGTCATTGACCTCTTTCATGCTCAGATCAAATTCTTTTTCTAATCCTGTTGTCATGGTTACTACCACTATGGCACGATCACCTGGTAAATTTTCATCAGGTTCTGAGGGCTTTGGTTCAGTAGTTGGATTAGGATCAGGAATAAGTACTGCCTTTGGAGTGGCTGAAGCTTCATTTGAAAATGTACTTTCTCCCCCATCATTAACGGCTGTTACAACGTAATAATAAGTTGTACCGTTCTTAACATTGCTATCTATGAAAGAGGTATCTTTAATCATGTCTGCAATGTTCTCATAAGGACCACCAGATTTTACAGACCTTTTTACCGTATAACTTGTAGCATTGGCAACCGAATCAAAACTTAATGTGACTTTTGACTCTCCGCCAACAGCATTTAACTTTTGAGCGGCAGCAGGAACATCACTCCCGGTGAATACATCAAGCTCATTAATTGTTCCAGTTCCACTTAAGACTAAATATCTCGAATTGGGAGAAAAGCCTTGAAAAACAGAACCATTCATTGGATAAGAACTAGTGCCGAATCCTGCGATGTAACCTTTAGCGCTATTATACATATCCCATCTTATTGAACCTGTTGCATCAAAACGATAGGACCTTACCGTGTAACTAGCTCCTAAATCGATAATTAAATACTGTGATTTTAGGGATATCCCTGTTTTATTATTATTATCAGTAGCTAGTAGACTTGACTCCCCTTCTCCCCATAATGTGCTACTTAGGATGGCTTGCTTTCCATTGGCCAATCCACCTGAATAAGCACTGACTGAAGAGAATGGAATGAGTAGTACAAACAATAAAGTAATAGATAAAATTAAACCGAAAATCTTTTTCATTAAAAATTGCTCCTTTGATTAATATGTTCAAAGAATAACAAAATTCAGAAAGGGGTGTCTAAACATAAACTTGCTAATCTATAAATATAATCTATATATTTGCATATTTATTTTTTATTGGGTATGAAAAAGGACTCATACCAGCTTCTACACTGATTGAGTCCTTGTCTTTATTTAACGATAAATTCAACTTTTGTTCCGTCCGCGTAGTCATCCAGTTAGTGACCTACCCAACTACCAGCTCCCCGGTTATCACTAGGGGTTATGTATCGAATATCAGCACCTGCGCCACCTTCTGCACACATTGCCCTGGGCCACTCGTCACGGTCAAATCTCATTTTTGTTGGCCGCTTTCTCAGGCCCGTCACTATCAATTGTACATACAGCTGAATGTCCGGCTGCTATTGCATCCCTAATATGTGCCCCGGTTTCAGGGTAGCGTCGGCTTGGGAACTCCAATATATACCCAGCTGCTTGTTGGCTGATTGCTGCTGGTTCAGCATAAACGCCTTGTACGGAAAAAATAGCTGTAAGTAAAAA
The DNA here is from genome assembly GCF_000943545.1 of Paenibacillus terrae. GTDB lineage: Bacteria > Bacillota > Bacilli > Paenibacillales > Paenibacillaceae > Paenibacillus > Paenibacillus terrae_A. The sequence goes on from NZ_JTHP01000065.1 coordinate 2,497, forward strand.
TACAATTACTCCTCTAGCTAATCCTTTTATCATAGGGCACCCCCAAAGTATTTTAAATCTTATCTATACTACATTGAGAGGCATGTCGAAGTATCGCGTATGTTGTCGCAAAACAAAAAAAGGCCTGTCAGTGTATAGAGTGACAGAGAGAGTAATTTACTGCTCAAAAATTTAAATCCACAATTATACTTATAATTGAATATATAGGCATTAATGTTTAGACATCCCTTTAATTCGGTTTTATAATTCGATTTGTTACTACATACATTTAGGAGGAAGTCATGAAAAATATCATAATCAAAAAACTAGGAACAATTATGTTAGCCCTTCTCATTGGAGTTTCAGTGTTCTCATTGTTCCCTACAGTTACAAAAGCTGAGACTACAGATGTTACTTGGTCAAATGGTTCTTTATTAGCAAAACTAGGGGATGGAGGTCAAGGAGATAAAGCAACTGTAGGAAAAACCAGCGGGAAGTGGTACTGGGAAGTAAATGGAATTGCTGGAAATCCAAATATACCAAGTATATCATTAATTGGTATAACAAGTGAAGCAGGTAATAATACATCAGATAAATGGAAGTATCATAGTTACTATGGGTATAGCGGTAACATTTTAACTAAAATCTCTTCTGATATAACAAGAACTGCTTATGGCACTACTTTTGCGCAGAAGGACACTATTGGTTTAGCGTTGGACATGGATAACGACACAATTTCTTGGTACAAAAATGGAGTTTGGCAAGGTTCTAATACTGCAAAACCGTCTCAACTAGGTGGATCACAAGTATTCCCGATGGTTATGGCTGGAGAAAGTGGATTTAAATCTTTTCAAGCCAATTTCGGTGCTAGCCAATTTAAATATCCCGTCCCTGTAGGATTTTTACCTTATCAGGACTCGGGTAAATCTACAACACCTGACCCGTCTACAACACCGGATCCGTCTACAACACCTGATCCGTCTACAAAGCCTGACCCGTCTACAAAGCCTGACCCGTCGGATACAGATGGATCCTCACAACCTACTGGCGACCGTGCCATCTTGGTTGTAACTATGGACAATGGGTTTGATAAAGAATTCGATCTGAGCAAGAAAGAACTGAGTGCCTTCATCGCTTGGTATGACGCTAAAGATGCTGGCAGAGGTGCTTCATTCTTTGCCATTGATAAGCACAATAACAACAAGGGTCCATTTAGTAATCGTAAGGACTATGTAATATTCAATAAAATACTCACGTTTGAAGTAAGCGAGTATTCAACTAAATAACCAACAAGAAGGACTCTATACGGCTATATACCGTTGGAGTCCTTCTTTACATCTACTCTAAATTCAAACTGATTTCTCATGAAATACTTTCCGTTAATCTTGATCGACTCAGGCGAAAATTTTTCCACCGGCCCACCATAATCCTCAAACGTCACACGTAATTCCTCGTCAATGGATACAACATACACCACCCTTACCTGGAGCAATGCAGCCGCGAAAAACTCGATGTTCGTTTTAAGCTACTTATATGTGTGATTCATACTAATCGCCTCACGTAATGATGCGTTCTGTCCAGTTCCAAGTACCTTGGCTTGTTACTTTGATTTTATCTCCTACGACAAAAAGGCCGTATTTATCGTCACTAACTGAAATTTCTTTGCGCTCATTGTTTTCGAACTCGCAGGTTATGTAGAATGTTTTTGAAGACGATCCTTCGGTCCAATTAACTCGTTTATCAACCACTTCACCTATCCGTTCTATTTTCGGTTGTTTACGATTTTTTCTGGCTGTAATATCTGCACCTATGATCGCTGAAAGAATAAGTCCCACGACCAAAGCTGAAAGAATCCAAAAGCCCATCTATAATCCTCCTAAGTATTCATTCGTTATTAATTATGATATCGGCTTTTCAACTGTTTATTTTGATATCCAATGAAAAATGAATATAAAAACACCCCACCAGCTTAGCCAGTAGGGTGTCACCGATTCTTTCGAATTTTAATGAACGCATAGTGTTTTTAACCGCTGATGTCTTTATCAAAAAGCTTTCTTATTGCGGCAGGTATCTTTACTTTATTTGCCCTCGCTGCATATTTAACCATTCTCCAGAAGTAGTTACCATATATCCACGTAGCAACCGGGTAATGTAGATTCTCAGCTATAATACCGAAGAAACCATTTCCGTTAGTGAAAATTTTTAGATATTCGCAACCAGAAACCATGCCAAGCAAAATCAAAAAGTTAGTCGCGAATGTCATTAGTTTCGCTTGCGACTTATGTTCTCTTTCTGTTCCTGGTTTAATATTTCCTGGAATTAAACCAAGTATTAAATCGACAACAGCTATAAAGAACAGACCAGCTAGCAATGCCGCAAGTTGAACACCGAGAAGCGATACAACAATTGTGCCGACAACAGTAAACCAATATTTAAGTTTACTTTGTTCAAACATTTCTTTCATTTCATTAGCATAAATTTGTACGAAACTAGGATAACCCATTGACATTACGAATGCACCTACCTTTCTCAAGGTATTGGAGGAATCGCGAGTTTCTATTGCATGTTTGAAAGGAACTTGTACCACATCGCCTGAATGCTCAACTAAATAAACCGAGTTGATTTGAATGTGTCTTTTCTTTACCTTCAAGTCAAAATTAATGCTTTGTAAGTTGTGTTTCTCTAAAAGATCTGTTGACTTGAGTAAAGTTTTTAATTGTTCTGCAGCTTCTTTATCTGCTTCACAAGGGGAAGTTGATGGGACTAATTCACTCTGCATTTTTGTTGATAAATTATGTATATTCATTGTTTTATTTATAAGAACTGCCACTTTACCTTACCTCCTTTCTCAAAAATTTCACCGGGTAGCTAGAAATCACTTTGTTATTGTAATGAATTTCAAAGTATACAGTTCCTTCGACATTTACAGGGAACTCATTGAAATTTATATTGAAAACAGTTATTTCGTCATAACCGTTAAAGCTATAATTGAATAATGGTAAGTTGAATCTAATGTCCTTGCCACGAACATTTAGATAGACATCCTTCCCATCATCACCTTCTTCTCCTGTCACACCTACAACAAAGAAAATTTCATTTTCTAGCTTTACTGGTAAGCTATCAAATGTTCTTTTGTCCAGAATTCCGAGCGCAGAGAAATCATAGTTTTTATCTTCGATTTTTCGAGAAACAACATGATCACAAACAAAAGAATACAAGACTTTCAACATACATTCAAACCCTCTCAAAATTCTTTATTATTCTTTACCCAATTTATACTCACACAATACCATAATTTCCCTAAAAAAAAATAGAGTCTAGGTTATATTACCCATAACTTAGCTAAATATTTAATACGACAATATACCTATTTTACCTTCCGAACATATGTACCTTTTCTAATTTTATACATTCATTATAGTCTCTTATGCTTAAAATTTAACGATTCATACATATGTATATAGTTTTTAAAAGCAAAAAAACAACCCTGCCAACACACTGGCAGGGTATTTGCATCTCTCTTTATTCTACTGCTACTCCCTCTACATTTGCATACGGTGCTGGAGCCGTATCCTGCTGCGTTTCAGGTGCCACGCTTGCCACGGTATCAGCTCCAGTAGCTTGAGAAAGAATAGCCGTGACTTGTGCAGCTAAAGAAGAGACAGCTTCCTTAGCTGCGGCCTGTGTTACTTCTTCACTCGGCTGCGCTTCGGTAGTCAACACCGTCTTTGTCTTGGCCTTATATTCCAGATATGCCTTCTCAATTGCGGATCTCAGCTCTACTTGGGAAACTGTGATGCCTTGACTGGTAAGAGTAAGTGAAGCATACTGCAAAGCCTCCTGAAGCTTACGTTCTCCTCCAGCCTGCTTGAAAGCTGTTTGAGCAAAAGCGAAACCTTCTCCTGCTATCTTATGGATTACTTCCCTCTGTGCTGCCGTTGTACGGGCCTCCAACCATGAATTTACTTTTACCTTAACTGTATTCAGTCCAGCCAAAACGAATGTCGTAAGTACGCCTACGGCAGCTGTAGCAATAGTGGTCACGTATGGTTGTACACCTTCGATTAATGTTTGCATGATTATTTATCCCCTTTCAATTTCAAAGCAGCGATTTTATTTTTGGCATCCCAAGAAACCTCTGCTCCGTAAGATTCTGCAATTGGCCGGAGCTGCACATAAGCTGCACCTTCTACAAGCTGCACAGACTGCAATTTACGGCCGTCCAAATACGCCACCTTATTGGAGTTATCCCAATTGCAAGATACCCCAAAAGCCGTAGCCAAGACCCGCAGCGGCACATTAGTTTTCGAGCCGGACAGTAGTGCCTTGCCCACCGTCTTACCATCCACCTGGAATACAGCATCTTTTACCGACTCCTTCTCCGGTGCAGCAGTTCTCTTACCGAACCGAGCCCGCAGATTATCCACCGTACCGTCAAATTCATTCAGATCGACAGGACCGGCGATCCCAGCCACCTTGCGCGTTTCAGACGGCAGTGTCCCTCCAGTCGAACCATCGCTATACTGCCAGAAGTCCCAGCGCGACCATCCAGACGCGCCAGGAGGAACTTGTGTGGAGCTGTACCGGGCGATCCACAGCGGGTAATCTGATAAGCCGCTGAAATTACCGATGAACGAAGGATATGTGTACACGATTGGTCGTACTCCAGTAAGCCGCTCAACCTCCTGCAAAAACGCCTTAGCTACGGCTGTAAGCGCCGCTTTGCTCAAGCCGGACTTGTTGGACTCATAATCCATCACAGGGGGCAAATCAAAAGACGCGATGCCCCCTGCTGAATCAATGACGCTCACGAAGTTTGCAGCTTCCTTTCGGGCATCCTCCGGCGTTTTCGCAGAGTCGTCTACATAGTGATAAGCTCCTACTAGGACTCCGACAGCTCGCGCAGCCTGCGCATTACCTATGAACGTTTTGTCCCGGTATGATTTCCCCTGACTGGCCTTAATGAAGGCAAACGATATGCCAGCAGCCTTCACTGCCTTCCAGTCAATCTTTCCTTGATAACGGGATACGTCAATTCCTTGGGCATTACCTTTTTTCCTTGCTTGCATCTTCCCTATCCCCTTCCTGACTTCCGCTTTTACTTTTCAGAACCTCAACCGCTTGCCGTATCACTGGTGGGATCGGCGCTCCAAGCCTGCCTCCGTTCTCAAGAATCGAAAGCAGCTCATTTGCCATATAAAAATAGGCGACCGCATCCCGGAATAAATGAGAGTCACCCAGTACGCCGTCTACCAAATGCGCTACGGCAACCATCGCAAAAATGAAGACCTTACGGGCAATACCGATCAGGCCAATCTTGCTTTTTAAACCGGGGCCAGTTCCCCTTTTTCCTTCTGCTCCTGCTGCAAAGAGTCCGGTCACATAATCAATTATTGTAAATGTAAGGAGTGCAGCCAGAGCAAATGACCACCCTCCAAAAAGATACGTTATCGCGCTCCCACCAAAGGCAGCGCTAAATTTATAAATCTCCGACTTGTCCACTTGCTTCCCTCGTTTCTTTTTACTCAATATAAGGCGAAAATCCAAAAAAATAGCGCACTCAGAAGAGCACGCTCATGAACATTCTATTTCCCCCACTATTAAAAGTTCCCGCTTATCCAACCTTCTTCCCCTGTCTCTCCGTTCAGGAAACTTTTCCTGAGCTATCATCGTTTGGTTTCTGATCTTTTTCTTCTTGGGACTGTATCTCTGCTAATGCATTTCCTACAGCTATATCCAAACCTTTAAGTATTTCTTTCCGACGTGCTGGCTGTGAAGCAATGACAGCAGAAATGACTTCAGTCAATTCTTCAACTGGTCTAGTTAGATCCAATTGAATATCCAATATAGACTTGATCTTTGCCACGGTTTTTATCACCTCCTTGAAGTAGAATTTCGACCAGAAGTGGTCGAACGCGAAATAAGCCCCTGAATTAACAGAGGCTTTCATACTTATATCTTAAATTGGTTTGATTGCTATAACGCTGCGGATTTTTCAGGAAAGAGCAAATTATTCGTTTTACAGGAATTCTAGCGGGTAGGTTTTTAGAATAGCGACTATGGGCTGTCATATTATTGCTTATTTATTCAGTGCACACAGCATTGCACCGACTCCAACTTGCGTTGTTATTCATTAGGGAACTGGAGTAAACGCCGCAGTTGGTACCGTTTCCGAGCCGAGGACCCTTTGAGCGTCAATTAGATTTCCGTTTTCATCCATCGTGAAGATGTTAGCCGTAAAATCGCTGCCTGAGGTTGTATCTGCTTGTAATTCATAACCCAAGGCTCCAGCAATACTATAAGTCTTAATAATATTAGAAAGCGGATGCACTGAAAATAGTTCATGAGCAATAGGTGTTTTCGGCAGCCCGTTGCCAGTGATTATGAAAACTTCTAATTGAACCATAGGTAATTGCACCGTACTGCTATTTCGGATTGCCAAAATGAGTGTTGTTGCCAACCCATTATTCTGAATGGGTCCCGACGTCCTTGGCATCTGTGTCCCCTCCAAACCATTATTTTATGGAACAGGCGTTAATTGAGATATTTCCTGGCTCTCGCTGCCCAGTACTCGCTGGGCTCCTATTATACTGCCATTTACATCTGCTGGGAATATATTCACTGTTAAGCTGGTCGTGCCCGTGACATTATATTGAACTTCATATGCGACAGCACTAGAAAGATTGAAAGTTCGAATAAAAGTAATCAATGGAGGCACTGAAAAAAGCTGATGGGCTACGGGTGTTGAAACACCCTGAATCGTAAGAAACACTTCAATTTCGACAACACCGGCAGTGCTGAGATCATCATTGCTTAGTAAAATCGTTACAATTTCAGCTGGATCGGAAATATTATTCCATATAAGACTAGTGGTATTTGCCATATGCTTTGACTCCTTTCCGGGTGTACTTTGAAATATATAAAGAGTATATGCCAGCAGAAAATAATCGGATTGGATGAAGCACGAATTTTAAATGGATGCGTTAGTTGAGCAAGGTTAGTTTGAGCTGGGATGATTGAAGTTGCGCCAACTTACCAAACAACTGACTCGATACCACGATGTTCTATTGAATTATCGTTCCCAATAGTTCAATAGAACATCGGCAGTCCAGGATTTTAATTACCGATTAATTTAATACCTCGTATTGTACTTGCAGTAACTGTACTGCCTTTATATCTGAAGCGTTCATTTCTGAGTTGTCGATCTGGCCTGTAAGCTTGATTGATCTAGCAACTACACTACCCTTCATAACCACTCATCCCTTGTTTGCAGTACAACATAAATATAAGCTCAAATACATCAGAGGACAGGGCATACAGGTAAACATTAAAAAGACTCTACCGGTTACATACCGATAGAGACTTTTATAACGAAACATGATCGGGCATTACCGTGACATTGCTTTAAAAATTAAACCCAACAGGCTTTAGTGATGATAACCAACAGAATAAAGAGCACCAAAATTGCTGCTGGCGATGTGAAAGCACCAAAACAGTTTTCCCTACGCTCTTCCCTACGCTCAGCTCCTCCAACACATCCACTCACATGAACTCCTCCTTTTATTTAGATACTGTATACCGTATGTGTCATTCAATAAATTTGACAAGGCTAAACGGAAATTACTTCAATTAAAAAATTCTGTTAACCTCAGGTATCTGTAACAGTTTGTCAGGTGGAACTAATATTCGCTCCATAAGTCCACGCTTACTATAAAGCAGGATGTACGCAATGCTACCAGAAAGTAAAAAATGACGTATATCCATCTCTTTTATATCGCTCAATGTGATTGCTTGAATAAACCTTTTTCGCCATGTTGAAAGCACCTTTTTGCATATTTTAACAGAAAATCACTCCTTAACGAACATGTTGCTACGATTAAATGATAGAAAAAAAGCAGAAAACCCTTGCCGCAAGTGGCAAGGGTCAAATGTAATTATGTAGTGTATGTGGGTTGTGTACTAATAAACATTATAAGCGCTGAATCTAATTAGATATTTAAAATGTGCATGATGTAAAAGTAACTATGACTTCAAAAAAACGTTTAGATCAATGATCCATACCATGATCTAATGGTTCAATCACAGTAGTAGGAGGTTTAATCAGGATTTGACCATTCCCAAAGAAAATAGCACTAACAAAGCTAATAGTTATGAAAGCCGAGATTAAACCTTTCACGCTTTCTAACCTCCTCCAGTAAACCCTTGTAATTGTTCAAATGTGCATCTGTGGCCTGCCCCCTACATAATTCAAATAAAGCGACAGCCTGAGCAAATGCGCCACTATTGTTAATAATAACCGATAAATCAAGACTCTGTAAAGTATTCTCTATGCATTCAGCAATTTTACCCTTACCTAAAAAATAAATGGATAGATAATAATGAAACCGCAATCGCCACCCTAATCCGGGAAGATCCTCACGTTGTTTGAACTCCAATATCTCTTTGGACAACATTTCTAATGTTTCATCTACAGAAAACCCATATTTATTTGCCGATTCTAAAATTGTAGCTAACCCTGATAATATCTCATGTTTATGCATACTTAAATAGTTTGTATACTCGGACAATACATAGCTATGACCCATAAGTATTTCTAAGGTATACGAATTAGCTACCGCGAATATTTGAAACATTTGTACCTCTTTTTTTCCAACTTCGTCTAGTCCTTCAAACCAACTCAAATCTGCGTAACCTTCAATGCACTTTTTAGATTCAGCATATAACCCTTGTTTTTCATATGCTGTAGCTTTACTTAGATAGCCTTTACCGTAATACAGTACCAAGTGCCGCTCTGTATTCAACGGAGTTTTTTCCCGCTTACTAGTTTTTCTTTGATGCTGCTCTTGATACACAACTTTAGCTAATGCGATTAATTCATCGGCACATTCCCCCAGTCGTCTCCAGTCACTCAATGTATAATATGTGTTTGCCAATTGTAATAGTCCATCCAACTGATATTCTACAGGCAAACGTTTACGAAAAGGTGCAAAACGTGTGGCTGCAAATCTATTTTTATGCAAGTCTTGACCCAAGGCGGCACGAAACAGCCGATACTGGCTAATCGCCAAGGTTTCGGAATGCTGGTGTTTCTCATGTTCAGCCACACACTCATAGAACGGCACCGCCCCCTGCTGATTTCCCGCTGCGTGTACCTTCTCTGCAATTTCGAACACTAGAGAAAGTTGATTTAGATTCTCCATTAAACGAGATAATACTCGTTCTATACATTCAGTTTTCCCAAGCTCTGCACAACGCAGCAAAAAAGGTTCCACCCGACGACGATCCGTCTTTCCTGTAATAAAGCATTCATCCACGTAACACTCATACAACCATCCCTCTGGTTTACCTAAAGCCTGGATCATACTATCAAAATGTCGCATCGGTAGAGGATATTTATGGGGATCGTGATTGAGCAATAAACTAAGGTAGCTACCCCTTATTTCTGTTGCTTTCGAGAAACCGCCTAGCGTAAAGCCTTCTTCTTGCATACACTTTCGTATTTCTGAACGAATCACAATAGCTTGTTCCAATGAATATCTCGCCTCCAGTAATGATTTTAAAATTTCACTTAGAGAACCTACTTTTTTACGTAATATTCCGATTATAGAATGTACCTAGAAATAATGTCAATTATACCCACGATGAAGTTGCAATTTTCAAAGAAAATCTATTTTCGATAATTATTTTATCTCATGGTACGCTTTAAATAACCAATTAGCAACCAATCAAGACTAATTTTTCAATCCTTAATATAGAGAAGGTGAATCATGTTGGACAACAATAAAAAACATCCTGTAACGCCCTTCGGATGGACGATCAAGCAGAAGCTTGTGGAAAGGCAACTGGATCAGAAAACGTTTTGTGAGACGTACCAAATTCCGCCTGCCCGGTTATCGAATCTCATTCATGGTACAAGAAAAGCCAAACGACACAGGAAAATAGTATCCCAATTACTTGGCATTCAGGACGAGTCATAGAAACCTATCGTACATATGAGGGGAGACTTTGAACATGCGACATTTTTACAAGCATAAGCCTGAACGTTGTGTACTCTGCCATTCGACCGAATCTATCATTATGTCCAAAGGTGCATTCATTTGTGCCCACTGTTATCTCAAAAGCACGTACAAGTACCCTACCAAGTTAGAGAGCTACCACCGTTCCAAAGTTGCCTTTCTGGTAAGAATGTACATCGAACATCATAAATGAACACACTACTTCACACTGCCTGTTTTACGCTCCCTCGAAGCCTCACCATACTAATGACCCTTGTGATGACCCTATGCTATAATGTGGAAAGTATGGATAGTTACATGTACAGGAGGATGGGAGCAGAATGATCGGGAAATTTTTAATTTTCTCTCTATTATGGAGCTTGCTCGGCAACCCGTTTCTGGCGTTGCTCGTACTGCTGATTGTGATCTATATATTGGATCGCAGCTTTGTCGGTGTATTGCCCAGCATCAGCAAGCCATGGAAAAGAAGGCGCAATGCTGCCCGGTTGCGTCAACAGATCGCTTTAAATGCCAACGATGTGGCTGCCAAGTTCGATGTGGCTCGTATTTGGATCGAGAGCAAGAAATACCATCAGGCTTTGGAGCTGCTGCTGGACATCCAGTCCCGCTATGAGGATTCCGCAGATTATTGGAACGCACGGGGAACGGCTGAGGTACATACGGGGCACATCGAAGATGGAGAACCGCATTTGCTGAAAGCACTGGACATTAACCCGCGGGTACAATACGGCGAACCCTATTTGCATTTAGCCGCAGCTTTCAAGGAACGTGACGTAAATAAGTCGCTTCACTATCTTCAGCAATTTCAGGAGATTCAGTCTTCTTCCAGCGAGGGCTATTATCTGACAGGCTTGATGTATCGTTTGCTGGGACGCAAAGACGAAGCCACGGCAGCTTTTAACCAGTCTATCGCGGTCTACCGCTCCCTACCCAAATACCGCAAACGAAGTGAGCGCAAGTGGGCTGTACGCAGCTTATTCCGTAAATTAATCGGCTGACGAGCTTATATTTTTTTCTTAACGACCTTTCTCATCCTTTGAGAAAGGTCGTTTTTATGCTTGTCCACCCTGCACCTTCACTCGCCTGAATCGGCTTTTTTGATACCTGAATTTGGAATGTTTTTTCATAACAGTTATTGACATGCCACAGATCAGACCCTATAATCCGTTTATAAACTAATGAGTTTATATATAAACTATAAAGTTTAAATCAGGAAGGATGATCATCTTGTTGAAACACAGTCTCTACATATCTGCTATATTCATTCTTCTGTTCACCTCAGCCTGCTCATCTACAGGATCGAGTGATCATGAAGCAGCAAAACAACAAAACCAAAAGGTGGAAGCGATGGTCGTAAAAAAAGAGCCGCTATCTGCGTCTTTTGACCTTTCAGGCACACTACAGCCCTATGAGGATACCTCTGTATCTTTTGAGTTATCCGGACTGATACGCGACACAGTTGTCAATGTGGGAGACTCCGTTTCCCAAGGGCAGATATTAACGAAGCTTGATCCATCCAGCTATCAGCTACAACTGGAGCAAGCGAATACGACTATTCTTGAAGCACAAGCAGGTATCAAAAATGCAACTGCCGCCATTTCAAGCGCAGATGCCTCCATCCAATCCGCCGATGCGCAAAAGGCAGCAGCTCAGGCCGGAGTTAACAAAGTGAATAAAGGAGCCAGAGAGCAGGAAAAAGCACAAGTGCGCACCAAAGTGCTAAGAGCGCAGTCCGCTTTGACTAAAGTACAGGCTACTGCTGAACGCACCAAGCTTTTATATGATCAGGGAGCTGCAACCAAAAACGATAATGAAAATGCGCAGCTCGCTTTGACCAATGCCACCAAGGATCTGGAGGATGCACAAGAAGCCCTCTCCTTAATCCAGGAGGGAGCAACATTAGAAGATCGGCAATCGGCAGCATCCAGTTTACAGCAAGCCCAAGCCGGGAAAGAATCTGCCATCGCCGCGAAGGAACAGGCCGTAGCCTCCAAAGATAACTCTGCTGCGGCATACCAGCAAGCGGTCATTGCCAAAAAGCAGGCCGAGCTTGCCCTCTCCAAGACAGCTTTAAAAGCACCGATTTCCGGCGTTATTTTGGAGAAAAAAGCAACCGTCGGACAATTGGCGAGCGCTGGACAGCCGGTATATCGTATCGCACAAATCAACAGGCTCAAGGTGCTGCTCCCTGTTCCCGACCATGAAATCACAAACTGGAAGCAAGGTCAGACCGTCCAGCTTCAACTGTACGATGAGAACAGAGAAGGAACGGTCAGCAAAATTTATCCGGCCACCAACACCAATACGGGCAGTATCAACGTGGAAGTGATTGTTCCTAATACCCAGCATGATTGGGCCCCGGGACAAGTCGTAAAGGCAGGCCGCCAATTGACCCAAAGTGAGCAAATTTTGCTCCCAGCCAAGGCTGTCATTAATAATGGTACAGATACCTTTGTCTATAAAGTGGTGAACAACAAGGCGGTCAAGACGGTTGTGAATGTTGGTCAGATGTCCAACAATAAGCTCGAAATTACGAAGGGGCTGAATGTCGGGGATCGTATCGTTACCACCGGAGTAAACCTGATCTACGATGGGCTGCTCGTTCAGATCACGGAGGGAACCAGCAAATGATTGCATATTTTATCAAAAAGAAAAAACTGACCCTCTTTATTTTTATCATGTCGATTGTTGCCGGGCTGTATAGTGTCTCTCAACTTCCCCGGCAGGAAACACCGGATATTATCATGAAAACCGCTGTGGTCACGACCCTCTACCCTGGAGCTACACCCCAAAAGGTAGAACAAACGGTCACGAAGCCTCTGGAACAAAAAATGAAAGAAATCAGTCATATTAAAAAGATTTCTTCTACATCCGAAAATGGACTTTCGACGATTATCATTGAGACAGAAGGCAACGCCAATGCCGCAGAAGTCTGGGATACATTACGCAAAAAAATGAACGATGCCCAGTCTTCTCTGCCCATAGATGCTCAAAAGCCTGTCGTCAATGATGATTTGAATAAGGTATTTATCCATTCCTACGCCATCACGGGGGACTCTGTAGAGCAATTGTATCAACTAAATGATATGGTGAAATCGTGGAAGGATCAATTAAAAACCGTTCCCGGTGTATCGGAAGTAACAATCAAGGGATTACCGGATCAAGAGGTTCAGATTCAGATTGATGCTCAAAAGCTCCAGCAGTACCATATCAGTTGGGAACAGCTCATGAGTGCAGTGCAGAAGGAAAATGAGCAATATCCGATAGGCAATCTGGATTACGATGAACGCACGTACCGAATGAATGTAACGCAGTCCAAGAATGCTCAGGATTTGAGTAAAGTCATTATTTCCAGAACGGACAGCGGCGCTCCTGTGTATCTCAGTGATGTGGGCACCGTATTGCTTACACATAACACCAGCAGCTATATGGCCTTTTTTAACGGTAAACCAGCTATTACACTGACGATTAACGGTAATACCGGCTCTGACGTAGACACGATTTATAGCAAAGTAAATAAAGAAATGCAGTTGTTAAAACCAGATCTGCCTAATACGTTTCAACTGAATACGTTATTTTCACAGATCGAGCGGATTGATCATATTTTTCATGGCTTGACCCGTGAATTGCTGTTTGCCATTGCGGCGGTTGTGATCGTATGTACACTGGGCTTGAATCTGATTACATCGTCTTTTGTGGCACTGGCTATTCCCATTTCGATTGCCATAGGCTTTATTATTCTTCCTATGCTCGGAATAACATTGAATCAGGTTACGGTCATTGGCTTAATTATTGTAATGGGGATTCTAGTCGATGATGCTGTGGTGGTTAATGATAATATTGAACGCAGAATGATGACCTTGGGTGAGAGTCCCAAGATAGCTGCATTAAATGGAACAAAAGAAGTTTCCATTTCCATTTTGACCGCAACCTTGGCAACTGTAGCCTCCTTTGCCCCGCTGTTCTTTTTATCAGGCGATGCAGGCTCCCTTATCAAACCATTACCGTTTGCTGTTATCTTTACGTTATTGGCTTCCATGCTCATGTCCTTTACCGTCATCCCAATCTTTAGAGAATGGTATGGACAGCGAAGTCAAAAAACGCCCAACTCCACCATGAAGCCGCCGGGACTGCTGGGAAAACAAATTGATGCTCTTCGTAACGTATATGTCAGTGAGCTGATTCCCACAGTCATCAAGCGACCTGCATTGTATGCTTCATTAGGATTATTGATTAGTACCACGCTGTACGGTGTACTTGCTCTGATTCAGATCGACCTGTTCCCCAGAACCAACGATCCGGAATTAAGCATTAATGTGCGTATGCCTATAGGTACTTCTATAGAAGAAACCAAGCGGGTCACCGAGGATATTGCCAAATGGGTGAAGCAGCAACCTCATGTGGAAACGATTAGTTATGCGGCTGGCGGCGACGCTCCTCCGTTATTTAAAGATATGACCGCTGAAGCCAAAACAGGCACAACCGTGGGTCAGATTGCTATTGTTGGGGAAGAAGGTGCATTTGATCCCGATGAAATGGCAGACAAATGGGCCTCCATCTTAAAGGATCGTTATCCGGGTCAAACCATTTCCTTGAAAATAGCCAAAGTGGGGGTGCCTCTCGGTAAGCCGATCTCCATTCGGATTTTAGGCAATGATGTAGATCAGTTGCGTTCGTTGTCACAGCAGTTAAAAGAAGGCATTATGGCTACCAGAGGAACACAGGACATACAAGACAATATGGAAAATGAAGGCTATACGTTGGATTTCCAAATCAACAAACAAGCGATGGATCAATATCAGGTAAGCAATAATGATCTGACACGTACACTCTTGTTAATGGGTAATGGCGTGAGCTTTAGCCGATTTGATACGGGGAAAGATTTGATCAATATTAAGCTGAAGCTAAGCCAAACCGATCAAAATCCTGAAATTTTGTTTCAGCAATTGAATGTAACCAATGCCAATGGTGTTCAAATCCCTTTATCTCAATTGGCTGAGTTGAAGCCATCCTTTGCAACACAAAAAATTAACCATTATAATTTAAAGCGTTCGATAACTGTTGAAGCTGAAGTTCACGGGCGTACAGCTTCCGAAGTCATAAAGGATGTCAAGCTTAAATTGCAGGACATTAAATTTCCTCCAGGCTACACTTGGGAAATTGGCGGCGAGATTTCAGGACAAGATGACATTTTATCAGAAATAGGATGGTTATATGTTGTCGTCATCCTATTAATCTTCATGCTGATCTTTTTGCAATTTTATTCGTTCTCAATCCCACTTATCATCTTGACTACCGTGTATATGGCGGCTGCGGGTGGATTCCTCGGCTTGTTCATCCTGAACACACCGGTCACTTTTATGGGAGTGCTCGGGTTGATGACCTTGGCAGGTATTGTCGTACGGAACGGTATTGTGCTGATCGAGTTTATAGAGGATGCAAGACACGAAGGGATCGAACTGAAAGAGGCGGTTATTGCAGCGACCAAAGCGCGCTTCCGCCCCATATTGCTTACTTCGCTGACAGCCATTGTCGGTCTGATTCCGATTGCTCTTATTGGGGAGCTTATGTTTAGACCTCTGGCGTATACCATCATGTTCGGATTAATGTACTCGACCATTCTTACGTTGTTTGTGGTTCCGTCCCTGTATATGGCTATTGCCCGCTGGAAATTAAAAAGACAGAGCAAAAAATTGGGGGTACAATGAAAAAAATAACGAGCGATGATATTATATATGCCGCCCTTTCCCTGTTTTCAGAAAAGGGATACGATGCCACCTCGGTCGATGAGATTGCCCGCGAAAGCGGGATGGTGAAGGCTTCCTTTTATAAATACTTTCAAAGTAAAGAAGAGTTGCTGCTGGGGACAATCGTCCTGATTGAAAAACTTCTTGATGCAGATATTAAAGAACTTTATTTGAAGCACCAGCTACCTTCCCGTGAAAAGTTGAGACAACTGAATTTGATTGCGCTGGGCCGGATTTATAAGAATAAAGTTCATTTGCTGGTATACTCCGTCCCTTTAATCGGTTCCAAGGAAGAAAAAATCGCACAAGCTATTGACCGTGTTGAACATCATTTATCTAACGTGATGGTTGATTTCTTAATTGATGCTTATGGAGAGTCCATAAATGACTATGCGTACGATATTGGGTTTGTCGTCAAAAGCATTATTATCAATTCCTTCCGAATGAGCGATTCAGAGCTGTCCTGGACGGAACATCAAACACTGGCTGAATTTATCGTCAGCATTACGGATATGCTGGCACAAGGAATGCTGAGCCCTGATGTTCAACATCAAATCATGTGGGGCCGCGATTCCGTATTCCATGAAGATTCTGATCAAATCTGGACCAAAGGAAGACAAATCGCCCATGTGCTTCAACATATGGAAGCAGTCTTGAAACAAATCGAATTAGATGAAGCCATCCAGAATGAACATATGCAAATACTAAGCAGGCTACAGGGGGAGCTTTCGGAACAAAACGTGGAAACTGCCCACGTTAAAGCACTCCTCCTTTTTTTGGAGCAGCTACCCGAGTTACAGGAAGACTGTACCAAGCTGAAAGCTATTTTGGAAGTTTAAAAGGTTCAATTCAGCTAAAGATAAAGAGGTCCACTATGGTCAGATACACTGCCATAATGGACCTCTTTTTTCTGTTGCACATCCCCTTCTACGCTCACCGTAATGGCGAATATCCAAGCCGATTCAGCTCCTCCGCAATGACGCGATAGCCACGGCTGTTCGGGTGCACCCGATCCAGCGAGAGCAGTTCCCGTTCGTAGCCCTCAAACGCAGGGTAAATGTTCGCCACCCGGTAATTCGGACCGCCCAGCGTAGCGAGAAATGAGTTATATTGGCGCACATATATCCCCGCCTCCCTCACGCCCGGTAAAGGATTGTACAGCCCTACCATTCGAATGATAAATGGCTCACGCTGACCGGATTTTATCTGATACAGGGCATGTACGATTTGGCGTACATGTTCTTTCGTGCGGTTCACCGCTTGCGGAATGGACGATGCAGACGAACCGGAGCCTCCGGCAAGGGCGCTGACGTATGGGCGCAGATCATTCCCGCCGATCGTCACCGTTATGAGTTCAGCCCGGCTCAACGCTGACCGAAAGAGCGGATTGTTGCGGATCAAAGACAGCAGTTCCTGCGATGTCAGTCCGTTGATTCCCAAATTCTCGTAACTGACTGGAGTACGAAGACGTGTTTCCGCCATTCTTCGATAGATAGGCACAAATCCGCCAGTCAGCAGCGTCCCGGCACCTGTCGTTAATGAATCTCCTATAGCCGTGTAGTGGTAACCCATTGGAACCCAACTCCCCCGCTAATGCCTTTGCAATCAAAGGCACATCAACTTTTACATGAGAATGTCAATTCCAGACATATCATATCTTATGTAAAAAAAGAGACGCAGGACCCGGAGATTCGCTTATTCTTCGTCCATTTCATACACACAATGAAATTGCCCATCCTCGGACAAGTCCTCTGATCCGTATACGGCAAAGCCCACGTTGCGAAAAAAGTCTGCCCCTTCCGCATCCGTGTCCACAGTAAGCCGTTTCGGATTACGCTCCTGTATGAGCGTAAGCAGCATACCTCTGGCATATCCTCTATGACGGTTTTCAGGCAACACGGCCAGATGCCGGATTACGATGGTTTCATCCTCCTGCTCCTCAAATCCGACAATACCTACAATAAGTCCTTCATCTTCTACACCGAATAGCTTCCAGTCATCCGAGGTTTGATAGGTACGTAAAGCTGCCTCTCCGCGCTCAGGGTGATCCAGCACGGCGTAGGTTAGCAGCTCCAGAACCTCCTCACGATCTGAATCTGTTTTTATATTTTTAAACATCGTTCGTCGTCTCTCCTTATATCCTGAAATGGGGATTACACTCTAGTTCTCCAAAATAAGCAACGGCCAGTTATCCAGCCACTGCTTCTCAAATACACGCTGACGAAAAGCCGTCGTATGGCGGAACAATGGACTTTGGCGCACCCGCATATCCAGTAGATCATTTAATCCATGCGGACAAACGACCTCCATTTGATCCTCGTCATTCAATCTAATCGCTACTGCCGTAGCCGTCTCCGGCCAGCGGCTCATCGCATCCTCTACCGAAGCATAAGGAGCTGTCCCGTTGCGAAGATGCATCCTCGCTTGATTTTTGACAGACCAGTTGCGTCCCGCCTGCTTGCGGTTCAAGGACAGCTCAAGGTGCTCGTCCCGTTCCTCCAGCGTATTTTTCGGGTCAAAATAAATAACATCTATATCATTCAAAGGTGTAGGAGTTGTATAACCATGCAGCTGGTCCCATACCCGATTACGTACATAGCCTGCGGCAATACAGCCTTGCGGCAGCCTCAGCTCTCGCACATTACGCAAGTCTTCCAGCACCTGAGGATCATTCATATATTGTATGATTCGTAGCACATCTTCTTCCGACTTCATCCTGCACTCAGCTCCCTTTTTTATGATGACAGTTACTGCACGGGCTCCCCTCCTTGAGCTGCAACCCGGGCTGTACGCTGCGCCAGACGGCGGCGTGCGACCAGCAGGAACGGAATGCCAATCACGACCGACAGCGCAACCGGAACAAAAACGGCAAGCGGCGCTGTTTGACCATAGGTATCCAGCAGCCAGCCACCAAACAAAGGAGCAAGCACGCTACCCAAATTATTAAAGCCAATCGTACCGAAATAGGTCCCTTTATATTGAGCATCTGCAATTTGGTCAATCAAAACGTCCAGCATCGTGAACAACAGCACTTCGCCCACTGTAAACAGCACCATATCCAGTATAAACAACCAGCCCGAATTTAACATACCGCACAGCAATAGGCTGACCGCAATACATATATTTCCGGCAATCAAGGAATTCACCGGGGAAAAACGGCTTGCCAGCCGTACCAGCGGATATTGAAAAGCCAATACACACACCGCGTTGACTGTAAGCATATATGTAAACCACCGGGTTCCTTCCTCGAAGGATAAGGACAAGAATTGAGGCATCGTGGAATTGGAATGAGCATAACCCATGACGCAAAATACCGTCCCCAGCAAAATCGGCATAAACACCGGATCACGGCTGGCTGTACGGAACGCCTCACCCATCCGTAGTGGAGCCTCTCCCGCCGTTGTCCCTGTACGCAGATCCGATGCATACCGAGCAAATTGGATCAACAGCAACACTCCGTACAGCGCATACACACCAGCCGCTACCATAAACGGTGTACCCGAGGATGCCGATCCTAACATCAAACCAAGCAACGGCCCTGCCACTACACCTACATTAATCGCCGCATATCTCATATTGTAGATGAGCAGTCTTTTCTCCTTGGGAGTTACATCTGATAACAGCGCCCGCGAGGTTGGCTCGAACAAGGATCTGCACAGACCATTCAGAGCATTGATGACAAAAAAGGCCCAGGCTGCTTCAGCCAGCGCAAAAGCCACGAATACAAGCGCCCAACTGGCGATGGAAACCAGCATCACTTTACGCCGTCCGATCCGATCGGAAATGTAGCCGCCATAAAAGCTGGCAAAAATGCCAACTAATGAACTGACTGATACGATCATCCCTGTATGGAAAGGGGATACCCCCAACCGGGTGGTCAAATAAATGGACAAAAACGGGATACTCATGGATGTCGCCATCCGACCAAATATAGTACCCGCAATAATCGTCCAGGCCAGTGGGTGAATCGAACGCAACTGTTCTTTCATATCTGTTATCTATGTCTCCTTCTCTGCCCTGTCTCCAGAAAAAAACTTGCACACAGCTCTTCCATCTGTGTGCAAGTCTAACAGGGATAATTCCAACGATTACTGACGCATATACCGTTTCAATTCCCTGCACGTTGCCTGATAAGCAGACTGAAGTGCAGCCAGCATCTCTTGCGCAGCTTCAAGTCGGTTCTCCCGTGCAAGCTGCTCTATATCGGAAAATAACGTGGACAAACGACCAATTCCCAGACTCACGCTACCTGATTTCAGCTCGTGAGCAACCTCCACTACTTTTGCTGGCTCGTTCGCGGCAGCCAGTTCAATTAATGTGCTTATTTTTGCAGGTGTATCACTGGTGTACATCTCTACGAGTGAAGCCAGCAACCCCATGCTGCCATCCTCGTCGTCCAGCAGCATAATTTCATGAATAACTTCTTCATCAAGGATAGGCTCGACATCGGTCTTGGGAAGCCATTGGATAAGCTTTTCAAACAGCTGTTCGATCATAACCGGCTTCGATAGATAATCGTTCACTCCTACCTCCAGGCCCTTCACTCTGTCTTCCTCTGACACATTCCTGTATACTCATATACAGCTCCTTCCCCGACAAAGCCGTGTTTATATCCATAGTTGGTAACTGGGGGAATACATCCGGACGTGACTATTCGTCAATTATACCTGATTTCCGCCTCTGCATTAACCCCGTTGCCCAAAATTACGACAAAAAAAATAAAATACCGGGAAACCGATATTTTATCTAAAAACATATTTAGTGCGGATATTCGCAGCTTATTAGTCGTTACTTTTCTGTCCCTCAGCCGTTAGCCCCAACTTTTTTAGCAGATGAATGACCTGTTCCTTCTCTTCCACAGATAATCCGTCTACTGTCTCCATAATGACACGATGATGTTGTGGAAATATTTGCTCAAAGAAATGACGTCCCTCGTCAGTCAGTTCAGCATAAATCACACGCCGATCATCTTGTGATGCACGCCGGGTAAGCAGCTTTTTTTTCTGAAGTTTATCTACGACATACGTAATATTTCCGCTGGAGATCAGCACCTTTTCACCAATTTTCTGCAAGGGCTGCGGTCCGCGATAATACAACAGATCGAGCACACCAAATTCCGTTGTGTTCAATCCATGACTATGAATATCCCGATTCGTGCGGGATGTGACCGAATTATAGGCTCGAGCCAGTACAACAAACAAGTTAAGCGCCAAGTCCTGATCATCTGGTTTTACAGACATATTAACAGCCTCCGTTACTCATATCTTTATTCAAAGATATCTTAATTGCAAACTTTTGTCAAGCTCAACCGTTTTATCCCTTTGTTAATAAGGTCTATTATGAGAAAATTACAGTCTATTATGTAAAAAAGCCCGTCTCCAATCGGTACCAGAAGCACCGTTCGTGAGAGCAGGGCTTTCATCATTCAATCCCAAACCTCTTTCGTAGAAGCTCGTAAACAACTCGGCCGATAAGCATGCCCAGTACATTCAGGATCACATCATCCACGTCCATCGTGCCTGCGCCGAGCAGCATTTGGGACACTTCAAGAATGATCAGCGCGACCACCACTGTCAGTAGTAAGCTACCTAATCTGCGTAAGGATACCCAAATGATAGGCAGAAGGATGCCAAACGGGACGAATATACCAATATTACCGAGCAAATTGACACCCCACACCCGGAAAGGAAGCGACTGCGCCGCCCTCAGATATCGCCCGATCGTATCCAACGGAACTATATTATACGAATATGGAGGACCCGGTCGTAATGTACGTCCAAAACCAAGAAACATCCAGTATAATAACAGTCCCATATATAAAATGAATGCCACGAAGGCTACAGTACGAAGCAGACGGACGCTAGGCATCACTTGTTTCGAACATCAATCTGTCCATTGGCCCGTGCGATGATAACCTGGTCCGCCATGTTAATGAACAGTCCGTTATCAACCACACCCGGAATTTGATTCAATCGGATTTCCAGCTCTTGCGGGTTCTCAATGGTTCCGTAATGACAATCGACAATATAATTGCCGTTATCCGTAAGGAAACGCTCACCGTCCTTCATGCGCCATTCAGCCTGGCAGCCTGTCTGCTGTATTGCCTCCAACGTCCATACACTGGCAAAAGGTACGACTTCGACCGGTAATGGAAATGCACCCAGCACCTTCACATCCTTGGACTCGTCCACAATAATGATTAGCCGGTTGCTGTTGCTTTCCACGATCTTCTCTCTCAGTAAAGCTCCGCCTCCGCCCTTCACCAGAACAAGCTGCTCATTCACCTCGTCCGCTCCGTCAATGGTTACGTCGAGTCGTCCAATCTGATCAAATGGAACGATGGGAATTCCCAGTTCTCTGGCCTGATCCTCCGAGGCTTGGGAAGTAGCTACAGCCTGTATATGTAAGCCTTGCGCCACACGCTCACCTATTTTTTGAATGGCCCAATAAGCTGTTGAGCCTGTGCCGAGTCCTACTTTCATGCCGTCCTGAATGGCTTCAACTGCTTTTTCAGCTGCTTTTTGCTTCAAATTCATTGTCATCTCTCCCGCTATATAGGCTAGTATGGATCATCATTCATTTTATATGAAAACGTTTTATAAAGACACTGTCAGCTTCTTACCGTAACAAAGACTATTTTCATCCTCTTCATATTCACCAAATCGTTCAATAGGCTCATATCCCTGCTTCGTATAAAGCGCAATGGCTTCAGGTTGAGCAGCCCCTGTCTCCAGCTTGATTCTTACAGTGCCTCGTTTCCGGGCCTCACCTTCCAGAAAAGCTAACAGACTAACGGCAATGCCTTGCCTGCGATAAGAAGAATCGACATAAAATCGTTTAAGCTCCATCTCTTCCGCATCTATAGGCCTAAGCCCACCGCAAGCGACCGGTTTTTCATCCAAATACACAACAGCGAAAATCATTTCTTTAACTTTCGGATTGGAAAAATCAACCAAGTAAATTTCATCAGCAGGATACCTTTCCAGCAAATCCTCATCCAGCCTTTGAATCAATTCATGCAGATCTGCATGATCACTTTTAACCTTTACAATTGTAAGCTTGGACATTCTTTTCATCCCTCTCCCTATGTCGTGTTGCTATATTGGCTCATTTTGCAAGGAATCCGCAAAAACCGCGGCAAATCAAGCATCTGTAACGCCAAATATGAAAAATGTCCCAAATTGACAAGTGCATTTGACTCTATTATAAAGTATGATGGTTTCTATTGGATACCTACTTGAAGCCTGAAATGAATTCGAATTTCAAGTTGAAGTATAAAATGGAATATACTGAAATACACACAGGAATTACCCGGTAAAAATTAAATTTTTATTGGGCAAGGTATTCATTTCAAGAGCTTATCGTACGACATATATATAGGGATACATACTTATCTAAAAAGGACTAAAGACCTATTAACAAAAATTCAAGGGGTCTATTTCCTTAATTACTATGTTTGTAAGGGGGACTACATTATCTCATTCGATAAGCGGTTCAACACCATATACAAAAATTACAACCAGGGAGTGGAACATTTTGAAAAAGTGGAGTAGCTTATCTTTCTTCACCAAGAACTTATTATTATCCTTCTTCAACATCGTATTGATCGGGCTAGTCCTCATCGTGTCCAGCTATTTGATCCAACGTACGATTTTGATAGACCAGCTACATGGGCAAGTGGAAAAAATCACATTAAAGTGGGCTGAGGGAATTAATGTAAATGAAGTATCCCAGGCCGTTCAGGAAAAAAGTTATGATGGTCCCGTTCAGGCCAAACTCCGCGCTTATCTGGATAACATCACAGCGACGAATCCGAATATCTCTCAAGCTTATATCTTCGGAACCGAACTGGAAGACGGTGACAAGACATCTATTGTAGCGATGCCTACCGCTTTGAGAGAAGCATTCGAAAAAGATAAATTGGGTGTCGGCGGTATGTATAAACAACCTTCTGTAGTTGTGGAAGGCGTAAGCCACATGCTGGATACCGGAAAACCGACGTTTA
This sequence comes from Paenibacillus terrae, assembly GCF_000943545.1. Classification (GTDB taxonomy): domain Bacteria; phylum Bacillota; class Bacilli; order Paenibacillales; family Paenibacillaceae; genus Paenibacillus; species Paenibacillus terrae_A. The sequence goes on from NZ_JTHP01000065.1 coordinate 26,244, forward strand.
CCAGCTTCTATGATGACAGCTTTGGTACGTGGACAACCTTGACGTACCCGCTTAAAGATTCAAGTGGCAAAATCTTTGCATATTTTGCTGTCGATGCTGATGCAGGCGCTGTACCTGCCGGGTTGACCAAGCTGCTGATCAGCGGCACTACAATTCTGGCTGCTTTCCTGCTCATCTGCTTGGCACTCCAATATTGGGTCGTGAAGCGTACGCTGTCCCCTATTAAACAACTGATGTACGGTATCAGTGAAGTAAGCCGTGGAAATCTGGACGTTCAGATTCAAGCAGGGCAAGACGATCTGGGCGTTGTGAATAGAAACTTCAACGATATGGTAAGCCATATTAACAGCATTATGACCAAAGTGAAGCTGACAACTGATGAAGTGAATGAATCGGCGAAAGAATTGCTCGCGATCTGTGAACAAAACGGAATCAATTCCAACATCATCAATCAGAACATCAATGAAATTACGAAAAACATCCGTTCACAGGAAAAAGCAACGGGCGATAGCGCACGTGCCATGGCTGAAATGGCCTCGGTTATCCAAAATATTGCCGCCAGTTCCACCACCGTTGCAGAGGAAGCCAATTCGGTAGAGAAGCGTTCTAACGAAGGCAACGAAATCATGGGCAAAGTTTCTTCACAAATGCATTTAATTACCAATACAGTTACGAATACATCCCGTATTATCAAGTTACTGAACGACCGTTCACAGGAAATTGGTAATATCATCGGTACGATTTCAGGCATTTCCAGCCAAACGAACCTGCTTGCCCTGAATGCTTCTATTGAAGCAGCGCGTGTCGGTGAGGAAGGTAAAGGCTTTGCCGTGGTTGCCAGCGAAGTACGCAAGCTGGCAGAACAAACAGCGGATGCAACGAAACAAATCACACCGCTGATTGAAGAGATTCAAAGTGAAATCGGTCAAGCTGTGAAGTCGATGGAACAAGGTAACGTTGAGGCACAGAGCGGAATCGTCGTAGCCGGACAAGCAGGCGAGCTGTTCAATAACATTCTTCAAGCAACCAAAACGGTGGCATGGCAAATTCAAGAAGTATCCAGCGCTACCGAGGAAATATCCGCCAGTACGCAGGAAATGACGGCGACAGCGGATGAACTTTCTTCCACCGTAAGCAAGACAGCCAACAACAGTGTTCACATTGTGCAAACGGTTGAGGAACAAAAAGCTTCTCTGGATTCCATCATTGAATCGTCCCATAAGCTGTCTTCCATGTCGGAAGAGCTTCAGGAGATTACTTCTTACTTCAAAATTGCAGACCCTAACCGCACCAAATCATAATTTTCATAAGTAAGTCGTTCAGTAGTGCCTCCCTCCTATTCATGCATTTGAAGGGATCGGAGGCATTTACTGACTTTAGCATTCATATTACGACATCATACGTTCAGGAGGTTAGCGTAATGACTTCATTGCTACAAAACAGTACACAAACAGCGCCATCCCCATTCCTGGTTCCTTTGAATTTTGCACGTCTGCAACGCAAGTATACATACTCTGCTTATCAGGTAGAGTTAGAACCATTCATTTCGAAGCTGTTGCATCAGCAAACGTCGGCAAAAGAACAACATGCTTTGCTACTGTCTGTGTATGCAGCATGGCTGTATCGTCTGTCCGCAGAAGAAGAAGTCTCCTTCTCTACTTTGGTGCCTCAATCTGGTGTACTCACGGCTTCACTGACGATGGAAAAGAATACTACTTTCCATGAGCTGGCAGGCTTGTTTCAGGACATGCTCCATAAACCACATGCTTATCTGGCAGACCCGCAGGCTGATACCTCGTTCTCGGCAAATCTGCTGGCAGATGAAGGCACAGAGCCTCGTATCATGGATTGGGCTGTCATCGAGAGCAACGGCACTTACCAAATCCAGATTCGTTATGATGATTCACTTCTTCTGGAAACAACGGTTGTCCGGTATGCAGAATACTTCGAACTACTACTGCGTGGCGCACTCACCAACAGCCACGCCCTTGTCAATTCGATTGGCATCTTATCCGAAGCAGATCGGGCAGCTCATGAAGCCTTAAATAATACAGTTGTGAAGTATCCTGAGCATCAGACCATTCATGGAATGTTCGAGGAAGCCGCTTCGCAGTATCCTGATCGTCCGGCCATCGCTTCCCACGCCGGGGAATATACGTACCGTGAGCTTAATGAACGTGCCAATCAAGTCGCACGTGTGCTGTTGTCCAAAGGTCTTGCCAAGGGCGAATTCGTGACCATCTTCATGGAGCGAAGCCTGGAAACCGTCATTTCCCTGCTTGGTATTCTGAAAGCCGGGGGCGTATATGTACCTGTCGATCCAGCCCATCCAGCCGATCGGAGTAGCTATATCGTCGAGGACACGCGTTCTCCCTTCGTCCTTACCACTTCCGCGCTCGCTGGGCAAGCCGCTGAACTATGCGGCTCCATTGAGACGGTAAAAGAAATTTTGGCCATTAACGGGCCTCTGGCAGGCTATGCTGCAAGCAATCCAAACGTTAACGTAGGACCAGATGATCTCGCTTATGTGATCTATACGTCCGGCTCGACAGGCAAGCCGAAAGGAGCCCTGATCGCTCACCGTGGCGTCGTTAACCTGGGGGCTGTCGTACAGCGCGATTGCGACATTACACCTCAGGATGTATTGACTCAATTCGCCACCTATAGTTTTGATGCATCCGTTTGGGATACGATTGGAGCCTTGTTCTACGGTGCCAAGCTGTACCTGCTGTCCTCCGAAGAACGCGTGTCTGTTGAAGAATTCGCAGAAGCCGTCGCACGCACAGGCACGACGATCATTACCATCTTGCCAACCGTATTCTTTAATCAGCTGTCCACGTATTTGTCGGACGAGGGTTACCGCAAATTGGCTAAGGTACGAATTGTCACCGTGGCAGGCGAGGCGCTGTACGGCTCACAAGTTCGGGCGTTCCAAAGCAAATTCGGTATAGATACAGACATCGTTAACGTGTATGGACCAACCGAGTGCACCGTAGCGACCACGACCCACCGGGTTCGTGGTGCTGTGCCTGAGCACGTCGTCAACATCCCGATCGGTAAGCCGATCTACAACTACAAAGTCTATATCGTCAACGATGATAACAAGCTATGTCCGATTAACATTCCGGGAGAAGTATGTATTGCTACGCCGGCACTGGCTCATGGCTACCTCCATCAGCCGGAACGGACAGCACAATCGTTTGTGGACAACCCATTTGTTCCGGGTGAAAAAATGTACCGCTCAGGCGATATCGCCAAGCTGCTGCCAGACGGTACGATTGAATACGTAAGCCGGAAGGATTCACAGCTCAAAATCCGGGGCAACCGGATCGAAATCGGAGAGATTGAAGATCATTTTTCCAAGCATCCAGGCGTTCAGGACGTGTCTGTCGTAGCCGTCAAGGATCACACGGATCAAAATATGCTGGTCGGCTATTACACCACTTCGGATGGACAGTCTATTCCGCAAGACGTGATTCAGTCTTATATTGCGGGCAAGCTGCCTTCCTATTTTGTACCGAGCCATGTCGTTTATCTGGAAGCCATGCCGATTTCACCGACGGGCAAGATTGACCGCAAGAAGCTGGCCCTGCTTCCGCTTCCCGAGGCGTCCGACAGCTCCTACGGCGGGGAACCTCTTCGTGAAGGAACAGAAACGCTCATTGCTGAAGCATGGACACAGGTACTTGGCAAAACCAACATCGGCGCAACGGATGACTTCTTCCTGATCGGTGGTGACTCCCTTCGTGTCATTCATGTGCTGGCTATTTTAAAGCCGCGTTATGGCGCGTTACGCATTGGAGACTTTTTCCGTTACAAAACCGTTCGCGAGCTTGCTGAATACGTGGAGCAACTGGGTACGGAACAAACGCCGCAACGCAAAGCACTAGCGGTTCCACAAGAAAAACAGACCTGAATGAGCATCCTATCGAGCTGTCGGGCACTGCGGGTGTAGCCGAATTACGCGACATGAATGTTGTTTTATTGACCGGGGCTACAGGTTATCTCGGTTCGCACATTCTGTACGACCTGCTTCAACGGACAGAAGCCAAGGTGTACGCGATGGTACGCCCATCACAGGACGGGCCATCCGGCATCGAGCGTATTCAGACCGTACTGACAGGATATTTTGGACAAGATGTATCCGCCCTGATCGAAGGACGGGTCAAAGCCGTGTACGGTGATCTGGAGCAGGCAGACCTTGGCCTCTCTACCGTTGACCGCCATATGCTGGAGCATCAAATTGACGGCATTATTCACAGCGCCGCTGACGTTCGCCATTTTGGTGATTCGGCTGCCTTTGACCGTACGAATGTAACCGGAACACTGGAACTGCTGAAAATTGCTCAGGCCAAGCCAGGTGTATCCTTCCATCATGTCTCAACTATGGGCATACCGGAGGATCTGGCGAATGAAGGACAATGGGAATCCGTATTGGAACTGTCCTCCCTCCCGGACGAGCTACAGGTGGACAACCTGTACACGAACAGTAAGCTCGCAGCGGAAAAGCTGTTGTTCCAAGCGGCTCAGTCAGGCACGCCTGTCTCTATCTACCGTGCAGGTAATTTGACGGCCCACTCGGCTAACGGACGCTTCCAGCGCAATATCGACAGCAACGCTTACTATCGGATGATGAAGGCCATGCTGCTGCTGGGCAAAGCGCCACAGGCTGATTGGCATACGGACTTTACGCCGATTGACTATGCGAGCCGCGCCATTGTAGAGCTGTCTGTGCATCAAAAAAGCGCAAACCGCATTTTCCATATCTGCAATCCGAATCCGCTGCCATATGATGAGCTGATCGCTATGGTCAACCAGCTTGGATATGCAGTAGATACGATGCCTTTTGACGATTATAGCGCTTGGCTCCTGAACCCCTCTTCCGGTATTCAGGAGGACGCGCTGCACCTTGCTATGGGTCAGCTGGAAGGTGATGGAGCCAAGGATTCCGCTTACCGATATGGCAGCCCTGTGACCGCCGCGCTACTGGATCAGGCTGGCGTTAAGTGCCCGACAACCGATCTGGAGTTTATTCGAAATATGATCCAGCATGCGGTCGAGATCGGTTATTTCCCTATCGCGTCATCGGTATCCACAAAAGCAACACAGAGGTAACAAAGTTGTGATATTTTCCCCGCGTGTATTAGGTATGATAGACTAGATTTTGCTAGTTGATATCGGGTTTACATATCTATACTTTTAGAATTTCTGCATGCGGGGGATGTCATTCATATGAAACACGTCATATTCAAAAGAACAATGCTTATTATGAGCATGTTAGCTATTTTAGGGATTTTGGTGTACGAAGCACGCACCATCTACCATCCCCCCCTTGTTAAAGGGACTCACCGTACACGCACAGCAAATGCAGATCGACTGGTACGACACTTATTCTCTCTGACACCAACGCCGGATAAAGTATATTACCAGAACAAGGTTATTGTCCTGATGTATCATGAAGTAACCAAAACTCCACCGGATCCCGGCGCTCTCAAGCTCAGCAATTTTACGAAGCAACTGGATGAAATGAAAGCCAACGGCTTCCACTGGATTACGATGAAAGAATATACGGACTTTATTCTACATAAAGCCAAGGTGCCCGATAATGCTGTACTTATGACCTTCGACGACGGCTATGAATCTTTTTACACAGACACCTTTCCCGTGTTGAAAAAGTACCGTGTACCTGCAACCAATTTTCTCATCACATCCACGATCAGTAATCCCAAGCACATCGGTATTAAGAAGCTGACGTGGGAGCAAATCCAGCACATGCATGCCGAAGGTGTTGATTTCTACAACCACACCAATGACCAGCACGCGTATGGATACACAAATGTAGCACGCACCAAGGAAAAACCGCTTCTCATGGGCCCGGTATATTCGAAAAAGCTGGGGCGTATGGAAACCGAGGACGAATTCAAGCAACGGGTTTACAACGATTTGGACACCGCCGACAAGAAGCTGTTCAAGTATCTTCACAATGATCGTAACGTCCTGGCCTTTCCGTATGGAGGATATACCAAGGAAACGCTGGAAATTTGCCGCGCCTTGGGCATTGACGTTACCTTCACGGTGAAGCGTGGCATTAACTCACCTGGACAAACGAATGGCTATCGCGTTAATGCAGGTGGGATACACAATATTCCGGAAGTATTGGTGCAATACATGAAGGAAGGCGCTCCGGAACGACCGTTGCCGTTTGCCCAAGGTCCTAACAAAGCGTCCTAAACTTTGGAATAAATAAGAACCTTCAAAACCATCTATAGCGTGGTTTTGAAGGTTCTTTTGCTGATTTTAAAGATGATGAGCTTATGTTAGAGCCAGAGACGAATGGCCGCAATAACAGCCAGATGCACCGGATAAAAGCTGCGCCACAACCAGCGCGGTGCCCGGCTGTAAAAGCCACTTTCCCCGGATGCAAAGCATGCGATAAGAATGGTGGACAGCAGGCTAAAATGCTGGAGATTCGCGTGATGCACCATATCATACACGACATTCAGTGCAAAATGTGCCGCAACCATCATATAGGAACGGGTATAGCGGTAAATGAGGACAAGCAGCAGCCCGTAGGCCCCGTAATCCATCAGGCTAAGCTCCATGACCAGAGCTGTCAGCACATATAATCCTGTTATAGCCGCCCAATTTTTCAATCGCGACGCAGCAGCCAGCGTCAGCAACGAGATCAACAGCGTCCAGACCACGTTTGGCCTATACACATCAAACGCCAGCATATAGGGCACCTGAGAAATCAGGGCGATTCCGAGCAAGCGGAGCATATAACCTCGCATATTCCGAGTGCGAGCATACCCCATATACAGCGCATATGCATAGATTGGAAAAGCAAGCCTGCCGGCAATTCTCCAGGCCGGATCAGTCGGAAAAAATACAAGTCCAACATGATCAATCAGCATGGTCAGCATGGCCAACCAGTACATATAACGGTCCCCTTTTTTCTTCTTTCACGTCTTCTTTTACGTCTTCTCTTCCGTCAAGCTCAAAATAGCGTTCATGATATCCGTTTTGGTAACCCGACCCATCAATCCATTAGTTTGAATGAAGGAGGTCCCCATACA
>NZ_JTHP01000066.1 GCF_000943545.1 Paenibacillus terrae
CCTTGAATAAATGATTATTATTCCCTGATAGCTCAGTTGGTAGAGCACTCGACTGTTAATCGAGTTGTCACAGGTTCGAGTCCTGTTCGGGGAGCCATATGGAGAGGTGTCCGAGTTGGCCGAAGGAGCACGATTGGAAATCGTGTAGGCGCCAAAAGCGTCTCGAGGGTTCGAATCCCTCTCTCTCCGCCAGATATTATTTATTGTATGGCCCGTTGGTCAAGCGGTTAAGACACCTCCCTTTCACGGAGGTAACAGGGGTTCGATTCCCCTACGGGTCATTAACTATTTTATAAAAGAGCTTGAAATAAAAAGCTTTTAATGGTATAATATGTGAAGTGTTGCGTTGTGGAGGCTTAGCTCAGCTGGGAGAGCATCTGCCTTACAAGCAGAGGGTCGGGGGTTCGAGCCCCTCAGCCTCCACCACTTGGAAAATTGAATACTTATTATTGTCGCGGGGTGGAGCAGTTCGGTAGCTCGTCGGGCTCATAACCCGAAGGTCACAGGTTCAAATCCTGTCCCCGCAATTAATTTCCCTTAGGAAATACCCTTGGAACTGTGGTGTAGAGGCCTAACATGCCTGCCTGTCACGCAGGAGATCGCGGGTTCGAATCCCGTCAGTTCCGCCATTTTAGTAATACAATGTTTGTCGAAGAGCCTTAGAATAAGGCTCGGTAGCTCAGTCGGTAGAGCAGAGGACTGAAAATCCTCGTGTCGGCGGTTCGATTCCGTCCCGAGCCACTTTTAATTGAATAATTTATGTGCCGGTGTAGCTCAACTGGTAGAGCAACTGACTTGTAATCAGTAGGTTGGGGGTTCAAGTCCTCTCGCCGGCACCATTTTTGGAGGATTAGCGAAGTGGCCAAACGCATCAGACTGTAAATCTGCTCCCTTACGGGTTCGGTGGTTCGAATCCATCATCCTCCACCAGTTTTATAGGGGCATAGTTTAAAGGTAGAACAACGGTCTCCAAAACCGTTGGTGTGGGTTCAATTCCTGCTGCCCCTGCCAAATTTTTTTGTCTTTGCGGCGATCGTGGCGAAGTGGTTAACGCACCGGACTGTGACTCCGGCATTCGTGGGTTCAAGCCCCATCGGTCGCCCTTTACCTTTAATGGGGATTAGCCAAGCGGTAAGGCAACGGACTTTGACTCCGTCATGCATAGGTTCAAATCCTATATCCCCAGCCATCTTAATGCGGACGTGGCTCAGCGGTAGAGCATCGCCTTGCCAAGGCGAGGGTCGCGGGTTCGATTCCCGTCGTCCGCTTTGTAATACTCTGGCGCCATAGCCAAGTGGTAAGGCAAAGCTCTGCAAAAGCTTTATTCCCCAGTTCAAATCTGGGTGGCGCCTCCATAATTGAATATGCCGGCGTGGCGGAATGGCAGACGCGCTCGACTCAAAATCGAGTGGGAAACCGTGGAGGTTCGAGTCCTCTCGCCGGTACCATAATTATTAATTAACAGTCCATTAGAGATATTGCTCTAATGGACTTTTTTATGTGATTTTCAGTACCCAGTTCATTGCCTGAGCTGAAGAAACTTTTGAACTGCATTCTATATAAAAAGTACTTTAACGATCCTTCAATTGGGTAATAGAAAGTAAGACCAAATGTAAGGTGGGGAAACACATGAGTTCATCCGAAATGGATCAAATAAACGAAGCCATGAAGCATACCCATGACAAACGGCTATATGAACGCTATTTGGCTGTCCGCCTTCACCTCGAAGGACAGTCGTTTACTGAAATTGCACATACGTAGGTCTGGTTCGCCAGACTATTAGCAAGTATTGGAATTTATACCAAACCTACGGATTGGAAGTCCTTCCTATGAAGCATTCACCAGGAAAGCCACCAAAGCTGAGCGAGGAACAACACGAACAACTTGCGAGGCCATGGATATCTTGCGGCGTGCTGGTTTACGTCTTGTACTGAGTGGTCATAGTCATTTGCAGGATATTGCCTCAATGGATGATGACGGGGGGAATTAATTTATGATATTGCCGGAGGTGCGCTTTCCGTCTATCCGCATTTATTCGGAACGTTGCACTACTCTGTGTCAGATCATACACTTGATTGCTCCGCCAATCGCTTGAATGTAGATATTTGGGCAGAAAATTCTGGTGCCTCTGATCCAAACCTCTTACAGTTTGATCATTTTAGTGACAATTCTTCCGCGTCATTATGGTATTCTAAATACTACAGGCGATTATCTGAATCTCCAGAATTTGAAATGTTCAAGGATTCGGAATTACAGACCATGGGAATACTAGTGGATTGATCAACCAGTTTTTTTTGTCCGGAGCGGATGCTGTACAAATGCGTGAATTGCTTGTCTCAGAAGGCTATCAACTCTGGAATGAAGCCCACGCTGACACTCCTTTTAAAAACTATATTATGCATATGGCAGAAAGTCGGGAAAAGGATAATCTACATCTTAAAGTGACGTCGCCTTAAGGCTAATAAAATCTGCGAAACAAGGAAGTAAACCAGCCTAAAGTCAGTGTCTTTTTTTTCGCCGGAGTCTATTCATTCAAGGCAGTTTGACAAGATTTGTTCAGTTACTCCTTAGAGGCAAACGTCAATTGTAAGCATTGTTGATGAACAAAGCACTATAAAAAACCATTTCTTTACCGATCGTTCTATATATGTTATACTGATGATGCGAGCTAGGGAAATGCAACGGAAGAAGTGAAGAATTTAAAGAGCACACAGTTGCCCCCCTACATGGAATAGCTACCTGAATACTTTTTAGAATGATCATTCTTTAATTTTGCAGGAGTATTAAACAAGGAGGAACCTGTCAAAGTCTAAATAAATAGATAGAACTCTATGCTAGGCTGACTAGATGAAAGGAACCTATATTCAATTTAATGTCTAGAAAAAATGAGGTTAGTAGTTGAAAACAATTGCGATAATTGGTGCTGGACCTGGTCTTGGTTTCTCATTGGCTTAGACTTTTAGAAGACGCGAATTCCGTATTGCTATGGTTTCAAGAACACAGGAGAAGATGCTGCGGAGCTAAATAGAATGAGGATTGAAGCACAGGGTTTTGCTGCTGATATTACAAACAAAATGCAGCTTACTAGGGCTTTTCAACAAATCAAGAATACGTTTGGTTCCATTAATGTTGTGGAATTTAGCCCATATGGTGGAAATGTTTCTGTGACGCCTGTTCTTGATACGACTGATGAGGGCGTTCTTCAAATTTTTAACAACGTAGTCATCGGAGGCATTAATACTGCAGGACAAATCATTCCAGAATAATGGAACGAGACGAAGGGACACTTCTATTTACAAGCGATCTCTCCGCTATGAGTCCAATCCCATGTTCGGAAATTCAGGTATCGCCATGTCAGGCTTGCAAAACTATATCCTTAATTTACACGAACGCTTGCTTCCTCTGAGAGTATTTGTTGGACATTTATCCATTAGTTCTTTGATTAAGAAAGGTACTGGCAGGAACAACCCGATATTCTTGATATTCAATCAAACTATATAAACGAAGAAGGGGATTTTTGGGTAGCATTAAACGATAACAGCGAGGTTATAGGCTTAATCGGTTTGCAAAAGAAAACTAATGAGGTTGCCGTACTAAAGAAATTTTTCGTTTAAATATTATCGAGCTGAAGGGAATGAGTGAAGATGGAATATCGTGTATTAGGTAGTACAGGCCTTAAAGTAAGCAGTTTTGTATTAGGTACAGGTACATTTGGTTTTTGGGGTAACAACACGAAGAAAGAGTGTGAACCCATTTTGGATGAAGCTCTGGCTGCAGGAGTGAACCTGATCGATACAGCCGATGTCTATTCAAGTGGTCAAGCAGAAGAAATTTTAGGTGAACTACTAAAAGGACGCAGGGAGGATATCCTTCTGGCCACTAAAGGTGGTTTTCCCATGGGCAGTGGACCCAACCAATCCGGAAGTTCAAAATATTGGATTAAACGAGCTGTAGAGGATAGTTTACGAAGACTCCAGACCGATTATATCGATTTGTATCAACTACATCTGCCGGATGTTCATACCGATATTGAAGAAACTCTTGATGCGCTTACGGATCTGGTCAGAGAAGGGAAGATTCGCTACATTGGCACATCGAACTTTCAAGCATGGCAAGTAACAGAAGCTCAATGGACTAGCGAACGTAAAAATGTAGCACGTTTTGTCTCTGAGCAATCCCCGTACTCCATTTTAAACCGAAGTATTGAATTCGATTTGCTTGCTGCCACAGCAAAATACGGAATAGGCGTTTTGGTTTGGAGTCCACTTTCGGGTGGTCTATTAACTGGTAAATACCGATTTGGGGAATCGTACTCCTCCGATTCAAGAGCAGCCACCTTTGCGGGAAGCTTAAAATCTGTTGTCGACCCTAATCGGGAAGAAAACCGGACCAAGTTTGAAATCATAGCAAAGCTTCAAACACTTGCAGATGAAGCGGGGTTAACTTTACCGCATCTGGCCATGGCCTTTACACAATCTCATCCTTCCATAACTTCAGCCATCATTGGGGCTAGAACGATCGAGCAGCTCCAGGAAACTTTAAAGGGCAGTGACGTTCGATTGAGCAATGATGTACTTGATGCGATAGATGCGATTGTTCCGCCAGGAGTGACCCTGGATGCGATGGAAAAAGGATGGACCCCCGATTGGTTACAAGCAGACAAGCGTAGAATCAATGGGTAAACACGTCATGGAACATTTGAAAGCAGCAAAAAGGGAATAATTTTATGGAAGAGAGCAAGTTTTAGGTTGAGGAAATGACCTTCAGTGTGAGATAAGCCAAAACACCTTCAAAAGATTACTTCCCAGACAAACTTTGGAGGTGTTTTGGCATTGGTAATAAGAATGGCAGGTGTAAGGTGTCTCAGGAGGGACATTCGAAACAGGTCACATGTAACAGATTGAATGTCGTGGTCGCTTGGATGAAAATCACTTTGAGAAAGCTTGAGAATACCCGGACATGGTGCACGAACCCCCTGATATGCTGCTTAAGGAGAGCGTACGCCTTGAGAAGCCACCCCCAAAAAAATAGGCTGCTAATATAACCATGCATAATGAATTTTATGGCTTACTACTGATGGTATAAATCCCAGCCTTTACACACATCAATCCATGCAATAGCGTGTCCATAGGTAAATAATTCATCAGGAGAAAGTTCGATGACTTTTGTCGGACTTCCACAAGCGGGAAAAAGGGAGTCGAAACGCTTAACAGAAATATCAATATATACTGGTATATCCTCTTTAATTGCAAATGGACATACATCACCAACCTGTTGATCTATTTGTTCCATCACTTCATCAGCGGTCAACATCCTTGCTTTGAGTCCAAAAAAATGTCTGAATTTCTTATTATCAATCCCGGCATCTCCAGCCATCACAATAAGCATACAGCCATCATTTTTTCTTAGACTCAGTGTTTTTGCAATACGAGATGGAACTACACCTATTGTTTCTGCCGCCTGTTCGACCGTGGCACAGGAACTATCAAAATTTTTGATTCTGTCTCCCATGTTAAGCTTTTCGAAATAGCTTCGAACCTTTTCAAATGACATAATCCAATCTCCTTTTATTTCAATATTAAACTTAATGCACTGTAAACCAGTAGCAATGCCATCATTAAATTAATTGGGCGCCAATACTTATTTATGATTTTATGCAGGATTACCCCGGCTATCGCCCATAGGTGTGTTGCTCCATCACCAATAATAGTAGCCAAAACAATAAAACTGGCTACCGCTGCAAATGATGAATAATACGGAAGAACATAGCCTGTAAATATCGTAATTCCCCATAAAATTATTTTTACATTTACAAATTGCAGAATAAAGCCACGCATAAATGAAGTAGAGCCTTCCTCGGCATCGGAGCTGGATGGCTTGCTTATTGCCGTATAATAAGCAAGCCACAAAATATAAGCACAGCCAATGTACTTCATATATGGCATTGCAGTAGGTATATACTTCGCGAGGACTACACTAAACATTCCACATATGACCATCACACTAAAAAAACCAAAATAGACTCCAAATATCAATTGTTTACTTCGCTTCATTCCATTGTTGCTAATTGCATTTAAAACTAATATATTATTAGGGCCCGGCGAAAGAGTTGTTGTAATTGCATAAGACAAGAAAGATACCCACATTACTGCACTCACCTAAATAAACCTTCTTTCAATATCATTTAAAGTGAAGATCTATTTTATTCCTTATAACCTCCCTGATCGGTTGCTCCACTTTATGAAACGATACCACAAATAAAAATATTAAAAAAATCGAAATAATAAAACTTATGATTCAATATTATTGAATTATGGAATGGAGATCTGCGAGAACCAAGTCATGGACTGACGGTACACCATTAAGCAAATGGATAGATTCTATTATATTTCTTTGGGTTTTATTTCAAACAACTTGCTTGCGCATTTATTCCTTACATCCCCTTGACAGGTTGTTTCACTTATGATAAAGTTCTGCAAACTAAATATTAATTAAATTGATATTGCAAATATTAAAATTCGATTAAATCGAATTATATTTAGGGGTCAATAACTATGGAATTAAAGCATCTTAACACTGTTAAAACAATTTTGGAGACTGGAAGCTTTCAAAATGCTGCACGTAAACTCAATTATACGCAGTCCACAGTCACCTTCCAGATACAACAATTAGAGCAAGAACTATCAGTGGAATTATTTGAAAGAATTGGAAGAAAAATGATCCTAACACAAGCGGGGAAGGATATTTTACCTTACATTGATACGATTATTCAATCTTCCGAGCAAATCAGTAATTATGGTAAAAGCATTCTCGAAATGAGCGGTACACTAAAAGTAGCCATGCCTGAGTCGCTATTAATCTATAAGATGCAGCCTGTACTTAGAGCATTTAAAGAACAGGCTCCTAACGTAAAGTTATCGTTACAAGCATTAAATTGTTATATAATAAGAGATCAAATCATTAACGGTGGAGCAGATATTGCAGTGCATTATGATGTGGGTGGGTACTCTCCAACAATATTAACTGAACCTATTGTTAATTTGGGCATGGCCTTAATTGCTTCGCCTAACTTACCAATCAATCAAAGGGATTTTTTGCAAGGAAACCAAAGAAAATCGGTCAGCTTGATCAATAATGATCCAGATAGCATTTTCCAGCAAATGTTTGATCAATACTTGAAAGATAAAGGTATTGTACTTGACAACACCCTTGAGTTATCAAGTATTGAAGCAACTAAACAGAGTGTGATAAGTAATTTAGGGGTGGCATATCTACCGCAATTTACAGTCGAAGAAGAATTGAAAAATAAATCTTTGATAAAACTCAAAACAGAGCTTGACACACAAAAAATCACAGCAATTTGTGCTTATCATAAAAACAAGTGGATAAGCTCCTCTATGGAATTATTCATTCGACTGATGAAAGAATTAATTTTGCTACCTGTATAATGTAAGGCAGTATTCTTCCCTTTTCTGACCAGATCCGTAAGCGCATCAAGAGTTTTTTCAATATTGGTATGAACATCAGGTCGGTGTAGTTGATGCAAATCGATATAATCGGTTTGAAGTCTTCGCAAACTATCCTCTTCAGCTTGATTGCTCCATTATTTTGAGCTGTGAGATTGATTTGATCCACATGAGAGCATAATGGTGGGGAGGCTACAAACGTATTTAACATGCTTTTTCTTTACTGATCGTTCCCGATATGTTAAATTCTTAAGAAGGAGGGAACTGAAATGTCAAGAAACAAGGAGTTTGATGAGACCAAGGTATTGGATAAGGCGATGCAACTTTTTTGGGAACAGGGCTACGAGAAAACATCCATGTCCGATTTGGTTGAGCATATGGGCATCCATCGCAGAAGCTTGTATGACACATTTGGCGACAAGCATACGCTTTTTCTAAAGGCGATGGATCGTTATGAAAGTAAAGTCAACGCCTCTCTTACAAGAGGAGTTAAACGTTCCAAGACTGCAACGGAAGCCCCCCTCCAATTTATTGTTGGCATCCTGATCTGTGGGGAAACGGACTCGCCTTCCGGCTGCTTAATGGTAAATTCGGCGGTCGAATTGGCAGTGGGCGATGCCGATGTTAATAAAAAGTCTACTGAGGCGTTTACAACAGAAGAGCAACTACTCAAGGAAATAATTTTTTGGGGGCAACGAGACGGTGAATTCAGCTCTGATTACGATGCTGGGGAATTGGCAGAGTATCTGCATAATGTAGGAGTTGGATTAAGGAGTATGGCAAGAACCTCGATTCCCAGAGAGAAACTTCACCGCATAGCCAACATATCAATGCAGCTTTTAGAAAAATGATTTGATTAATATTTTTTTCACATTACTAGAATAATCGTTCCTGTATGTATAATCTCTCCATGCCGCTCTCTATCAGAGGTCTTTTATATGGAGAACGAACATTCAAATCAATAATCTTATTGAATGCTGAAAAACGGTTAATACTAAAAAATAGAGGAGAACTTGTAAGATGAGAAAAACTGTACTTATCACTGGAGTATCTGGCGGGATTGGAAAAGAATTGGCGGATCGTTTCGCGAAGGATGGATATGATTTGGTGCTGGTGGCGCGTAGTGAGAGTAAGCTTGTGGAGCTTGGTAAAGAATACAAAAAAAAATATGACACCCGAGCGACGGTCATCGCCAAGGATGTCGCGTCGCACGGTGTGCCGGAGGAGATTTTCGCGGAGCTCAAGGAGAAGGGGATCGTCGTCGACTATCTTGTCAATAATGCTGGTTTTGGTTTATTTGGGACATTTTTGGAGACGAAGTTAGAGGAAGAGACGAATATGATTGACGTCAATATAAAGGCCCTAACGATTATGACAAAGTTGTTCGTGCCGGATATGGTTAAACGCGGCCAAGGAGGCGTGATGAATGTCGCTTCATTGGTGGCTTTTTTTCCGGGACCTATGATGTCAGTTTACTACGCAACGAAGGCGTATGTGCTGTCGTTCACCGAGGCTCTTGAAAACGAATTGAGCGGAACGGGCGTGACTGTGACGGCACTATGTCCAGGTCTGACATCAACCGGCTTCGTTGATCGTTCGGGTATGGGGGCCTCGAAACTGTTCCAGAATGGGGCTATCATGGAGGCCGGGCAGGTAGCTGAGGAAGGTTATCGAGGCTTTTTACGCGGCAAGACATTCATAATGCCAGGGGCTCGCAACCGATTAATGAAGTTCATTCCACGATTACTGCCACGCAAATTGGTGACCCGTATGGTTAGATTCACCCAAAACAGAACAGGGCATTGACCTGATTTTCTATAACATCCAAAGCAATGCTAAATCTGCTGACGGTCTATTGGTCACCTCTTATTAAAAATACTTTACTGATCATTCTAAAAATGCTATGCTTAGACCAAGTTAGATCTAACTGTTATTTTTTTAACTAAAGTTGAATGATCATTCTTCAATTATCTAAATAATTTTTTTTAAAAGGGGGAGAATCGTATGAAGTACACAGTTATTACAGGAGCGAGCTCAGGAATAGGATATGAGACAGCATTGGCCTTTGCGTCTCGTGGCAAAAACTTGATTATTGTAGCTAGAAGATTGGAAAAATTAGAAGAGCTTAAATCAAAAATTCAAGGAATAAATTCAGATTTAGACGTTGTTATTCTTACAAGTGACCTGTCGGTTCCTGATCAGGCCTACACCCTGTATAGCGATTTAAAGGAGTATCAAATTGAGACTTGGATTAATAATGCCGGGCTTGGTGAATCCTCTTTTGTAGTGGATCAGAATTTAGATAAAGTTGAAGCTATGCTGCGTGTTAATATAGAAACCTTAACAATTCTCTCTACTCTATATGCACACGATTATGCTGATATAGAAGGAACTCAGTTAATTAACGTATCTTCAGCACTTGGTTATGCTGTTGCCGTTAGCAGTGTTGCTTATTCTGCATCTAAATATTATGTTAGTGCCTTCACCGAAGGGCTTGCAAAAGAACTAGAACTGAAAGGTGCGAAAATGAAGGCAAAAGTTTTAGCACCCGCCATAACGGAAACGGAATTTGCGAAAAAATCAATAGATGCTGAAGAATTTGATTTTAAAGCAAACATGCCTAAGTATCACACTGCGAAGCAAATGGCGGGCTTCATGGTGGATCTTTATGATAGTAACGAAGTGGTAGGAATTGTAGACCAGAACTATAATTTCAATTTGAGAGGGCAAATCTATCCGGTAATTTCAGAATTTTAAATCCAATTGTACATCCGTGCAACTCATTTAAATAGGAGGAATAAAAGTGGAGAAATTATGGAGCAAAACAAAAATTGGTAACATTGAATTGCCTCATCGATTAGCGATGGCACCAATGACACGTAGTCGAGCGCAAGAAGATGGTACACCTGGAGAGTTGGCTGCACTTTATTATGTTCAACGTGCATCCTTAGGACTTCTTATTACGGAAGGTGCACAACCTTCAGATGATGGTCAAGGTTACTTAAGGACACCTGGGATCTATACGGAAAAGCATATTGAAGGGTGGAAAAAGGTTACCGATGCAGTGCATGAAGCAGGCGGGTATATTTATATCCAATTAATGCATGCCGGTCGTATATCGCACCCTGACAATACACCTCATCATCGGCAGCCGGTTGCACCTTCTGCAATTGCACCAGGAGTAGAAACGTTTACGGCTACAGGCATGCAGGATATCCCCGTACCACGTGAGTTGAGTAAAGAAGACATTCAAGCGACCATTGCAGATTATCGTAAAGCTGCGGCGGCTGCTATTGCAGCAGGAGCTGACGGTGTTGAAATTCATGGAGCAAATGGTTATCTGATTAACCAATTTATCGGAGAAAATTCGAATACACGGACGGATGAATATGGTGGCTCTATAGAAAATCGTACTCGCTTCGCGATTGAAGTAGCAAAAGCCATCGTTGACGAGATTGGGGCAGAGAGAACTGGCTTCCGTATTTCTCCAGGAACTCCTCTTGGTGGGATTCAAGATGGTGAACAAGGTCCTGATCTTTATCGTTACCTGACGCAAGAATTAGCTAAATTAAATTTGGCTTACCTTCATATTATGCACCTCGGAAACGAAGAACTGCTTCAAGACATTCGATCTCTATGGAAGAATCCGTTGTTAGTCAATCGGGCTGGACGGGCACTGGAAAATCTTAGCGTTGATATCGATAGTGGTCTTGCTGATTTAACACCTATTGGGGTATGGTCATTGGCTAATCCAGATTTTGTGGAACGGCTTAAAGCAGGCGCTCCATTAAATGAAGCAGATCCTGCAACATTTTATGGTGGTGAAAGCAAGGGCTATACGGATTATCCTACATTGAAAGAATTAGAATCTCAGAAGGGGTAAGTATAGCTTATATGGCAAATATCAACGCTTCACAACCAGCTTGAAGCTGGAAGTGATTCTCTATTTTTTAAACGAAATAGAGGAAATAACAAAGTAGTTTTAAACTTAAACTACAATATAGACAGTAGTGTTTAAAAATGGCGTACAACTAAAAAATTGTACGCCATAAATTTATCTGTGAGTCATCAATGTTATGAGAAAAAAACCTCAGGTCAAATAAAATTATATTTGTATAGTTTCTTGGATCAATCTAAAAATCAGTGCTTGACGCATGAATTGCACTGTACTGGTAGGCTTTTACTGCATTCGGACGCTATGGGCCGATGTAGATCTTAATGCCTGTTCCACCGATTGAGTACGGGAACACCGGCTTCAGCGGTCAAGTTCCAGATGGCTCTGGAGTCGTTGCAACCTTTGCGAGTTATATACACTTTGGAATGGCAAGTTGGGAGGGGTTGGGATAGGTGCCTCTAGCCCAGGCTTCTATATGAAGAACTTCGGAATTATTGGACAGCCTCTGGATATTCGTTAACGGTTGTTCACGCAGCTCATGATACAGATGGATTCGCATCAGTGTTGGGTAGGACTTACAACATTATAGAAATAGGTGGCTTTTCGTATAAATCCATATCTTTTGTCAAGCACTGGTTTTTGTGTTTTGATCCATCTGCACCCGAAGCTAGCAATAGCATTCATGTAACGATTAGTTTGGTTCTCTGTATAGTATCGTGCTCATTTTTCTATTGAAATAGTGAAAACTATTGTCTTATCGCTACTTTGAAAAAATACAAGAAACCCAATGAAGGTAACTCAACGGAAGGATGCTGATTTAAAAATGAAAACACTCATGAAAGCAGCTCAGATCACCAAGTACTCAAAAAAAATCCACGCCCAAGTCAATGACATTCCAATTCCAGAGATTGCTGACAACGAAGTTTTGGTAAAGGTAAAAGCTGCAGCGGTCAATCCGCTTGAAATGTTGGTTATCACAGGTAGCGTGAAACTGATTCAAGATTATGATTTCCCATTAACGCTTGGTAATGAATTGGCAGGCGTTATCGAAAAAGTCGGAAAAAATGTGACAAACTTTTACGTAGGAGACGATATCTATACACGTCTCCCACTAAAAAAAATTGGTGCTTTTGCGGAATATGCCGCAATTGACGCTGCCGCAATTTCCCCCATGCCAAAAAACTTATCCTACGTGGAAGCCGCTGCTGCAGCACTGACTGGACTCACAGCGTATCAAGGTCTACATGAAGAACTTGAGGCACAGTCCGGTAAATCTGTTTTCATTCCAGGTGGATCGGGTAGCTTTGGTCAAATGGCTGTCCCAATCGCAAAGGCAATGGGTCTAAATGTCATTGTCAGTGGCAACGCACAAGCGCGCGAACGCACTTTGGAAATTGGTGCAGATCAATATTTGGATTACACGAAAGAAAACTATGTTGACTTGTTGTCGAATGTCGATTATGTGATTGATACCTTGGGAGCCGAAGAATTTGACAATGAATTAAAAATCATTAAACCGGGCGGAAGATTGCTCTCTCTCCGTACAGGACCCAATAGACGTTTCGCAGAAGACAATAACTTTCCATGGTGGAAACAAAAGCTATTTTCTGTGGTTGGCGCAAAGTATGACAACAAAGCCAAGAAACACGACGTGGATTACCGCTTTATCTTCGTTCGTTCTGACGGTGCACAACTAAAGGAGATTACCAAAATCATTGAAAAAAACAACATTGTTCCACCGATTCATCCAACACTATTTACCATAGGCAACGTTAATGAAGCGCTAGAACTAGTCGCAAATGGGCGTCCAAAAGGGAAGGTGATTATTAATTTTTAAAGAGAAAATGATGAAAGCAGTACAAATATACGACTACTCAAAAAAGCTAGAAGCTCACATCAACGATTTGCCTATTCCTAGATAAACAAACATCAAGTATTGATCAAAACATATGTAGCGGGCGTTAAAGGGACAACTCAAGGAAAGATTCTTATGACTATACAAGAGGGAGAAACAACAACATAAAGTTGATAAATCGAACTGTTTTTCGGTTTTTCGAATATACTTCAAGGCTTGAAAGCGCACGCTTGATTTTTTTCGCGTTTTACCCTCAAGATTGTCGATCATCTACTTAAATGTATAATGAATGCATGAGGTGATGGAAATGGCAAGATATAAAGAATTTGAAGTTAATGAAGTATTAGATAAAGCGATACAACTCTTTTGGATGCAAGGGTACGAGAAAACCTCGATGCAAGAATTAGTCGACTTTATGGGAATTCACAGAAAAAGCATCTATGATACTTTTGGCGATAAGCATGCTTTATTTATGAATGCACTCCAACGATACGAGGCTATTCAAAACAACAAAATGAGATTATTGGTTGACAAGCAAGAACCGGTTAAGGAATTAATGCGACAATTTTTTGAGTCCACTCTACAGAAAAAAGGAGACCCTCAAGGGTGTTTCATCGTTAATTCGGGTGTGGAACTGGGATTGTTAGATCCAGAAGTTGCCTCCTTAGTTGAAGATAGCTATTCAAAAACGGAGAAGTTGTTATATAATCTCATTCTTATTGGTCAACAAACAGGTGAATTTGAAGCTCAGCTTGACCCTGAAGCCCTTTCTCATTACTTTATGAATGCTTGGTTAGGGTTACGTACGATGGTCAAAACAGCAACCAATCAAGAGAAGTTATCGGGTATTATTAATACCACACTGAGCATTTTAGATTGAAAAGGAAAAAATACGAATCTTAAAGCCGCTGATCTGAATAGCGAAGATCAGTGGTACTTTAATAATGACTTATGCTAGAAGTGAATTATTTACCAATCGTTCTCAATATGATATATTGGTGATGGGAGGGAAATGGAATGGCAAGGAGCCATTGGATAAAGGGAAAGGGCTCGTTTTACTCAAGTATATTAGAGGCAGCAGAATGGTGAATTCTCCTCTGATTTCGATGGTAGTATTTATTTTTTTGCTTTATTAGAATGTTCGTTCTCGTATAGTTGAACCTCCTCTTTTCCCTATAGCTATACCATGTAACGAATGAGCGTTCAACATCCATTCATACGCTTAACTATGAGGTGATGAGTATAGAAGCTCAACTTGATGAAAGATAGTTTTTTGAAAATTGTAGAATGAACGTTCTATATATCTGTTTATAGTAGCTAACTTCATTAATTGCATTAATGGCATGATGAATAGCTCAGAAGAGTAAGATGTTCTGTTATACCCAAAAACAACTAAAGGAGCATAAAAAATGAATATTTCTGAACAAGTCGCCTTTGTCACCGGTGCGAACCGAGGTCTTGGTCGTCAACTTGCAATTGAACTTCTATCCAGAGGGGCTAAGGTTTATGCTGGTGCAAGAAATCCGGATTCCGTTGACATTCCCGGTGTAACACCTGTAAAACTTGATATTACCAATCCTCAAGAGGTATCTGCAGCTATTCTGGCAGCTAAGGATGTTACGCTTCTGATCAATAATGCAGGCACGTCTACAGGCGCTTCTTTGCTTGACGGAGATCTCGATAAAATACACTTGGAGTTTAATACACACGTCTTTGGTACATTATCCATGGTTCGTTCTTTCGCACCTATTATTGCAAAGAATGGCGGGGGTTCAATTCTGAATATTCTTTCCGTATTATCTTGGGTTAGTATGGGAAGTGAAGGCGCGTATACGGCTGCAAAGGCGGCAGAGTGGGGAATGACAAACGCACTGCGCTTAAATCTGTATCCTCAAAAAGTGAGGGTAGCTAGCTTGCATGTGGGATTTATGGACACAGACATGACGGCAGGCATTGAAGCTCCCAAATCCAATCCTGCGGATATTGCAAAATTGGCTATCAATGGTTTAGAGTCCGATAGTTTTGAAATTATCGCCGACAACGTGAGCCGCACTGTCCAAAGCGGTCTTGCCGGCGGTGTTGCCGCGATATACCCACAGCTAACCTAAGGTGTTTTTACGAATTTCTTTGTTGAAGGAAAGGAAGGAATCTACATTTCATTCATTAGGAAGCAGCAGAAATAGCAGGTGCGACTCAAAATCGAGTGGGAAACCGTAGAGGTTCGAGTCCTCTCACCAGTATACACAAAGGATGATAAGATGCTTAAAGCATTTTATCATCCTTTGTATTATATTTATGTTTTTAGAGAAATGTAAATTTGACGGGTTCTTTAATTATGTAGTAGGATGTTGGTACTGAAAAAACATTTATGGTTTTATTGAGTGTAAAGGAATGAGGGATGAATATGAAGGATAGGATTTTAGAAGCTTTTGTGGAGGAAGCGCATGAAAGTGGTTTGAAATTTACCATGGATGATCTTGCGAAAAGACTCGCTATTAGTAAGCGTACCTTATATGAGCATTTTTCGTCCAAAACACTCATTTTAGAAACGCTTATAGAACGTACGAATGATGATATGATTCGAAAAACCGAGCAAATTGTCGGAAACGACCAATTAACTTTGCTAGAGAAGATTAAGCAGTCGATCAGGGTCATACCGCAATATAATGATTTTTATGATTTACGAATCCTGGATCAAATGAAAAAATATTATCCTGAGCATTGGAAAAGGGTGCATACCGATTTGAATGATTGGCCCCAGATCAGAACATTAATCCAGCAGGGCATACAGGAAGGGATTATTGTAAATAAAAACGAGGCTCTCATCATGAGACTTATTATTGATTCTATAAATTTAACGTTTGATCAGCGATTTTTTCTGGATAACAGCGTGACGGTAGAGGAGGCTATTTATTCTATTGTAGATATTTTGTTATTTGGACTGGTCGAAAAATAGAAAATGGCCTCAACAATATATTATATATTTGAAGAGGTGATTTTTTATAAGAAAACTGATAAAACAATTTAAGTTTTATTGTTCCTGAAGATACGATAAGTAAGTTTAAGAAATGATAAATAATAAAAGATACACTGGAAAAGGAAGGGTTGAAACATGTCTATGCTGACACGAAATCGGGGAGCCATGCTGTTACTGATGCTTAACATCTTTTTGGCATTCATGGGGATTGGATTGGTTGTTCCCGTATTACCTAAATTTATAAGCGAGCTGGGAATGAATGGTTCCTCGATGGGGCTGATGGTCGCGGCTTTTGCCCTGACACAACTTTTATTATCACCATTGGCGGGCAAGTGGTCTGATCGTTATGGACGTAAAAAATTGATCGTTTCGGGTATGTTTATTTTTATGTTGTCCGAGCTTGTTTTTGGACTGGCTAGTTCGGTACCTACCTTGTTTGTAGCTCGAATCATGGGCGGAGCGGGGGCCGCACTGCTTACTCCTTCTATTATGGCGTATGTCGCTGACGTGACCTCATTCGAGGAAAGAGGCCGGGGAATGGGGATGATTAATGCGGCGATTAACACTGGGTTTATTATCGGACCAGGCATTGGTGGTTTGCTGGCCACGTACGGAATACGTATTCCCTTTTTTGCAGCCGCGGGAGCTGCTGGGATAGCCGCTATCTTGTCTTTGCTAGTGCTACCCGAATCCTTAAGCAAGGAAAAGCAACGGTATAATAGAGAGCTTCCACGGCAAAAGGAAAACCTTTTGCAGCAATTTGCCAAGTCGTATCGTTCTCCTTATTTCATGGGATTGATCATTGTGTTTGTGGTTGCTTTTGGGCTGGCTAACTTTGAAACGGTGTTCGGATTATTTGTAGATCATAAATATGGTTTTACGCCGATGGATATTGCCATCATTATAACCACAGGTTCCATTCTGGGGGCAGTTGTCCAAGCGACTATATTTGGCTGGATTATTAATCGTTTTGGCGAGAAAAAGATCATTCATATCTGTTTGGCTGTTGCGGGATTATTTATTTTTTTGACACTGTTTGCCGAGCAGTACGCCATGATTATGTTGACCACTTTTATCATTTTTCTGGCGATGGACATTCTTCGTCCGGCTGTAAGCACATCCTTGTCACGGCAGGCCGGGGATGAGCAGGGGTTTGTGGCTGGAATGAACTCATCTTATACAAGTTTGGGTAATGTGATCGGACCACTGATTGCAGGACTGCTGTTTGATGTTCATATTAACTTGCCTTATATGGTTGCAGCTATAGCGTTACTGGCTTGTCTCGTCCTTTCACTACGCTCCAAGCAAGCGGGTGAGCAACAACCAACAGCCCATGCGGCAGAACAACATAGAGGGTGATAGCCGCAGGTCTGTATGCACCCCCGACTTAGGTCTAGGTTCAAAAACCGTCTGGGGTCCGTTTTGGCGAACTCCGGATCAGCGTACAATAAGGACATAAGCAAGACACAGTGAAAGGCGGTGAGAGATGATGAGAGTTAACAAAGGGAATGGGTTGGCTATTGTACTGATTGTATTGGGTTCGATTATGCTGCTCGGTAAGTTTACTCCATTTTTCGGTTACTTTGTAGGACACTTGATCGGTTACTTAATCCCGATAGCGATGATCATGCTAGGTTACTACGGTGTGAAAAGAGGAAATGTGGTCTTCGGATGGATCGTACTTGTAATCGGGGTACTGGTTTTACTCGGCAAACTGTCATGGCTTCTGGGGCCGCTGCTGGCAATTGGGTTAATCATATTCGGTGTTTCACTGCTGAGTGACCGCAGAAGACGTTACTGAGATTGATGGATTCACGGGTAATGTGAATTACAGAAACAAAGTATGAAGATATGAAAATACGAAATGTGAAAGGAGCAGACGCAAATGAGTGTGTTTCGTAGAATGCGTGATATTACCGTAGCAACCTTCAATGAGCATTTGGAACAAAGTCAAGATCCGATACAACTGATTGACCAGTTCTTGTATAACACCCGCAAGGATATTGCAGAAGCGGAAAAGCTTCATCAGCAATACGCAGTGCACACAAGACAGATGAAGCAACAGCTGGATCACGCAGTGTCCATGCAGATTAAACGGGAGGAACAGGCGCTGCTGGCTTTAAAGGCAGATGAAGAACACATTGCAAAGCTGGCCCTTCAGGAAAAAATGCTGTATGCAGAAAAAGAAGAGCAGTATAGAGAACTGTGGGAGCAGAGCCGTGAATCGCTACGTGAATTGGAGCATCAGCTAGATACCTTAAAAACGGAATATCAAACGGTAAACAGTAAGCGCCAGTATTATGCGGCACGTGTACAAACGTTGAGACTCCAGCAGCAGATGAACGAACGGGCAGGTACATACGGTGGACGAAATGTTCCCCGAATGTTCAACCGCTTGGAAGATCGGGTAGCCGATATGGAAGCAGAAACGCTGAGCTTGCGTGATTTGCGGCGGGGAGAAGGCGGTCACACGCAGGATGCCCATGGCGGCGAATCGCTGCTCGAACAAGAGTGGGCGAGACTGAAGAGCAAGCTGAACAACAGCGGGAAGGAGTAAGTTGATTATGACCCGAATTTACCGATCAAACCGGGATAGAGTATTAACAGGTGTATGCGGCGGTCTTTCTGATGCAACAGGGATGGACTCAACTTGGATTCGTATTCTGGTTGTGATCAGTTTCTTTATAACAGCAGGAACCACATTTATGCTGTATGTGATTGCGGCGCTGGTTATCTCCAAGGAGCCGAGATCTCCTTATGATGGAGGATTTGGTCCCAACAGCGGGCCTTACAATCAACAGGATTCACGATATTATGGCGGGAACAGCACCGGTTCACAGTACGGACCGGGAGCTGGTTATAATCAGGGCGGAGCATATGGTAATCCGAGCCAATCTTTTGGTCAAGATGCCCGTCATTCATCCAAATTTAACACAGGTCCTAACAGTGATCTGGATTCCATGATGGAAGATATCGAGAAAAAAGCAATGAAAAAAGAGTTGGCAGAGTTACGCAAAAAAGTAGAGCAATTCGAGAAGGGAGATCGTAAATAATGGGAATCTTTAAAAGAATGAAGGATATGACAAGAGCATCGGTGAATGAAGTGCTGGATAAAGTGGAAGACCCGATTATTATGCTAAACCAATATCTGCGCGATATGGAGGCGGAAATTCACGAGGCAGAAGTAACGGTTGCCAAGCAAATGGCAAATGAACGTCGCATGAAACAGCGCTTGGACGAAGCGGTAAGAGTATCTAATGAGCGTGAACAACAAGCAGAATCTGCATTGCAGAACGGACAGGAGGAAGTAGCGCGCAAGCTGCTGGGCGAAAAGATCTATTTTACACAAAAACAAGATGAATACCGCGACCTGCACACGCAAGCCGAGCTTCAAGCCAAAGAATTGGTGCAACAGCTTCACGAGATGAAGGATGAGTTCTACAAAATGCGCAACAAGCGCAATGAGCTGGTATCCCGCGCTCAAATGGCAAAAGCCAAAAAACAAATGTCGCAAATCAACAGTCTGCACACGATTGAAAGCGGATCTGCTTCGCTGGGCTTTCACCGCATGGAAGAAAAAATCATGCAAATGGAAGCAGAAGCTGACGTGCTGCGTGCCCCTTACCGTCAAGCTCCGGGAGAAGCGTATGTCAATCCGGCAGAGGCTGAAAAACAGTTCAAAGTGGATGAGCAGCTTCAACAGCTCAAATCCAAAATTCAAACGGGTGCTAAACCAGTAGATATAAAGAAGGACTGACTACTCGAAAATAAGACATTATGATATGCTGTATGGAATGGACACTGGTCAATTATAGTGCTCAATCTGTATGGTTCGGAAAAGCCATATGGCGGAATGTCGCGCCACTATGGCTTTTCCTTCCTGTATAAATAAAGGGGGTGCAGCATGGAGAAAAGGAAATCAGTCTTGGCACTGGCAGGTATCGCAATCGGGATTATCATTTTATTCGGTCAGTGGATTGGCTTCCTCTCCGTGGCTGCACTGATCCTGATGTTGGCCGGTATATATAAGATTCGTAATTCCAAAATCAAAAAGGGCTATACAATGCTCGCAATTGGGGCAGGGCTACTCGTACTGGATCATTTATTTCTTTTTGTGGTAGTAACCCTAGGGTCGCTAGCTGTATTCTATTCACGTTCAAGAAAGCTGCATAAGGGTCAAAGCTCGATATTCAAGCACAATTTTATATCCAATCATAAATGGGACGAAGTGCCGTGGAGCTTGCGCAGCACAAGTATATGGCATGTGGTTGGGGATGTGGATGCTGATTTGACGTTGGCACTTCCGGAAGAACGTGAACCCGTCATATTTTTGCAGGGGATCTTCGGTGATATTGACATCACACTACCGGATAATTACGGTGTAGAGGTGGAGATGTTCGTGTTGTTCGGGCAGATTCAATTTGACCGTGATCATGAGGCGGGTATGCTCAATCGTCTGGTTTGGAAGTCACCTAATTATGCGCAGAGTGAATATAAAGTGAAGTTTGTCATTTCGTATTTGGCGGGCGATGTGCGCGTCCGATTTTATTGATCAGGAGGAGCCGGGATGAATCATAAAAAAACGTCCAACATGGTAACCCGCAGTATGGGTGAAGGTATCCTCCTGTGTGTTGTTGTGGGCGTAGTTGTTTTTTATATGCTGTATACATATGGATATGTGAAGTCGTTCCCAACCTGGGGAATGATATTGAAATTTGTGGGAGCCGTCGTCATGGTACTGATTGGCACCGGGGCAATATACGGTTTTTATGAGAGCTACCGCTTCAAAAGCAGGCTGGAAAAGCTGCGGGAGACGCTGCTGATGTGGGAAAAGGGGACCCCTGCCCGGGAGCTGCCGCCACTGGGTCATGATGAGTTGGGCAGGCTGGGTGAGCAACTGGAGCGAATCGGGCACAAATGGCAAGAGCAGGTTACTTCTTTGCAACGCCTGTCCACCAACAATGCACAGCTGGCAGAGCAGGCCAGAGTGACCGCGATTGTCGAGGAAAGGCAGCGATTGGCGAGGGAGCTACATGATGCAGTGTCGCAGCAATTGTTTGCCATTTCGATGACGGCGACGGCTGTAGGCAGGACGCTGGATAAGGATTTTGATAAGGCGCAGCGTCAGGTTGCATTGATTGAAGAAATGTCCTCGGTGGCGCAATCCGAAATGAGGGCGTTACTGCTTCATTTACGACCTGTTTATTTGGAAGGCAAGCGGCTGGAACAGGGATTGCGTGATTTGATACAGGAATTGCAGGCCAAGGTTCCCATGGAGATTGATTTTGAGATGGAGAGCGGAGTACAGTTGGTTAAAGGCATTGAGAACCATTTGTTTCGCATCGTTCAGGAAGCTATGTCTAATACGTTGCGTCATGCCAAAGCAAGCCGCATGGAGATTCGTATCGTGCAACGCCCAGATTCCGTTCGGTTAACGATTAGGGATAACGGAATTGGATTCGAGCTGGATGAGAAAAAGCAGACTTCGTATGGATTGTCCACGATGCAGGAGCGGGTCAGCGAGATTGGGGGAGCTATCCAGTATATAACGGCTCCGGGGAAAGGAACACGAATTGAGGTATCGGTGCCAGTTATAAATGATGAAAGCGGAAGGAACGATGATCATGGAAACGGAATTGCCGATTAGCGTACTGCTGGTAGACGACCATGAAATGGTGCGGATTGGTCTGGCGGCGGTGTTGGGCACGGAAGAAGGCATTGAAGTGGTAGGCGAGGCCGGGAGCGGGGAAGAAGGCATACGACTGGCTACGGAATACAAGCCGGACGTGATTTTAATGGATCTGGTTATGGACGGCATGGATGGAATCGAGACGACTCGCCAAGTGACACGCCTGCTTCCAGAGACGAAGGTCATCGTACTGACGAGTTATTTGGACGATGAAAAAATGTATCCGGTTATTGAAGCGGGCGCGTTTAGCTATCTGCTCAAAACCTCCCGTGCATCCGAGGTTGCGGATGCGATCCGTGCAGCGGCACGCGGACAGTCCGTGCTGGAATCGCAGGTGGCTTCCAAGATGATGAATCGATTTCGCCAGCCGCAGGCTGAAGCGCCTGCGCATGCGGAACTGACGGATCGTGAAATGGAAGTGCTCCGGCTGTTGGCACAGGGTAAATCCAATCAGGATATTGCTGATGAGCTGATCATCGGGATCAAGACTGTGAAATTTCATGTCACGAACCTTCTCGCCAAGCTGGGAGTGGAGGACCGCACACAGGCGGCAATCTATGCCTACAAAAACGGATTAGCAGAGTAGCGTGTAGAACGGACTGATACTATGAGATACCAAAGAGTGGAGCACTTCTACGCTGTTGAACAGGTTCCACAATTTAAATAGGGAAATACAATGAACCGGAGACTTGTATTAGTTCTCCGGTTTTTTTGTGCTCTTGAAAACGGTATTTAAATAAGTAAGAACAGAAAGGCGATTAAGGCCAAATCCAGCACAAGTCCAGCTCCGTATCCATATCCACCATAACTACCATATCCGCGGCCATAGCCTGGTCCACCATTTCCATATCCACCGTAGCTATTTCCGGCAAATCCACCTGTGTCATAGGGAAAGGACGGACTTAAGGGCTCACTGCGAGGTTTGATTAAGCTGTTTATTTTGGCAGAGGAACGTGCTTTGTTTTTAGAGTTTCGTTTTTTCTTTTTAGAGGATATCTTCTTGGCTTCCTGTTTTCCCTTGTTATTATAGTTTCCGGCATTGAGATTGTTGGAAAAGGAGGATGGATATCCGTTTAACATCAACTTGCCTTTGCCACACCCGCTGAGAATACCAACATGTCGTGTTCCGTCATGCAGAACAGCACAGACCAATCGTCCACCATGAGGTGCCACATTGGCTTCATTTACAGGATATATGGGAAACATGATTTCACCTCTTTCTGTATAAGATACGTTGTGATCATAGTCTATTCTCACAATGCCTATAATGTATGGTCGAACACCCAGCAGGTGAACGAATTTTTTAAAAGATGTTCTTCTGCTTCTTGCGTGTATAAAACCTCTTGCAACGGGAAAGCTATTGATAGATTAATAGAATCCAAGCCAGCCGAAAAAAACATCCAGAATGTGCCTGCAGGAATCGGATGCTAGTGGAGCGGGAGGAACCATGATGTTAAAAGCAGAGGTCATCAAAAAAGGGATGGTAGTTATTGCGGTGTTCGGAACGTTGCTGTTACTGGTAGGCTGGCGTTACGGGACGTTTCAAACGACTGAATATGACTCGTATTCCCGCAAGGCAGGAACGGAGTTGCGCTCTGTATTGACTGTCTCGGATCAGGCTCCTGGTACACTGGATAAGCTGGTTGTGAAATGGCAAGGTAACTGGACTTCTTACGGTGATGATCCGGCAGCCATGGCGGCCCGGATAGCCGATCAACTGAATATTCCCGCCGTAAGCAAGGCCGAGGAAAATGGACACACGGTGTATCGATCTGTTGGCAGTAGCGGAGAACTGAAAATCCGCTTAAACGTGATGGAACAGCTAGCTGGTCAATGGTATACGGTCGTTCAACTGGAGAGTAGCAATGCAGGACGTGAGCAGTTAATCCGGCGGCATGAGCTTTGTGCTGAACAATTGGCGGCTGTGGGAGTACAAGCAGTATGGAATACGTCCATTCAGCATTCGCTGCATTCAAATGAGCCCGTGGACCAACTGATGAAGCTGACAGAGACACGTTTAGCAGGAAGCTTGTCCATGAAGGCAAAAGAAAGATATACAGATGCGACGACGGTAGCTGTATCCTATGAAGCACCGAAGCTGCCTCTGGCAGTTCAAAGTGGTGAGCATCAGGTGCATATGCAGATGGCTGTGCATGAAGATGAGGAGCATCAGGATACTCGTATTACGATCGGTTTTCCGCTGATTACGATAGAATACTGACTTATAAGGTAAATTTATGATTCATCGGATAGCTTATCCATGCTGAATATGCTAAAATGTCATCAAATCTTCAGTTCCATGTTTGTCGAAAATCAAGTATGATCTTGAATAAATATACACAATACTACATGCGGATTTCGAGGGTTGTGGAAGCGGAATCTTGTCATGGGAAGAATGAGGTACTTCATGGCTGACATACCTAATAATGAATCTGTTGTGATGCAAGGCGCTGTGTTATTTATTTTTGGTGCTACGGGCGATTTGGCCCGCCGCAAGCTTTTTCCTGCGATCTACAGCTTGTACCGCGAAGGGAAGCTGGGTGAGGATTTTGCCGTTATTGGCGTAGCGAGACGCCCTCGCACAGAGGAAGAATTCCGTAATGACCTGTACGCTTCGATACAGGAGTTTAGCCGTTACAAGGCAGAAAACGATCAAGAATGGCAGGCATTTGCCGAGCATTTTGAATATAAATCACTGGATATCAACAATGTCGAAGGGTTTCATGAACTGAGACAGCAGACAGAGACCATAGAGAAGAAATTCAGCATTCCGGGGAACCGTTTGTTTTATTTGGCCTTGGCCCCTGAACTGTTTGGAAGCGTATCGAAGAGTCTCAAAGAAGGCGGTATGATGGATGGCAAGGGTTGGAATCGTCTTGTCATTGAGAAGCCGTTTGGTTATAACCTGGAATCTGCGCAAGAGCTGAATGTTGAAATACGCGAAGTATTTGAAGAGGAAGAAATTTATCGGATTGATCACTATCTTGGTAAGGAAATGGTGCAAAATATCGAAGTGATCCGCTTCGCAAACGCCTTCTTTGAACCATTGTGGAATAATAAGCATATTTCCAATGTGCAAATTACGCTTAGTGAAACCGTGGGCGTAGAGGAACGAGGAGGTTATTACGATCATTCCGGTGCTCTGCGGGATATGGGACAGAACCATATGCTGCAAATGCTGACGATGATTGCAATGGAACCACCGAGTCGTTTGCTCCCTGAGGATATCCGTGATGAAAAGGTGAAGGTGCTGCGTTCGCTGCGTCCTTTTGAAACCGCAGAGGATGTGTTGACTAATGTGGTACGTGGTCAATACACGGAAGGAAGCTATCGCGGTCAGCAGTTGCCGGGGTATCGTGAAGAGGACAAGGTTGATCCACAGTCGAGCACAGAGACTTATTTTGCTTCACGCGTATTTGTGGATAATTTCCGTTGGGCAGGGGTTCCTTTCTACATTCGTACCGGCAAACGTCTTCCTGTAAAGACAACCGAAATCGTTGTGGAATTTAAGAGCATGCCTACGAACGTATATCTTGGTCAAAAGCATAAGCTGGAACCGAACTTGCTCGTGATCCGGGTGAATCCGATGGAGGGCATTTACATCAAGATTAATGCCAAGAAGCCGGGTTCGGAATCGGATATTGAACCGCTGGCTATGGATTTCTGCCAAAGCTGTATGGTCGGCATCAACTCACCAGAGGCTTATGAACGGTTGTTGATGGACGCGATTGAAGGGGACTCTACGTACTTCACGCGTTGGGATGAGGTTGCGACAGCATGGAGATTCGTGGATCGGATCGCCAAAGCATGGCAACAAGCCCCGGATACGCTGGAAACCTATGCTGCAGGCTCATGGGGACCGGAAGGCGCTCATAAGCTGCTGGAGCAAGATGGCTTCAAATGGTGGCCAGTCAGCGGCCAGGATGAAGATAATGTCATCTGGCGGGTAGGCGGCACTCAGTAATCCTGATAATTGTTCAGCATCCCCCTACGTCCTGTTCAGGATGTAAGGGGATGCTTTGCGTTCGGAGTGTGCTATAATAACTTAGTCTCAGGTTTTCAGTTTGCAGCTGATTATACGTTAAAGGCAGGCTAAAACATGTAAATAGATCGTATTTATAATGAATATGGTAACGGAGTACGCCGAATACTGGATCTAACGGTAAAGAAACCGATAGCACCAATGAATTTACGATAACAGGCGTGCATCATGGCCTTTTTATGAATAGCTTGAGCAGGAACGCAATGGATTTGATCATGAAGGGATATGTGAAATGAGTAAAACACTGGATATACTTCAACAGGAAGTCGACAAACGGCGCACGTTTGCGATTATTTCTCACCCGGATGCGGGGAAAACGACACTGACGGAGAAGCTGCTGCTGTTCGGGGGCGCGATTCGTCTTGCCGGTTCAGTTAAAGCGCGTAAGGCAAGCAAGCACGCCACGAGTGACTGGATGGAAATTGAAAAGCAGCGGGGAATTTCGGTCACATCCTCAGTTATGCAATTTGATTATAATGGGCATCGCATTAACATTCTGGACACCCCAGGTCACCAGGATTTTAGTGAAGACACTTATCGTACATTAACAGCAGCGGATAGCGCAGTCATGCTGATTGATGTAGCGAAGGGTGTGGAAGCGCAAACGATTAAGCTGTTTCAGGTTTGTGCCAAGCGTGGCATTCCGATTTTCACCTTCATTAACAAGCTGGACCGTGAGGGACGCAGTCCTTTTGATCTGATGGAGGAGCTGGAGCAGGTGCTCGGCATCCGTTCGGTGCCTATGAACTGGCCAATTGGTACAGGACGTGAGTTGTGTGGTGTCTATGACCGTGTCAAAAATCAGGTCGAGCTGTTTCAGGGAGACGACCATTCCACGATCAAGGTACAAAAAGTGGAGGGTTACAATGATCCAATCATTCGCGAAATGGCGGGTGAATATTTGCATGACCAATTGTGTCAGGATCTGGAGTTACTCGATGTTGCGGGTGACCCTTTTGACATGGAGAAAGTACAGCGCGGGGAATTAACGCCTGTATTCTTCGGTAGTGCGATTAATAACTTTGGAGTTCAAACGTTTTTGGAAAACTTTCTTCAGCTTGCTCCCAAGCCGGAGCCGCGTCACAGTACAGCGGGGGAAATCGAGCCGACGAACGAGAAATTTACCGGCTATGTATTTAAAATTCAAGCAAACATGAACCCGGCTCACCGTGACCGCATCGCATTCCTGCGTATTGTGTCTGGTAAGTTCCAACGGGGGATGAGTGTTAAGCATGTACGGATGGGCAAGGAGATTAAGTTGTCCCAACCACAGCAGTTTCTCGCGCAGGACCGCGATATTGTCGAGGAAGCTTTCCCGGGCGATATTATCGGCTTGTTTGATCCGGGTATTTTCCGTATTGGGGATTCACTTAGTCAAGGTGGAGAGGTTGTATTTGATGAGTTGCCAACCTTCTCGCCTGAGATTTTTGCCAAGGTAACGGTGAAAAATGCCTTGAAGCACAAGCAGTATTTGAAGGGTATTGACCAGTTGACCGAGGAAGGTATGATTCAGGTGTTCCGTACAGTAAGCTTTGACGATACGCTGCTGGGCGTTGTCGGTCAACTGCAATTTGAAGTATTTGAGTACCGCATGAAGGGTGAATATGGAGTTGATGTACAGCTTCAGCGTATGCCATTCCAATTTGCACGCTGGATTGTGGATGATCAGATTGATCCAAGCAAATTCCGTATTAACTCTACGTTGGTGAAGGACAAGAAGGGCAATTATGTTGCCTTGTTCGAAAATGAGTATGCGATGCGGACCGCTATAGAGAAAAATCCTACAGCCAAGTTTTTGGAGATGGCTCCATAAGATTTGGATTTGATAAGCAGGACAGGAATGAAAATTGTTATTTGATCTGTACAACGAAAAGTCCACTCGGTGTTACGGCGAGTGGACTTTTCTCGTATACGGCCAGTGGGATGAAGCAGGATTGAACAAAAGTTTGAAGATAGGACTCAGGTTAGCGGGACGGGCTTGATTTTATCAAGCTGCTCATGTGCCAGGTGGACAAACTCTTGTTGCTGGGTTTGGTTCATGTGCTTCCATGCCACCTCAAGAATGACACCCAATCCGGGCAAAGCGGCCTCTGGTCCATCCACTGACCCGATAATCATATCGGTAAGATCAGCTTCTGATTTGCCGTGAACTTTGTGAACAATGGCTTGTCGTAAATCCAGTGTAATGGGCATGTGTACCTCCCGTATGTTTATAATTGTTGTCGGGTGTATTATGGCTTGGGCTGCTGCCCGGTATACATTGAAGAAGCATTTGGCATAAGCATGCCAAATTTATGTTTTTGGCGGGTTATGCTATACTATGACGGACAGTACGGTGATCGGGAGGTAAGGAAGGGATGGCTAAAAAGCAGTATGCGGTAATCGGCATGGGTCGTTTTGGCTCCAGTGTTGCCACTGCATTGAGCGAAATGGGCTTTGACGTGCTGGCGATTGATTCGGACGAACAGCGCACACAGGAAATGTCGAATATTGTGACACATGCAGTATCTGCCGATTCGACGGATGAGGAAGCGCTGCGAGCGCTGGGTATTCGCAATTTTGATGTCATCGTGGTGGCGATTGGCGAAGATATACAGGCAAGTATATTGACGACATTAATCCTCAAGGATATGGGCGTGCCAGCTCTGATCGTAAAAGCGCAAAATGAATTGCATGGGAAAGTGCTGCAAAAGATAGGCGCGGATAAGGTGGTTTATCCTGAGCGGGACATGGGGTTACGAGTAGCCCATCATTTGACGTCCCCGAATATTCTGGATTATATTGAGCTGTCCAAGGATTATAGTATTCTGGAGATAAAAGCCGCAGATTCCATGATAGGAAAAAATTTGAAGGAACTTGATATACGCGCTCGTTTTGGCTGTAACGTGATGGCGATTCGCCGAGATCAGGAAATGAATATCTCCCCTTATGCTGAGGATCGGCTGGAGACGGGGGATGTGCTGGTTATTGTAGGCCACAAGGATGATTTAACCAAGCTGGAGCTGGCTTTTGCAGTGTGATGATAAATCATTTATTTATAAAGGAACGGACGGATAACGAATGGAAATCATTTCACCGAACAATACACGTGTAAAGGAATGGGCACAACTGCTGGAAAAAAAGCATCGCACCCGGCAGCATAAATATATCGTCGAGGGCATTCATCTGGTGCAGGAAGCGCTGCGTTCGAACGCGGTTGTCGAAAGCGTTGCCTATGATTTGGACAAGGGCATTCCTGCCGAGCTGAATGGCTTGGACCAAGCTGACCAGCCGGTGGAATGGATTCCCGTATCGGCGGCGGTCATTGCCAAATGCACCGATACGAAGACACCGCAGTCCGTTTTTGCTATCGTGCACAAGGAGGAGCGCGGCGCATTCCCGGCGTTGCTGGAGCAGCCGGCTGCGCTGGTGATTGTGCTGGACGGGGTACAGGACCCCGGCAATGTAGGCACCATCATCCGTAGTGCCGACGCCGCCGGAGCCGCTGGCGTCATTCTGGGTCACGGCTGCGCCGACCTGTACAACCCGAAGACGATCCGCTCTACGATGGGATCGCTTTTTCACCTGCCCGTGATTGAGGGCAGTCTGGAGGAGCTTTTGCCACAGGCTAAAAGCAAAGGTGCCCGACTGATCAGCACCTCGCTGGACGCAAGTCTGTCGTGCTATGCCGTTGATTTGCGTGTTTCTACTTGGCTTGTGATTGGGAACGAAGGCCAAGGTATTTCCGCTGCTACCGCACGTATGGTGGATGAATCGGTGTTCATCCCGATGCAGGGGCAGGCGGAATCGCTGAACGCAGCGATGGCCTCCACGGTGCTGCTTTTTGAGGCGATGAGACAGCGAAGCTAGTTGAAATAACTATATATTTGTGGGTTATAACATCAATTGAGACTAATTATATTATCAAATGAGATAACTTATATCATCTAAATGAGACGGTCAATATCCCCGAAAACCCAGTAAAATCGGGAATAAAGGCTAAGTAAATACAAAATTATCTGTTAGAGATTAATCTAAGTTTTCTTATTTTATGTTGAAAAAGGACAGCCTGTTTTTTATAACAAGAAGTAAGACAAACTTTATCTAAAGGGAAAATTACCTTTGCACGGCTTCAATTTGTTATATACAGTCTTAGCTACAGGGCAATTTAATATCTCTAATCTAAACAGTCCCGATGAAAAGCTCTCTATTTGTTATTATCCCTTTTGAATAGACAGTTAGGAATAAGCCCCTTACTGTATATACTCAGGAGGGATTTTTTCATGGGGAAGATTAAAAAGACATATAGTCAGGAATTCAAGTTGGAAATTGTGAAAATGTACTTGGAAGAGGGAAAAACCTCCTATCAACTATCCAAAAATCTGAATCTGGATGCAAAGATGATTCGGCGCTGGGTTCATGCCTTTCGAGAAGAAGGGATTACAGTCCTCAGCGAGCGTAGAGGAAGCAAAATTGGTACGGGAAAAGGACGTCCCCGGACAAAAGGATTGAGTCTGGAGGAGGAAGTCGCAAGACTTCGAATGGAGAATGCATTCTTAAAAAAGCTGCGGGAATTCCAAAGGGGGTGAGCAACCATCAAACCTATGTCGCTGTATATCAAACGATTCAATGCCTATCCCCAGCATATCCGATCCATGATTTATGCAGATTGGCTCACGTGTCTCGAAGCGGTTACTATAAATGGTTACGTCGTTCTCCGGAAAAATCAAGGAAGCAACAAGAAGACGAACAGATCCTAGATTGGTTGAAGGAGGGCTACCACGCCGTGAAAGGGGTCTATGGTTATCCGCGAATGACAGCTTGGCTTCGTCGCCAGTACGCCTGCAAGGTGAATCACAAGCGGGTTTACCGACTGTTGAAGCAAGCGGGTCTACAATCCCGGATACGCAGAAAGAAACGCTTCTTTAAACCTGTCTGTGAAGGGAATAAGGCGGATAATACGTTGAACCGGGAGTTTACGGCAGAGCGTCCCAATCAGAAGTGGGTGACCGATATCACCTATCTTCCTTATCAAGGGACATTCCTGTACCTCTCAGCGATTAAAGATCTGTACAGTAAGGAGATTGTAGCGTACCAAATCAGTCATCGTAACGATCTTGATCTCGTCTTGAATACACTGGATCAAGCCATAAAAAAAAGAGGGGGTAACCGGTACCTTGATTCATAGTGATCAAGGATTCCAGTATACCTCCCACAAATACAAAAACGTACTTCAAGAATACAAGATGATTCGTAGTATGTCCAGATGGGGCAATTGTCTGGATAATGCTTGTATGGAGAATTTCTTTGGGCATCTCAAAGCCGAATGCCTGTACATTCAAACATTTGGGTCTGTAGAAGATCTTACTCAAGCGATCCATTCCTACATCCGTTTCTACAACCAGGAACGCATCCAGCTTAACTTGAACAACAAGGCCCGATTGAATACCGGACTCAAGCTGCTTAATTTAAGGGCATTTTCTTTACTGTCTATTTGACAGGGGTAAGTTCAATTTCGGGCTGTTTTACGTTATGGATGGTAGGTGAAATGGTGACCCGTTTTTGGGGAAATGTTACCCTCATTCAAATCTCTTTCTGCTATTTGGAGGCTGCATCCGTCGATACTCAGGCAAAGTTTGTCTTTAGCTTCCGGGAATATTTAGATAATTAACAAGCTGTTTTTAGATTGTATTTGTTAAGCTGGTGAAGAAATGCCCATCAGTTATTTCATTTTGTTTATTAATTTTGAGAAATATTAGATATGTAAATTGTCTATTTCGTTTGATATACGGGTATCCTGATGATGAAAATGAAAAGGGAGGAGATTAAGATTAAGTTTCGTAATGTTTTATAAGTCCTGCTTCAGCTACTCTGTCCCCATTTTGAGCTAATTTAATTAAATCAATTACTTCATACATTGATGTGTCCCTCTTTTTTCTGTATCTAATTTAGAGATGAAGGAGCATGAGAAAGGCAGGTCTTTGACTACAACTCCATATAATATTG
>NZ_JTHP01000067.1 GCF_000943545.1 Paenibacillus terrae
GGTCAGGTCACCCATATGAATGGGTCATGGATTAGTATCATGTTAATGGTCTTTGGAATCATCATGATTTTTGGGAATTTTTTATTTGGAGGATTATTACATAAAAATCTTATAAAGACCGTCCTTATATTTCCCCTGCTTTATGTGATGATTTACTTATTTATTTATTATTTGAGTTCTTCTGTCCTTCCCATGGTTGTAGTCGTACTCATTTGGGGGGCAGTGCATTCCGGAGGGCTTATTATTAGCCAAGCATGGTTGACGACAGAGACGAAAGAAGCTCCCGAATTTGGAAACAGCTTGTTTGTTTCATTTTCTAATCTTGGCATTACTATTGGGGCCTCAATTGGCGGTTGGTTTATCTCACACTTGGGAATACACCAGCTTATCTGGAGCGGAATAATGTTTACACTTCTGGCTTTTTTAACAATCATCATAAAAATGAGCATTTTGCATAAATCCCAAGAGCGATTTCAAATCAGCAATATATAGATCGAAACGGTTTAGTTCGTCTATATATTGTACTTTCGAGCGTTGGGAATCGAATGATGCAAAATGCTGAAGTAAAAATGTTCAAATCGAATGCAGAGGAAGTAAACGTGAGTTAAAATATGGATAGACATTAGAAGAGTACCCTACATGATGACCATAAAATAATGCATGGAGTGATGTTGATTGCATTTCGTATGGAGTAATATTTTAATTACCCTCTTAATCGTTGGCGGCATTTTGGCGTTGTTCGTGTGGGGAGTGCTTTCCTTTATAAAGCGTATTCGGAGATCGGAATGAGCTTTTCAATGATCATTATTTACTAATTACGTAAACGTGGGACCCGTAAAAAATAACTCTTTTCAGAGTCTATATTTTACGGGTCCCCGTTTTATTTAGAGCTTACGAATTTCAAATAAATCATTAGGAGTGATATCGAAATAAACACACAATTTAGTGATTAAGGTAGCTGATATTTTCTTTTTTTCCATATTGCTATTGTGCACCAGCTCCATAATTGTAGTTCTGCGATGTCCAATTTCCTCAGATAATTTCAGAACAGACATGTTATCGTGCTGTTTTAAAATCTCATCCAACTTGCAATGTAAAATGTAACTTTGTTGATCCATAGGGGCCTCCAGATGACTTAGAATAAAATATTGCACTATGAAAGTGCATATGATATATTGTGTTTATGTAAAGTTGCACCATGAAAGTGCAATTAGTTCGTAACATATTATCATTTTATCAAAGGGATGTACAACATACCCTTGGCTTTGCTATTGCCATTTTTCCAAAAATAGAATTGGGGGAGATACCATGATGCCAAATACTAAAGCCAACAAACAAGCCATTAAAACCATTGTTCGTATGGAACAGGTTTGGGAGCAAACAGAAGAAAACGAAGAAGCCGGGCTGCACTACTATCACATTACAGATGCCCTCAACCGCCAATGGCAGACCATTGGGGTGAATGTTACTGATGCAATTCAAGTGTTTGAGAATGGGAACGATGGAGTGTGGACACGAA
Organism: Paenibacillus terrae; assembly: GCF_000943545.1. Classification (GTDB taxonomy): domain Bacteria; phylum Bacillota; class Bacilli; order Paenibacillales; family Paenibacillaceae; genus Paenibacillus; species Paenibacillus terrae_A. Next base: position 1,520 of record NZ_JTHP01000067.1, read on the forward strand.
TAATTCAACCAGCCCCATTTTACCCTGACCTGACTACTCACGATTTAATTCATATGCTCAGTATTGGCCCGGAGGCTTGGCATATACGCAACGCTATCCAAATCATATTGAATAACGTGGAAAGACGCAATGCATTTGTGAATCGCATCGTGAATGTGAATGACGAAGATGTATTGAATCTATTATACAATATGAAAAATGAATTTCTTAAGCGCGATCAGCTTTCAAACCAGAAATTCATGGATTTATATGCTGTAAACCCTGTAGAGGCGTTATCGGTCTACTTTCTGGAGTCTGTGGATGTTCATACATATTGGGAGTGGAGCGAGGCAGGGGGTACATATAGTAAAGCCATTCAGTACAAGCAAATGCAGCCTGGAATGACTTTAGCTGAAGCTATTGAAAAGGCAGAAGATGAAGCCAGAGACTTGGTTTCAGGCTACTAATATCGTGTGCTATCATGTTTTTAACCATTCTATTGGCTTAGATGGGCGGTCGGCTAGTCTCCTGCCAAGGAGGTGATGCCTGTGGAGGTCAAAGAGGCGCTGACATTAATGATAATGTTTGGTACATTGCTGGTGACGCTGATCGGATTAGTCATCACAATTGTCGTTGCATTGAACCATAACCAAAAGAAGTAGATGAAAACGGATGGGGTATTGATTTATGTTGAGATTGAAATGATCTATTGGAGGTAAACCGATGAATATTCGGATGTATCATGACTTGGATTTGCAGTTGGAGGAGGCTATTTGGGAGCTTGGAGAGGAAGCCGCTGGTATACTCCCATTAGACAGTAAAATGGCTGAGGAAAAAGCACAAAAGGCTTGGGACCTGATACCTGAACCTAAGAATAAATGGGGAATTACAAGCTTGACCTTGCATCAATACGTTCAAATTCTCAACTATAACGGTCAAACTCAGCGATCCGCAGAGCTTTTAAATGAAGAGATTGTTGATTTGGAAATCACTGGTTATCGAATTGTGGATGCCAATCCTTATATTTTGATGGCTGAATCGCTCCTTCTTCAAGGCAAAACGTTAGAGGCGCATGATTATCTCAAGAAGGCGTACTCTATTGGAAGTGCGAGAGCATTTCGAGACCAGCCCAAGCTCTATTTGAAAATAGCAAAAAGTAAGGCTTTGGATGAAAAGGAAGTGCTATTTCAATTTTCAGCGTTGAATGTAAATGCCAGGCTTTTGAGTGAGATAAAAGGAGACAAATAAAGAAAAGATGAGCGGTGATTATCCATGAGAATTAGCATCAAGTTGAAATTCAGCTTGTTTCTGGCTGTACTGCTTATTCTTGCTCTAGGCGTGCTAAGCTATATTGTTCTTCAAGGGGTGGAAAAGAACCAGCTGACTCAAACCGAGGTTTATCTGGCCCAGCACGTCAAAACGGTTAATCTGCGGGTGAAGCAGACTTACTATACAGGAACACGGATGGAGCCGCAAATATTTATGAGGCAGCGGGGCCGGGGACTGGCTACGGAACTGGCCGGATTTACCGGACTGGGCGTCACGCTTTATGATGCGCAGGGACTCCAGGTAGGCACCTCTATTCAAGACCCTCCAGTGGTAGACCAGCAAAGTGAAGTGAATGCTGCCCTGGCCTATGCGTTGCACAATAAAATAGCATATGAGGCTGTGGGGGACACACTCCTGTATCTGGCGCCGCTCCAAGGGCCGGAGGAACAAATGGGGGTAGTTCAGTTGCAATATTCACTCAAAAGCTCGCAGAGTTTTCTGCGAACCCTCCAGAATTTGTTCCTGACTACAGGGATCGCGGTGCTTTTGCTAAGCTTCATCATCGGATATTTGTATTTTAACCGGGCAGCCGCAGCTATTGGACGGTTGAAAAAGGCGGCAGAGGATATCCGCCGCGCCGAATATATCCAGGCTCCTCCGGTTAGGCGAAAGGATGAGCTGGGCGAGTTGGCCGAGGGCATCTACTTTATGAGCAAGGAGATTGAGCAGAGTATTGCTGCCAAGGATGAAGAGCAACGGAAGCTGCAACTGGCTATCCACAAGCTCCAAGCGCTGGAGCAGCAGCAGAAGCAATATATCGGCAACATTAGCCATGAATTTAAGACACCGTTGACCTCCATTAAAGCTTACGTGGATCTGCTGAATATGTATGACGATGATCCCAAACTGCTGTTGGAAGCCAAGGCCAGCATCGCCAAGGAAACTCAGCGGCTATATGAAATGGTGGAGAAGGTGCTACAGGTGTCGGCGCTGGAAAAATATGATTTTGAGTCACGGGCCGAGCTGTTGGAGGTTGCAGAGGGGCTGCGGGATGTTTGTGCACGTATGAGCGGCAAGGCAGAGCGCTTCGGTATCACTATTTCCTGCGATGCGGAGCCAGCCCACATCTGGATTGATAAAGAGAGCTTTATGCATATTTTTATTAATTTGCTGGATAATGCGATCAAATACAATGTTCCTCAAGGAACTATTCATGTTCACAGCGAGCTTAGGGACAACCGGGTAAGGATCACGATCCGTGATTCCGGCATAGGCATTCCTGAGGAAGCCAGAGAGAGGATTTTCGAGCCCTTCTACACGGTCAACCGCGACCGATCCAGGCAATCGGGCGGCACGGGACTGGGACTGTCACTGGTGCGCAATCTGGTTGAGAAGCAGAATGGAAGCATTACGCTACTGGAGACAGAAGGTGAAGGTTCGGTCTTCGAGCTGTCTTTTCCAGCTACTTAATAGGTCTGTACTCTGCATCAAAGCTACTCAAAAAGTTTACAACTTGGAAACAAGCAGCCGTGGTTTGGAAATACTCCTTCGGTATGCTTAGAGCAGGCTAAGGTTACACAGGACTCAAGATTAGGCTTCCACAGCGAGTTTTGTACGAATCGAATTCAATCATGTCCTTGCTGTACAAATCTTTAGGGGGAATCATGCAATGAACACAAATATCCACAGCAAGCTGGGCAAGACAGGACTCATACTGCTCGCCACGGCGACTCTTATGTCCATGACTGCTTGTACTACTGGGAACACGGAGGCGCGACAAGTCGTAGAGAAGTCCGGCAAAAAGATTACCGTGATGGATAACACCACTGAATCCGTATACACCAAGTTGAAGCTGGAGGGCATTGCTAAGATCGAGGGTGTGCGCGGGATGGATTGGGTGAGTGAAGGCACGCTTGCGGTTGATAAAGAGAACAGGAAGCTTTCCCCCGTGATAACTGAGGGAGAAAAACGTTATCCACATAACCTCTATCAATATGATCTTGCTTCCAGTGGGGAGACGCCGCTGCTGGAGGAGGAGAAAAGCTACGGATTTGCAAAGCTGTCCCCTGACAGGAAGCATATGCTTTATCAGCAATTGTATGAATCCACAGGAATAGGCTACATCATGAATCTTGAAACTGGCGTTTCCGTGAAAATGTACGATGCAGAGTTTATGGCCGGGGAAGGCGCATGGGAGGATACAGGTCACGTTATTTTTCCCAATATGGAAGGGGACATTATCAGGGCTGATGTGAATGGAAAGAGTGAGGTCGCGGTCAAGACTGGACAGAGAAGTGTTTCTAGCGTAGCTCCGTCGGGAAATACGATCTACTATGTCGCCATGGGGGAATGGATCGCCTATGATATCGAAACCAAGCAATCCGAAATCCTTAAAAAAGACATCTGGACGGTCCTTCCTTCCCCGGATGGCAGCACGCTGGCGGTTGTTAAACACACCAAACCCGGGGAAAACGCATTGGTTCTCTGCGATACCAAAGGGAAAGAGCTGTCCACATTGGCTACGGGTATGCAACTGTTCGGTACAAGCTGGTCGCCGGATGGCAGCAAGCTGGCCTATGCGGTTTCTGAGGATGGAGATAAATACCGTTTTTTCATTACAGAAGCAGAAACAGGGGAGCAAACTCCGGTCTTGGGCGATAATAGCATAAGTGACCAGCTACGCTGGAGCCCTTCCGGTAAAAAGCTGCTGATTCCAACAGGGGTCATGAAGGACACTGGATATCAATCTACGGCTTATGTAATCAAGTTATCTTGAGCAAAAATCATTTATTTTAAGGAGGATGACGAACGCGATGAAAATAACAGAAGTGCTCTTAAATACACACAGATTTGAAGCCATGAAAGCTTTTTACGGCTCTCTCTTGGGTCTGGAGGTTCTGGAGGAAACCGCTTCACGGTTATCATTTGGAGCTGGCGAATCGGTTCTTGCTCTTCAGGAAAATTCCCTCATGGAGAATGAGTTTTATCACGTTGCGTTTGCGATTCCAACCAATAAGTTCATAGAGGCAAAACAATGGGTAATCGACCGGGGCATCTCATTGATTTCAAGAACCGGAGAGGATGAGTTTCTTTTCGAAAGCTGGAATGCAACAGCACTTTACTTCTATGATCCTGATCATAACCTCATCGAGTTCATTGCTCACCATTCGCTCGACAACGCAGTAGATGAAGCTTTCGGGCCAAAGCATCTACTTCGTATAAGTGAGATTGGCCTTCCAGTCGATAATGTTCCGGAATGTTGCAAAACAATCACAGAAATGTTCCAAATTGATTCATGGGGTGAGGCCGGGCAGCAATTCACTCCTCTAGGGGACGCGGAAGGATTATTGATTGTAATAGACAAGCAGCGGCCTTGGTTCCCGGACGATAGGATGCCGCGCGAGTACAACACCAAAGTCTTGATTAATAGTACATGTCCTGCCAGTCTTTCGCTTCAAAATGGCTTGTACGAATTGAGATCAATCTGATTAATTAGATAAAGAGGATTAGCAAAAAGGCATACTTTTTGAAACAAAAAAGAGTGGCCCTTATCCCGAAATAAATATGGCTCAGAGAACCATTTTTATTTCTTTGGCAAGTTCGGATAACTTTTGATTTCTAAGATGCTCATCCATTTTGGTCTCCGCTGAAACCATTACTTTTTGAATTAAGCATTCTGCTTCATGGTTCATACAACAGTCGAACAAAGAAGTTGTGCCTTCAATCGCATGAATAACATCTAGAAACGAAATATCCTCCCAGTTCCGCTTCAATCTATAACCGCCATTGGCACCCGAAGTAGATTCAATCATTCCCGCCTTGACCAGCTTGGTCAGTATTTTGGACAAGTAAGTAGGCGAAACCCCTTGTCGATCAGCCAACTGTTGTACACCAACAGGCTTATTATTAGGGGTTGATACTACCAGAAAAAGCATGGTGTGAAGGGCATAGTTCGTCGCTTTAGAATACTTCATGCTTGGTGATCACCTCAATTCAGGATTTAATCTATATATAATATCCTTTATGATGCGGCATCGTCAAATTTTGAATGCTCTTATTCAATATGTATCCACGGGTGTCCACACTCACCCGCAAATACTGCATAAAATATCCCGAATGAACAAAGAGGAGGTGCAGTCAGAACAATGATACACATGGAACCCATACAAGTGGGTGAGCATACATTTATCGGAGTTGAGGTCAAACTGCCTAAAACAACGCTGTTGACTATCTCCAACTCCCGTGGTTACATCATGTGCGGCGCACTGGATGTCGGATTGCTGAATGAACGGCTGGGAGATCGGAAAATTCTTGCCGCACGAGCTGTGGGTGTAAAAACGCTACGCGAATTGTTGGAAGCGCCCATGGAGTCGGTGACGACGGAAGCGGAGCAGCTTGGGATTAAGCCGGGTATGCCGGGGTATGAGGCACTTTTGAAGCTGGTCTAAGTGGAGCTTTTGCTGCACGAAGGTAGAAAAACGCGAAAAAACCGGGGCTGCTTCGCTCCGGTTTTTCAATAGAAAAGTTATATTTTATCGAGTAAAACAATTCAACCTTCATACGAGCTACATGGCCCAGACAAATTAATCCGCAAATAAAGCGGGCAGGCTGTCGCTAAAGGGAGCTTGGACGATCCCTTTTTCGGTAATGATGGCGGTAATGTATTCATGAGGCGTAATGTCGAAAGCCGGGTTATAGACCTTGATGCCCTGTGGGGCTGTCCTTTTGCCAAAGCTTTCGGTGACTTCCTCCGCAGGACGCTCCTCGATGGGAATGTCTGCGCCTGTGGCAGTATGCAAATCAATCGTAGATAGCGGCGAAGCTACATAAAAAGGGATGCCATGTGCCTTGGCCAGCACAGCTAAGCTGTAGGTGCCGATTTTGTTGGCGACATCACCATTAGCCGCCACTCTGTCCGTGCCGACGATGACGGCCTGAACCCAGCCTTTGGCCATGACCATACCCGCCATGTTGTCACACAGCAGGGTTACATCAATACCAACCTGCTGAAGCTCAAACGCGGTCAGGCGCGCGCCTTGAAGCACGGGACGTGTTTCGTCGGCAAACACTTTGAGGTGTATGCCGTTTTCATGTGCAAGGTACATAGGAGCGAGTGCCGTCCCGTATTTCGCTGTCGCCAGTCCGCCTGCATTGCAGTGAGTGAGCACGCCCATACCGTCTTGGAATAGAGGTAAAGCATGGACGCCGATCAGGCGGCATACTTCCTCATCCTCTGCCTGAATGGATATAGCTTCATGCTCCAATCCGGCATTCCAATCCTCGACCCGTCCTTCGGTCGCTTCGGCGGTTAGTTCTTTGGCCCGCTTCTTCATGCGGTCCAGCGCCCAAAACAGGTTCACTGCGGTCGGTCGTGATGTAGCCAAATGCCCGCAAACGCTGTGTACATGCTCCAGCCATCCAGCAGCATCGGTTCCGCCGTAAGCGGAAGCACCCAGCACGACGCCGTAGGCCGCAGCCATTCCGATGGCTGGCGCACCGCGTACCTTCATGGCATGGATGCCATCCCACACTTCCTCGGCTGTGAACAAATCCAGCATCACGATGGATTCGGGCAGCAGGCGCTGGTCCAGCATGGACAAGTGGTCACCTTTCCACACCAGCGACGAGAGAGCCTGACCAGGCACGATTGCTTCATTGGAAGCTTTAGTCGCAGATTCTTTATTTTCACTCATATCCATTAAGCTCCTTTAGTTTGGGCAGCCGTTGCTGTCTGAATAATGTCTCCCAATTCACGGATCGAATGCATCTCGCGATTGCGGAGAACCAAGGTTTTTCCTATAGATAACGCCAGTCTTTCCGCTGCTTCCTTGATCGCAGGATCGGCAATCGTGTCTATATCGGCCACATGCGACAAGCTGATGATCCGGCGGATGACCTTGCAGCCTGCAAAGCCAATCGTATCTTGCAACACTTTCTGGAGGTACAAGTCCTGATATCCCGGCGTGCGGGCCATGTGGTCAGTAACATGCTGGTCCCACAGTTTGCGGAACCCGCTCTCAAACTGCTCCCATACCTGAATGGCAGTCTCTAAAAGCCAGTCACGGCGTTCCTGTACAGCTGTCTCGCCAGAAGTCCATCCAGGTTGTGCTGCATAGTTCAACAGCAGATTGGCAATCACCGCTCCGATATCAAAGCCCATCGGTCCGTAGTAGGCAAACTCGGGATCAATGACTTTAGTGGACTCCGCTGTTACAAAAATACTGCCTGTATGAAGATCGCCGTGCAGAAGCGCTTCTGTCCGTGTCAGAAACTTCTCGCGCAGCAAAGCTACTTCCAGATGAATGGCCTGATCTGTACGAAGCGCCTCTGCTTCGTCTTCGATATAGGAACCGTAGTTGTTATTGTCTGAAAACCGATAAGGCTCGTCCAAAATAAGATCCTCGGTGATTTTACAAAGATCCGGGTTGATAAAGCGCTTGACCAGCTCTTTTTTGTCCTGCTGATTCATGCCCAGATCCGAGGTGAAAAAGAGCGTACGCGCCAGAAACTCTCCAATATGGTCAGCAAAATACGGATATGTGTTTCCTTCGATTAATCCTTTGCGCATGATTGTGTACGAGCTTAGATCCTCCATCACAGTCAAGGCGAGTTCATCGTCATAGCCGAGCACCGCAGGAACCAGCTCAGGGCAAATGTGGTGCTCCTTCTGAAGCGCCTCGCGTTCAATACGGGCACGATCCAGTGACAGCGGCCAGGATTCACCTACGATTTTCACATAGGGAAGCGCCTGTTTGGCAATGATACTCTTGTCAGATTCAGAATCCGTAATATGAAAAACCAGATTCAGGTTGCCATCACCGATTTCGCGGCATTCCAGACGAGCATCCTGACTAAAAAATCCGGGGATATTCTTCACAAATTCAGTTGCTTCTTCTGTCGTTAAAGCATGATATTGGGACAACGAAGTCACCTCCATAAATTGTGCATACATCAATGATGAGAAATACTACAAGATTAAACCAACCATTTCGCTTGGATAGAGCCAAGTATAACGAAAATCGTTTGAGTTTTGTACATTTTTTTTGTGGGGAGGCGGAATAGGGGGAAGGAATGTTAGATTTTGTTTCGTCTTCATATGAGAAGGGTAAATAATAAACAGACGTCCGGCAGGCGAAATACCGTGCCCGCTGGCGTCTTCCCGTCAGAAGGACGGTGGATGAATACGTAAACGTTCCTGAATGATCAATTTGATGAAAAAGGAAGGGATTTATTATGGCTAAAACAACAAGCAACTCGAAAAATACGCAAACGAAATCGGTGGAAGAATTGTTAAACCGCCAGGTCGCTAACCTGAATGTACTATATGTGAAGATTCATAACTATCACTGGTATGTGAAAGGCTCCAACTTTTTCACACTCCATGTTAAATTTGAAGAACTATATAATGAAATTACGCTAAAAATGGACGAGATCGCCGAACGTATGTTGGCGCTGAAAGGGTCTCCTTCCGCAACGTTAAAAGAATATCTGGAGCTGTCCTCAATTCATGAGGCAAGTGGCAATGAGGATGCGCCGAAAATGGTGCAAACGCTGATTGAGGACTTTGCCACTGTCTGCGAGGAATTTCAGGAAGGAATTGAATTGGCTGAAAGCGCATCTGATCAGCCAACCGCAGATTTGCTGATTGGTTATAAAGCGGATCTGGAGAAACATATGTGGATGCTTCGCTCTTATCTGGGTTAACCGGAAAAATGATGCTGGAGGCTTGATTCTGGAAGTTTAATTCCATTCCATATAGAAGGGTCTTTGTTCTGAAATAAGCGCTACACATGTAAAAACGCTACTGACATCACGCTGTCGGTAGCGTTTTTATGGCTGAAAAAGACAATTTACAGCATTTTAATGCTTTTTCATAGATCAGGATTGGATATACGGTTATGGTAAAGAATTACGCTATAATATAATAGGAAGCAGACAATCACGCTAAAGTTTCACCTTTCTTCTTCATTGTTCATAATGTTGGTTTTTGAACACACTTCATAATTTAGTCAGGTCCGTATGCTATTTTGCCATTTGTGAGCTGAGTTAGTATGAATATTTTATGAAGAAAGTCGTTTAACGTGTGTCTGTTGGTTGCGCCCTTAAAGATATTTATTATAAAATAACTTGAGAATCATTGAGAATCAGTTTAGAATGATTATAAATAAATTTTTAAATATTTCGTTTGCTTGAAATCAGGGGGCTCCCCTGTTTAAATATACTTTCTGATTTCGACACCACACTACAAATTTTGGAGGGTATTCCGAATATGGCTACAAACTTTAAGATTGAAGGTCTCAAAGCGACCATTGAAGGCAAGGAAATTCTGAAAGGCATCAACCTCGAAATGAAGGGCGGAGAAATCCATGCCATCATGGGTCCTAACGGAACGGGTAAAAGTACATTGGCTTCTGCTTTGATGGGGCATCCCAAATATGAAGTCACAGATGGCAAAGTAACTTTGGATGGAGAAGACGTACTCGACATGGAAGTGGATGAGCGCGCACGTGCAGGATTGTTCCTGGCAATGCAATATCCGAGTGAAATTGCAGGGGTAACCAACTCCGACTTTTTGCGTAGTGCAATTAACGCACGCCGTGAAGAAGGACAGGAAATTTCCTTGATTAAATTTATCCGCCAAATGGAAAGCAAAATGAAGGAACTTGAAATGAATCCTGAGTTTGCTCACCGTTACCTGAATGAAGGTTTCTCCGGTGGTGAGAAAAAACGGAATGAAATTTTGCAAATGATGATGATCGATCCGAAAATCGTCATTCTTGACGAAATCGACTCCGGTCTGGATATTGACGCTTTGAGAATCGTGGCTAGTGGTGTCAATGCTATGCGTTCCGAAGAGCGCGGTTTTCTCATCATTACTCACTACCAGCGTCTGTTGAATTACGTTAAGCCAGATTTCGTACATGTTATGATGCAAGGACGCATCGTTAAATCCGGTGGACCTGAGCTGGCTGAGCGTCTGGAAGCGGACGGTTACGACTGGATCAAGGAAGAACTGGGCATCGTTGATGAAACTGTAGGACAAGAGGCGTAAGCCGGAAGCGAGGAGGAAAACTAATGAGTACACAAACAATCCTTCCGGTAGATTCCGAGCAACTGCGTGTTCTGTCCGAACGTAACGGCGAGCCGTCATGGCTGACCGCAGACAGACAAAAAGCACTTGAGCTTGCAGGCAAACTGGAGCTTCCGGTATTTGAAAAAACCAAAATCGAACGTTGGAATCTCAACGATTACGGTCAAGATAAAAACAGCGAGGCAATTGCATCGGTGGGGCAGGTTCCCGCAGCGATTGCCGATCTGGTAAAAGATCAGCAGGAGGGCGGTCTGATTATCCAGCGCAACTCCGGCGCGGTATATGTGAAGCTGAGCGAGGAATTGGCAGCGCAAGGCGTTATTTTCACGGATCTGCAAACGGCGGTTAAGGAGCATGGTGATTTAGTTAAAGCTCATCTGAATACGGTCATTAAGACGGATGAAAATTCATTGTCCGCGCTGCACGCAGCGATCTGGAACGGTGGAGTATTCGCTTATGTGCCGAAGAATGTGGAGTTAAATGTTCCGCTTCAGGCTGTTTTCCTGACAGACGATGCGACAGCAACCTTTGCACCTCACGTACTGCTCATTGCAGAAAGCAATAGCTCCGTAACGTACGTAGACAACTATGTATCTGCGGATTTGGCTGCACCTGTCATTCATAATGGCGCAGTAGAAGTGGTAGCGAATGCAGGAGCCAAGGTGCGCTATGCAACGGTGCATCAGCTAGGAGAGCAAGTAACGGATATTTCCATCCGCCGTGCTACGTTGGGTAATGACGCAGCTATTGAATGGATTGTCGGAGAAATGAACTACGGCAATACAGCGAGCAATACGATGTCCGTGTTGAAAGGCAATGGTTCCAACTCGGATGCCAAGATTATTGCTGTAGGCTCCGGTTCGCAAAAGCTGAACTATACGACACAAGCACAGCATTTTGGCAAAAGTTCAGCCAGCCAGATGATTACACGCGCAGTTATGCGTGAAAATGCTTCTTCCATTATTAACGGTATTACGAAAATTGAAAAAGGTGCTACCAAAGCAGACGGCCAGCAAACAGAACGTGTTCTCATGCTTAGCCCGAAAGCGCGTGGTGACGCTAACCCGATCCTTCTGATTGATGAGGATGATGTGACCGCAGGTCACGCAGCTTCGGTCGGTCAGGTGAATCGTGAACAAGTGTATTACTTGATGTCCCGCGGAATTAGCCGTGCAGAAGCTGAACGCTTGATTATTTATGGCTTCCTGGCACCTGTCGTTTCTGAAATTCCGCTTGAAGGACTTCAACAGCAGCTGCAAAGCCTTGTTGAAAGGAAGTTAGGCCAATGAATACTGCATTGATCCGTGAACAGTTCCCGATTTTACATCAGGAGATTAACGGTCATCCGCTGGTTTATTTGGATAATGCGGCCACTTCGCAAAAGCCGCTGGCGGTCATCGAGGCGATCAAGCACTACTACGAATATGATAATTCGAACGTTCACCGTGGTGTGCATACCTTGGGGAGTCGCGCTACGGATGCTTATGAAGGTGCGCGGGAGAAGGTAGCCCGCTTTCTGAATGCAAAGCGCAGTCAGGAAATTATTTTTACAAGAGGAACAACAACGGCGCTGAATCTGGTCGCTTCTTCCTATGGTAGAGCCAACTGTCAGGAAGGTGATGAGATTGTCATCACACAGATGGAGCATCACAGTAATCTGATTCCGTGGCAACAGGTAGCCAAAGCCACAGGCGCAACCTTAAAATATATTCCGCTTCAAGAGGACGGTAGCGTTGATCTTGCTGACGTGGAGAATACTATCACTGAAAACACTAAAATTGTAGCGATTGCGCATGTCTCCAATGTGCTTGGTGTTGTGAACCCGGTCAAAGAGATTGCCGCTATTGCGCATCGCAAAGGTGCGATCATCGTCGTAGATGGTGCGCAAAGCACGCCACATATGAAAGTAGACGTACAAGACATAGATGCTGATTTCTATGCCTTTTCTGGTCACAAAATGTGTGGTCCTACAGGGATCGGGGCATTGTACGGCAAAAAGGCGCTGTTGGAAAACATGGAGCCGATTGAGTTCGGCGGGGAAATGATCGACGATGTGGGATTATATGAATCCACATGGAAGGAGCTGCCTTGGAAATTCGAAGGCGGAACTCCGATCATTGCCGGAGCTGTCGGTTTGGGAGCTGCCATTGATTTTCTGGAGAGCATCGGGCTGGACGCGATTGCACAGCATGAAAGCCGTCTGGCCAACTATGCTCTCAAACGTCTCCGTGAAGTGGATGGCTTGACGATTTACGGTCCTGCTGAACGTCATGTAGGGCTTGTAACATTCAATCTGGATGATGTACATCCGCATGATGTAGCGACCGTGCTGGATAGTAAAGGGGTGGCTGTACGTGCAGGCCATCACTGCTGCCAGCCATTGATGCGCTGGTTGAAAGCCAGTGCAACGGCGCGAGCCAGCTTTTACCTCTATAACACAGAAGAGGAAGTCGACGTTTTGATCAGCGCCTTAATCCAAACAAAGGAGTATTTTGGCGATGCAACTTGATGACTTGTACCGAAGTGTAATTATGGATCATTATAAAAATCCGCGGAATCGCGGACGTTTTGAGGATGACGTGGTCACGGTGGATTTGAACAATCCTACGTGTGGTGACCGGATTTCTCTTCAACTCAAGACGAAGGACGGCGTTGTCGAGGATGCCCGTTTTACAGGGGAAGGCTGTTCAATTAGTATGTCCTCGGCTTCGATGATGACAGAGGCGGTTAAGGGGAAAACGATTGATCAGGCGCTGGATATGGCGAATCGCTTCTCTTCTCTGATGAAGGGTGAAGCCGCCGAATTCGACGATTATGAAGAACTGGAAGCTTTGTCAGGTGTCAATAAGTTCCCGGCCCGTATCAAATGTGCGACTTTGGCCTGGAATGCGCTGCGCAAAGGAATTGATGAAGAGCAATAATTTAACTAGAATAGAGGAGGTTTGAGAAACATGGCCAAGCAAGCACCGGAAATGGAAGAGTATAAATATGGCTTTCGTGACGAGCACAAATCCATTTTCCAAACAGGTAAGGGTCTCACTCCGGAAATCGTAAAGGAAATCTCCAAAATTAAGGATGAGCCAGAATGGATGCTGGAATTCCGTCTGAAAGCACTAAAGCAGTTTGAAAAAATGCCTATGCCAAACTGGGGCGGAGATATGAGTGAGCTGGATTTCGACGATATCCAGTATTATGTAAGACCTTCCGAGAAACAAGGAAAAACGTGGGAAGAGGTTCCTACGGAAATTAAAGAAACCTTTGATAAACTGGGGATTCCTGAGGCGGAGCAAAAGTTTCTGGCTGGTGTATCCGCACAGTATGAATCCGAGGTTGTTTACCATAGCATGCAAAAGGAACTGGAAGATCAGGGCGTTATTTTCATGGACACCGATACGGCGCTGCGTGAGCATCCTGAAATTCTGAAAGAGTATTTTGCGACAGTTGTACCTCCTGCGGACAACAAGTTTGCAGCACTGAACAGTGCGGTATGGTCAGGTGGAAGCTTTATCTATGTACCGAAGGGTGTAAAATGTGAAGTTCCATTGCAGGCTTACTTCCGTATTAACTCGGAAAACATGGGACAATTCGAGCGTACACTCATTATTGCTGACGAAGACAGTTTCGTTCATTATGTAGAAGGCTGTACGGCTCCGATTTACAGCACGAACTCGCTGCATAGCGCCGTGGTGGAAATCATTTGTAAGAAAAACGCACGTGTTCGTTACACAACGATCCAAAACTGGGCACCAAACATCTTTAACCTGGTGACCAAACGTGCGGTTGCAGAAGAAAATGCAACGATGGAATGGGTCGATGGTAACATCGGTTCCAAGCTGACGATGAAATACCCGGCAGTTGTGCTGAAAGGCCGTGGAGCTAAAGGTATGGTCTTGTCCATTGCAGTTGCAGGCAAAGGCCAGCATCAGGATGCAGGGGCGAAAATGATCCACTTGGCACCAGATACGACATCGACGATTGTATCCAAGTCGATCAGTAAGCATGGCGGTAAAGTAACGTATCGCGGACTGGCTTCATTCGGTCGTCAGGCTCAAGGGGCAAAATCGAATATCAAGTGTGATACGTTGATTTTGGATAATCAATCGACCTCGGATACAATTCCATATAATGAAATCATGAACGACGACATTACGCTGGAGCACGAAGCAACGGTTTCCAAGGTATCGGAGGATCAGTTGTTCTATCTGATGAGCCGTGGCCTGACCGAAGCGGAAGCGACGCAAATGATCGTTATGGGCTTTATCGAGCCGTTCACCAAAGAACTGCCGATGGAGTACGCGGTCGAGATGAACCGTTTGATCAAGTTCGAGATGGAAGGCAGTATTGGTTAAAACGCCGTAACCCTTGGTGAGACAAGGTTTTTGAGATAATCTAAAGATCTTAAAGACGGATCGTGCCGATTTTGTGCCGACTCGTATTCCCTGTTAGTGTAGGAGGCGAACTTTTTAAGTTCGTCTTCTTCTATTTTTTCCGTAATGTCTAAATAGATGTCGGTAGTTTTCTGAATTGTCTTATGATCTAACCGTTGCAATACATACTTAATACTTAATCCACCTTGAACCCTCAGATCAACATATTCCTTTTGTTCGGCTACCGACATTCCGGTTTTGCGAAACCACGTCATTCTTTTAATCCATTCCAGATAAGGATGATCTATGATTCGGTTGTTTATAAGGGGAGGTAGAATTAAAAAATTTATTGTTAGGACTGCGGATAATTGCCTAGCACTTAACTATGTTTGCTTAATAGGATGTTGTAAGCCACAAAAACATAAGGAGGCAGGCAACGGATGCAGAAGAATAAACCTGCAGTAAAGAAGAAAACAATCTCTTCTAAACAGACACAGAGGCATGTACATGAATTTGAAGGTAGTACCAAACTGGCTGAAGAAGGCGCAGACCGACATAATCACCGCTTTGCAGGTGTTACTGGGCAAGCGATTCGAGTTGGAAGAAGTCATGTCCATGAAATTGACCTTACAAATACTGATTTTCTGAACCACTTTCATAATCTGAAAAAGATTAGAACAGGACCAGCTATTCCAGTCGGAAATGGCAAACACGTACATTTTGTTACGGGCCAAACTACATTAAATGATGGTCATGTACACCAGTTTAATTTCGCAACATTGATTCAGGCACCTCTTATTTAATGAACGAATGTAGAAGGTGAGGAAACTTTTCCTGCCTTCTTTATTTTTGCGGAATTACCTACGGATCAAGGACAGTCAAATCAGGATTCCAGATAAATTTCATCAATGGATACATGTCGCTCTCTGGACAAATCTATATACTCATTTTCATTAATTTTCACTAAAGGTCTGAAATAATCGGCAGGATTGTTCAAAATAATCGTTCCCGTCTGACCCGAAGTCAGAAGGACCTGCTTGTTAATAAAATTCGGAAGCATATGCCGGATGAAGACTTGAGTGGCTTCCGGGTTCAGATGTCCGAAGCTCATGCTGTGCAGCTCGCGCAGTACGGTGAGCAGCTCCTGTTTCGTCTGGTACACACGGTTGGAGATCATAGCGCTATATACGTCTGCAATTGCCGTAATACTGGCGAAAGGATGAATATCCTTCTTGAACAGTCCATGAGGGTATCCGCTTCCATCTTCTCTTTCGTGATGCTGCAGGGCGACGATTGCCGAAATCTCATCACTTGTTGAGTTGCGAATGATATCATAGCCGTAAAGGGAATGTTTTTTCATTTCCTTAAACTCTTCAGGCGTCAGCTTATCAGGTTTATTCAAAATCTCATCCGGTATCATGGACTTGCCTATATCGTGTAAATATCCGGCTTTACCGGCGGTATAGGCTTCTTCTTCTGTATATCCAAGCCATGTGGCAATGTAATACGACAGTACACCCACTTGGAGAGAATGATTGTACGTATAGTGATCTCCCCGTTCCATGATGAGCAGCAGAGATACGACATCTTTTTGATGAGCCAGCTCTGAAACGAGGGGGCTGAGCAGCTCATCGACTCGAAATTCATCAAATTTGCCGGTTGAGGCAGCTTTGAGAAACATGCTTTCAAAGCCATGAATAGTCTGCTCCATGAGGGGAACGGCACGTTTAAGGGATTCGGGGGAAGCGGGAACATCGGGGGCAAAGTCAACCGGAATGCTCGCTGAACCGGCATCAATGTCGATATAATCGACACCGTGCATGATGAGCTTGGAGATATCGTCGTGCTGAAGCTTGGTACCCCGAATCATGACGGGTACACCGTGTTCGTTGTATGTATCGGATCTGAGACGATCTCCTGGCTTGGCATCGGTAACGTGAACTCTCATGCGCTTAACCTCCTTATTGTCGTAAATTTGTCGAAAATACGAAGCAAACCTAATATATCAAGAATTATATGGGATGACAACGACTAATTAACTATTATTCCTAGCTGTAAAATAGGTCCCAGGAACCCGTCTCTTCTCAGAGGCATACGAAGACACTGTGACCTTGCTTCTCCCCGGGTCTCTATCCTGAGACAACAGAGTAGCTAAATCGTAGGTTGTAGCTCACCCCCGCCGACATGTACCATAATGCGAAATAACATGGTATCCTTAAACATTAGAAGCAACAGAGTCGATATATAAACTATAGAGGAGGGCGGTTATGGAGATGACGACTCAGCAAACGTTAACCATTTTGCATACCAATGATATACATAGTCATTTTGACAGTATGCCTTCGATAGCCGCGATGATTAATGAACGAAGAGCCGCATTAGGAGATGCGCTGCTTGTGCTGGATATGGGAGACCACATGGACCGGATGGCCCCCGAAACGGAAGGAACGCTGGGTGGGGCGAATGTGGATGTGATCAATTTGACGGGGTACGATGCGATTACGATTGGTAACAACGAGGGTCTGACTTTTACCCCGGATATTCTTGCACAGGCCTATGCGGGAATTCACTGCCCGGTTGTATGCGGCAATATGATAGAGAGTGCCACGGGGGTAAGAACTTCGTGGATGAAGGAATCTCTGATTTTGGACAAATCAGGGATCAAGGTAGGCTTGCTCGGAGTGACGGCTCCTTTCGGCGAGTTCTATCAATTGCTGGGATGGGATGCACTCGATCCGTTTGAGGTATTGGGCGAGCAAATTCAGTCCCTGAGAAAGCAGGTCGATGTTCTGGTTGTGATGTCGCATTTGGGTTTACCTTCGGATAAGAAACTGGCATCGCGGTTTTCGGAGATTGATGTGATTCTTGGAGGCCATACCCATCATGTGCTGGAGGAACCGCTGTGGATCGGGAGCACAGCTCTATGTGGGGCTGGCAAGTATGGAACGCTGCTGGGTGAAGTGGCACTAAGCCGCAACAGTAGTCATGAACCGTTTCGGGTTACGTCAGGCGGCGTAGTTCCTGTAGATCACACACTGCTGGACGAAAAGGTGGCATCTGCCATTGTACTGCATCGGAGACAGGCAGAGCGTGCCATGGAGAGTACGGTGGCGGTGACGGATCGGAAGCTGGAGATTGCATATGATCGGGAGTCTCCTTTCGGAAATTTGTTGGCACAATCGGTGTCACATTTTACGGGAACCGCTATTTCTCTTGTGAATGCGGGCCAACTGCTTGGCGCTTTACCTCAAGGTGATATCAGCAAAGGAATGCTGCATTCCTTATGCCCTTCGCCAATTAATGCCTGTGTCATGAAGCTGTGGGGAAGAGACATCCGGCTGGCGCTGGAGCAGTCCTTGCTACCAGAATTTGCGGACAAGAAAATAACGGGATTTGGCTTTAGAGGTAAAGTGCTTGGTACGATGTGTGTGGAAGGTCTGGAGATTCAATATGACCCGGCTCGCGCTCCTTATGATAAAGTGACGGATATACGTGTAGCGGGTCGTTCATTGGAAGAAGATGAGCAATATACGGTAGGCACGTTGGATATGTTCACTTTCAGAGCAGGTTATGAAGTGCTTGCGAACGGAACGGAACTCCGATTTATGCTTCCAGAATTTTTGCGGGATTTGATTGAAATGGAGTTGAAGCGTCCGGGCGCGATGGAAGAGTGTTTTGCAGCTAGGTGGCTTCAGGTATCACAACAATCGGGAGAGGATTAAGTTGCGACTGGTACCTGTTACATTATTAAGAGCCGGCATGAAGCTGGGCAAAAAAATATACAATGAAAATGGAATGGTGCTGCTCTCGGAAGGTGTTGAGCTTACTTCGCGATTGATTGAACGTCTAGGCCAAGTCGGAATTGGATATGTATACATTGAGGATGCGGTGACAGAAGATATCGTAATTCCCGAAATGATCCATGAACAGACGAGGCAGATGGCGCTACAGGAGATCAAGAAGCAGTTTCAGGGCCTGTCATCCTACTCCGTAGATCATAAGCACCAATACTTTGGCAAGTCATTTTATAAGGTGATGGAGTCCATTCTGGACGATATCGGAGGCCGTCAGGACGCCATCATTATGCTGATGGATATCGGGGCGGCAGATCAGGATCTGTATCATCATTCATTGAACGTATGTCTGTATTCACTTGTACTGGGAATATCCAATGGCTACAATAACAACCAGCTCATGGAGCTGGGCATAGGTTCACTACTGCACGATATTGGTAAAATGAAAATTTCACCTCAAGTGCTCTATAAGCCGGGCAAATTGACGGACGAGGAATACGAGCACATGAAAACGCACACGGTGAACGGCTACAAGCTGCTTAAAGACGAACCGGGGATTCCCCTGCTGTCGGCTCACTGTGCATTACAGCATCATGAACGTATCGACGGCAGCGGATATCCGAACGGCTGGAAGAAGGACCAAATCCACGAATACGCCAAATGGATCGGTCTGGCAGACTCATACGATGCGATGACAGCAAGCCGAATATACAAGCAGCCATTGTTGCCCTATGAAGCAATGGAGGTGCTGTATGCCGGTGCGGGCACGTTGTATGAGCAACGGATGCTGGAGGCATTCCGCGATTGTGTAGCTATATACCCGCTGGGGCTCTCCGTGATGCTCAATACGGGGGAAGAAGGGGTTGTGGTGCGCATACACTCCAAAATCCCGCAAAGGCCCGTTATTCGCATTGTGAGGGATCGGGACGGACAGGAACTGAAAGCGCCCTACGATGTGGATCTGTCCGTATCTCTTTCGGTGATGATTACCAACACACTGGGTGCTACAGCTTCCCCTTTTGGAGCAATGCACGTGGATTAGCAGATGAAGTGGAAGAAAATATGCAGCTACTTTACACATCATGATATGATATTCATACGTCTTTTGAGGTTAATAACAGAAATAAGGTGAAAAATAATGACAGTTCTACAAAACAACATACTTCCACAAATATCGCCAGCGTATGATCCGTGGGACCCGATTGTCTCGCTGCGTACACATGGCCGTCATTTGCTGACAAGTGTGGAAATGACCGTGACGCATCTGTGCAATATGCGCTGTGAGCACTGCGCTGTGGGCGACATGCTTGTTATGAAGGAGGCTCCCTTCCTTCCGTTAGATTTGATGCTGAAACGACTGGATGAAGTCGAGCATCTGGAGACGATCAGTATGACAGGCGGAGAACCCGCTTTGCTCGATAAAACGGTGGACGAAGTGATCGTTCCGCTGCTGAAATATGCCAAAGAGCGTGGCATTCGCTCGCAAATCAACTCCAACCTGACATTGGATATTCGTAAATATGAGAAGATGCTTCCTTATCTGGATGTTATGCATATATCGTTTAATTATTTGAATGCCGACGATTTTTACGAAGTGGGTTTTGCAAATACCGGACGTCCGACTCCACGCGTGGGGGCTGTTCGCCTTTATGAGAAAATGGTGGAAAACGCCCGCAGGTTGAGCGAAATGGGGATGTTCATTTCTGCCGAATCCATGATTAATTACCGCACACACACGAAGCTGGATGGTATTCATCAGTTGATTAATGAAATGGGCTGCCGACGGCATGAGGTTCATCCGATGTATGCATCGAATTTTGCCTCTACCTTGCCTGTCCTTTCTCTCGACGATATGCGCAACTCCATTCATAAGCTGCTGGATGTGCGTAATCAGGATATGTGGATGCTGTTTGGCACGTTGCCGTTCTTTGCCTGTTCGGACCGGGAGGAAGACCGCAAGCTGCTTCGCCGACTGCGCCAAGAACCGAATATTACGGTGCGTAATGATCCGGACGGAAGAAACCGCGTAAATGTGAATATGTTCACGGGCAGCGTATATGTGACGGATTTCGCAGACATTCCGGCTTTTGGAAATATTCAGGAGCGCGGTCTGGACGATATTTTCGGTGAATGGCTGAATGAGCATCCGTTGAATCAGACCGTGAACTGTCATTGTGATGCCGCTGCCTGCTGCGGACCGAATCTGCTCGTAGCGGATATGTATTACAAGGGAGTAGATTTTAAATCCAGAAAAGCATTACAACTATGAGCATTTTGCATAAATCCAATTAGTGACTTTCAATCATACCATGGAGCGTTGCAAGTCAAATTATGCAAAATGATAACTATAGAAATGGGGAGTTCGTATTGGAAGGTCATACCGAGTTTCATTGGGGATTGCTAACGGTGAATCTTCTTTTGGTACTGCTGCTCGTCTTTCTGAACGGTGTATTTGTGGCAGCGGAATTTTCGCTGGTCAAAATGCGCCAATCCCGATTGACGCAGCTCCAAAGTGAGGGGCATCGCATGGCAGGCTATGCGCTAAAGGTGAACCAGAAGCTGGATGCTTATCTGTCCGCCACCCAACTAGGCATTACGCTGGCTTCGTTGGGCTTGGGCTGGATTGGTGAACCAGCAATATCCGGCTACCTGATCGAGCCACTCATGCACAAACTCGGTGTAACTGACGGTACACTGATTACAACGGTATCCGTTGTTGTCGGATTTTGCGTGATTACCTTTTTGCATATTGTATTGGGTGAGCTGGCTCCAAAGTCTTTGGCGATCCAGAAAACCGAAGGTGTGGCATTGTTTTTATCCGCTCCTTTGCTGCTTTTTTACAAGATATTTCTGCCCGTCATCTGGGTGTTGAATGCCGCGGCGAATTTGTTATTGCGGGCGTTCGGCATCCAGCCTGCGAGTGAAGCAGAAGCGGCGCATTCGGAGGAAGAGATTCGTATCTTGATGAATCAGAGTGCCAAAAGCGGTGTTATTGATAAGGACGAAATCAAGCTGATGGACAATATTTTTGATTTTTCCGATTTGCTGGCCCGTGAAATTATGCTTCCTCGTACAGATATGGACTGCTTGTATACCAATTTATCGTTTAAGGAAAATCTGAAAATCATCAGTGATACCAAGCATTCTCGCTACCCGGTAGCGGTTGAGGATAAGGACCAGATTATCGGCTTTGTTCATATTACCGATCTTCTATTGGCTGAGCAGGGCGAGCAATTGGATCTGGCCTCGGTAGTGCGTCCTATTTTGAATGTGCCAGAATCCATGGAAGTAAGTCACGTGCTGCGTCTTATGCAGAAAAAGCATTCTCAGATGACTCTCGTGGTCGATGAGTACGGCGGAACGGCCGGGCTGCTGACAGCGGAGGAAATATTGGAGGAAATCGTCGGGGATCTCTACGATGAATTTGAGGATGAACGTCCGAGCGTGGAGATTAAGGATAATCTCATTTCGGTGGACGGCCGTATGCTCATTGAGGATGTCAATGATCTGACCGGGGTGAACATTGAAGACGACGAAGTGGATTCCATCGGGGGCTGGCTGTTTAAAGAACTGGAAGGCAGCCCGGTGAAAGGGAAAAAGATTGAGTTTTATAACCTGACCTTTGAGGTGGAGGAAGCGACAAGGCTTCGTATTATGAGAGTGAAGATTCACCGCAAGACTGACCCTGTGATCGAAGATGAACTTTCCACCGATGAGTCCTGATCCGTAGATATGGTTTGGGTCGGTTTCGGTATGAAAGCTATTATAGAGTGTAAAAGCAAGAGCCTTTAAGCACCACGTTATCGTGGTTTTGAAGGTTCTTTTTTTATCTGTAATTTTTTGTTCGAGACTTGGGCGATGCCGCATATGTTGAATAGTAAAGCAGATGGATCAATCAAAGGAGGTCCCGGCCCGTGAAATTTCCACAGCAAGGTGAGTTTGCCCCGTTTGTCGGTCCGTTCGATCCGTGTCCGCCCGTTTTGTGCAAAACCTTTGTACTTCCACCGAACCTGTTTGTACAATTTCAGCCCCCAGGTCTGCCTCAATTCAGTCCAGAAGAGGCGCTGAGGAAGGGAACGCTATGGCCTTTGTTTTACAGCCCTTATGAGTCTTGTAGAAACCAGGGGGGAGGCGAGTAAAATGGAGTATCCAAACCAGGGTCAGGCCCAAAATCAGTCTCAGAATCGAAATCAGGTTGAGAACCAGCAGCAGAACCAGAATCAGAATCAAAGCCCCTATTCAAATCCCTATCAACAGCAAAACCATACTGAGGGCTACAATCAGTACGACAGAAACCTATACCAAGGCTATGCGCCCCAGACCAAGCCGGGTGATGCACAGTTTTATGCGCTGCTGGAGAAGCTCCAGGCGGTGGATTTTGTATTGGTGGAACTGAATTTGTACCTCAATACGCACCCGGATGATTTACAGGCTATCGAACAGTTCAATAAGCTGACACAGGAAAGGACCGGGATTGCTAATGAGTATCAGCTCCTATACGGACCTCTGCAAAATTTTGGCCGTTCCTATTCCAAGTATCCTTGGGAATGGAGCCAATCCCCTTGGCCGTGGCAGGTATAGGTAGGTACAACCTTTTATAAAGGAGGAACATAAATGTGGGTATATGAGAAAAAGCTGCAATATCCTGTACGTGTCAGCAAATGTGATCCTCACATGGCTAAATTGCTTATGGAGCAGTATGGCGGGGCGGATGGCGAACTGGCGGCAGCTTTGCGGTATCTGAATCAGCGGTATACGATTCCGGATAAGGTTATCGGCGTACTTAATGATATAGGTACGGAAGAATTTGCGCACCTCGAAATGATTGCGACTATGATTTACAAGCTGACCAAGGATGCGAGTGTAGAGCAAATGAAGGCAGCCGGGCTGGGGGAATATTATGCGGCGCATGATCATGCGCTGTATTACCAAAGCGCGGGCGGAGTTCCTTTTACAGCGACCTATTTTCAAGCCAAGGGTGATCCAATCGCGGATTTGTATGAGGATATTGCGGCAGAGGAAAAGGCGAGAGCTACATATCAGTGGCTGATTGATTTGACAGATGATGTGGATTTGCAGGATAGTCTAAAGTTTCTGCGTGAACGCGAAATAATCCACTCGCTCCGTTTCCACGAGTCTGTGGAAATTTTGAAGGGGGAACGAGACCGGAAGAAAGTATTTTGAGGGAATGGGAAATGGATACCCTAAGTACATTTTCCGTTAGAACAGTTTCACGGCGTGTGTATCACTGTAATCCAACGTACGGAAGGGGACGAGGATAAGCTTATTGTAAAATGAAAGGCGCTCCAGTTGGAAGCGCCTTTCGCAGCGTCTATACAGATGAGCAAGCATGGTTATAGGTAACTCATTCGAGAGATGATGAACTGGCAGCAGATGATGGCGCATCTTAATTAAGTCGAATGATGGTCAATGATGCGCCTGTCGCGCCGCCTCCGACCAATGTGGCAGCACCTACGGCCCCGAAAAATTGCACGCTGATGGTTGTTGCGGCTGCTACGTTCACGATAACAGTATTGTTATAAGAGGACAGCGAGATCACGGGAGACAGGACGGACCCTGGAGCCTGCACGCCGTTAATGAGCAAACGGCTGCTCAACAGAAGACCAACCGTCGTGTTTAACTCATAGTTGATGTAATAGGTTCCGGCGTTCGCCAGAGTCAATACATCATTAGTACCGTTGATGGTAACGCCTCCGCTCAGCGTCTGAGGCGGACCGGGGAAGGTCACGTTCGTTCCACCAAGCAATACGGTTATTAGGCCACCAGTTGTATTCGCCACAAAAGCATTCGTAGCGGTGATATTGATACCTGTGGCTCCGGTTACGCCTGTGGCTCCAGCAACACCAGTAGCTCCCGTCACCCCTGTACCTGTGGCTCCCGTCACTCCTATAGATCCAGTCCCTCCGGCCGGTCCTACCGGTCCTACTGCCCCCGCCGCACCCGCAGGGCCTGTGGCCCCGACCAGACCTGTGGCTCCGGTGGCTCCGGCTAAGCCAGCAACTCCGGTAGCCCCTGTAGCTCCAACTGCTCCAGTTGCACCCGCAGTTCCTGCAGCACCCGTCGCCCCGGTGGCACCTGCGGCTCCTGTCGCGCCCGTGGCCCCTGTCGGTCCGATCGGACCGCCCGCAGGCCCAGTGGGACCGGTCGATCCGGTGGGACCGGCCAGTGTGGGGGCGGCCAGCACATTTTCGAGCTTTGCTTGCAGCAGCAGCTCTTTTTTCACGGTGGTGTCCAGCACACTTTTGACACTTTGGTCCACGGCAAGAACGTCAGCAATGGTAGCCGTTCCTCTAGTCAGCCCAGGTATCGTGCCGAGCACATATTGAATTTTTTCACCCTCGGCATTGATGATGTGACTAAGTCCCAATTCCTCAAAGGCAATGGATGACAGCAACAGATTAATCGCGTCATCCCGTGTTAGGTTAATCGTGGGTGTTACATTGGGGATATTAGGAAAAGACATGTGAATCCTCCTTACTAATATAAATTTGGTGTTCCTCATACGTGGTGACTCATCGAAAATGTATGGAATGCGGAAGCAGAGGGGACAGCCATACTTTTCCGAAGGTAGGCTGTCTTTTTGGAGTGACAGACATTTGTTGCTGTACATAGGTGTCGAAGCCAGCGAGATTGCCTGAATAAATGTTGTAAACGGATTTCAATTGCTCGATCGCTTGGGGTAAATGATTCATTTGACCCGGTGGTAACGTGGAGGCCGCATGGCCTGAATCCCACTGGAACTTTAATAATTGCAGCCAGCCCAGACTGCCGGCTCTCCTCTCTTGTTGAACCTCCGAAGGAAACTGTGAGCTTTCCGAAGAAGGGGAGGAGTTGATCTGCTTTTTGAGCCAATGCATCAGGTGCTGCCCATGCTCCAAAAGGTGAAGGGAGCGTTCAATCTGATGGTACAGTCTCAGGGACTCCTGATGTTCATCTTTGTACAGGCGGGTGGAAGGGTCGACGGACAGGAGAAATTGCAAGCGGATGATTTGTTCGAATAAGAGGGATGCAGCCGTCTCCAGGGCATCTATGGAAATAGAAATTTCAGACAGGACACTTCTGTATTCCCGCCGGAGTCGGATGTCATCATGCAAAGTGGATATAAGGGTGTTCCAATGATTTCCGACTTCCATTTGGATCAGGAGCGATATCTCCAATTGCTGGAGGGTAGAATGATTCAATTGCAGCCACAAGGGAGAGGAGATGTTTTCGTTTGTTTTGTCCGACAAAAAGGAGACCATTCGGCTTTGGGATTTGGCTAATGTGGCTAAACCTGTGTTGAGATGGGCTGCAGCTCGGAAAAGCTGGAGGGCGTAAGGTTCATCTGGCGGATGGCTGCTAAACCCTTTATTCTTCATCGCATTCATCAGGGTCTCCGCAGCGTTCCCAATCGTCTTTTTTGCGGCATGGATTGTGATCACCACCCTTTTTCGGGCAAGACCGACCTTTGTGATCAGGATCAGGGTAGCAGTTAGACCTGCTTTCTCCATCGAGTAGTAATACGTCCTCCAGTTTGTGCTGGAGCAAAATCTGGTTATTCACCACCCCTCGCAATACTCGTTCTACACTTCGATTCAACTGCAGGATATCTTGCAGGCAAACGTCCTCGTCGTTTACAAAACGTTGTATTTTTTCACCTTCGGCATGAAGTATGTTGGACAGGCCCATTTCCTCCATGGCAATGGATGCGAGTATCATATGAATAACTTCTTTTCTCGTGAGAGAGATGAGGGGATTGATGTCGGGAATACCGGGCATAGACAAGTTCAATCTCTCCCTTCACTCCGAATTTGCATCATGGCTATGGTCAGCTGCATGGAATGCCATACCCGGTCCCCGTCTTCCTCATCCCTGTTGTAGCTGTGAGAAATACTGTTCATTATATAAAACGCTGGGATGAGTAGGATGATGCAGCTGGGACATACGGTGATGCAATTTTGCTTTATCAATGTCACCAATCCGGTCATAACACAGGCATAATTGCAAGTGCGGGAGCCAGGTGTAATAGGACGAATTGGTTAGGGCCATCGCATCTTGTGGTGGTTCGATCAGTGTAGCCTGACGGAACCAGTAAATGGCTTGAGCATACTGTTCCGCTTCAATCAACAAATTGCCAAAGGCACAGCAGAACTGTGCGCGTGGTGTATCAAGATTAAGCGTGCGAAGCAGAGCCATACGTTGCTCCTGTTTTTGACCTTGGCGGCCGTAACAATCCGCAAGCTTAAAGCAAGCAGCAATCCGGTCCTCCATCCATCCCTGATTCAGACTTAAATAGTGTTCGTACTGCTGTATGGCTTCTACCGTCCGTCCGTTGTCATACAGTTCATTGCCAAAATAGTAGTGATCTCGTTCAGAAAATACGGTGCCCTGCTCCCGGTGCTTGAGGTATATGTGCAAATTTCGGTCGGTGTAAGCACGTGTCTTTTTATGAGTCACTGCCATATTGCTGTGAAAGGTGCTTCCGGTCACATGCAGGAATTCGTGCACAAAGCCGATCCATCTGAAATTACGATCTCGGCGCACAATCCGGTTTCTTTTGAGCTTATGCAGCGGCTGCCCTTGTTCATCTACGGACAGCACGTAATCCATCGTAATGCTGTCATACGAGAGGGTGGCTTGCTTTTTCCAGTCGAGAAATACCAGTCGGTCTTGCTCTTCCAGGATGTCGTCGGCATCCAGCCAAAATTGATAGTCCTGTGTTGCCTGATCAAATGCATAGTTACGGGCTGCGGAAAAATCATCGCACCATTCAAAATCGTATATCCAGGCATTGAACGATGCGGCTACCTCTTGGGTGCGGTCGGTAGAGCCGGTATCGACGATAATGATTTCATCCACCAGATCATGAACTGATTTGAGGCAGGTGTGAAGTGCTTCTTCTTCATTTTTGACAATCATGCATAAGCTGACGGTAACCATGCTCTTTGTCCCTCCCAAAAAACTTGGTATGATCTCCATTTTATTAGGATGGCTTGCTCATTATGTAGCAATTTAGGTTGAACGAGTGAAGGTATGGAGATGATCATAAATTGGGTAGCGCTCTAATAGATTAGAAAATCAAAGTCTGATGCAAGGGGGGAAGGCATGAGCCGGCCGTTCATTTCACTGTGCATGATTGTAAAAAATGAGGCGGAACGGATCGCAGCTTGCTTGCAAAGCGCCAGGGATGTTGTGGATGAGATTATTATTACGGATACAGGGTCTACGGATAGGACAATGGACATTTGTCGTTCCATGGGGGCCGCCGTTTATTCGTACGAATGGGATGACAGCTTTGCGAATGCACGCAATGCGGGAATAGCCCGCGCGACAGGACAATGGATTTTATGGCTGGATGGAGATGAAGAACTGGATCACAATGAGAGTGTGCAGCTGCGCGAGTTTGTAAAGACGATCCGTGCAGACACGGCTGCTTTGAAGGTACTGAATGAGATGGATGGTTTTGTGTATAGCTGCTCGCAAATTCGTTTGTTCCGTAATGACATCGGGTATCAGTTTGTGCGTGATATTCATGAAAGACTGCAACCTTCGGCGGGAAAACAGGACGCCCTAGAAGCTCCGCTGCTACCCGTGACTGTACACCATTATGGATATACAGAGAAGGTCGTAGAGGTGAAGGAAAAGTCAAAGCGGAATATCCGGCTGCTGGAACAGGAAAAGGCACAGGAAGGATATGACCCGTGGTGTGACTACCATTTGGCAAGTGAATACAGCCGTTTGCAGCAATGGGAGCGGGCTTTTGAACTGAATAATTTGGCGATTACCGGTTTTCTGGAACAGGGAAAGCTGCCACCCGCGCTTGTTTACAAGCTAAAATACGATACCTTAATTCGTCACGGCAGCCTGAAGGGGATATGGCCGGGAATTGACAAGGTACTGCAATTGTACCCGGATTATGTAGATTTGTATTTTTATAAAGCGTTGTATCTGTTGGATCAGGGGTTATTGCTGGAGGCTTATTATGAGTTCGAAAAATGTACTCGCATGGGTGATAATTCATGGAAATATGTGACTTTGCGAGGAGTCGGCAGCAGCTATGCATTGTACTACATGTCCATCTGTTTGGCAAAAATGGGGCGGCCTGTGGAAGCACAGGCCACCTTGGAGGCTGCTGAAAAAGGAGGGGCGTTATCGGATCAGGTGTTGACCACCCAGGCTTGAAAAAGAGAGCTAGGCGGAAATGTATTCGATGACGATCATTGAGCTGGTCCCTCCTGCCAGTGATAAGGTCAACCCGGATACGAGAAATTGTAAATTTCCGGGTACCGTAACCCGAAATAGCAGAGATGCGACGATTTCGCCACCTGCTAGAACCGCCGGGAAAGAGTAGCTTCCCGGGCTGGGAGTAGCTGTTCCGGTGAATGAGGGAGTGATGGTAGACAGCAGGGTCAGGGTCGCTGTGCTGAGCACCAGACTTACTTTGTAAAGACCTGCCTGGGTCAGGCCAAAAGTAGTGTTGTTGACGACAGTGATAAACGTTCCCGTAGAAGCACCCGCTATAGCAAAGGTGATAGCGCCTCCCAGCAGGATGGTATTAGGTCCCGTATTGGTACGGCTTAGTGCGCTGGCTAAACCCCCAGAGGCCCCGGTGGGTCCGGTAGGCCCTGTGACTCCAGTGTCACCTGTAGCCCCAGTGGGCCCAGTGACTCCAGATGTGCCCGTGGCTCCGGTAGGCCCGTTAGCGCCCGCGGTACCCGTAGCCCCGGTGGGCCCGGTAGCCCCTGCGATGCCTGTGGCCCCGGTAGGCCCAGTAGCGCCCGCGGTGCCTGTGGCCCCGGTAGGTCCTGTAGCCCCGGCGATGCCCGTAGCTCCGGTGGCCCCGGTAGCGCCCGCGGTGCCTGTGGCCCCGGTAGGCCCCGTCGCGCCCGCGGTGCCTGTGGCCCCCGTGGCCCCGGTAGCGCCCGCGATGCCTGTGG
>NZ_JTHP01000068.1 GCF_000943545.1 Paenibacillus terrae
ACACGACGACTATTTAGCGTACCTCAATCGACATGTTTTCGACAAATCTGGGGTGCGAAGCTCGCAGGATTTTCATGTGAGCTTCACATTCTCACCTCGAAATATATTGACTATCTCCTAGTATTATAGTCGTTTTTACTACGTTTTGTCTTTTATTTTACCTTTATCTTTTTTAGCCAATTAGATGCTTCATTAGCCGACATTTCTTCTTGTATAGTGGGTAGAACTTTCTTATCATGCTTCGCGTTCTCAGTAAACCATCTATGTGAAGCCTCTTCATTTACATTATTTTGCTGTTCTCTAGGCTCTGTCGTTCTCTCCAATCTTATTTGTGGATACGAAATTGTAGCCGTGGGTTTGCTCTCCCAGCCTGTAATAAGCTTCAAATCTTTCATAGCATCACTTTCAGGCAACTCCTCACGACATGTATCAGGGAATTGTTTCATGAACCATTCTCCTGTTTGTAAATCAATAGTTCGTTGCATGACTTGTTCAATTTTTAACTGTATACTTCCAAAACCCAAGGGTTTACCTCGCCCAATCTTGTGTGAACAAGCCGAATCATTAAAATCAAGGCTCCACTTTAATTGATTCAATTCATCCCAGGTCAGATGTTCATAGTACACCTTAAATTGAAAAGCTGGACACTTTT
Source organism: Paenibacillus terrae (assembly GCF_000943545.1). Lineage (GTDB taxonomy): Bacteria > Bacillota > Bacilli > Paenibacillales > Paenibacillaceae > Paenibacillus > Paenibacillus terrae_A. Next base: position 653 of record NZ_JTHP01000068.1, read on the forward strand.
CATGATTAAGAGGGCGAACGCCGACAGTCATATTTGTATTTATATTTTCTTTCAGAAATTCAGTCGATTTACCATGTAATTTGTCTTTGTGCTGTTTCCAATTCTCACTATGCCAATAGAATTTCCGTCCGCGAATACCAAATGCTGAATCTTTTATTGGTGTCCTTGTTTTCCCTTCCTTCTTAACCAAATAATCATATGTCCAAAATAGCGCTCCCTCTTGATAATCCGACGGTTTTTTTGTATAAAACTCCACGGCCCCAGGTTTGGGTTCTCCCATCGCTGGTAAACGAATATCCCCGCGATAGTAATCTTTTCTTTCTTTCAACAGACTCGACTCCAATAGGGTTGCATCTGTAAATCTAACTCTTGAGCCTAGAGCCTGCCTAGCTGTACGGCTCCTTGTGTTCTGCTCATCTGGAGGGATCATACCGAACAGCGCACAAGCCGGACACACACAATGACGATCTTCACACGGTTCATAACCACCATTTTTAGTCAGCATTTCTTTGATTTTTGCATAATATACTTGTTGTGAGATCATAGAGGGTGATAGATATTGAGCTTGATTTCCATTTGCTGCTGAATAGAACACAAGGATATCTTCTTTATTCTTTATTTTGGATAACGTTTGCTTTTTATAAGCTGCATATCCGGTATGAGGTGAACCCTCTTTTTTTTCATTATTATTTTCCTCATAAAGATTCAGGACAGCCTCAAAATTGTATATTGTCTTCTCATCTACCGTTAGCTTGTTATACTTTCTATGACTCTCTTTTTCAAAATAAAACACGGACTCGTGATGCTTTTTCGTTCCAAAAGGTTCACCCTTGTGTAAATATCCCTCCTGCCATAAATTATCCATGTCCTGGGTGGGTTCCCCTACAAAAAAATCATCAACTACATAAGGCATATAATATTTATTGTCATACTTATTATCAGACTTTTTAAAATAAATTTTTTGACCTTCATCATAACCATTATATTCCTCATTGCTCATAAATTTGCCGTGTTTATGTTTATCGCCGAGTTTATCAAACCGCCTGTTCAACATGATTCGATCACACGAATAAACAAACCATTTTTTTTGATTTGTGTCATATCTTAATATACCAGGCTTTTTAACATCATTTGCCGCTGAACGCCGGTGCAGGACTCGCCCAGTATCTATGGTAGATAGACACCCATTAAACGCTGCCTCAAATACGCTTCTCACCACACCACGAATCTCTGAACCAGGAATGACAGGTACGCTATATACTTCCTTTCGATCTCCTGGCTTACAATGGCTTAAATCATCATAAGAAAAGAAATCATAGCTCTTTTCATATTTATCATCATTTTTGCTCTTCATATTACTTAAGACACATTCTCCTGAAGAATTTGGAATGAATATAGGCGTTTTCAGATGAATTGAGCAATCTATATAACCCGAGTAAAGTTCCTTTCCCTCTTTGTAGGCATTTATAGGTTGTCGCTCACATTGAGCTTCTAAAGGAACAAAATTATAGGGATTAATAAATCGCTCTTCTGGAGCTACTCCCTGATTTGACTTCATTTCACTTCTCTCCTCTCAATCACAATCAACGAAATCAACAAAACGTTCATCTATGAACCGATAAATTGGCGTATAGGTTCCAAGTCCATTAGCAACCGGATTAAAATCAATGTAATTCCGAATCTGAACTGCTTTTTGTGCACCTTGCTTAAGTTCTCCTGGAAAATACAGCCTGGTTCCCCGCGCGGCAACTAAAGGTGTCCATTTGTGTTCTTGTATGTCGTTGAGCTTCGATTTGGAAACATCCGCCGAACCCCAAAGTTTATGTTTCTCGTCGAGGCTACTCCAAGTCTGTGGGCCTGACTGTTCAAAATCACCTGATAACTCGGCCTGATCTGATAGATTTACTTGATCATGCTGATCGTCAGAAGCAGAAGCGTGACTATGATTGTCTTGGAGCAACCGCAAACGGAATTGTTGACCCACACGAAGGGCACGAAGCTCCTGATCCACATTGAAAATTCTCAACTCACGTAATTGCTTCACATCTTCTATTGATTTTAACTCCTTAACGTCCCAAGACTGAGCATGACCCATCCATAATTGTTGATTATAATACCGACCTATAGCTACCTGATCATTCATGACCCCATATACATAAGTTTCTGAGGTATCGCTTGGCATGACAAACCACTGCTGTAACAATTCAAGAAGATTACTTTCTTCTACTGTCTTGTAAGATACAAAGGTTTTTTGTTCCATGATGGTTAATGTACTCATGTATTCGCTCCTTGCTCTATATGTTCAGCTTGACACCACTTCAAGGCAGCAAGATAGTAAGGGCTATATGCTGATTCTAGTAAAGGCTGTCCGTCCAGGGTAATCGGTTTAGTGCTATCTTTTGAAAATAATCCACGTCCAATTGCTGTTTCCCCACCGACTGCAAGCAAGCCTTCTTCCAAGTCACGTACAATCCACAGTAGTAATCCACAAATAGCCGCATCTGAAATCAGGTAGCTTGTTCTTTCCCAACGTAGCACTAGCTCTGTAGCTCCACCCACCCAAGGTACAGACGTGAACAAAGCACCTTCAACCGTTCCTCCGGTGAATCGATCAATTTTGTTCCTCGTCATGGTCAGTGGGTGCCCACCCGCTACGACGGATTCCTCTACTCGAATGAGTGATGCAATAAGAGAGTTGGAATGGGTTCTACCATTGTCATTTCTTTCAGCACCGATACGAGTCCCAAATAATTGCTCCAGCTTCCCTCGTCTCATTTGCCCATCTGTCACACCCACTTCTTCGAGCAGAACATTAAGGCGTTCTCTGATGGCACCCATCCAACTGGTTCCAGGAATCACTGCTGGATTCTCCTGTCCATTCCCTGCTTGGCTACGCTTACGAAGTTGCTCAAAAACTGGAACCCCATTTTCCTGAAAGCCTTTTGTCAAATAACTGCGAATCATAAGGGTATGACGAATTTGCAAGGGCACCACCAGCTTGCAGTACCTTGAATTGCCAGGTTCTCCCACACGTACAAAACCTGGAAGCTTACTGCTACCTGGTTGCCAATGCTTGATTTCCGTTTGTTTGTCAAAAGCATTCTCATGTCGCCAATCCCATACAAGCCATTTCGTTGCTTGCCTTCGGTCGGTATAATCAAATCGGCGCATATGTACCTGGTTAATCTGTAATTTACCAAATCCTCTGCGACCTTTGGCTCCAATTGTAAGATCACCGCTTACCAAACCATCTATTAATTTCATTAAAAGATTGGCCACTGATGCAGCAATATCTACATGTCCGGACTGTTGTCCAAGATGAAGGTTGTCGGTATCTCGTCGCAGCCATTCCAATCGCAATATAAAGCCTGCGCCAGCTTCAACCATTTCTACTTCGTATTTCCCTTCATCTTCTGCTGACTTATAGGAATCAAGCTTAACTCCATCACGAATTCCTATCACTGCGCACTCTTCTTCCAGAGACATATCATGAATAATTAACCGGCTTTGTTGTCCAGCATCCGTGAGACCCGTTGGAGTGGATATTGCTGAAGATCCGCCGAATAGAAAATGAAGAACCTGCTGATCAACAGATGTGTTGTCTGCCCCTTGTACATTCTCTTGCAAAAAATGACGGAATGCGCCCGCTAATGCACTTCCAGGTACGAAAGGACGACCCGTATAATCGACAATGACGTCACTATCTGTATTCCGGTCATCACCTGAGCCTGCAAGTAAGGGGGACCCCAGACGACCTGTTAATTGGATGCAATATCGCTCGGTAATCTTACCCGTCAGTTTGAGATGCTCTGTAGGCTTTGATTGCTTATTCATTCTTTTCTCCCCTCACCTTCCATATCAGCGTTCTAAAGTACCCCTCTTTAAAGGCTTTGCTACTCAAATTTCCTTTTTGAAAATTTTCAATGACTCCCTGATACTGGGGCTTCACATCTTTAGCAGTCATTTTTTGGAGTTCTTTCTCTAAGGTTTCTTTAGTGGTCAAGCTTTGGAATAAGTCCCGTAGCTGATGAAGCTTGGTCAATCCAAGCCCCTCGGTTTTCACTTTTCCAGCACATTCCCGTCCTTTTGCATAATCGCGATCATACGTGCTGATTCGCTTTTCCAGCTTTTCATACGCAGAATCTGATTGAAGCTCGTCTTGTATGGAATGACCTTCACCTTGTTGATGATCATCAGCATAAATAGTAGTGACATTCCATGCTTCTGCTGCTGTTGGAGCAGCTATTACCTTAACTTGTCCACAGCCTTCCTCGGTCAACTCTCCCCAGCGTATTTGCTCAATTTGTTCAGGCCCTACCGTTAGTGTATCTTCCAGTGTGATCGTGAACACCGAACCAACGTCCAGCATTGGACGTTGCGATTTGGGCATACGCCATTTCGAGTTGTAACCCGAGACTGTACCAAATTTCAGTTGGAGTTCTGTAGTCTTAATGTCAAGAGCAAGCCTTGTCTTCAATTCTTCCAGGAAGAAAGCAGGATTCGCCTCCACGCGCCCACTTGCATCAGCCAGAATTAGTGGAGTGAGCAGACTAATTGTAAAACAATTCAAAGGATTCCGCTGCCCACTCACGGACATCAATAAATTAGGCTGTGAAGCTACAGAATCTGCCTTAAAAGTGACATTCCCATACTCTGCTGTACGAGAGCGCCCTAGCCGAAGCTGGTTACCGTTTTGCTTAATACATGATAATAGTTTATTTAAATCTGCTATATTTCCACGAAGCGTCCCTGAGAAGGATTGATCCTTTTTCAGTGCTACATACTGATAGAATTGCCCCATATTGGGGCCATGATCAGAACCCAGTGCATGTCCATATGACCGATCAAGTGGCCGTGCATGATGCATACGCACTTCTTTTTCCGGTTCGTATTTCAGTAATTGTGTAGTTCCTGAATTTCCTTCTGCTGAAAGTTGATCCAGATAGACATAGGAGTTAATGCCTCTAAACTCCATATTATTCAAATTTTTATTACTAGAGTTCCAGTTCGCTATATTTGCCTTATCGTAAGCTGCTTCTTCGTTTTTAACACCTTGCCAGCTAACTGGACAAGGAATGAATACTCTGTCAGCTACGGTTGGAAAAGCATATCCGAACTGCACTCCTCCATTCAGAAAGATTCGTGCAAAATCTTCATTCGTATGGGCTTTTCCACCCAGCCCCTGCTGGTTTATATACATCCCTGCCAGTGCCCCCAACATAGCCGAGCCTGGAATGCAATTCGCACTACTGTAATATAGCCCGCCTTGACCAGGGATTAATACCGGCTGATCCAGGTGCAATGTATACGGCAGTTCCGTGATTTTCTCTGGAGGACCGGAAAGAATGGGTGTTATTTGCTGTTCTTGTTGCATCTCATCATGTGATTCATTGATCCAGATTAGCTGACAACTGACCTCACCTAGCCCTCTTGTATTCCCTAGCCCTATTCCACGTAAGCCATTGACACAATCTGTTAGTAATTTTACATAGTTTTTAGTTTTATTCGACCGATTTTTCTTGTCGCTCTCTTTACCGTTACCAAGACTTTCTTGAATGATAACTTGACTTCTGAGCACTATCCCCTTATGCAACACACGTATTGTACGTAATGAATGGGGTTGTGCTGTTCCGCTAATCGGGTCCATTGCAGTGCGAGTACGTAATTCCGTTAGTTCATTGAGAATATTCTGCTGTTCCTGTTGGGACCTACTTTGAGCCTGACTTAAAAATCGGTCATAATCTTCAATCCGGACGACGTCACCTCCTGAATCTTTGTCGGGGATTTCGTAGAGATGAGCGTCGTGAACTTGTAGTAATCCACCATGCTGTTGCCCAATTGTTCCAAAAAGAGCGTTCATCTCAGAAGAACCAGCTATCCCCCAATCGAGCAAATTCTGCCCAACGGCGCGTAGACAGCCTTTAATTCGCTTGGATGGAATGATAGGCAATCCTGCTTCAGTCGCTATATCTGTATCCACCATCCCAGCGATGCTATCACCTGTAGCCGCACATAATTCACTATGAAGTGTAATTTCTAACCATGCTTGTATCATTGAGTCTCCCCCACTCCGTCCAAACTAAACACCGCTGACTTATACAAATCTATCAACTCAAGTGCATCAAAAATAGTCGCATGTGGGTGGTCAGACAGTTTCTCTTCAGCATAGTCCAATTGCCCAACATAATTTTGCTCCTTAGCTTGATAAAGCTGCTTAAGATGCAGATTTCGAGAACGCAATTCGTCGATAAAAATATCCAGTTTCTCCCCATTAGCAAGATACTCACGATAGAGTCTGTTCAACCACGTACTCGGCCAAATAGCCTCCTGATCGCTATGCCCCTGAATATGTTCCAGGCATGTATGCAGCAAGTTAAATGAATCGGCTGCCATTGGATCTGTTGATAATTTTGGAGCCGACACGAGATACGGGCGACCGTACTGTTCATCTTTTTTAAAGGTGAGATTGTTACGAATGTCCTTCAACTGTTGTACATAGCTTCCCCGAACCAAATGAAAGTCCAAATAGCTATCACTTTCCCGGTGACAGTCCTTCTCTTTGTGTCTCTTCTTTTTTGCTTCTTTACAGCATTCTTCGGCAATATCATAGGCAATGCTGAACGGAAAGTGACTATGTACTATCGCAATTCCAGCACAGGCAGACAACGAAATGCGTTTATCTTGTTTATCCAACTTAAGCTTCGTTGATTCCAAATCCTGTAGAAAAGCCGCCGCCATCGGAACCGCCAAATCAGCTCGGCAAATAAATGTTAAATCGTCACCATCCATAATCAAGGGTCGAATGGGTAACATATTTTCCTTTAAGATTGAATCAACACATGCAATATGTTTGATGACTCGGTAGAAATTCTCACGGTACCCCTCGGATATCTCCAACGAAAGTTTCCTCATTTCTACAACAGCTTGTGCATACGAAACATTATCATTTTGCAAAACTTCCATCTTATTCTTAAGCTGCTGCCCCATCCCGTTACCATCAATATGTACAACGGCTACATAACCATCCTCTCCAGTTGAGCGAACCATATCTTTCATTTCAAAACCCCACTTCAAACCTTTCAATTCTTTGGGCAAAGGGAATATTTCATTGAAGTGGCTGCTAGCATCACCCACTTTTGGACGTTCATCATCCGCCGCCTGACGTTTTAGTGTCTGGACTGTTGAAATCCCTTCTCCGCTCTTCCTGTCATGAGAGGTGACCGGTAATCCGCCAAAGCTCTCTTGCTCGGATATGGGAAAAGCACCCGCCGGACGTTGCCGCAGCATACCCGCTTTAACCCGCTCCAACTCCCCCTCCAGTCGCATTCGGTCAGTACCGAACTGATCAGATTTACCAAAGCTAGTCTCGATATGCGCCACTGCCATAGAAAGTGTGTATGTTGTCTCAATGATCCGCTTTGCAAACTCAACGTTCACCTGTTGAAAGTAATTCCGATCTCTGTATGCAACAATGGCACTCCCCCCACCGATATATACAATTTCAGCCGCTAATATAGAATCCTTATGTGCAATATCAAAAGATTCCTCGGCTTCTCTTTTACCTTCTCCTACCCTCTGATACCATTCGAGTTTCACTTGAGCTTGGGTTTGGTCAGCAACAGCTTGCATGACTTCCGGCAAGTCATTTTTCAGGATTTCCCCTACAATACGAGATGCCCCAACATTTTCACGCAGTCGATTGGAGGCAAAAATATATTCCTGAATACCACTGATGTCATAGATCGCAAGCAGTCCTTGTGTGGAGGCTGTCATCGTTTCGTTTCACCCTTTTCTTTATTTTTTTGTTCCTTCTTTTGTTCTTTTTCCTGTACTATTTTTTTGTACTTGGCATAGTTTTCGTTGAACATTGTCGCATAAGCTTGATGTGGAAACGGGATGGGATTGTTGATCAACATAAGTAGTTGGTTCAGCTGGAAGGTTAGAGACAGAAGAACGTTTTCTACTTTTTCATCAGTGTCAGCCACTTTTTCACCCACTTTTAATGAGGATAATTTCTTGCCCATCGGCTTGATCGCTTTCTCATCCACAAGTTTTCTATACTTTTCCTGCTCCTCTTCCCCATAGCGTTCAAGACCGTAATGATTCAAATCTTTATACCACTCGCTGTAGTCTTTATCTTCGTTGTTCATTGTTTTTTGTAGGGCATTGTTCTCACCCACATTTAATACGATGTCAAATTCCTTATAAGTAGCTTTAGTAATACTCGCACCTTCTACAGATGTACAAAGAATCAGGATTGGACGTGTCGAGGTCTGCCCCTTGAATTGCGTTGATTGCTCGAGTCCATTGTCACACAAGCCACCTATTATGCGATAGACAGAGTCAAGGGATGTTTTCAGTGGCTTTATCGTCTTCGCCCAGTCACTAGCATCGCTAGTAGATTTACTCTTACATTGAATTGCTACAGCAACTGCCTCAATGGGGATAAACTTTATATTTCCAAAACAAAAAATATACGGGGTGTACTGTTCATCAAAAATAGCTAAATCTACTTCCGCCGAAATGTTGCCAAATGAATCAATAATAAACACACCCTGGTCAATACAAAACTTCTTGGGGATCATGGATCTAAACAATTCGCCCCATACTAGTTCACGAGTAGTCCCAGTGGTTAGATTATGACTAGGGATTTTGAGCTTTAATTGACTAACAATCGCTTTCCCCTGATCAGTATAATTTTCTGTAATAGCTTGAATTGTTTCTACAGGTGATACATGCGATTCAGTTGAATCTTTTTGATCTGTTGTTTGTGTTAGCTTACTCATTTTCAGCTTCCCTCTTCCTAATTATAATTCACCTGGTAGTGCCCAAATCCAATCGTGGCGTTTTTCCCAATATGAAGTTGTTCGCCAGCTTTAAGAATTGGTGTAAAAGGTGTTAAATCCCCCTCGTACTGCGCCCAGCCTTTGATGGCTGGAAGAGGCAGTTTTCCCCCTCTGGTCATAGAATAACGTTCAAAATCCACCTGTTTCCAATCTGCTGCAACGGTTCTAATTTTGTTCGCTTCATTCAACATCGCCTGCTCATCCCATTGCAGGATGTGACCTGTATAGGCGTGCGAAAGCAACGCAATCCTCCGCGTAAGAGAATGAATCATCTCCGCAAAAGTTAATTGCCTGCGCAATTGTTTACTTACCAATATGCGAACCGGGCTATCAAAGCGGACGACGGCAGTATGGGCACGACGTTGCTCACAACTTAGTGGACGTGGTAGACAATTCCTCATCCATAATTTACTTGAACTCCAAATCAGAGCCTGACGTTCAGGGTCTATGATCTGCTGAAGTCGAAAGGGTAGTCTAGCCGATCCCCAACCTTTATTTTCCATATCCAGTAACGCATCAATAAAAAGACCTGCATGTTCCGTTGCATCACCAATTAGCGTGATATCGAATTGGCACTCATCCTGTGGTTCCCATCGTAGCTTGTCTCTGGTAAGCGAGTGAATCACATAAGGATTTACAGCACCTGCTTCATTTCCTGGTGAGCAAAAGTTTTTAGCATAAGCACAGTCTGGCGACAGTTCACATTTATGACATTGTACATTAGGTCGCGTGCACACAAATTCCCGGATACAATGACCCATAATTCCACGTAACGTAGAACCCAGGTAGAGGGGTAATTCTCCTTTGCCCTCAGCGGTAAAAACCACTCGAAGTGTTAAAGTATTGATGTGTTCAAACATGTTGATCTCCCAACTGTATATTTTTTCAGAGAAACTCTTCGTACCCTTGTGATCCCTTGAAATGCCTCTGCATAAGCATAGTGAGAGAATAACATGGGATTATTAAGCAGCATTAGGAGCTGGCTCATAGACTTAGTAGATTTGTTCTCCTACCCTTGCTTCTTCAACAAATAATATCCCACTAAGAAATACGACTTCAAACCTAGTTCCATACAAATCCTATAAGATGAATATACAAGCCTAAAGTACCAGTAATATGAAATATTATACCTTCAAAAGACAATAATAGACATATTATTCTTCGTAATTCTACATTTTCATATTTACTAGATTTTCATCAATCATAAAAAGCCCATTCCAACCGTATTTTCGTACAGTCTCGAATGAGCTCTTCATATAATTCTTATAATTTCTCTACTAATGCTTGGACTTCGTCCCGGCAAGATAAATCACTATGTTTATTATGAAAAAATTGGTTCCACAATCGACAGCCTGTGTAGCGTAAGGCACCACACGATATGTTCATGTCAATACTTGAGACACGACACTGATTATACCGATGCTGAACTTACAGTAATTTCAATCCACGCACTCATATGGAGTGCGACTAAGTGGGAAACGTTTGATTGGAGTCTTATTTTCGGATTTCAATCCACGCACTCATATGGAGTGCGACAGCGAAAATGGGCCAAAACAAACCCGTTTCAGTTCATTTTAGCGTAATTTTGACCATAAGGCATCAAAAAAAGCATGTTCCCTTTATGATGCATTCACAAATCATTCACATTCGACAGAATTTCGACAAAATCTGAGGTGCGAAGGACCCGGGGAATTCATGTGAGCTTCACATTCGCACTGAGTATGCTGCACAAAAAGAAGAAGCATACACAGTAATCTCTCACTGGAGATGCTTCTTCTCAACCTCTCATATCTATCAGTCTAGGTTCATTTCACCTTGGCCAGCCCTGCCACCTGAGATGGAGGAAGCGCCCCTGCGAATATACTTAACTCATCAATAGCGCCTTTAAAGGCAGGGTCCCACCAGTTAACACCCAAGCTGAACGTTCCTGCTTTGGATGTAAATACTTCTGGAAATCCTGTTCCTGCAAACTGGGGTTTGCCGTTCACGTACATGGATAATACTCCATTGTCTACAGTGAAGGCGAGATGTGTCCACTCATTGGTTTTGATTTTCATACCGGTGCTGCCGGTATACCAAGGCGAGCTACCGGACCAAAGCATCGTGTTGTCTCCCTCGGGACCTTTGGGCAGCAAGCTAATCCAGTGATTACTATCCATAGCTCCGAAAAAAGTGGGGTATACAGCGTCAGCTCACTCGGATGAACCCACAGGGACACGGAATATGCAGAACTGGATATAATCCCTTGGGGCAGCTTAATTCCAGATTTTCCATCCAGCAAGACCGCTTGACCACTTGTACCCTCCGTGTAGGTGACAGTTCCTCCTTCGCGATCAATCCGGTCACCGATGACCTCACCATTCGCAAAAGCAGCTTCACTATCCTCAAGATTATTTTCAAATTTAAATTGTGCGGTCAGCGTTGCCATCTCATAAGGAGATACTGTAATGTTAAAGGCTTTGTTCTTACTGCTCTCCCCTTTGGAAATCGTAGCGGTCAGAGTGGCTGATACAGCCTTTTCTCCGATTTCAGGACGTTTAACCTCGCCTGTATCAGAAATGACGCTCGGGTCTGAACTTTTCCAAGTAATCGAGGTTTGCCGACTTCCTTGCTTTGGAAGGGATACATTGGCTACTAACCGACTTGTATCACCAAGGTCCAACTCACCATATACACTTTCAACCACTGTTGCATCCGTCGAAGGAGCGAACTGACTCCCCCAGGCCATTTCCCCTGTTTTGGAAACAACCGTAAATGTCATAACATATTGCTTGGTATAGTCATCCCATTGTCTAATGAAAACTCCGTCATATACGGTGCCTTCCAGCGTCAGCTGAACACTCGCGTCTCCTACCTTACGCCACGTTCCTTGTAGCTCACCTGTGACGGTGTGATCTGCTTTTAGCTGAATAAACTGCGCTTGCTTGATCGCCGCCGACGTATCACTGCCATGATTGATATACTGATAATCTCCAACGAATTGATCCTCATCCAGTTCTGTAAGATTCTCACCACCATAACGGTAAGGAGCTACTACAGGCCAGCCTTCCTGGTTCATGAACATCTGGTGTATGCGCAATTCATGCTTCTCTCCCTGCTGAGGAAAGCGGGTATGAAAGACAACAAACATTTGCCCGTTATCAGGATCGGTATAAGCAGAGTTGTGGCCAGAGGATACGTAGCCATAGCCAATTCCTTCGCCTGGATCACCAATTTTACTGTTGAACAAAAAGTTACCTATTAGCTTGTTGCCAAAAGCGGCATTCTTGGTGTTGGCAGGTAAAACGGCGTTCTGTCCCTTGGCATCCTTATAAGGTCCTGACGGATTTTTGGAACGGAATAACCTCATGTTATATCCACCATCCAAGGCAAGTCCGCCATAGGTTACAAATAAATAGTAGTAGCCCGTCTCTTTATTGTATTCAATGTAAGGGCCCTCTCCTGATTCCCCATATCCGCCCGCAATTTTGGTGCCAAAATAACGATCAATCAGCCGACCATCCTTCGTCGTTCCGTCTCGACCTGGATAGATAGGCTTTCCTGTTGCTTTATCCAGCTCTAGTAAAAAAATCCCTCCAGACCATGATCCATATGTCATCCATAAACGCCCTTCCGTATCATAAAAGATAGCTGGATCAATCGCATTCGGAAACATTTTATTTGCGTAAGAACCATCTGCGTTGAACCATCCCGCTCTTGGACCTTGCAGCTTGCCTTGATCAACCAACTGTTGGATCGGCGTGTTGGTCCATTTTTTATCCACTTTGCTGTCCTTGTCGTAGGCACTCTCCTTCGTGAAACCAGTATATACAATTGTATCCACATATTGATAAGGACCTTCGATTTGGGGTGCAACAGCAACACCGATCGCGGAACGAATGTAGGTAGAAGACGCACTATAATAAATCATATAAGCCCCTTTTGTCCCATCGTCATTGACATAATGCTCATTCCAAAATACATCCGGCGCCCAGACCGAGAATCCTCCCTTGCTGTCCGAATCATTTTCCCCTGCCCAAGCAAAGGAACCTGCGAGATTCTTCGATAAATCCCCAAAAAGCGTGTTTCCCGGAGTTGTGTAACCGTTTGCAAAAGAAGTCCAGTTTTTAAGATCCTTGCTCTTCGCCGCCGAAATATGTGAACCAAACACATAATAAGTATCGCCGTCTTTGACGATGGAGGGATCATGAACGGATACCTCGGAAAAAGCGGGCGCATCCTGCTTATCCTTCTGCTCAGATAGTGCAGCGGAAGCGTCACTCATTCCCAATGAAGACCCTGCAATCATTAGTAATAATGCTAACGTTATTAAAAAGCCTCTCTTGATTCCATTTGCTGCAACCCGCCTTTTCATCCTCATCTGCCCCTCTCTGGAATTGGAGTACAGCGATATATATTCTACATTGATTAGCAAATACCTTTATGTTTTCAAGAATCATAAAGGTATTTGTAAAATATATTTTGAGTAGATAAGAGGATTTTCGTTGTTTTCTAGTTTGTTTAAAATGGAAGGAGTGTGTGGTGGAAAGGTACACTCCCTACTGAGTGCGACCTTTAAAGGAATTAGCAAAGAAAGATGTTGTGGTAATTTCAATCCACGCACTCCATACAGAGTGCGACTAAAAGGTCTTTCCCCTCCAAATCAAGACGGGAAACAATTTCAATCCACGCACTCCATACAGAGTGCGACTGACTGGCGTAAAGACGGCTTCGACTGACCTTAACATTTCAATCCACGCACTCCATACAGAGTGCGACGCGTGCAGCCTGGAACGCTGCTCAGGGTAATGCTCAATTTCAATCCACATACTCCATACAGAGTGCGACGACAATCATCATAGATGTCTGCCATACATCGGAAATTTCAATCCACGCACTCCATACAGAGTGCGACTCACCAATATTCCTGTTCCAAAAAAGGCAACACTATTTCAATCCACGCACTCCATACAGAGTGCGACAGGAGGTAGACAATGTTTACACCAAAAGTATGGTATATTTCAATCCACGCACTCCATACAGAGTGCGACCAAAACGTAATTTTCCACTATCTGTAGGGTCTAACGATTTCAATCCACGCACTCCATACAGAGTGCGACTCGACATAAGTTCCGCTAATCTGTTGAGCCTTTATAAATTTCAATCCACGCACTCCATACAGAGTGCGACCATGTATATCTCTCCTTTATAGGTAGTAGGGGGATTTCAATCCACGCACTCCATACAGAGTGCGACGGGATGCGCTCCAGCAGCGAGTAAAGGAATTACAGATTTCAATCCACGCACTCCATACAGAGTGCGACAGCGAAAATACAGCAATTGATACTCTAATGATATCAATTCCATACATTTTCGCAAAAAACGATGCTAAAAAAGTTTGAATCCACCCTTGACTTCTATTATAGAAAGTGGATTCTAATCCTTTTCGACAAATTTCGAGGTGCGAAGGATCCGGGGTTTTTATGTGAGCTTCACATTCGCACCTTACAGAATCAGCGGGCTTTCCATATCGTAAGCTTCTTTTGCACCCATATGCTCTACCTTCTTTTTATAGTTATCTCCTAAATTGTAGAAACGCAGGCTGTCTTCTTTTTTGTCTATCAATTCTTCTAATTCATACTTCAAACGGCGAAACTGGGTCGAATCCAAAATGCACTCAAACACGGAATTTTGTACCCTTTGTCCGTGATCTACACACTTTTTTGCAACCTTGGCCAATCTTTTTCTGCCTTCCCTGTCTACTGTGCTTACATCATACGTAATTAGAATTAACAAGATCACACCTACTTCCACAAAAATGGAGGGTACTCGTCCAGATCTCCCCGAATATGTCTAGCCAAGAGCAAAGCCTGTGAATAGGGCACAAGCCCCCAAGACATTTTCTCATTCAAATAAGGATGAATAATCTTCTCCTGCTTGCGTTCCTGCCATGCCTTCAATACTATTTTTCTCGTATCATCGTCCATAATCACAGCGCCATTTTCTTTTTTGTAAAATCCTTTGCCATGAATCAACTTTTTGTTAATCAATGTAAGGACAAAACGGTCGGCATATACTCCACGAAGCTCTTCCATCACATCCAATGCCAATGAAGCTCGCCCAGGACGATCTCTATGCAGAAAACCTACATAAGCATCCAATCCGACAGCTTCCAGTGCAGATTTCATATCGTTGGATAGAAGTGTGTAGGCAAAGGATAATAAAGCATTGACATTATCCAATGGCGGGCGTTTATTGCGTCCGTGGAAGTAAAAATCCTTCTTTTGCTGCAAAATCAGCTCATCAAAAACCGAATTGTACTGTACAGCCGCCGCACCCTCCAAACCACGCAAAATGTCCAGCTCCTCCACTTCACGGACTTGCTGCATGGCCCCTGTTAAAGAAGCAGTCACCTTTTTCATTCGATCAGCGTCGATACGCAGGGGATAGTCCCTTGTCGCCCGCTCCAAAATCCATTTATTATTATATATCTTGCCTATAATCATATTTCTGGCTACAAGAGCACTTCTTTGGTCATCATCGGAAATCCGATACTGTTCTTTTCGGAGTACCACATTTCCACGACTCTCTCCGATCACACGTGCCAGGAAACGTCCAGTTCGCGTCATAAAGGTTAAATCTATATTGCGTGATGCACAAGCACCCATCAGACCCGGACTTACCCCTGCATAGCCAAAAGTACATATAGCTTCCAGGTTATGCAAAGGGTAGCGTGCAAGAATGGCCTCTTCTTGTTTAATCACAATATTTTCCCCATCTAGTGACAAGTACGTATCCGGCAAGGTGACAAACAACGTATTCAGTAATTTTTTCATTCAGCTATCCTGCTTTCAATGAAACTGGAAACAGATCTTTTATTTAAAATTTCCGGCACACAGATATGTTGAAGCGAGCAGCTTTGGCAATGTGGCCCCGCTTTGGCTTTTGGGGTGTGATTGCGCTCAAAATAATGCCGCATTTCCTGAATACTTGCTCGCACCCGTTCACGGTCAGACGGAGTGATCACGACCTCTACCCGATGCTTGATCTCATCGTAATAAAAGTAACCTTTTGCAATATCACACACGAGCATTTCTTCAAGACACATCACTTGTGCGACTAACTGGGAATGATCTGAATCATTTCGTTTGGACTTGCCACGCTTGTATTCAACAGGAAAAGGAAGGTACATAACCTCCTCCCCTGCCAGCGGAACCCCATGAGGATCCCGTACAAACTCTACGACGTCACAGATTCCAGTAATACCAAGCTCTCTGGAGTGTATAGGTAATGCGCGTACGATGAGCTTATCTCCTCTTTTTTCACGAATCATGGGCTGATCCGCTTTTCGGTGTAAATGATCCCCCTCGATCGTCCGCACGTTTTCTTCCCATTGCTGCTCAATGTGAATTAACGCCCATTGTCTTCTACAAAAGTTAAAATGCTGAATACCGGATAGCAGCAAATAATCCTCTTCGTTATAGCCCTGCATACTCTTGAACCGTCAAGCCTTCCAGCGGTTGAAGCGTACATACGTAATCCTCAAAAGATCTCGCTTCACTCACACCTTCTTTTAGCAGAACTTGCAGTGAACGATGGACTTTAGCCGAAGAATATTGTCCTAATTTGGATTGATGCTCCCACCAGTACAGATGATGAACTTCCATACTCCCATCAGGACGTGCGGAAGAGGTGTCATTTTCAAACAGTGTTCTCAAAGCTTCCCGAATTTTCTCCGCATCCTCATAGGTAAATCCGGTTTTTTCCGCCAATTGTGTATTTATACTTCCATAAAAAACATAGACACCAAAATCAACCCTGTGCTTCATCCCCATCGTATCAGAGCTTTTTTTATTAGGGTCCTTAGGGGTTACTGCATTGACGCTCTTCGTAATCTGCATACTGGAAATATCAATAGGAGCAAGGCTAACCGCCGTATGTATGGACACAGGTCCACGAATCCCAAGGGATACATCCTCTTTGGTAAAAGCAAATACTTGCCCAAAACTTCGTACATCGATCCAAGATTTGCAGGCTGCTTGGGCGTAAAGCTCATTGTTTTGCTTTTTGCCCTTACCAAATTCCTGTACTTCCGCATTAGCGTCTACACGTTCTTTAATGCTGCGGTAAGTATCCACACGTCTTTCATCGGATTGTACAAGAATGGATTCCCCTATATCTTGTAGACGATTACGGATTTTTCGTTTAATGCATACATCGGAAATTTCACCGTAACCGTCATAATTTTGGCGCGGACGATTGCCATTTAACGGATCACCGTTCGGGTTAGCATTACGGACTGACAGTACAACGGCAAAATCAATTTTATGGTCAAGTACACTCATTTATATGATCTCTCCCTGTTCATTATTTTCCTGGTCTTGTTCGGTATCAGTTCCTATTTCCTTATCTTTCTTGCTCGTGTACAAATCGTTACGCTGGCTGTAAAATCCGAGCAGGTACAGACCGCTTAATGGTTTGTCCGTAAAATTCTCAGCTTC
Source organism: Paenibacillus terrae (assembly GCF_000943545.1). Lineage (GTDB taxonomy): Bacteria > Bacillota > Bacilli > Paenibacillales > Paenibacillaceae > Paenibacillus > Paenibacillus terrae_A. Next base: position 17,979 of record NZ_JTHP01000068.1, read on the forward strand.
TAGCTGTGCACCTACCTCATCCAGCAGGCGATTGTAATATCCCGCATCTGTTCCCATTCTTGCCTGATAGGGTTGAATATTCGACTGGATAATCATCCAGGTTCGACTAGGCCGTTGTGCAAAAGCATTCATATAACGAACCGCATTTGTAGCCCGTTTTTCTTCTCGACCCAGTGCCCTTCTTTCCAGCACATCCGCAATCGCCAACATCCTGCCAAACAAATAGCTGCGGTCTTTATTTTCGGTATTTAAAGCCACTTCAAAGCCCTCCCTCTCAAATGTTTTGTTCACCAATGCACAGGTGATGCCGAGCGTCTTCTCCCACTCCCATTCATCCAGACCCACTGGATTCGAGGCACGAATAACCGCACTACGTACAATATCAAGCGGAATTTTTCGTCCGTCAATAATGCATGGAAGCATCCGTTCAATTAAACCTTTGACGATCTTGTCATTCGCTCGTGGACCATAGGCAGCAAAGGCAATATCTCTCGTTGCAGGTGCTCCAATAAAGGTAATGTTCTTGTTATCTGCACTTTTCCGATACCGATGTTGCCAGTAACAGGTTTCGTGCCAAGCTTGTAACCGATCCAGAAACATCTCCTTGTTCAGATCACGGTAATATACCATTGCCAGCCGCCCCGGTGTCGCCGCATCCAATACCATAATGATGACATTGGAGGCATAATCGCCATCATAACGATAACCGCCGATGGCGCGGCGCACTTGATTAGCAAATTCCTTATGAGTGCTATCTCCTCCTGTCGGCTCTTCATCCTCATCTTGATATAGGCTGAACGTATCACCGAGCGGATCAGGCATGTCCAGACTTTCTAATCCCCACACAAGGAAAACTCTACCGTCCACAGTAATCCCTTGACGTTCGATCAGCCACTTCAAGGCATTGTGAGCCTTCTGGGATACTTCGTAGCTGACCGTCGCCGCATTGCGGCTGCTACGAAATCGTCCCCGATAGGTGAAGCCGTCAGAATCATTCGCTGAAATCAGCTTGGATTTATCTGCGGAGTTGCGGATACGCGAAGTATGTTTGTCTGCATAAGGCAACAGTTCACCCGATACATAACATAAGTCTTTTTCCTTTAAGCTCATCTCATAAAATTGGATAAAAGATTGCTGAACAGATGGGTCACGCCATAATCTGGACTCTACCTCCCCTGGCACCTGAACCGCGAAGCGAATAAAAGCCGCACTTTGATCGGAGACGATTACTTTGAAAATATCAGGCTTTTCCCCACGCTCCGCTTCTAGTGCTGCCGTCCATTTTTCAATCAACTTGCCCTGAGCGTCAATCCAGAGAACTTTGTCCCGAATCAGATCTGTTATGAGAGTTCCTTTGGCCAGATATTCATGAACGCACTTTACCTTCGAGTGCCCATAGGGAGATTCGCACCAGGAACGCAATTGCTTCATATAATCTGTGTGTGGCGTTCCTTTTACTTCACCGCAATATTGTACAAAGTCGCCTGCCACATAGACAAGCTTGTCAAAGAGTGGATACGGAACTGGAGCGCTTGTCCGACTAGCAGAAGCCTCCGTACATGGAATAATGGTGCTCCCCTCGTTTTTGTCGATAACCTTTGCAGAAAGATAGTTACCCTCCCTGTCCAGATTAACCTCTATGTGAGCGCTCTGTGTCGTATGGGATACGGGGATCAACGCGTATTCACGGTTATTTTTCTTTTTCTCAAATTGCCCGACAGCATTCGTATGATTTTCATACGTTTTATATAAATTCGCCAGCCAGTTCATTCGCTTCCCCCATCCACGAACATTTCTTCGTACAGACTGTCCACATCCTGCATGTTGGCAGAGCTGAACGTTTTTACTGTCCCCTCACCTGTTTTACGTATCAGTGGACACTTCTCCGGGCGAATAAAGCTGATTATACCGTGTTGCATTTTGGCTCTCCAAAGACGGGTTTCCCGTTCTTTACGACCGGTTTCATCCGGATAGCTGATCCCATGCACCATCGTACCAAAATCAATTTCAGGAACCTCATCGTAGTCCCCCGCTCCTTCGCCGAAAACGCAGGGTTCAACGTAGCCCTGGCATTCACGCGTGCCCAGAAAAATATCTCTGCGTCCTCCTGCTTTGACCGCCCGTTTAGCAATATTATGGTGCTTATGTTCGTTGCGGTCATAAATGAGGTCTTCGCGATGAAGATTGAATTCAAAATACGCACGAACCTGATAACGAACGTCTTTGAGATAAGTATAGTAAGCCAAGGTATTTCCCCCGCTATATTCAATAGGGCGAATTCCCTTTGATTCCGTCTGGATGACATTCATAACTCGAACCTCGTCTATATACCAGATCAGGGTGGGCTTCCAGTAGATGCTTTCCGCAATCCCCTTTAAGCTTTCATAACTAGGAACCTGATATGAAAATTTTTCGCCGCCAAGCTTGGTTAATGGGTCTGTGAAAAGACCGTATCTCCCGAACACCTCAAATTCAATTTGATTCCGCATTTTTATCCTCCCTTCTTATAAAGGATTATTTATAATCATAAAAATTACATTCTCAGCATATACTATATTCCAAATAAATACAACTATTAGTTTGCAGATTGATTGTGTCCCTGATATTGTGCTACACTCAATGGGTCGCTGAGAAGCGTGGATTGAAAATTATACAGGATTATTTGAGTGCCCGCCTTTGGCGGGTTTTCTCTTTTAGATCATAGCCATCGACCATTCTCCTTCACCCTCTGACCCAACTCCAAATTGCCTAGAATAAGCCGTTTCCCTCAATGCCAGAACATGACCATGCAATAAAGGATATAGATCACCGTTTTTCTCCAGCTTTTTTAGCTCATAGTCATAGATATTAACGACATAGGGTTGCAGTTTCCGCAGTAGCCCACCCAATTCCCAACTGTCCAGTTCACCATTAAACGCTAAGATTAACTCTTTTGCTTCGTCATTATAAGGTACCAATACTGATGTAGCCTTGTTACTGATGACCTCAAAATATTGCTCCGCAGTCGCTATAGATGGGCGGCTTAGAATCTCGGGATTTTTACCCCACTTTTTCTTATAAGCTCCATAATAGTCCTTGTTTGCACTCAACAATTCGAACAAATTTTTTTCCAGCTTGGAAACGGGATAATCCATTTCTTCTTTAATATTGTGATAGTAATATTCAAAATAGGCTTTCATTGCTGATGCAGATAATAAATCATAGTCGAATCGTTGCGGGTCCTGCTCAAACTCATTTAATATACGCTCTGTCTGTTCCCTGCCAATCTGAATTTCAGGCAACCTTGAAAGATTCTCGTCAGCCGATTTAATGATATACACATACCGTAGCTTATCCTTGCCATGTCGGTTACATCTACCTGCTGCCTGCGCAATAGAGTCCAGCCCAGATAGTGAGCGAACAACGCATTCAAAGCTGATATTGACTCCTGCTTCAATAAGCTGCGTACTAACACAGATGACACGCTCATTTGCCTCAAGGGCCTGTTTTAGTTCGGACAACACATCTTTACGATGGGCCGCACACATATTCGTGCTCAGATGAAATAATCTTGCGCCACCTTCTCCCAATCCCTCACGTTGGTATAATTGGTCAAATAGCTTACGCACAGCCATTTTTGTATTCAGAATCACAAGCAAACTGTTGACTTCTTCCATTTGTTCTTGAACAAAGTCGGCCAGTTCCTCGGCTCCCCACCCCAAAGTTGTTGTGCGATTCACCACTTCTACCCGTTTGAAACTTTTGCCCACCTCATCCATATTTTCAATAATTTCGGCCTGATCGGAAAAATGAAGCTTGTGCTTTACAAAATCAAGGGCGGGTTGCGTCGCTGTACAAAGCAACAAACTGGAATCACCCATAATGTGCAAAAAATTTAGTGCTGCGTTGAATAAAGAAATACATTTCACAGGTACCGACTGAACTTCATCAAAAATAATGACTGAATTCGACAACTGATGCAATCTTCGTACATTACGCGTACCTTTCGCATAGAAGGTATTCAGAAACTGAACCATAGTCGTGAAAATAATCGGGCGATCCCATGTGTCTCTTGCTAACTTTATTTTTTTCTGATGCACGTCATAATCTTCGTTCTCAAGCTCATCTTCTCCCTCAATTACGTTAGAATGATGCTCCAGTATCATATCGTCTTCCTGCAAGATACCCCTGATTTCCGCAGCATTTTGCTCAATAATTGTTGTGTAGGGAACAATGTAAATGATTCGATCCTTGTTAAAGGTCATCGCATGTTTAAGCGCATATCGCAAGCTTGCCAGTGTTTTTCCTCCGCCTGTAGGAATGGATAGCGTGTATATACCGGATGGACGTAGTGCAAAATCGTCACATTGCCGGGACATCTCACGTCTTAAACGATTAATTGGCTCTTCAGAATCACTTTCGTGCTCAAGCGTCACCAGCATGTTTGTCAAAGCATCATAGCTTCTTTTAAAAAACGAATGACTATCCAGAGGTTGTTCCGTTTCTTCGTCCTCTTCAAACTGCCGGGTATTGGTTCGGTCCGCGTCAATCAGGCAGCTAAATATGTACTTCATAAGAAGGGAAGCAGCAATAGAAGGAAGTTTGTGCTGTTTAATAAGGCCTAAATAATGCTCTAGTTCCTTCCTAGCCTCAGAAAAATATTGATCCAGCTCTTGTTGTGAAACATGCTCAAAAAATTCGGATTTTGTTTGCTCAAATTCTTCCAAGTCCTTAGAAACCCGTTTAAAAAAAGGAGAAGTCAGCTCAGGATCAATAAAGTCCCGTAAACCTTGGTGATGGGAAATGATACAATTTCCGACCCATTCCGCAGCAACCTTGTCATTAACGGAAGAGGAATGGTGGTAACGGTCAAAAAGGAATTTACCACCCGCTGTTGAATGATCTACAGAACCTCTGCGTGGAGGTGCATCCGGATTAGCCACAGCTTCTTGAATATACTTTTTGAATTCGTTTGTATTTTTCCCCAGATCGTGTAGCCAACCCGCCAGTCCAGCCAAATGACGGACGCCAATTTTCCCACCAAAACGCTCACAACTCTCTTTCACTTCCTGTAAATGATCTTTCACTGTCTGAATACATCCGTCTTTCTGTCGAATGTGAGCTATATATTTCATTCAACACGCCTCCTGAACCAAGTCTTTTATACTAATAAGATAATAAAAAAAGGTACAAAGACTTATTCACTTATATATCTTCATTTCGACATCAATTGACAAATTCCTCCTAAAAGATAAAATTTCCAGTCAATTCACCAATACAATCAATCATTGTTTGTACCAGCGAAAAAGACTAATACAGAGAGAAAGAACATGTATACCACGCTTTCATTCATCCTCTATAAATTAAGAAATCCCCAGAGTCTTTCCTCTGAGGATTCAAAATTTTTATAGAGCGGACATATTTCAATCCACGCACTCATACAGAGTACCCTATATCCGCTTGCTTTTATATTTATCTCCTAAAGTGCATAAAATCTACTTCCACAAAAATACAGCCGTGTACAGGCAATGAATAGAAGATCATTCACATGATCTAACGGCGGACGCTCATCATACTTATTCAAAAAACTCTAATTGCTTCACTTCACCTATATACACCTTGGACTCAGGAGCATGATCGCGAAAATAGGCCTGATCCATCTTTTGGCGGGGATCAATGATTTGCTTGCCAGGCTCGCCAGCGACTCCACGGAGCCGACAGCTATACATAACTGGAAAATAATCCTGTAGGAATTTGCCCTCTGCATGTGCTGTCAGAGCAATAATCTGAAACCCTAGCTGCTCCGCAATATAAAATACGGGACTAAGCACATGGTCACTGGATGCCTTGCCGAATGGATTATCGAGAATGACTACCCGGTGTCGCTTCATCTGCCCCTGGATATGCTGTTTACGCTCGGCTACATAATTTAGCAAGCCCAGAAAAAGAGTCATGTTCTTACTCCATCGCTCTCCACCAGACCAGGAGTTGGACGTCTCCCAGGAGAACTTGGCACTTGTGATCTGTTGATCATTTGTAACCTTATGGCAACTAATGTGGATGGTTTCATGCTTCAGCACTTTCTGCAATAGTTGCTTGGAATCCAGCCACTTCTCCAAATCTTTACGTACTCGTGCAACGGAGTTCTCGTTATGTTCAGCCTGATATGGGGTACGATCCAACTGCTCAACAATCCAGTCAATATGAGCATGAATGCGTTGTTTACCTTCTACTTCTTCCCATTCCGGGATTTTGAATACGTAGATTTCCTTGCTTCCATTCGCTGTTCTAACACTCGTTTTCTTAGGAAGGTTACGCAACTCCTGTACAATCTGTTTTAAGTGCATATGGATATGGGTAATAAACTGCTGTAGCTTCTGGTCCTCTGTCTGCAAGTGTAGCTCTGCAATTTGATTCGTCTTCACGATACTCTGTCTGAGCAAAGACTCGAAACCAATTAATTCTTCGAGTGTATCGTTTTTCTGTACTCCACTCTTAGCCATCTCACGTTGCTTCGGATCTTGAATATATTTGTTACAAAAATCCAGGAAGCGCTGCTTGTGATCTTCGACCCTAGTCTTCTCTCGGTCCAGTTGCTTTGCTCGTTGCTCCAGTTCCTTAATAGTAGCTTCGCTATGCTTGTATGCCTGATAGAGCCACTCGCTGCGTTGCTCCTCCGTGAGCTGCGCGCTCTTCAATTGAGGATCGTCGAGCTGATACAACTTAATGACCTGATTCCACTGATTCAGTACCTGTTCAAATTTGCGTTGTTGCTCCTCCGTGGACTTCATCACCTTATCCACCTCACGGAGCTGGAGACTCAGTTCCCGTTGTGTTTGCTTGATTCGTTCATGTACCTGCCTCAGTGAACCTTGGAAGGATATTGGTGATTGATCTCCGTGGTCTTGCGCATACCGACTCAATAACTCCTTCACTACACCTCCCTGCTGATCACGCTCCTGGCGCCTACGTTCAAGCTCATCCCTGATTTTGTGGACTTGCTCTCTAAGTTCTTCACACTTCTTCCACATACCTTCCAGTCTGTTTTCAACGTGTGGTGGTAAGTCCAGCTCCATGATAATATTGGAATGTTCTTTCCGCAGCACAGCCATCCCTTGCTCCGCCTGACTCTTTTCACGTATCAGGCTCTGCTGCTTACCTTCCAACTCTGTACGGGACATCATCATTTGCCGACGCTTCATCTTCAGATTTTCATGCTCATCCCTTAATCGTTGCAGACCCAAGGAATTTTCCAGCGGGCTATATGCCTGAGCCTCTATATACAATTCGTCCTCTCGCATATGGATGAGCTTGCCTTCGAGAGCTGTGATCTGTTTTTCAGCCTCTCTGCATTGAAGATCCAGACTGATTTTTTGCTGCCTGAATGTATCCATATGCTTCTTTTTCAGGATCATTTGCTCTCGCACAAAGACCAGTTCGCGCTCCAACTCACCATTCTTTTGAATAATGGCTACCCATTCATGCCCTAGACTCAAACGACGTTCCAGCTCCACGCTTTGCTGCTCTTGTACCCTTTTCTTTTGCTGTAATTCGTCCTTTTGCTGGTCCAGATGTTTCATTTCTCCATCCCATAATTCCAATCGCTTCTGCAGGATATTACGTCGATCACTAAGTTGCTCCAGAAGCTGGCGCAGTTCATGTATGCTCTCCATCCTATACTTATCAAAGAAACGTTCTGTTTGCTTCAGTGCGCCTCGCCATTGCTCAAGCTCATTCTCTTGATCTTCTCGTTCCTGCCTGGCTTGTTCCGCTCGTTCCTCTGCTGCCTGCTTCCATACTTGAAATTGTGCAGAATCCTGTATGTCCATCCACAGTCCAGGTTCAACCCAGCTTTCTCCCAACGACGACTCTCCCGCCGAGGTTATGGCTAGCATTCGCTTCGCATCCTCCGTTGACAAAACCCTTATCGGATGCTGGAGCTTGCTCGCAGACTGTCTTAGCTTTCTCAGCAGCTTCTCTTTCTCGTGTACGGTGGTTAGTAGCGTAACTTCCCAGAGTGGATGTTCACTGGCTTGCTCACTCTGTTCAGCATATTGCACTCCAAGCTGAAGCATGGAGAATTCATTACTCCAATGGTGAACCAGTTCAGCAGCATACGGATCAGCAAAAAATACACTTTGTTGCTGATAATCATCTACATAACGATAAGCCATCCTTTCCTTATATAAAAGATCCTGCTTCTGTCGTTCCTTATGTCCAATCCCGCTGTTCAGACGATTGCGAATCGAATCTGCCTGAGTGTGCAGGGACGTCACCCGGCTCCAAGCAGGATGCAATACAGATAATTCCTGAACCATCTGTGCATGCTCCTGATCGAATGCTGTTAGCTGAGCTTGTACATTACCCAACTCTTCTCTAGCCTCGGCAAGCTGTGCTCTTCCATCTACTTGTAGCTGCTGTAATCGTCCTTTCTTTTGCTCCATCTCATGAAAAACTTGTACAGATACGACCATCTCACTTTGTAGTACAGTGTATTCTTCCTTCCAGAGTGGCATCTCGCGTTCAACCGTTTGCGTCTGCACGTTGCTCAATATTTGTCTGGAAATATCTGCGGCTCTACCTTTATGGCTGTCATATTGTGTTACGATTCTACTCTCTTCTTTTCCAAGCTGCTCACGAGCCTGATTTTCCATATCTTCACTTGTGGCAGATTCATCCCGCTGTTGCTCCAATTTCCTCCGTTGTACTCCCATGTTTTCAAGGATTGCCTTCTGCTTCTGTTCCTCCTGCATGTAAAACGCTCGCAGATGCCGACCATTCCGGTCCCACTGTACCTGAAGCTCCTGCTCATCAACCGATTGCTCCAGTTGCTCCAACTGATCATGGATATACTCAAGCCTGACTGCGGCTTCTCTCTGCCGTTCCCGTATCTGTGCATACCGGATCGAATAATACTGCTGTTCCTCAGAGGCAGTACGATCCTGCAATGCTTCATATTCGTCCTGCACCTCGTAATACACGGTTTCCAGAGCTTCCAGAGCTTCTTTAGCCTGTGCAATCTTCAACGAGTCAGTCTGCTTCTCCAGCAGTTTGTCTTGACCTTGCAGTTCATTTTTCTGCACTTCAAGCTGCTGTAGTTCTGCAAGAGTCGCTTGCTTCATATCCTCAAGGTATTGCCATGCCGCCTTCGACTCTCGCCGTAGCTGGTCATAATCCTTCTTCTGCTGGTCATATCGTGTATAGCCTTCCACATACTCTTGCAAATGGATAAGGACATCTCGATTCGTATCCATTTTCTCCTTGAGTTCCTTATATTGTTTAAAGCTATCTTGTCGAGCCTGGAAAAGATCAACAAAAGCCCCTTGCTTGTACCCTTCCATTGAGCTTTCAATGGTCGGAATCAGGAGACGGTCAACGAGTTGAGAAGTGGTCTTACATTCATCAAAAAAGGCTTCGATCCCGCCTTCATTGGAATTAATCTTGGTAATGGCAGCCCACTCTGTGGAGATAATATGGTACTGCTCCTCCAAATGTTTTTTATACTCATCAATGGTGTCGAAAAAAGTCCTGGAGGTTAGTTGGAAATTCTGCTGCATCGACATATAATAATCATGAATTTCTCCTTTATCACTCACCCGTTCTCGATCACCCTGAGTCTTCGTGAATGGAATCTGTTCAATCCGGTGCTCGTCACCTTCTCCATATTCATGAACATAGCGATAAGAGCTCATTCCATTCGTGTCCATGAACAAACTGATACAGGTTACAACATACCTGCGCCGGGGCTTCTCCGCCAGCAACCACTCTATTGCAATATGAGCCGGGCCATTTTCCAGCGCAAGAGTATCCTTCATTTTCCGTCCAGCCAACTCAACATGGGGTATTACAGCCTGAAGCGCCGTCTGGATAAAGACCGTCTTGCCGCCTCCATTCTCCAGCACAACCGCACCATTATGGCCATCAAAATGAAAGATCGAATCAGTATACCGCTTGGCCCCGGCTTCATAGACAACGTTAGTGAATCTGACTTTAGAAATGGTTGGCATGGGGTTCCTCCTTTGCGGACTCCTTAAATGAATACAGAAATTCAAGAATTCCCCGATTGTATTCTGCTTCCATAAAGTAACGCTGCACAATAATCTTCGTCTTTTCCGTCAGGTCAAGCTCGTCCGGTCCAACCTGATTTACCAGCTCCTGCTCCAACATGAAACGTCTGACGGTGTCCAGAAAGCTAATACGGCTGATCGTCTGCCCACTCTGTCGTTTGGCATTTTCCTTAATATCGTCCATCGCATTCCAGCGTTCAATGATGTCGACCCATCTATAGGAGAATTCCTTACTCAGACGTTCCAACAGTTCATCCCCATGCTCCTGCAATACATCCACTCTCTCCTGCACCAGAGTCAACCAATCATTCATATTCAGGAAATTGCGCGTCGGCTCCATCGTCTGGTAGCTGTCATAGAAGCCCCCGATGAACACGATCACAGCCAGATACATGAGATATAAGTCCGCGTTAACAGCACTTCCACGCAAATATGTTTTTTTCAGCATGTCGTTACTCATATGAAACGGGGACAGTCGCGTGAGTGGAATCAGATAGAGCTGTCTCCCAGCCGTCAGTACAGTACATTCCACCTCTGCTGCAAATTGATCCACTAACCCCCGCACTTTATCATCTGTCTCATATTGTTGCAGACTGTCTGCACCCGCCTCACCCTGCCGGGCCAGCAACGTATAGATTTGAAAAGCTATCATCACTTCTTCCTCAAGATATTGCATCATAAGCACCTGCCAATTCAATGATCATCTCTTGTATCACGTACCGATCCGTTACTTGCAGAAGTTCTGTAGCTTCATACACTGTTAGTTCATACCCATTCAATGCATCCGTCATAGCCTCATATAAACTCAAGTCACTCTCATCAGCTGTTTGCTGTTCGCGTTGCCGTGCAGAGATCGGACTGCGCTGATGAATCATCATCCAATAATCATAAAAATTCCGGCTCTGAAGCAGATTCTCCCGACCCGTTTGCTTTACATAGGACACAAAATCACTCAGAGTGAATTTGGAACTTTCACGTACCTTTGCACATTCCAAAAGTAACGAGAGCATATATACGATGACTTTTTTGCGTTGTAAAGTGAAGGAATCGTCTCCCCCAGTATCCATTACCAGAAACCCTTCTGGATCAGTATGGACCCCGTCCTTACTGTGAATCTGCTGTTTATTAAAAACGGTCAAGAGCGACCATAACGGATTTTGTTCTACGGTAAGAAATGGAGAAATTACACCCCGTAATGCATCTGGAGACAACGGATGACCTATAATTATTCCTGTGATGTCCTGTTCAAAGTTGAAAGAGCTGATCCCAGTGTAATATAGCGACTCCTTGGCTGCCCGTAATGCCTGCGAATCCAGTTCTATGCTTTGCTGAAGCAGATGGGTATGTTCATTATGAACCTTTTCCAAATTGGCGGAGATACGGATAATCAGCTCATAGGGGCGTTGGAACCTTGCCTGTTCCCGATCTGCATAGATTCGGTCTCGTGTCTCGCGGACGAAATCCCGCAGCTCCACGAACTCCTCATTCTCACGATTTAATCGCAGATGGATGTCCTCAAGTAATGAACGATAACGTTGAAAAGTCTCGTCGGATACAATATTACGTTTAATCTCGTACTCCACTCTGCGAATACGTTCTTGCAGAGTCTCTACATCGACCTCCATCTCATCAATCTGGCGAAGTGCGCCTTGAAATTCACCCTTTTCCAGTTGTTTACGCAACAATAGCTGATGAATGGACAGTTGAAATTCCAGATAAAATTCTTTGGTGGCGAATACCAACTCTAACCCATCTTCATCTAATGTGTAATATTGAACCTGCGTCTGTGCATCGTATTTGTCCGTTCGCAAAATAGAAGTTTGCAGGATTTCTTCTTGTCCTGAGTCCAGATTGTAAAATGGCATTTCACGCTTACGTCCATTCGCTGGACGGAACACCTGTAGAATTTTGCGCCCGATATCCTCCAAATCTGGTTGTTCCAGCTCATAATGTGGAGCGAGTGCTTCCTTTAAAAATTGTATGTAATCTCTCGTACTCGTTTTTTGACTGCGTAATAGCTTCTTCTCAAAGAAAAACAGAAGTGTCACCAGACCCAACTCCATCATAGCTATCTGCTTGCCATTACGGTCTGCTTTTCGTTGCCTTCTCAATTCAAACAAAGGGTCAAAGAGGGCTATCTTGCCCATTCGTCCTGCAAACCCGGATATAATTTCACTGGCATCTATGCCTGTTACCGTCTGTTTCATACACCCAATCTCCCAATCGCAAGTAATTGTTCCTGGCTGAGCACTTCCTGTGGGATGTACTGACCATTACGCAGCATATTTTCCAGCCGCTCACCTGCTGCTTCTGGCAGGAACGTTCGACAAGCAGCCAAATCAGCTTCGCTTCGTATCTGGTTCAGCTTCCCCGGCACACCCTTACGATCCAGACAAGCTAGATAAAATCCCAGTGCCAGCTTCACCGCATATTTGACCTGCAAAGCATGCCAAATTCGAATGCCTTCCCAGTCCAGGTCTCCAAAATAATAAAAAGCATGCTGCACATCCTGCACCGGATACTGTAAACGAAACATCTCCAGATTACCAACTATTTTCCAACCAGAGCCAAAGATCAGGGTGGAAAAAGGTAGCGTGGGCAGCCCTGTTAATAACGCCTGAAAGGTTGTTTTGTTCTCGACAATCAAATGAGACTGGTAAGGTTGAGAAGTTTCCTGGGAAGGATTAAACGCCCACATCACTGGATCGCTGACAGGTATAATGAGCATCTTGTTCCATAATCCGAGACGATCCAGAACAACCTTTCCCCCTCCATCTGTAATCCATTTTTCATCCCCCGTTAATTGGTAGCTTCGCTCGGGGGCTGGCACTTCA